>PAQV01000020.1 GCA_002709405.1 Paracoccaceae bacterium
TAGTGGTTAATAACCGCGTCAAAGAACCACTTAGCGTTGAAGAATGTGTAGATTCGTTTACCAAGATCACTTAGAGCTAAATCTACAGTGAAGTTAGCTAATCGGTGGTACATTAGTAATGCTAATGATGCACCCCCAATTGTCCCAATAGCAGGAAGTAATTTATAGAATGTAGGAATTGAGAACTCGGCCTCAACTAATGTCACGTGTGATGGGTGAACAAATAATGATGTAGCAAGCATATCGCTACCCATACCTACGAAACTATCCTTAGCAATGTAACCGAAGAAGATTGACATTACTGCAAGGATTACTAAAGGCACTACAGTGATCATATCTTGCTCGTGAGTGTGCTCGTAGTCCACTTTAGGAGCGTTAGGTGTAGTTAAGAATGTCATACTGATTAGACGGAATGAGTAGAATGCAGTAATCATAGCCGTTAATGTTCCTAACCAGTAAACGATGTGTCCACTCATAGTATATGTAGCGTATCCTGACTCAAGGATTAAATCTTTAGAATAGAATCCTGTCATGAATGGAATGGCCATTAGACTTAGTGAACCAATTAGGATAATTGTGTAAGTAAATGGTAGTAAGTTAATTAAACCACCAAGTCGTCGCATATCTTGTTGGTCAGCCATTGAGTGTAATACTCCACCAGCAGCAAGGAATAGTACAGCTTTGAAGAAGGCGTGGTTAACCAGGTGGAATAGTGCTACTGAGTATTGTGAAATACCTACTGCCATGAATAGGTATCCCATTTGTGAACAAGTAGAGTAAGCAATAACACGTTTAATGTCATTTTGTAGTAGACCTGTTGTTGCAGCGAAGAATGCTGTAATAGCTCCCACCCATGTAATTACAACAAGAGTTGTTGGAGCGTACTCAAGTAGTGGAGAAGACCGTAGAAGTAAGTAAACTCCCGCAGTAACAAGAGTAGCAGCGTGGATTAACGCCGAAACTGGAGTTGGTCCCTCCATGGCATCTGGCAGCCATGTGTGTAGTCCTAATTGAGCTGATTTACCCATTGCGGCGAATAGGAATAGTAATCCAATGATAGTTAGAACTGTCTCGTTCATGTAAGGTGACAGACTGTAAACTGTAGCGTAATCTAAGTTACCGAATGCCCAGAACACACCGAAGAATGCAATACTTAAGAAAGTATCACCTACACGGTTAACTGTCATGGCTTTGATAGCTGATTTGTTAGCCTGGATTCGAGTGAACCAGAAGTTAATCAGTAAGTATGAAGATACTCCAATACCCTCCCATCCTACGAATAAGATTAGGTAGTTATCTCCAGCTACTAGTACTAGCATGAAGAAAGTGAACATTGATAGGTATGAGAAGAATCGTTGGTTGTGAGGATCAGCAGCCATGTAACTCATAGAGTAGATATGTACCATTGATGAAACTACTGTAACAGGTAGTAACATTGATACTGTTAGGCTGTCGAACATGAATGCCCAGTCTACAGACATCATTCCTGAGTCAATCCAACTACTTAAGTAGATTGATACAGGTGATCCACATAATGCTACCTCGTAGAAGGCAACAATAGATAGAAGTGCAGATGTACACATACATACACTTGTAATTAATTGTGCACCAGTAACTCCAAGTTTACGTCCAAGTAAACCGGCTGACGCAGCACCAAATAATGGTAGAGCTAAAATTGATAGGTACATCTAACGTAGAGTAATTGATCCTCGTAATCGATAGAATGCAACTAAGATACCAAGACCAATTGCGGATTCTGCTCCAGCAATGGCAATGATGTAGATGCTGTAAGTTTGACCTACAATGTCATCGAAGCTGAATGAGCTAACAATAACTAGTAAAGTCACCGCTAGTAACATCATCTCAATACTAATTAGCATTAGAATAATGTTTTTACGGTTTAGAACGAATCCTAAAATACCTACAAGGAATAACACTAATGATAATGTCATGCATCTTGTAATAGTTCCTATTGGTTTCCTTTGTATTATAAGTTTGTGGGTTTCGCCCCTTACAGTCATAAATAATGAAAGAAGGCATACCAATAACCCTATTTCCGTAGCGCCCAAAAACAAAGCGACATTTTGGCCCCCCCTGCTACGCAGGGGGGCCAAAACAGAGAAAGTGGTTTTAAATTCTGGGAAAATGCAGAAATTTATAGAATAAGCAGTAACAAAGTTTCTTGACTTTTAATGCCTTTAATTTCTCCTTCGGCTCCTGTTTTTAAAAAGAAGGCTGAATTCTAAATTTTTAACTAGGCTGTTCTATAGAGTAATAATAAGTCTTAAAGCTGTCCCCTGTTATAGCGGAAAGAGCTAAAGATAACGAGAACAACGGGATTCGAACCCGCATCTACTTCAATGACACTGAAGTGTTTTACCATTAAACTATATTCACTTTAGACTATTTCTTTTATGACTGTAAATTCGCTACTATAACTAATTATTAAATTAGTCTCTTATAACGGCTATAAATCTAGAAGCTAATAGTAAGAATCGAACTTACATTATATCCATATGAGGGATATGTTCTAACCGTTGAACTATATTAGCTGTTTAGTTTAAGTGGTAAAGGGATTACTATAAGCCTAATTCTGTACCCAGTAATTACTAAGTTGGACTGATAAATTACAATATGTATTCTTTCTCTTTTTGTCATTTTGGCCCTATTTTTAGCCGCTGTTTTTGGGGGAATCCCAAAAAAGGACGAGACAAAAACAAAAATGATGAGCATAGGTAATAAGTGCGATATTATAGACTACTGGTTTTCATCTCGTAATATATTTTTTCTGTAAGTAACCATAGCTTTAGCTATTCCTTATTTATAGGATATGCTATAATCATCTAGGACTTTCCTGTGGCCATAACTTGAAGCCATCAGTCCCATAATCCCTCTATTACTGTATAAGGGTCAACTCCCAGAATCGAACTGGGATCATTAGATCCACAAACTAGTGTTCTACCGTTGAACTAAGCCAACCTATGTAAATTGATACAGTTACTTTTAATCAAAGCTTTTATATTAAATATAAGTGAGTGACGGTTTATTGAATAAACAGAGCCCTGTTTCGGAAAGCAGCCTTTATTTTTTAAGGAAGGCCAATACCTTTTTATTATAATGAAAGTTATTCTCTTATAGTCAATATTAATGTGAAAAGAACGGCATGTTTAGTTACTCAATTTTTCTAGACCACTGCTGCAACTTAGAGCTCCGTCTGCCATACACCTAACCCTCTGTTAATTTAATTATTATGGCGCTGTACGGTGTGACGAGGCTATTAAATTCACATTAACCATGCTACAAGCTGCAAAATACATTGGATCAGGACTAGCTACTATTGGACTAGCCGGAGCGGGAGTTGGAATTGGAGTAGTATTCTCAGGACTAATTACTGCAACTGCACGTAACCCTGCTCTACGACCTTGCTTGGGGTCGAATTATTAACTATATGCTGGGACTGTATTAAAAGATCACCAAAATATTGGTAATAGAATTAATGCTAAATACTAATCAGCAAGACTTAAATCTTCAACGATCAGATGTTAAATTGTCTGAAACTATGACAAAAGATATGATCTCATTATTACTTAATCGCCCCTGCTAGCAGGGGCGCTAGGATATATATATATATACCATTAAGTAAGATTGGCAACTATTCTCATACGCGATCCTAGGATTCGCTCTATCAGAGGCTACAGGTCTATTCGCTCTTATGATGTCATTCCTACTACTATACTCATAGTATTATTTGACAACTAAATTATTAACCCCCTTTTCCCTGTTTCCCTTGCTATAAAAGTAACTAGGGCAAAAATAAACAGCAAGTATGCCGTAATTGGTAGCCGGGCAGTTCTTAGGAAACTGTGGCCTCCAGCCATGTGGGTTCAAGTCCCACTACTTGTAAGATGTTTCCGGGAAAGGAGCATTATAAGAAACTCACACTATACTAAATAAATTTGCTGTGTCCTGTTTTCATGAAATGAAGTCATATTAGTTAATACAATATAAGTATGTTAATACTAAAACCAATAGATAACGTCCTTAGGGCTATACGGTGCAGCGAAGAACTGTTAATTCTTAGAGAGCTGGTTCGACTCCAGTTAAGGACTTCCCTATTTGTTAATAGGGAGTTAAGACTAAAACTCATTTTGGTTTACTGTTTTGGGATGTATTTAAGCATTCTAAACGACTACTTTAGTTATTACTTAAAGCTATAAATAATAAGCTAAATGTCTACGACTCTCTGCTATTCCTTTATATTTCCCTAAAGGCATCTGGCATCTAACTACCTATTCCGGGCGAAAACCAAAAGTATTAGATAGGGTATCTATATTTTAAATATGAACAACGTATTACTAGATTTACTAGCTTTAGGAGCCATTTTATCAGGTATTATGGTTATTACTGCTAAAAACCCAGTTATTTCGGTATTATTCCTAATTGCTGTGTTCCTTAACGTAGCTGGTTACTTAGTTCTATTAGGTGTTGCCTACCTAGGACTTGTATACTTAATTGTTTACGTTGGGGCTATCGCGATCCTATTCTTATTCGTTATCATGATGCTTAACTTACGATTAGTTGAGCTAGTTGAGACAGGACAAGAGTATACTAAGAGCTTACCTATGGGAGCTTTCTTAGGATCACTATTCTTCTTCGAGTTACTATCAATCTTACCAGTAAGTTACCACGATGGTGGATCACTACACGTTTCACTAAGTATCTTTAACTGGTTAAACACAACTCTACTTGGGATTTCTAACACTGATACTGCACTTGACTCTATTCACCACTCTGTGGGAACAGAAGGAGTTCACGCTGCATTCAACCCAGTAGTTGCAGATAGCACAATGACAACCTTTACTCAAATCGAAAGTATTGGTCACGGTCTATACACATACGCTTCACTATGGTTAGTAGTTGCAAGTGTAATTTTCTTACTTGCTATGGTTGGACCTATCGTACTATGTATGAGTCCTACTCCTACAGCTACAGCAACAAGCAAATCATAATCCCCTTTTTTTTTTAGATAAAGATCTGTTATTCTCTTTTAGCAACATTTTATCTATAAAAGGATAGTTTATAACGCTTAGCTTAACGGTAGAGCAGTAAATTCCTAATTTAATGATGGAAGTTCGATTCTTCTAGTGTTAGGTTTATTTGTTTCTCTCTTTTATATAAAAATAATATAAAGGGCTGAGGCGGTAGTATGGTACTACACACGGATTGCAAATCTGTTGATTTAGGGTTCGATCCCCTCTTAGCCCTATTAACGCTAGGGGTATAGTTCAATGGTAGAATAGCGAACTTCAAATTCGCCAATACATGTTCGATTCGTGTTGCCCCACCCCCCACCAGCTTCGCTGGTGGGCAAGCTTGATGTATTGACATAATCAATACATCTATAAGACTGCTGATTACTAAAAAGGGGATTAAATAAATTAAGCAACGGCTTTATTAGTATTGAATAGCTGTTCTCGAGGAAATTGATCCATGATTAGTTGTTCCTGTTGAAGTAAGAACTTCTTCGTTCCCTCGTAATCATTACGATTCCACTCAAATTTAGCGTAAACCAATGCTGTAAAGTTTTCTAGCCCATGCTCGGCAATAGCTGCTTGTAGATTAAAATTAGACCGGGAGGCCGTAATAAGGTGATGATGGAATCGCAATCCTGGTGTTAATGAAGACCCAATATAAATACGGTTGTCAATGTTACTGCGTAGACCGTATACAATAGCGTATTTCCGGTACATTGCTTGAAGTTTGCTCAAACGTTTACTATCTTCCAAATGCATATGGTAAGAAATAGCGTCCGGTGTCTTGTTAACAAATCGACCATTACGGATAACAGCTTTTACAGGTGTCATGATTAATAGATAAATAGCCTTGTCACCTAGTAAATAATTACCTTGTAACTCTAGGTTACAATACTCTCAGCGCCTCTATAGACACTAGATCTACAGTCGGTTAGGTGATAGTCAGACAGGGCTCTAAGTTGCAGCAGAGGCCTAGGTTCTCTGACCTAAACATGCTGTTCTTATCCATTTGATCAAAGAGTATCTTTGTTATTCTCTTATAAATATAGTTATCAGTAATAATTATAGTTTGTTATTCTCTTATAAATATAGCTATCAGTAATAATTATAGTTTATAAGGAACTGATATAAAAGACCGTAAGGTCAAGCTTGCCCCACCAGCTTTGCTGGTGGGGTGGTGGGCTAGGGGTATAGTTCAATGGTAGAATAGCGAACTTCAAATTCGCCAATACATGTTCGATTCGTGTTGCCCTTGTTTACTCGCCCCTGTCAAAGGAGCGGGGCGCTAAGGAGGTAAATTTAACCAAGTATTGATAGGAATGTGGTGTCAATGGTAGCATGCAGATCTCCAAAGTCTCGCGGAGCTTGTTCGAATCAAGCCATTCCTGTGAAGTTATGTCTGTCTCTTATATTAGCCTCCTTTAATTTACAAGTAATGGGACTTGAACCCATACAACGTATCGTCATGGTTGCTTAAGAACCACCTGTCTACCAGTTCCAGCATACTTGCTGTTTATCGCCCTTAAATTCGCTGCCTTCGGCGAATTTACAGTCATTAAAGGAAAAGCAAAAGTTATAACTTACTCTTATATGTTGTTTTAGCTACGTTTTTGCGTTTTTTGGGTCATTTTTGGGGGAACCCCAAAAATGCAGTAGCAAAAATAAATGAAACAAAGTAAACGACTATAAGAGATAGACCAGTAATTATAAACTATATAAGAATAGTATCGGCGGCTCCTTTTTTTGGGGGGAACCCAAAAACAGCCGCTACTCTATTTTCGGATAAATGACAGAGTGGTCGAATGTGCCATACTTGAAATATGGTGTGCCTTTCCGGTACCATAGGTTCGAATCCTATTTTATCCGATTTAATAAACTATAAGAGACAGACAATATATAATTAAAAATTATGGCATAAGCATCCTCTACATTTTCCCGATCATAAGTTGGGGAAAGGAGGGCACAACTGTGCCGTAACTAGAGGAGTATCATAAGCTAACAGCTGCCTTGATTAATTCAAGGACCCTAGTAATAATAGACATTATCTATTATTGTCTGATTCTATAAAATCTTTAATTATGCAACTATCACGAGCACAATTCCAAGCACATCCTTTCCACTTAGTAACTCCATCACCATGGCCGTTACTAACTTCATTCTCATTACTAATCCTAACTATGGCCGCTGCAATGTACTTCAACGGAGTATCTAACGGTGGATTCCTTGTTATCATCGGATTCATCACAACTGTGAGCTCAATGGCTCTATGGTTCCGAGACGTTGTAGCAGAGGGAACTCTATTAGGAAACCACACATTTGCTGTACAAAAAGGTCTTAACCTTGGTGTAGCATTATTCATTATCAGTGAGGTATTCTTCTTCATCTCAATCTTCTGGGCTTCAAAAGGAAGTGAGCCTAACCAATTAAACTATATGCCAGGAACATTCATGATTATAAGTACTAATTACTAGTGACAATCTTATAAATAGGAATCTACTAGCAGTTAATAATAACTCAAAGACTACACGTTTAGGTGATGACGCTTCATCACAAAATATAGTCTACATACAATTATCGACTTCCATTCGTCTATGCATTTGTCTAATTTATTTGATCATACAGTGATCCTGGAATCTTCCGCTATGCTAGTAACTCAATATTTTTCAGGGAATAAGCCTCGAACTCTTTCAGAAGAGGTATTGCCTATGCCCTCTGAGGACCAGAAAGGTGTACTGCCTCGATTGGCTTACTCGGCACTAATGGGATTACTTAGCAGTAGTGGGGCAACCTTACTTAAAGGGCCTAACAATTGGCATTTTCCACGGTCTACTGTTCTTAAATTGTCTTCTACGGATGTAGTATTCCTTCAGTGATTAATGGATTTCTTTGCTCCTTACTTAGAGTGGCACCCTATTCGTCCTACTTCAATCAACGGAGCATCGCGATCTTTAGCAGGTGTAAGCCTGGATTCATTTTACCTTTACATCTTACGGATGCACTGGCAACACGAGGGTTTACACTTACTTCCAATTCATTTTGAGGAGTACTTTGACTGGGTCACATTAGCATTTTGAGCAATGCGAAATGGTCAGTGGATTAACAACCGCTTCGTAATTGGAGTATCTCCATTAGACTCGGCTGAACGACAACGGTTAATCGTTGTATTGAAGTCCAAACTTGATTTGGATTCTAAGCTAGTTATGGGAGGTAAGAAACTCGCAATTTCCGATCCTCAACGTGTGGTAGATCACATTTCACCATACTTCCACACCAGTCAACTCCACCGATTAAGCAAAGTTAGTCGATAACACATAGACTTCCACTCAGCATTAGCTCCTACTGTAGAGTTAGGAAACGCATGGCCTCCAGCAGGTATTGACCCTCTTAACCCATTCGAGATCCCATTACTTAACACTGTTCTACTTCTTTCATCAGGAGCAAGTGTAACTTACGCACACCACTCATTAATTGAGGGTAACCGACGAGGAACAATCCTAGGAATCATCATTACAGTTGTACTAGCTGTTATCTTCACAGCTCTTCAAGGATTAGAGTACCACGAGGCACCATTCACTATTGCGGATGGAGCATACGGGTCAACATTCTTCTTTGCAACTGGATTCCACGGTATCCACGTTATTATCGGTACACTATTCATCGCGGTAGCATTCTTCCGAATTCTATCATACCACCTAACAGACCACCACCACTTAGGATTCGAGGCTGCTATTCTATACTGGCACTTCGTTGACGTAGTTTGGTTATTCCTATACATTTCAATCTACTGGTGGGGATCTTAGTTCACACGCCTTTTTTCTCCTCGGACAAGCCCGAGGTTATTAACCCCCTTTTTATAAAATAAACAGAAATTAAACATATAAGAAACTTACTCGCCTCGCAAGCGAGGCGCTATTGAGGGTTTAACAATCCTTTATATTATGTTCATATTTATAAACATGTTTGAAAAGGACTCGCTGTCGAAGTCAAAGAAGCTAGCGACATCCGGGTGCTTATTACTTGCTATTACTTGTATTTCTCTTATATGTTTTCATAAATGCAATCATGGCTTTTCCCTGTCAAAGGGGCGGGAAACTAAAGGGGCGGGAAACTAAAGGGGATTAACCCAGCTACTCTTGTTATAAATAAAGCGGGAGGGCGCTAGAACTATAAGCAGCCGTAAATGGGTCATAAACTAAAGCTATAAATTATAGTTTAGTAATGTACATTCGTGTTACAAATAGCTCAACGAAGGCTGGTAAGATGTAAGTTCCAAATACGTAAACTAGAGTGATTAGTACTAGGAATGCGAATGATAGTTGGTTAATGAAGTAAAATGGTAATAGTTGTGGCATGATTTAATTAGTTGATTTAGCTTTAACATTGATATGTTAGCCTTAGCAGGGGCGAGTGACTCCTAATATTGGAAATAGAAAGGCAGTAAGCGTGCCTCGTCTGGTTTGTTATACTTTGAAAGCTTATAACCAGATGTATACTGCTCCTTTTTTGGGGGAACCCCAAAAACAGCCGGAGCCTCTAGTATACGGTTTGAGACTTGGTGTTAAAATTTGTTAAAAAAAGGGGATTAATTTCCACTGCTTTATTGAAAAAGCTTACTATTTGCACTATGATTGTACAGGTAGTGTGTTGTATGAGTGGAATGGTACTGGGCTAGCTAGAGTCCACTCTAATGAGTGTGCGTATTGTGGTCCGCTTAAGAACTCTGGAGTACTTGTGAAGAATTGTGGTACTGCCCATGGGTTGTTTGAAACGGCTTTACCGTGTACAAATTGATCCCAAATGATGTAAAGGAAGATAGCTGTAGCTACCACTGAAATGATTGAACCGTAACTTGAGATAAGGTTCCATCCCGCGAAGGCGTCAGGGTAGTCAGGGATACGCCGAGGCATTCCCGCCAGTCCAAGGAAGTGTTGAGGGAAGAAAGTAAGGTTACAAATGTTATTCGTTATTAAGCAATAACATTCAGACTATATCATCTAAGTCATGACGGACGCTTAGTGTATTGTGTAGTCGTTGAGGTAACATACCAACTGATTCTAGAATTAAATATTTAGCTATTCCCTTATTTAAGGTGTAAATTATCGCTAGTTCCAGTTTATAAATACATTATGGTGCTAATACGTTAACACCAACGAACATTGTCCAGAAGTGGATGTGTGCTAATTGCTCGTTGTAAGTTTTACCAATGATCTTAGGTCCCCAGAAGTAGTATCCAGCAAACATTCCGAATACAGCTCCCATTGAAAGAACGTAGTGGAAGTGAGCAACCACGTAGTATGTATCGTGGATTGCAACGTCTAATGAAGCGTTAGCAAGGATAACTCCTGTAAGACCTCCAATTGTGAATAGTGCAATGAATCCTAATGCGAATACCATTGGTGCAGTGTATCGTAATGATCCACCGTAACATGTAGCTAACCATGAGAAGATTTTAATTCCTGTAGGTACAGCAATAATCATTGTGGCAGCAGTGAAGTAAGCTCGAGTATCAACGTCAAGTCCTACAGCGAACATGTGGTGACTCCAAACGATGAATCCTAAAATTCCAATACTGAACATAGCGTAAACCATTCCTAAGTATCCGAATACCGGTTTACCTGAGAATGTTGCAACTACGTGAGATACGATTCCGAATGCAGGGATGATCAGAATGTAAACCTCTGGGTGTCCGAAGAACCAGAACAGGTGTTGGAATAGGATTGGGTCTCCTCCTCCAGCAGGGTCGTAGAATGAAGTGTTGAAGTTACGATCAGTTAGTAGCATTGTAATACCTCCAGCTAAAACAGGTAGTGATAGTAGAAGTAGAATTGCTGTAATGAAGATCGCCCAACAGAATAGTGGAAGTTTGTGCATTGACATTCCTGGGTGTCGCATGTTTAGGATTGTAGTGATGAAGTTCATTGCTCCTAACATTGAACTAATACCAGATAGGTGTAGACTGAAGATAGCTAAATCAACAGATCCACCTGAGTGGCTTTGGATTCCTGATAATGGAGGGTAAATTGTCCATCCAGTACCAGCTCCTTGCTCTACTAAAGCACTAGCTAATAGTAGGATTAATGAAGGAGGTAGTAACCAGAAACTAATGTTGTTTAGTCGAGGGAACGCCATATCTGGAGCTCCGATTTGTACTGGCACTAGGTAGTTACCAAAACCACCTACTAGAGCTGGCATAACCATGAAGAAGATCATTAGTAAAGCGTGAGCTGTAATGATTACGTTGTAAAGTTGGTGGTTTCCTTGTAGGTATTGTACTCCAGGTGATGCTAACTCCATACGGATTAACACACTGAAGGCTGTCCCTAACATACCACTGAACACGGCGAAGATAAGGTATAGTGTACCGATATCCTTGGCGTTTGTACTAAAAAGTCATCGAGTCATATATGAATATATAAGTTTTTTTTGTTCTGTTCACGTTTAAATACTTCTTTCTTTAAAATATAATATTTACTAGTCCTTTACACTTCCCTAGTTTTATAAATTACAGGGAAATAGGAGTTCCCTACTTGTTTATGAGCAGAGAAAGAGTGATGGGCTCTTATTTATGAAATTGTTATATAAGAAACCAACAAGAGATAACAATGTTAGTCTCACTGTAAATTCTGTTTTTGTTTGCCCTTGTTAGAAAGAAAGCGGGGGGGGGCAAAAACCTGTGACTTCTAGAATTACTACTTATTGTTAGTTTCTTATATAATGCAAAAAGGGGATTAAATTATGATTTAGGCTCTGTAGCGATGTCTAGTAGAGTGTTCTCTACGATACCGATTACAGGCACAACAATTAAGAACCAACTGAAGTAGAACGCTGTGGCAAGAGCTCCAACAGTAATAAATGGCTCCTCAACGTGTTGGCTACCAATGTACATTAGTACAAAGAAGTCAGCTACGAATAACCAGAAGGCCCATCGCATTAGTGGTCGGAATTGTGATCCACGTACACGTGAAGTATCTACAATAGGCATTGCAAGTAAGATCAGTAATGAAGCAAGCATAGCCACTACTCCTAATAACTTGTTAGGGATAGATCGTAGAATTGCGTAGAATGGTAATAGGTACCACTCAGGAACAATTGATGCAGGTGTTTGCATTGGGTTCGCAGGGATGTAGTTATCACTGTGTCCTAGGTAGTTAGGAGCGTAGAATACCATTACTCCAAGAACTAGTAAGAATAGGAATACTGTAACTAGATCTTTGAATGTGAAGTATGGGTGGAATGGTAATCGATCAGTGTTACCTGATACTCCTAATGGGTTACTACTTCCGTGCTCGTGTAGTGCAATAAGGTGTACACATACTAGAGCAGCTAAGATGAAAGGTAGTAAGTAGTGTAGTGAGAAGAATCGGTTAAGTGTAGCGTTGTTTACACTGAAACCTCCCCATAGGAACTCAACAATATCTTGTCCAATCCATGGGATAGCTGACATTAGGTTAGTAATTACAGTAGCTCCCCAAAGTGACATTTGACCGTACGGTAGTACGTATCCAAGGAATGCTGTAACAATCATTAAGATTAAGATAATTACTCCAATAGACCATAGTAGAACTCGTGGTGATCGGTATGATCCGTAGTATAGACCTCGAGCAATGTGTAGGTAAACGAAGATGAAGAAGAATGAAGCTGTGTTAGCGTGTAGGTATCGGATTAACCATCCGTAGTGAACGTCACGCATAATGTGCTCTACACTGATGAATGCAAGATCAATGTTAGGTGTGTAGTGCCCTTTTTCCCTATATAGTGAGTTATAAAGCTGCCAGGTCTTTGACTAAACGGGTTAAGATAACTTCCCGTCCTTTGCTATACTTACGATCTGCAATAACCACTTCTACGGCCTTAAGCCAAGTTTGGTATTGAAGACCCTTATACCCCGGTAAAGGATAATGTGTAAAGAATGGTAAGACGTAGTGTTGAAGAACATCCATGTTAGCCACTCGAATTCGAGATACAGATCCTACATGTGAATATAGGTTTCCTGGTGCAATCATACTTAGAATAGCCATTAGTAATGACGTATCTAAAGGTAATTGGCTAGTCTCGAACACAAAGGTGTAATCAAAGATAGTAATGCCAGCAGCATTAGTACGAGTCCGCTTGAAGAAAGTAAATGTACCTTCTCCACATACAAATCCTAAAACTCAATAAGGATTTAAGGTATAAGAGATAGACGTTGGAATAAGCGGTAGTACCAACTCTGGTAATGGACCGTATGATCCAGTAATTGTACTAAGAACCTGAGGTTTAATAGCCTTATTCAGACTATTAATATACGCTACACATAACATAAACCCTTGAGGAGTTAAGTGTTCCTTCTTAGAGTAAATATCAAATACCATTAAGAAGATGTAATACATGTACCGTTTAAAGGTCATGAGTGGGTATAAGCTCAAGTGGTTAAATAGCACATTTAACTGTTGTACTGAATTAATATCGTAGTACACGAACTTACCAGAAGTTTTTAGCACTCCAATACCTCCAAAGAACTGCTGCACTGCTTGAAGTAAAGTGTAGTCACGAATGTGAAGACAAATACTAAAGCGAGGTGCAATAGTTCAACCTAATTTGACTTTCTTATTACGACTTAAACTTCAAGTAAAAGTCCCTTCAGCGTCAATAAGTCCTGTAATGAACCAGGGCATTAACATTGTATGAAGGTTAAGATCTGAAAAGTCACCAGAGTAATGCAGAGCAGTACTAGGATCTAGGATTTGTAAGTGCCTTTGAATCTCACTGTCCCCTGTCGGAACGGGGGAGAGAAAAAATGGACTATATCTTAAATACTAAACAGTATTTATATTCATGTAGTCGCTGAGGGAATTCCTGCTAGTTGTCTAGTTTTAGATTGTTACTCAATGAGTACTAAAACATTAAAGACGTTCCAGCATATAGAATATTATGCTACGCACTGGCGGCTGACGTCCTGAATTGGACGCAGCCGCCCCTTATCATAGCAAGTGTTACTCCTGTTACGATTTGGATCACTAGGCAAACTCCTAATAATGAACCAAAGTTCCACATGTAACTAAGACTTGCCGGTTGTGGGCTGTCAACCATGTAACTGTTAACTAGTCCTAAAACTGGATGTGATTTAAGTAATCGCATAGTATAAATGTATATTTGCTTAATTTATCCTTAATCAAAGACAATCTTGATTAAAACAAATTAATCTTATTCCTGTTTAATTCCGTCCCTTTTGTTAGCTGTTTTTGCCCAGCGTAGCTGGGGCAAAAAAAAAAAGAGCAGATTAGAAATAAGAGTAGGTCAAACTCCTACGTGTAAAATAAGGTATTAATTATGTATATAGCCTCCGCAGTCTATAATAGGCTTTATAACAGAAGGAGAGAGTAAGTTACCTAAAATTGAGGTAATAGGTATTCAGTCAGGCAAATTAACGCGTGACTTAGTTAAGGAGCAATTTCCAATAAATGGGTAAATATTACCCTATATGGCCAAGATAAGTTACTTATTGTTTATTATTAAATATAAGAGACATACATTATATCAACATACTTAAAGCATGATGTTATTTTCTTTCCCTTTTTTTGGGCCCCCCCAGCAAGGGCAAAAACAAGTACTTGTCAATTTTCCGAAACAAAAACTATAGAGAGTTCATATATACTATGCTAGCTCACTCTAATATTAATCATAGCTCCCAGAGGATAAATACCGTACTCTATTTATTTATTAAAGTATCTCTGTTATTCTATATAAGAGACTAACGTTAGTAACGACACATAAATAAAACAGAATAAATAGGTAAAAAGGGGATTATAATTTGCACTCGCCTTGTTGAGCAAACAACTAAACTTGAGGTGCTTCGATTGTGGCTCGGTGAATTGAAGATCGGTGATCAGTGAATTTCAGTGCTCCCTTCCCGAACTCGTATACGAATCCTACGGTTAGAAGTACTAAGAAGATCATGGCAACCCAGAATCCATAAACTGATACTTGGTATAATGTTACAGCTAATGGGTACAGAACAGCGATTTCAAGATCGAAGATTAAGAATAGAATACCAACTAAGTAGTATTGGATAGCAAATGGAGCCCGTACTTGACCATAGATTGGGTTAAACCCACATTCGTAGGGAGTTACCTTTTCTGTGTCAGGTCGGTGAACTGCCAATAGTACGTTAAGTGCTAATAGAATTGCAACCAGGATAGGCACAAAGATTAATAGAACGATCATTGTCATTAGTAGCTATAGATTGACATTGCCATTAACTGAGTGCTGTTTAAGATTAATGATGGTTGTAGTACAAATAGAACGATAGCTGCTGTTAGAACAGCAATTAGGTAACTGTGTGTACTTGTGATTACTGATGCGTCGTAAGAAGACTCATCTGTGTTATCACTTGTTGTGTCAAAGTATAGTACTCGAACAACTCGTAGGTAGTAAGCAGCACTCACTACACTAGCTAGAATTGCAACTAGTGAAATGAAGTAGTATCCGTTGTGGATAGCTGTGTATAGAACTGCATACTTAGCGAAGAATCCCATTAGAGGAGGAATTCCTGCCATAGAGAATAGACAAATGATCATACTTAAAGCTAGAACAGGGTTATGTCGGAACTGTCCTGCTAGTTGTGAAATGAATTGTACGTCACTGTTTTGTGTTGATTTCTTGCTGTAGATTAGGTAACCAAAAGCTAATAAGATTAAGAATCCGTTTAAACTAGTTACACTGTATTGGATTAAGTAGAATAAGAACGCGTCGATTGACTCTTGTCCACTAACAGCTAGTGCTAGTAACATGAACCCAACGTGTGAAATTGTACTGTAAGCTAATAGTCGTTTGATTCGGAATTGTGCTAATCCTACAACAGTACCAATGATTAATGATAATAATGAACAAACTAATAATAGAGCTTGCCATACGTTCACTGTAATATCACCAAATGATAGTCCTAAACCATCAGTTAATGAGTTAAGTGTTAATAATAGTACGAAGATAGAGATTTTAGGCATTACAGCTAACCAAGTTGTAACAATTGTTGGTACTCCGTCGTATACGTCAGGAGCCCAGTTGTGGAATGGAGCTGAAGCAATTTTGAATAAGAACCCAACAGTCATGATTACAAGACCAAGAATTACTCCTTGTGTAATACTATCTGATGGAGATGAAACTGATAATAAACTACTGATAGCATCAAGGTTTGTTAGCCCTGTGTATCCGTAGATTAAACTAGATCCTAGAAGGATAAAGGCTGAAGATAAAGCACCAAGTAGGAAGTACTTCAGTCCAGCAGCTGTAGCAGACTCGTTGTTCCGGTAAAGAGCAGCAAGAATGTATACAGCGAAACTTTGTAACTCAATAGCTAAGTACA
>PAQV01000021.1 GCA_002709405.1 Paracoccaceae bacterium
CGTCGACCAACGGTCAGCTGACCCCGCCGGTCATGGGGGCGGCGGCGTTCCTGATGGTGGAATACGTCAACATTCCCTACATCGACGTGGTCAAGCACGCCTTCCTGCCGGCGGTGATCAGCTACATCGCGCTTTTGTACATCGTGCACCTGGAAAGCCTGAAGATGGGGCTGAAGGGGCTGGAAAAGGATGGCCGCAGGATCGGCATCCTGATGATCCTGATCCTGTTCCTGTCGGGCTTCCTGTTCCTGGGCGTCTGCACCTTCATCATGGTGGGCATCCGCATGGTGCTGGACCCGGTGATGGGCGAAAGCGTCTATGCCTCGGTGGCCATCGTGGCGGTGCTGTACCTGGTGTTGCTGTGGGTGGCCTCGAAATACCCCGACCTGGAAATGGACGATCCCAACGCGCCGGTGCCCTCGGCCCCGCGCCTGACGCCGACCCTGATCGGAGGCGCCTATTACGCCCTGCCCATCTTCATCCTGATCTGGAACCTGATGGTGCGGACCGAGTCTCTGGACCGCCTGTCGCCCGCCCTGTCGGCCTTCTGGGCCACGATCTTCATGATCATCATCGCGGTGACGCACCGGCCGATCAAGGCGCTGTTCCGGGGCCAGGGCCCGATGGCCGAGGCCCTGGCGGGCTGGCGTGATTTCGTCCAGGGCCTGATCCTGGGCGCGCGCAACATGATCGGCATCGGCGTGGCCACGGGGGCCGCCGGCATCATCGTGGGGACGATCTCGCTGACCGGGGCGCACCAGGTGATCGGCCAGGTGATCGAGGTCATCTCGGGCGGCAACCTGATGATCCTGCTGTTCCTGGTCGCAATCCTCTCGCTGATCCTCGGGATGGGCCTGCCGACCACGGCGAACTACATCGTGGTGTCCTCGTTGATGGCCCCGGTGATCATCTCGGTGGGGGCCCAGGCGGGCCTGATCGTGCCGCTGATCGCCGTGCACATGTTCGTCTTCTACTTCGGTATCCTGGCCGATGACACGCCACCCGTGGGCCTGGCCGCCTATGCGGCGGCGGCGATTTCGCGGGGCGATCCGATCAA
This sequence comes from Paracoccaceae bacterium, assembly GCA_002709405.1. GTDB lineage: Bacteria > Pseudomonadota > Alphaproteobacteria > Rhodobacterales > Rhodobacteraceae > Marinibacterium. The sequence goes on from PAQV01000021.1 coordinate 1,058, forward strand.
GACCGGGATCCAGGGCTTTGCCTACGACATCCGGACGGCCCTGCTGCCGTTCCTGTTCATCTTCAACACCGACCTGCTGCTGATCGACGTCGGCCTTGTGAAGGCGGTGATGGTCTTTGTCGTGGCCCTGATCGCCATGCTGCTGTTCGCGGCGGCGACCCAGGGCTATTTCATCGCCAAGTCCAAGCCCTGGGAAAGCGCGATCCTGCTGGTCATCGCCCTGATCCTGTTCCGGCCCGGGCTGATCCTCGACCAGGTCAGCGACAAGTACACCCTGGCCCAGGGTCCCGCAGGGCTTGAACTGATGGCCTCGGCCGAGGACGGCGTGCCGGTGCGGCTGACGATCACCGGGCCGGATTTCGATACCGGGGACCTGAGGCCGACGACCATCGTGGTGCCCGCCATGTCCGGAGATGCCGACACCGCCCTGTCCGAACAGGGGCTGACGGTGATGGAAGAAGACGGCCAGCTGCTGCTGGAAGAACCCTTCCCCGGGACACCGCATTTCGAAACCCTGGGCACAGAATATGATTACTACGGCGACCTGCCAGTGATCGTGACCGGGGTCGAGGTCGAAAACGACCGGATGCCCAAGGAGATCTTCTTCATTCCCGCCCTGCTGCTGCTGGCCGGCGTGGTGATGATCCAGCGGCCCCGGGCCACTCAACCCGCGTTCTGAGGAGGAGCCCGCCATGTTCGCCAAGATCCTGCTTGCCGTCGATCTGAACGAAACCGAGGGGTCTGCAAAGGCGGCCAAGGCGGCTTTGGGCCTGGCCGCCCAAAGCGCCGGGACCATCGACGTGGTCAACGTGGTGCCCGATACGGGCATGGCCATCGTCGGGGCGGCCATTGGCCCGGACCTGGAAGGGCAGGTGCTGGACGAAGCCCGCGACACCCTGCGGAGTTTCGCCAAGACCCACCTGCCCGGCTTGGCCGAAACGGCCTGCCATATCGTCCAGGGCACGATCTATGACCGCATCATTGCGACGGCTAATGCGCTGGAGGCCGATACGATCGTCGTGGGCGCGCACCGGCCCGAGTTCAGGGATTACCTTGTCGGGCCCAACGCCGCCCGGGTGGTCCGCCACGCCTCGCAATCGGTGCTGGTCGTCCGCTGACCTGATGCCGAACCCCGCCGACAGGCCAAGATTTTTCGGCCGAAAAATCTCGTCAACCGGTGTGTCATTCGGATACCGCCGGTCATCGCTCTACCGACCATGACAGTGTCGCCGTGCCAGATTATTCGGACGAATAATCTTGGCCAGCGAGACCCGTTCACTTTCGCCGGCGGGCCTGGACCTCTTCGGGTGACGGCGTGGGATGATCGAAGACGTCACCGGTCCTGCAATACGTGTTGCCCCCCATGCGCCCCAGGGCGTCAAGCGCCAGGGGATCCGAATAATAGGTCTCCAGGTCGATGATGTCTTCGCGCACATGCGCCATGGTCACCTCTCCCAGGATGATCTCGCGAGACACCCCGAGCGACAACCCCATGTAACGCCGGCACTCGAACGCCACCGGTGCCTCGGCAATGCGCGGACACCCCACGGTGACCCCCGGCACGGCCGTCAAGCCGGCTTCGGCCAGCTCATCCACGTCGGCCGGGAAATTCGCCGCCGTGTCGGCCATCGCCACCAGGTTGGCATGATCGACGATGTTCACCGTGAATTCCTGCGTGTCGCGGATGTTCTGCGTCGTGTCCTTGAAGGTTCGGTCCGGCTTGTTTTCCGCCCCCAGCGCCACGATGGCCGGGTCCGCCGACAGGCAATTGAAGAACGAATAGGGGGCCGCATTCACAACCCCGTCCAGCGACACAGAGGTCACCCAGGCGATAGGCCGGGGCACGATGGTACCGATCATGACCTTGTAGGCCTCGCGCGGGGTCAGTTTCGCGAAATCAAGCGCGTGATGGGTCATCGGGCGGGTCCTTGTCTGCAAGAGCGGCAACCCCGGCACAACACATCCTTTGCCCCCTGCTGTCGATGCCCGGCCGACGATCCCGCCCCCGCCAGATCCCGGTTGCCCAATTTGCAGACCCTTTGCCTTGTCCGAAACCGCGGATGGTTCCCGGTGCCCGGCGCGTGCTAGGGTGCGGGCGGTCAGGCAGGGGCAGGATATGGGCCTATCGGACAATTCGAACGGGATCGGCCGGATCCTCTGGTTCTGCGTCGGCGGCATAAGCCTCGCCCTGGGCGCAATCGGCGCCGTGCTGCCCATCCTGCCGACAACTCCCTTCGTCATCCTTTCGGCCTTCGCCTTCGGCAAAAGCTCTCCGCGGCTGGAAACCTGGCTGACCGAAAGCCCCACCTTCGGCCCGATGATCGCCGACTGGCGCGCGCATGGCGCCATCGCCCCGCGCTACAAGCGCCTGGCCGCCGCGATGATGGCCGCCGCCTTTCTGCTCAGCCTGGCCCTGGGCGCGTCGGCCAAGGTCCTGCTCATCCAGGCCATCTGCCTGACCGGGGCCGCCGCCTACGTGCTGAGCCGCCCACACGGACCGAACTGAACGGCCCGGACAGAACCGGCCCATGCTGACCACCCGTTCACGCCTCCAGGCTGTCCAGGTAGATCCGCGTCGCCGTCTGGACATGCCGGAACCGGTCGCCGCCCAGGTGCTTGCCCCCGTACCAGCGCGTCACGATGACCACATGCTCGGTCAGGCCCTCGCGTTCGAGCATCCTCAGGATGACATTGCCCGCCCCGCTTTCGCCGTCATCGTTCTTGATCGGCCCGGATGCCGTCAGAAGCCCCCAGGAATGGTGGGTGGCCTTGGCGAACTTCTTCTTCCGCTTCAATTGGGCGACCATGGCCTTCGCCTCGTCCTCGGACCGGCAGGGTCCGCCCGTCACGGCATATTTCGACCCGCGGTCGGAAAGGATGTTATCGAGCGTCACCATGATGCGTCAGGTCTAGCCGCCCCGGCAGGATGTGCAAGGTCCCCGGGTCCGGTCCCTGAGCGTCAGGGCTCGTCTTCGAAATAGGCCGCGTGTTTCGTCCGGATATGGGACACGAAGGTCAGGATCCGGCCCAGGTGGCTGCGGACCCGGGCCTCGGTTTCGGCGGCATCCCCCGTTTCCAGCGCATCCAGGATCACGACGTGTTCATCATGCGCCAGCTGGCCGTCCTGTGACAGCGACAGGAAGCGGACACGGTCCATGTGGGCCTTCTGCTCGCGGATCAGGGCCCAGACATGGCCGTGGCCGGCGATCTCGCAGATGCGACGATGGAAGGCATCGTCCAGGTCGTGGAACTCGGCCCGGGCATCGCGGGTGACCGCATCCTGCTGAGCCTGCAGCAAGGCCCGAAGATCGACCACCTGGTCCTTTGTGATCACATCCAGCGCCACCTGGAAACAGGCGACCTCCAGCGCCGCCCGCACAAAGGCCGCATCCCGCACCGCGCGTTCGGAAATCTTGGTCACCCGGGTCGCCCGTTGCGGCCGGATCGCCAGGAAACCCAGCTTGGACAGGCGGAAGAAGGCGTCGCGCACGGGCTGGCGGGAGACGTCGAAGCGGCTGGCCACGTCGACCTCGGAAATCTTGGCGCCCGGTGGCAGTTCCAGCGAAACGACGGCCCGGTAGATCGCATCAAAGATCTGATCCGTGGCCGATCCCGGCAAGGTCGGAGTGAGAAAGGACAGTTCGGTCATGTCATGGCGGTCATAGAGGCCCGGGCAGGTGAGGTCTTGGTCCTTAATAGGGTAAATGAAGTTTTGACACAACTGACAGACTAGCATACTAGTCTGCCTAAGACGACGATTCCGGGACCAAGACCATGCCCCTGACCGACCCAGACCGCCTGTTTCCCGCCGAGCCCGCGACCCGGAGCATCGCGCGCAGCCTCTACGAGGCGGTGGCCGATCTGCCGATCATCTCGCCCCACGGCCATTGCGACCCGCGCTGGTTTGCCGAAAACGCGCGCTTTCCGAACCCGGCCGAGCTGTTCGTGATCCCCGACCACTACGTCTTTCGCATGCTGGTCAGCCAGGGCGTGCCCCTGACCGACCTGGGCGTGCCGCGCGTGGATGGCGGGGCGACCGAGACCGACCCGCGCAAGATCTGGCGGCTGTTCGCGGACAACTACCACCTGTTCCGGGCCACGCCCTCGGGCATGTGGCTGGACCATTCCTTCGAACATGTCTTCGGGCTGGATGAGCGGCTGGGCCCGGACACGGCGGACGCCTATTACGACCATATCGACGCCTGCCTGGCCGGTGACGATTTCCGCCCGCGCGCCCTGTTCGAACGGTTCAACATCGAGGCCCTGGCCACGACCGAAGGCGCCCTGGACGACCTGAAATGGCACCGGATGATCCGCGACAGCGGCTGGACGGGCCGTGTGATCACAACCTATCGGCCCGATGCCGTGGTCGACCCGGACTTTGAAGGTTTTGCCGACAACGTCGCGCAACTCGGCGCGCTCACGGGCGAGAACACGACGACCTGGGCGGGCTACCTGGCCGCGCACCGGGCCCGGCGGGCGTTTTTCATTGAACACGGGGCCACCGCCTCGGACCACGGGCATCCGACGGCCCGGACCGAAGACATGCCCCAATCGCAGGCTGCCGAGCTGTTCCAGAAGGCCTTGAATGGCATGTGTTCGCCCGACGAGGCCGACGTCTTCCGGGGCCAGATGCTGACCGAGATGGCTCGGATGAGCCTCGACGACGGGCTGACCCTGCAGATCCATGCCGGCGCCTGGCGCAACCATTCGGCCCAGGTGTTCGCGGCACACGGGCGCGACAAGGGCTTCGACATTCCCGGGCGCACCGATTGGGTCGGCGCGCTGAAACCGATGCTGGACGCGGTGGGGATGGAACCGGACCTGCGGGTCATCCTCTTCACGCTGGATGAAACCGTCTATGGCCGCGAGCTGGCGCCGATGGCCGGGGCCTATCCCTGCCTGACGCTGGGCCCGCCCTGGTGGTTCTTCGACAGCCACGAGGGCATCCGCCGCTTCCGCGAGGCCACCACCGAAACCTGCGGTTTCTACAACACGGCCGGGTTCAACGACGACACCCGGGCCTTCTGTTCGATCCCGGCCCGCCACGACGTGGCCCGGCGGTCGGATTGTTCCTATCTCGCCACGCTTGTCGCCACGGGGCGGCTGAGCCTGGCAGATGCGCACGAGGTTTCAGCCGACCTCACAACCAACTTGGCCAGAAAGGCCTACCGGCTCTGAAGGGGAGCCTTTTCTTAGGGAGGAATACAAATGACTTACGCCAAATCCATCGGCGCGGCCCTGCTGGCCAGCGCCGCGATGATCACCTCTGCCAGCGCCTGCGAAATCACCCTGCGCTCGTCCGACACCCACCCCGACGGCTATCCGACGGTCGAGGGCGTCAAGGCCATGGGCGAGATGCTGCAGGAAACCACCGGCGGGCGCATCTGCGTCGAGGTGTTCCACTCTGCCCAGCTGGGCGAGGAAAAGGACACGATCGAACAGACCCAGTTCGGCGTGATCGACCTGAACCGGGTGTCCATGGGCCCGTTCAACAACATCATCCCGGAAACCCAGGTGCCCTCGCTGCCCTATATCTTCCGGTCGACCGACCACATGCACAAGGTGCTGGACGGCGACGTGGGGGCCGACATCCTGGGCGCGTTTTCCGATCACGACCTGATCGGGCTGACCTATTACGACGCCGGGTCGCGCAGCTTCTACAACAGCCAGAAACCCATCACCACGCTGGACGACCTGTCAGGCATGAAGTTCCGCGTGATGCAATCGGACCTGTTTGTCGACATGGTCGGCGCGCTGGGGGCCAATGCAACGCCGATGCCCTATGGCGAGGTCTATTCCTCGATCCAGACCGGGGTGATCGACGGGGCCGAAAACAACTGGCCGTCCTATGAAAGCTCGGGCCATTTCGAGGTCGCCGGCTATTACACGCTGGACCAGCACCTGATGGTGCCCGAGGTCCTGGTGATGTCGAAAATGTCCTGGGACAAGCTGACGCCCGAGGACCAGGAAGCGGTGCTGGAGGCGGCCAAGGCCTCGACCGAGGTGCAGCGCAAGCTGTGGGCCGAACGCGAGGCCGCATCCGAGGAAAAGGTCCGCGCTGCCGGCAACGAGGTGATCACCGACATCGACAAGACCCCGTTCATGGAAGCGATGGTGCCGGTCTATGAAAAATACGTCACCGACCAAAGCCTGAAGGACCTCGTCGCGCGGATCCAGGCCGTCGAGTAAGGCCCATCAGGCCGATTTTGTCGCTGGCCGGCCCTTCGCGCGGCCAGCGACACCGATCCGGCGCGCAACAGGAGCGCCGCGATCGACCTTCGGGACCGGCACGACCCGGCCCGGCGCATATTCCAAGGGAGACAGGACGTGCAGGACAGGATGATGTCCCTGGCCCGGGCGACGCGGGTGCTGGCAAGGGCCGCATTGTGGATCGCGGGCACCGGGCTGGTGGTGATGACGGTGCTGATCGCGGCGCAGGTGTTCTGGCGCTACGTGCTGAACGACAGCATCATCTGGACCGAGCCGGCCTCGGTCATGATCATGGGCTGGTTCATCTTCCTCGGCGCGGCGGTGGGCATCCGCGAGGGCTATCACCTGTCCTTCGACGTGCTGCTGTATTTCCTGCCCCTGCGGGTCAAGCTGTGGCTTTACACCGTGTCCGACCTGGCCGTGGCGGGCTTTGGCGCGGGGATGGTCTGGTTCGGCTGGCAACTGGCCGAGCGCACGGCGGGCAACACCCTGCCCTCGCTGGGCATTTCCGGCGCGTTCGATTTCGCCCCGATCGTCGGCGGAGGCATCCTCGTCGTGCTCTTTTCGCTTGAACGGGTGACCCGCCGCCTGGCCGGCCTGCCCACCGCGCGCTTCGGCGACGANCCCATCGAGACCTGACATGGAACTNTANATCCTNTTCGGGACCTTCGTGGTCCTNCTGNTGATCGGCACGCCCGTGGCNTTNTGCCTGGGCATCTCCTCCTTCGCCACCATCGCCTACCTGGGCCTNCCNCCCGTNGTGGTGTTCCAGCGGNTNAANTCNGGCGTGTCGGTCTTTGCCCTGATGGCNATNCCNTTCTTCATCTATGCCGGAGACCTNATGGTCCGNGGCGACATCGCCCGGCGNCTGGTNGCCCTTGCGGGGGCCTTNGTCGGCCACCTGNGNGGCGGGCTGGGGCAGGTCAANATCCTGGCCTCGGTCATGTTCGGCGGCGTGTCGGGNTCGGCGGCGGCCGATGCCTCGGCCGTGGGCGGGCTGATGGTGCCGCAGATGAAGGAACGCGGCTACGGCGTGGATTACGCGGTCAACATCACCGTGGTNTCGTCGATCATCGCCCTGATGCTGCCGCCCTCGCACAACATGATCATCTACTCGATCTCGGCGGGCGGNCGNATTTCCATCGCCGACCTGTTCACCGCGGGCATCATCCCGGGCATGCTGCTGGCCGGCTCGCTGATGGTCGCCGCCTGGTTCGTCGCCCGCAAGCGCGGTTACCCGACCGAGCCCTTCCCCGGCCTGGCGATGATGGGCCACCTGTTCGTGTCAGCCGCACCCGGGCTGATCCTGGTGGCCATCATCTTCGGCGGCGTGCGGTCAGGCATCTTCACGGCCTCGGAATCGTCGAACATCGCCGTGGTCTATGCCCTGCTGGTCACCTTCTTCGTNTACCGNTCGCTGTCCTGGCACGATTTCGTCGAGGCCACCTTNGCCGCCGTGCGCACCACGGCCATGGTGCTGATGGTCATCGGCTGCGCGGCGGCCTTCGGCTGGCTCCTGGCCTATACCAAGGTGCCGGCCTCGATGGTCACCATGCTCAAGGGNCTGTCGGAAAACCCGATCGTCATCCTGCTGCTGCTGAACGTCGTCCTGCTGATCCTGGGCACCTTCATGGACATGTCGCCCCTGATCGTCATCACCACGCCGATCTTCCTGCCCGTGGCCCAGGCCTTTGGCGTCGANCCGGTGCATTTCGGGGTCATCCTGATCCTCAACCTCGGNATCGGCCTGTGCACCCCGCCCGTCGGCGCCGTTCTGTTCGTCGGCTGTGCCGTGGGCCGNTTGCCGATCTGGGATGCCGTGCGCTCGATCTGGCCGTTNTACGGCGCGGCCTTCGCCACCCTGATGCTGGTCACCTACATCCCGCAGCTCTCGCTCTGGCTGCCCTCGCTGTTCCGTTAGGAGGTTCCCCAATGGCTTACGTGACATCCTATCCCGAAGTCTCCCCCGATACCGGCGTGCGGCGCCGGGTGCTGTCCGACAGCCCCGAGCTGATGGTCGTGGCCTTCACCTTTGAACAAGGCGCCCAGGGCGCGCTGCATTCCCACCCCCATGTGCAATCCACCTATGTCGATGCCGGCCGCTTCCGGTTCACCATCGCGGGCGAGGCCTTTGAGGTCGGGCCGGGCGACAGCTTTGTCATCCCCTCGGGCGCCGAACACGGCTGCACCTGCCTCGAACCCGGCCGCCTGATCGACACCTTCACCCCCCGCCGCGACGATTTCCTGTGAGGCCCCTATGACCCTGACCACCGAAACCCGCCACGCCATCGACCCGGCCACCGCCAAGACNCTGGACACCACCGCCCTGCGCGNCCATTTCCACGTCGGCGGGCTGTTTGCCCCGGGCGAGATCCGCCTGACCTATTCCCATTACGACCGGCTGATCGTCGGCTCGGCCGNGCCCTCGGGCGCGCCGCTGGTGCTGGACCACGTGGCCGAGACGGGCACNGCNTCGGTNCTGGACCGGCGCGANATGGGCATCCTGAACATCGGCGCACCGGGCAGNGTGACCGTCGCCGGCGANACCCACACNCTGGACAAGGGNGACGTGCTNTANGTCGGNCGNGGCGCCGGGGCGCTGGAATTCGGCGGCGAGGGGCTGTTCTACATCCTTTCGGCCCCGGCCCATGCAACCCACCCCNCCCGGCTGATCCGCCCCGCCGATGCACGGCGGGTGGAACTCGGCTCGGCCGAGACCTCGAACGAAAGGGNCATCATCCAGGTCCTGCACCCCGAGGTCTGCGACACCTGCCAGCTGGTCATGGGCTATACGCAACTGGCCACCGGGTCGGTCTGGAACACCATGCCCGCCCATACCCATGACCGACGGATGGAGGCCTATCTCTATTTCGACATGGATGCCGATGCGCGGGTCTTCCACCTGATGGGCGAGCCCTCGGAAACCCGTCACATCGTGATGGCCAACCAGGAGGCCGTGATCTCTCCGCCCTGGTCGATCCATGCCGGCGCGGGCACCGGGGCCTACACGTTCTGCTGGGCCATGGCCGGCGACAATGTCGATTTCACCGACATGGACATGGTCGCCATGGAGGACCTGAAGTGAGCGATCCCTTCCGCATCGACGGCCAGCGCGCGCTGGTCACCGGGGCCAATACCGGCATCGGCCAGGCGGCGGCCCTCGGGCTGGCTGAACGCGGCGCCCACGTGCTGGCCGCCGGGCGGTCCTCCTGCGCGGAAACCGTGGCCCTTGTCGAAGAGGCCGGCGGCAGCGCCGAGGCCTTCGCCATGGACTTGGCCGACCCGGCGACCGGGGCAGCGCGGCTGGCCGAGGCCGGACCGCTGGACATCCTGGTCAACAACGCGGGCATCATCCGCCGGGCCGATGCCCAGGACTTTGCCGAAGACGACTGGGACGCCGTGCTGGACGTCAACCTCAAGGCCGTTTTCCTGCTGTGCCAGGGCTTTGCACGCCAGGCCCTTGCCCGGGGCGCGGGCGGGCGGATCGTCAACATCGCCTCGNTGCTGTCGTTCCAGGGCGGCATCCGCGTGCCNGCCTATACCGCGTCGAAACACGGCGTGGCCGGGCTGACCAAGGCGCTGGCCAACGAATGGGCNGGCAAGGGCATCAACGTCAATGCCGTGGCCCCGGGCTATATCGCGACCAACAACACCACCGCCCTGCGCGAGGACCCCGTTCGCGCAGCCGAGATCCTGGGCCGCATCCCCGCCGGGCGCTGGGGCGATCCGGCCGACATCGCCGGAGCGGTGGCCTTTCTTTGCACCCCGGCCTCGGGCTATGTCACCGGGGCGGTCCTGAATGTCGACGGAGGATGGCTTGCCCGCTGAACGTCTTTCCCGGTCCGGCCCCGCGCCGAAACCGGGCATTGTCCANCTTGGCCCCGGNGCNTTCTTCCGNGCCTTCAATGCCGTTTACACCGCCGATNCCATGCAGGCAGANCCGGGCNACTGGGGNATCGTGGCCGTGTCGCTGAAAAGCCCCACGGCGCGCGACCAGATGGNNCCCCAGGNCGGNGCCTATACCTCGGTCACGCTGGGGCCGGATGGCGCCGAGGCNCGGGTNATCGGATCGGTCTGCGACGTGCTGGTCGCGCCCGANGACCCNGAGGCNGTGCTGAAGGTNATGAGNGCGCNCGAGACCAGGATCGTGTCGCTGACGGTGACCGAAAAGGGCTATGCCCATGANCCGGCNNCGGGCCGNCTGAACATGGATCANCCCGACATTGCCCATGACCTGACGGGCGCCCTGCCCCGCTCGGCCGTGGGGTTCCTGGTNGCCGCGCTNNCCCGNCGCNNGGCNNCCGGNNNCGCCNCNTTCACCGTGCTGACCTNTGACAACCTGCCGTCNAACGGNCCCCTNCTGCGCGGNCTGGTGCTGGANTTNGCCCGNGCCCGCGANGCCGNNCTGGCCGGGTGGATCGCCGANCAGGTGGCCTTTCCNGCCACNATGGTCGACCGGATCACCCCCGCGACCACNCCCGAGGACATCGCCGCGCTNNANANCGCNCAGGGCTGGNANGANCCGGCCTGCGTNCAGCANGAACCNTTCCGCCAATGGGTGATCGAGGACCATTTTCCCACCGGCCGCCCGGCCTGGGACAAGGTCGGGGCGCAGATGGTCCGCTCGGTCGAGGCGCACGAGACAATGAAGCTGCGCTGCCTCAACGGCACCCATTCGACCCTGGCCTACCTGGGCTACCTCGGCGGCTACGAGACCATCGCCGACACCGTGGCCGACCCGGCCTATGCGGCCCTGTGCGAAAAGCTGTGGACCGAGGAAATCGTGCCGACGCTGGAACAGCCCGAGGGCGAGGACCTGGCGGCCTATTGCGCCGCCCTGCTGGACCGCTACCGCAACCCGGCGATCCGCCACCGGACCTGGCAGATCGCCATGGACGGCTCGCAAAAGCTGCCCCAGCGGATCCTGGGCACGCTGGCCGACACCCTGGCCGCCGGGCGCAGCGCCCCGGGGCTGGTCCTGGCCGTGGCGGGGTGGATGCGCTACGTCGGGGGCGTCGACGAAACCGGGGCCGCGATCGACGTGCGCGACCCTCTGGCCGACCGGCTGAAGGCCGCCTGGGACGGGGCAGACAGCCCTTCCGACAAGGCCGCCGCCCTGCTGGCCATCCGCGACATCTTCCCCGAGGACCTGGCCGCCGCCCTGCACCCCCCCGTGACACAGGCGCTGACCGCCCTGCTGGGCAAGGGCGCCAGGGCCACCGTGACGGAGCTGGTACAATGATCGAAACCTGGCGCTGGTTCGGCCCCCTGGACGACATTACCCTGCCCGAGATCGCCCAGACCGGGGCCACGGGCATCGTCACCGCCCTGCATGACATCCCCTATGGCGAGGTCTGGCCACGCGAGGCCATCGCAGCGCGCAAGGCCATGATCGAGGCGGCCGGGCTGCACTGGGCCGTGGTCGAAAGCCTGCCCGTGCACGAGGACATCAAGCGCGGCGCGGGCGACCTGGACCGGCTCTTCGCCAATTACCGCCAGTCGCTGGCCAACCTCGCGGCCGAGGGCATCACCACGGTCTGCTACAACTTCATGCCCCTGCTCGACTGGACCCGCACGCGGCTGGACGCGCCGCTGCCCACGGGGGGCCACGCACTGCGGTTTTCCCAGGTCGAGATGGCCGGGTTCGAGCTGCACATGCTGCAGCGCCCCGGGGCCGAGGCAGACTATACGCCCGAGGTCATCGCCGCCGCGCAGGCCTGGGCCGACGGGGCCGACGAGGGTGAACGCCAGCGGTTGCTGACGGCGATCATGTCGGGCCTGCCCGGGGCCTATGACCGCTATGACGTGGCGGGCCTGCGGGCCGCGCTGGCGCCCTGGGCCGGGTTCACGGGTGACGACCTGCGCGCCTCATTCGCCCGGTTCCTGGCCGAGGTCGTGCCCACGGCCGAGGAAGCCGGCATCGGCCTCTGCGTCCATCCCGACGACCCACCGCGCCCGTTGCTGGGCCTGCCGCGCATTGTGTCGTGCGAGGCGGACATCGCGGCGATCATGGCCATGCAGAACAGCCCGGCGAACGGGCTGACCTTGTGTTCGGGATCCCTGGGGGCCAACCCGACCAACGACGTGCCGGCCATCGCCGCGCGTTTCGCGGAGCGCATCCACTTCGCCCATCTGCGCAACGTGGCCAAGGAACCCGACGGGTCCTTCCAGGAGGCCGCGCACCTGGAGGGCGACACCGACATGGTGGCCCTGGTCGCCGCGTTGTTGGTCGAGGACCGCCGGCGGGCCGATACCGGTGGGCGGGCGATCCCCTTCCGGCCCGATCACGGCCATGCGCTGCTGGGCGACCTGGGCCGCAAGACCCACCCGGGCTATCCGCTGATCGGCCGATTGCGCGGCCTGGCCGAGCTGCGCGGCGTGATCGCGGGCCTGGAACACGGTCGGGCATAAGGCGCCACGCGGTCAGGCCCGCGCGCGCCAGGCCTCGACATACCGGGCCATCCGCTCCGCCTGCGCGCCCTCGGGCGGCAGGCCCACCTCTGCCTCGGCCCGGGGCATGTGGTCGGGTCCGGCCAGCAGGGCCGCCCCCTGGCTGGTCCCTGTGGCCCCCTTCATCGCATGCACCGGTGACCCCGTCGCGGCCGCCAGCATCCGGCGGTAACAGCGGTTACGGGCAAAGGGGCCCTCGACGATCAACGGCCCGGCATGGCCGATCAGCCTAAGGCAATGGGCCGTCACCAGCGCCAGGTAGAACCCCAGCGCCGCGGCCCTTTGCCCGCCCTGTGGCTCGTCCGGCAGCCAGCGGGCCTGCCGCCCCACGAAGGGCCCGGTGTCCGGCACCACCGCCGGCAACAGCATCACGCCCCCATCCAGAACAGCGTCGATCTCTCCCGGACAGGGCTCGGCATAGGGCCCGCCCATCATCAGGTCATGCGCCCGCCCGCCCATGAACCGGGCAGAGGGCACCGGCTGACCGAAGGCATTCACGTTGATCAGCGTATCCAGCCCCGGGTCCAGCGCGACCGGCTCTCCGCCCACGCTCATGGCGATGACCCAGGTGCCGGTCGACACCACCGAAAAGGGCGCATCATGGGCCATCAGGTGGGGCAGGAGCGAGGCATTGCTGTCATGAATGCCGCAATACACAGGTGTCCCCAACGCCAGCCCGGTGGCCGCGGCAATGTCCGGACGGATCGGGCCCAGCACGTCACCGGAGGCCCGGGCGGGGGCCATCTTGCCCGCCAGGCCCAGCGTGCCGACAAGCGACGAAAACCGCCCCTGCCCCGGGTCCCACAGATCGCTGTGGCACCCCAGCGAGGTCACATCCGTCGCCGCCACGCCCGTCAGTCGATACCCCCAGTATTGCGGATAGGTCACGATGGTCGCGCAGCGGTCCTTCAACCCCGCGTCCTGGGCGAATTGCCAGTGCAGCTGCGCGCCGATGTTCAGCCCCATGCCCAGCCGCGGAGACCCGGTTTCCGCAAAATCCGGCCGGATCGCGTCATATTCGGCGACCAGGTCATCCGGCCCGCCATGTTCGTAATCGAGGATCGGTGCCGCCAGCGCACCGTCCGCCCCCAGCAGGGCCGCACAGGCCCCGTGGGTGGTCACCGAAATCGCATCGACCCCGTGTTCGCCATGAAAGCGCGCCAGGGCGTCCAGCAGGAACTCCCAATGGCCCTCGACGTCGAAATGCGGCCAGGGCGGGCCGGGCAGGACGGTGTTGGGCCGGGTGACGACGGCCAGCTCGTCCAGGGTGGCCAGGTCGACCAGGGCCAACTTGGCGTTGGTCTTGCCGATGTCGATGACCGCGATATGCCCCGCTTGCACGCACGCGCTCATGGCATGTGGAAGACGGGCGTCAGGGGCACCGCCACGGGTTCGTTGTCGGGGTGGGTCTCCATGATGTCGGCCATGTGGGCCCACCAGCGCTGCATGATCTCGGTCCCCGGCAGGGCGTCCATGCCGTGGTCCTCCGTCCGCCACAGCACGCCGAACAGAGTGTTGGTCTCTTCGTCCAGGTGGATCGAGTAATCCGATACGCCCGCATCCTTCAGCAGGGTGACAAGTTCAGGCCATATCTCGTCATGGCGGGTCTTGTATTCGGCCTTGCAGCCCGGGTTCAGGCGCATCTTGAAGGCGTATTTCTCCATCACGCCTTCCACTTCGCGTACAGCCGGGGCAGCGCGATCACCCCGATCAGCAGGGCCCCGATGACGATGGACATGACGATGCCCGGCACGTTCAGCAGGCCCAGCCCGAAGGTCACCAGCCCCATGACAAAAGCCGCGATGACCACGCCCGGAATGGTGCCCGACCCGCCCAGGATGGACACGCCGCCCAAAACGACCATGGTCACGACCTCCAGCTCCCAGCCGAACCCGATGGACGGCCGCGTGGACCCCAGGCGCGAGGTCAGGCAGATCGCGGCCAGCCCGGACATCAGCCCGGTCAGCAGGAACAGGATGAACTTCACCCGGTCCACCCGGATGCCCGAGAACATGGCTCCCGTGGCGTTGTTGCCGATGGCATAGACCGACCGGCCGAAATTTGTCTTGTGCAGCAGCACGCCGTAGATCACGGCCAGCACGGCGAAGAGCACGAACTCGAACGAGATCACCCACCAGACATAGCCCTGCCCGAAGAAGGCAAAGCTGGACGGATAGCCCCGGAACGCCTGGTCCCCCAGCACGATATAGCTGATGCCCCGGAACAGGCTCATGGTCCCGATGGTCACCACGATCGACGGAAGGCCCATTCGCGTGACCAGTACACCGTTGAACGCGCCGCACAGCAGCCCCGTGCCCAGCCCGATCAGCACCAGCCCCGGCGTGCCGACGCCCACCTGTACGGCCGCGCCCATGGCCGTCGAAGCCAGCGCGATAATCGAGGCGACCGACAGGTCGATCTCGCCCGAGATGATCAGCAGGGCCATGGCAAAGGCGATCATCGCCTTTTCGGTAAAGTTGAAGGTCGCGTCAGAGAGGCTCCAGGCGTCCAGGAAATAGGGCGAAGCAAAGGAGTTGGCGACGAAGATGGCGATGGCCACCAGCAGCAGCAGCGATTCCCAGCTTTTCAGCCGCGCTTCCAGAGGCGAGCGCAGGCGGTCGGGAATATGGCGTCCGGTTGGCTGTTCGGTGGTGGTGGTCATGCCGCGTGCTCCGCAGTCTTGAGGATGATCCGGCCCTTGGTGCGCGAGGCCCGGGCGTTGACGGCCACGGCGATGATGATCGCGCTGCCCGAGATCGCCAGCTGCCAGAAGGGCGAGATATTGACGACCGGCAGGGCGTTCTTGATGACACCGAGGAAGATCGCGCCCAAGAGCGCGCCGCCGATGCTGCCGACGCCCCCGGCGATGGAAATGCCTCCGATCACGCAGGCGGCGACCACGTCCAGCTCGAACCCGCTGGCGATGTCCACGTAGGCCACGGCATAGCGCGACACCCAGAGATAGCCGGTCAGGCCGGCCAGCGCGCCGGAGATGGTGAAGGCCCAGAACTGGGTCTTGCCCACGTCGATGCCGGTATAGGTCGCGGCATGGGGGTTGCCTCCGACGGCATAGAAGGCCCGGCCCAGGGTCGTCCGCGTCATGACCACCGCAAAGAGGATGACGGCCAGGATGGCGATCCAGCTGAGCATCGGCAGGCCAAGGACCTCGGCCCGGGGGAAGGCCTTGAAGGCCGGCGACATTTCGTGGCTGTTCACCCAGGCGCCGTCCGACAGCAGGAAGATGATGCCCCGGAAGATCGTCATCGTGCCCAGCGTGACGACGATGGGCGGGATGTCCAGCTTCCAGACCAGGATGCCGTTAACCATGCCCAGCACAGTGCCAAGCCCGATGGCCACGGCCAGGATGACCACGACCGGCACGCCCGGCAGGGCGACGTTGATCATCGACACGACCATGCCCGTCAACGCCAGGTTCGCCGCGACCGACAGGTCGATGCACTTGGTCAGGATCACGATCATCTGGCCGATGGCCAGCAGGATCAGCGGCGAGGTGTCGTTGAAGACATCCATCAGGTTCGCCGGTGTCACGAAGGCCGGAAACCGGGTGGCGATCAGGGCCAGCAGGACGCCGATGGCGCCAAGCAGCAGCGCTTCGCGAGAGGCCAGGAAACGGAGCATATGCGCGCCTTTCGTCAGATGCCCGCGGCGTGGCGGACAAGAGTTTCTGGGGTCAGGTCATCGCCCGAGACCTCGGCGACCATGCGGCCTTCGCGCATGACGATGACGCGGTCGGACATGCCGAGCACTTCCGGATTCTCGGAGCTGACCATGATAACGGCCAGCCCCTGCGCCGCGAGTTCGGCCATGAAATCATGGACCGCGGCCTTGGAGCCGATGTCGATCCCCTTGGTGGGCTCGTCGAGGATGATGACCTTGGGCTGGGTGGCGAGCCACTTGGCGATGACCACCTTCTGCTGGTTGCCGCCCGACAGGTTGCCGACATGGGTATCGAGCGAGGCGGCGCGCAGGTCGAGCCGTTGGGTATACTCCCGCGCCAGCGCGAATTCCTCGGCCAGCCGGATAAAGCCGTTCTTCGAGGTGCGTTTCAGCGAGGGCAGGGTGACGTTCTGAAAGATCGGCAAAGCGGTGATGGCGCCCTGCTTGCCGCGGTCCTCCGGCACATAAACGATGCCATTTTCCACCGCGTCGGCGGGCGAGCGGATCACCTTGATGTCGCCGTCGATCTTCACCACGCCCTTGGTCGGCTTGGTAATTCCGAACAACGACTGCATGAATTCCGACCGCCCCGCGCCGACCAGACCGTAAAAGCCCAGGATCTCGCCCTTGCGCAGGGTGAAGCCGATATCGGCGAATTCGGTCGGGTGGTCATAGCCCACCACCTGCAGCACCTCGTCGCCGATCTGGCTGCTGCGGTTGGGGAAGATCTGGGCCACGTCGCGGCCGACCATCATCTTGACGAGGTCGGATTCCTGAACCTCGGAAATCATCCCCTCGCCCACGTATTGCCCGTCGCGGAAGACGGTGAAGCGGTCGGCGATGCGGAAGATCTCGTCGAACTTGTGGGAGATGAAGAGGATCGCCTTGCCCTGCGCCTTCAGCTTGTCGACCAGCTCGTATAGCTCCTCGATCTCCTTGTGCGACAGCGCCGCGGTGGGCTCGTCCATGATCACCACGCGGGCGTCGATGCTGAGCGCGCGGGCAATGGCGACAAGGTGCTTGTTGGCGATGCCGAGGTCGATCAGCTTGTGCGACGGGTCGATCTCGGCGCCGATGCCGCGCAGGATCTCGGTGGCCTTCGCGTTCATCGTGGCCCAGTCGATCAGGCCGAAGCGGCCGCGCGGCGGGTCGCCGAGGAAGATGTTTTCCGCCACGGTGAGCTCGTCGAACAGCA
>PAQV01000022.1 GCA_002709405.1 Paracoccaceae bacterium
CTGCCGGAGCTCGTGGTCACCGCCGGGATCGACCTCACCGGAGTCGAGGTCGCGCTGCGGCGCGGAGCCACCATCGCCGGCCGGGTCACCGGGACCCGACCCGAGGGTGAGGTGCTGGTGCAGGCGCTCCGCAGCACGGGCGAGCAGCGGCGCTTCGAAAACGGCGCGCTGGTGTCCGAAGACGGCACCTATTCCACGGTCGAACTGGGCGACATCCTGGGATCCACCCTGGAAGACCCGGTGCAGCGGACCGAGGGCGTGGGGTCGATCAACGTCTTCGGCACCCAGTATGCCATGCGCATCTGGCTGAACCCGCTGCGGCTGTTTCAGTACCAGCTGACCCCGTCCGACGTGACCTCGGCCGTGTCGGAGCAGAACACCAATGTCACCGTCGGCTCTTTGGGTGATCAGCCGGTCGTCAAGGGCCAGCAGTTCACCGTGTCCCTGTCGGCCCAGTCGCAGCTGACGTCGGTCCAGGACTTCCAGCGCATCCTGCTGAAAACCAACGAGGACGGGTCGGCCGTTTACCTGGCCGACGTGGCCACCGTCGAGCTGGCCGAAGAGGATTTCGGGTCCACCTCGCGGTTCAACGGCAACCCGGCGGCGGGCTTCGGCGTGAACCTGGCCACCGGGGCCAACGCGGTGGAAACGGCGGAACGCGTGCGCGAGGTCATCCACGGCCTGGAAAGCGCCCTGCCCGAAGGCGTCACGGTCGAATATCCCTACGACACCTCGCCCTTCGTCGAGCAATCCATCGAGCAGGTCTACCACACCCTGGGCGAAGCCGTCGTGCTGGTCTTCCTGGTGATCCTGCTGTTCCTGCAAAGCTGGCGGGCGACGCTGATCCCGACAATTGCCGTGCCAGTGGTCCTGCTGGGCACCTTCGGGGTGCTCGCGGCCTTCGGCATGTCGATCAACACCCTGTCGATGTTCGCCCTGGTGCTGGCCATCGGCCTGCTGGTCGATGACGCCATCGTGGTCGTCGAAAACGTCGAGCGGGTGATGGAAGAAGACGGGCTGGACCCGGTCGCGGCCACCGAAAAGTCGATGGGAGAGATCTCGTCCGCGCTGGTCGGTATCGTGATGGTCCTGTCGGCGGTGTTCCTGCCGATGGCCTTCATGTCCGGGTCGACGGGGGTCATCTATCGTCAATTCTCGGTGACGATCATCTCGGCCATGGTGCTGTCGCTGTTCGTTGCCCTTATCCTGACCCCGGCCATGTGCGCCTCGATGTTGCGCCCGTCCCATGGCGAGCCCCGTTTTGCCCCGCTGCGCTGGTTCAACCATGGGCTGGACCGGCTGACCAACGGTTATGGCAGCGCCGCGACGCGCCTGGGCCGGCGGCCCTTCCGCATGATCCTGCTGCTGGGGGCCATCGGCTATGGAGCCTGGTGGGTCTATGACCGGCTGCCCTCGTCGTTCTTGCCGACCGAGGACCAGGGCGTGCTGATGGCCATGATCGAACTGCCCGAAAGCGCCACCGTCGCCCAGACCGAAGAGGCCGTGGCGAAGATCGAAACTTACCTGCTGACCCAGGAAGACAGCGCCGTGGACAGCGTCTTTGCCGCCGTCGGTTTCAGCTTTGGCGGGTCGGGCCAGAACAACGCCATGATGTTCGTCAAGCTGAAGGAATACGCCGACCGGCCCGGCCAGACCGCCGGAGACCTGATGGGCCGGGCCAACGGCGCCTTCTGGAACAACCGGATGGGCCAGGTCTTCTTCCTGCAACCGCCGGCGATCCCGGGCATGGGCACCTCGTCGGGCTTTTCGATGTACCTCGTCGACCAGCGCGGCGGCGGGCAGCAGGCCCTGAAGGACGCGGCCGATGCCCTTGTCGCCGCCGCCCAGCAGGACGGCCGGGTGACCAACCTGCGCGGCAACGACGCGGCCACCAAGCCCTCGTTGCGCCTGGATATCGACCAGCAGAAGGCCGAGGCGCTCGGCGTGTCGCTGTCGGACGTCAACACCCTGCTGGCCACGGTGTTCGCCGGGTCTTACGTCAACGATTTCCCGCTGGGCAACGACCTGCGCGAGGTCATCGTGCAGGGGGATGCCCGCTGGCGCATGCAGCCCAGCGACATCGACGCCTGGTACGTGCGCAATTCCGACAGTGACATGGTGCCCCTGTCGGCCTTCGTGACCCGGGTCTGGGACAATGAAACGCCCTCGCTCGCCCGCTATGGCGGCACCCGCGCGATGGAAATCTCGGGCGCGGCCAACGGGGTCAGCTCGGGCGTCGCGATGGAGGTGATGGAACAGCTGACGTCTGAGCTAGAGGGCGGCTATGGCTCGGCCTGGACCGGGCTCAGCTACCAGGAACGGCTGTCGGGCAACCAGGAACCGATGCTTTATACCCTGTCGGCCCTGATCGTCTTCCTGTGCCTCGCGGCCCTTTACGAAAGCTGGACGGTGCCCTTCGCGGTGATGCTGTCGGTGCCCGTGGGGATCCTGGGCGCGTTGGTGACGACCTGGTATTTCGGCCAGTCCAACGATGTCTACTTCAAGGTGGGCCTGCTGACGACTATTGGCCTCGCCGCCCGGAACGCCATCCTGATCGTCGAATTCGCCGAAAGCCTGCGCGCCCAGGGCCAGGAGCTGCTGGAGGCCACGATCACAGCCTCGCGCCAGCGTCTGCGCCCGATCCTGATGACCTCGCTGGCCTTCGGCTTCGGCATCCTGCCCCTGGCCCTGGCCTCCGGGGCCGGCGCCAATGCCCAGCATTCGATCGGCATCGGCATGCTTGGCGGCATCATCTTCTCCGCCCTGTTCGGGATCCTGATGGTCCCGGTCTTCTACATCGCAGTGCTCAAGGCCGTGGACATGCTCCGCCGCCGTCCGAAAGAAGTCACCACATGAGACACGCCTCCCTCATCGCGCTCCTCTCTGCCTCTGTTGCCGTTGCCGGATGCACCGTCGGGCCCGACTATTCGCGCCCGGCCACCGCCCTGTCGGCCCGCTTCGTGAACGGAGACGCCGCGGCCATCGGCCAGGTCGCCGCCGATCGCTGGTGGCTGGACTACGGCGACAGCATGCTCAGCGACCTGGTCACGCGCGGGCTGGACCAGAACCTTGACGTGATGGCCGCGACCGAAGTCATCCGCCAGGCCCGGGCCAACCTGCGCGCGACCGGCATCAATGCCCAGGCCAGCGGCGGGATCGACGCGGCCGGGACGGAATCGGGCGGCACCGCGATCAACGGCACGGTCGACGGGTCCTCGGCCGAACTGGGCGCGGCTTACGTGATCGACATCTTCGGCGGCTACCGGCGCGAACGGCAGGCGGCCGAGGCCAATGTCGTCGCCGCCCAGGCCGACGTGGAAACCGTCCGCCTGGCCTGGCTGGCCGAGCTGGTCGCGGCCTATTCGGACGCGCGCTACAACCAGGCCGCCCTTGAACTGACCCGCCAGACCATCGCCGCCCGCGAGGAAACGGTCGAGATCACGCAAGGCCAGTTCAACGCCGGTGCGGCCACGGAATACGAGGTCGCCCAAGCCCAGGCCCTGCTGGCCACCGCGCGGGCCAACCTGCCCCAGTACGCCGCGCTGTTCGATGCCAATGTCTATGCCATCGCCACCCTGCTGAACGAACCCGCCGGGCCGATCATGTCGGCGATGCAGCGCGGTGCGGCCCAGCTGCGCACCCCCGGCGGAGGCAACACCGGCGTGCCCGCCGACCTGCTGCGCAACCGCCCCGACGTGCGCAGCGCCGAGGCCGACCTGGCTGCCGCCGTCGCCAACGTGGGCGTGGCCGAGGCCGACCTCTATCCCTCGCTGACCCTTGGCGGCACGGTGGCCCGGGCGTCGGGCGCGTCCAGCTGGTCCTTCGGGCCGGCCCTGTCGCTGCCGGTCTTCAACCAGGGCGCGCTTCAGGCCAACCGCGATGCCGCCGTGTCGCTGGCCAAGCAGGCCGAGATCGCCTGGCGCGCCTCGGTTCTGGACGCGGTCGAAGACGTGCAGGTGGGGGCCTCGAACCTGGCCCGGTATCGCCAGCGGGCCAGCGCCCTGCGCGCGGCCGTCGACGATTACAACCGCGCCCTGACCCTGGCCCAGGAGAACTATCGCGTGGGCGCGATCACCCTGCTGGACCTGCTGGACACCGACCGCGCCACGGCCACCGCCCGGATCACCGCCGCGGCCGCCGTCAATTCCTCGGCCCAGGCCTGGGCCCAGCTGAAGATCGCCACCGGCGCGGGCGCAGCGGCCACTGCCGCCGGCAGCTAGGCCCCTTCCCTATCGCCCGCGCATCTGGAACAACGGATCCGGATGCGCGCGGCCAAAACGGAGGGACCATGGACCGCTTCACCGGGGGATGCCTGTGCGGGGCCGTGGGTATAACCGCATCCGGCCCGCCCGACCGGGTCGGCATCTGTCACTGCCTCGATTGCCGCAAGCACCACGGCGCACTGTTTTACGCCGCCGCCGTCTTTGCCTCTGATGCGGTGACCATCACCGGCGACACCGCATCCTACGAAGGCCGCAATTTCTGCCCGCGCTGCGGATCCTCGGTCTTTGCGCGCACCGGCAACGAGGTCGAGCTGCACTTGGGCGCGCTCGATGCGCCCGCCCAGCTGGTGCCCGGCTACGAGCTGTGGACATCCCGACGCGAGACCTGGCTGCCCCCCTTCCCCGTGACCGAGCGTCACCCGCGCAATCGCACCGAGACCCCGGACGACAGCGACCCCGACAGCGAGACCTGAGACCGCCACAGAAAGACTGCCACGAAAAGACTGCCACGGAACCGGCGCAACCCGACGCACGGCCCTTGGCAGGGCGGCGGCGAATCCTCTAAGTGTCTTGCGACAGACAGAAAGACACGCGGACCCATGGCCAATTGCCCCAATTGCGGAGACCGGATCGCCGACGCCCTGGCGCGTGCGCCGATGGCCGTCTGCCCGTCGTGCCAGACCACGGTCTATGCGCTGGACGGCCGGTTGCTGTCTGCCGGCTCGGCCGGAGAAATGCACGACGCGCCGCTGCTCTTTGGACTCGGCGACCGGATCCGCCTGGCCGGGACCTGGCACGAGGCCGTGGGCCATGCGCGGTTTTCCTACGGCCCCGGCTGGTGGGATGAATTCTGGGCCGAAGACGACCGGGGCGACGGCTATTGGGTCAGCATCGACGAAGGCGACGTGGTGGCCCAGGTGCCCCTGGCCAACCCGCCCCACGTCCAGGTGCCCCGCCGGGTCGGGGCCGTGGTGTCCTTTCGCGACGGGTTCTACGTCACCGAAATCGACTCCGCCCGCTGCATCGCCCTGCGCGGCCGCTTTCCCGAACGGCTTGGCGTGGGCGACAGCTATGACTTCGTGAACTGCATGTCCCATGACGGCAGCCTGCTGTCCGGCGAAACCCATGCGGGCGAAACCACCTGGTTCCTGGGCCAGTGGCTGGATCCGTTCGAGCTTGAGGTCGCGCGACAATGACGGCCGAGATCCGGTCCATCAACTGCCCCGCCTGCGGGGCCGGCCAGACCGTGCACGGCGGCGGGCGGGTGCAGACCCATGTCTGCCCCTATTGCGGCTCGGCCCTGGATGCGCTGGACGATTTCGCGATCCTCGCCCGGTATGAAAACCGGCTACGCCCGGACACGCCCCTGAACCTGGGCGACCGGGGGACGCTGTGGGGGGTCGAGTTCACCATCATCGGCATCGCCGGCTGGGTCGAGCGTTACGATGGCCGCAGCTGGCGCTGGACCGACCACCAGGTCTTTTCGCCCACCCATGGCTACGGCTGGATCACCCGCGAGGACACCGGCCACTGGACCGTCACGCGCAAGCTGCGCAAGTTCCCGAAACAATGGCTGTCGCCGACCAGCGTCGAAACGGCCGAGAGCCGGCCGCACCTGTGGATCGACGGCCAGCGCCTCGCCTATTACGAAACCTCGACCGCGCGCATCGAATACCTGGAAGGCGCCTTCAACTGGGCGCCGAAGGTCGGCGACACGGTCGAAACGGTCACGCTCGTCGGCGATGGCCGCATGATCACCTTGTCGGGCTTTTCCGGCGCCTCGGAACGCGAGGTCGAGGACACCCGCATGATGTCGCCCGAGGATTGCGCCAGTTTCGGCCTCACCCCCGCCCCGCGCGGCCGCCACCCGCTGGCCGTCGGCCCGCGCTGGCGCCACCATGGCTTTGTCATCACCTGTGCGGCAGCCTTCATCGCCTTGACCGGCGTGGTGGGCGTGGTGCAGGGCGGCTCCGGCGGGCGCAACCTGGCGGATGCCGGGCGGCTCAAGCTGGGCGAGCTTCCGCACGAGATCACCTTTGACGTGCCCGAGGGCACCCGGCTGGCCAAGCTGCAGCTTTACACCGACCTGAACGACGGCTGGGCCTGGTTCGACGTGGAAATCGAAAACGAGGACGGCGATGTCGTCCTGGGCGGCGGGCGCGAGCTGTCCTATTACTCGGGCGTCGACAACGAGGGCGCCTGGTCCGAGGGCTCTCGTCGCGGGACCGTGACCTTCCCTGTCAGCGGGCCGGACCGCTACACCATGACCATCGAGATGCCCGAATACGGATCGGGCAATACCGGCGACCGACAGACCAATTCCTTCGTCTCGGCCAAGATCACGGGGCTCAGCTACAGCTGGCGGCCGCTTGGGGCCACCGGCGTGGTCTTTGCGCTGATCCTGCTGGCCACCTTCGGCTGGGACAGCCTGCGCAAGGCGCGGATGCTGGCCGGGTCCGACTGGACGGACGAGGACTGACCCCATGAGCCCGGTACGCATCGTCTTCATCCTGCTGTGCACGGCCATCCTCGGCGGCGGCTATTACCTGTCGTCGCAGGGCATCTGGGGCGCGACCGGCGTGACCTCGGTGCGGACGGGCAGCGCCGGATCGGGCGGCGGACCCAGCGGCATCGGGCGCGTGAAATGAGCCAGAAAGGATCTCATCCATGATCAACATCGAACTCGCTGAGGTCATCAGCACGATCTTCTACACCTTCCTTGGGCTTGGCCTGCTTATCCTGTGCTGGCTGGTGATCGAAAGGATCACCCCGCTGTCGCTGCGCAAGGAACTCGAGGACGACCAGAACACGGCCATCGCCATCGTCATCGGCGCGCTGTTCCTGTCGGTGTCGATCATCATCGCGGCCGTGATCCTGTCTTGACGGCCGACAGCGGCGACACGCCGGATGGGCCGCCGTCGGACCGGGCGGCGCTGGCCTGGCTGCTGGCCGCCACCTTCCTGGTCGCCGTGGCGGGGCTGGTCTATGAACTGATCGCGGCCACCGCCTCCAGCTACCTGCTGGGCGATTCTGTCCGGCAGTTTTCGCTGGTCATCGGGGTGTTCCTCAGCTCGATGGGGCTGGGAGCCTGGCTGTCGCGCTTCGTGGGCGCGCCCGTGACGGGCTTCATCCGGGCCCAGATCGCCCTGGGCCTGATCGGAGGTTTCTCGGCCCCGCTGGTCTTTGCCACCTACGCGGGCTACGGCGTGATCGGCCTGCCCCTGTACGGGGCCCTGATCACCATCGGCGCCCTGTCGGGCATGGAAATCCCCCTGCTGGCCCGCGTGCTGGAACAGATCGGCGCCACGGCCTTCCGCTTCGAAAACGTGCTGACCTTCGACTACCTGGGCGCGCTGGTGGCCTCGGTGGCCTTTCCGCTGCTGATCGTGCCGCACCTCGGGCTGATGAGCGCCTCGCTGGCCTTCGGCTGCCTCAACCTGGCCGTTGCGGGCGGATCGCTGTGGATGTTCCGCGACCGGGCCGGCCGGGGCACCTGGATCGCCTGGGGCATCGCCCTGGCCGTCAGTGGCGCAGCGCTGGTGCAATCGGAACGGATGGTCTCGGCGCTGGACCAGGCGCTTTATGCCGACGACATCATCCTGGCCGAACATACGCCCTACCAGGCCATCACGGTCACCCGGTTCCGCGACCGGGTGCGGCTGTTCCTGGATCAGTCCATCCAGTTCGACAGCCGCGACGAACACCGCTACCACGAGGCGCTGATCCATCCCGCCATGGTCTCGGTCGCCCGGCCCCGGTCGGTGCTGATCCTGGGCGGCGGAGACGGCATGGCCGCCCGCGAGGTGCTGCGCCATGACCAGGTCGAGACGGTGACCCTGGTCGACCTGGATCCGCGCGTGACCGAGCTGTTCCGCGACCGTGACGACCTGGCCGCCCTGAACGGCGGTGCGCTGCGTGACCCGCGCGTGCAGGTGATCAATGCCGATGCCTGGACCTGGCTGTCCGCCCCAGGCCCGGCCTTCGACGTCATCATCGCCGACCTGCCCGATCCGCGAAACCTGGCCCTCTCAAAGCTCTATTCCCGTGAATTCTACCAGCTGATGACCCAGCGCCTGGCCTTCGGCGGAGCCTTCGTCACGCAAGCCGGTTCGCCCCTGTTCGCCCGCCAGGCCTTCTGGTCGATCGTCGAAACCCTGGAAAGTACCCCGGCGCCCACCGCACCCGGCAACGTTCTGGAGGTCACGCCCTACCATGTGCTGGTGCCCAGTTTCGGGGACTGGGGCTTTGCCCTGGCCCGGCCCGACGCCGCCCCCGACCGCCCCCTGGCCCTGCCCGAGGGCCTGCGCTTTCTGACGCCCGATGCCTGGCTGGCCGCACAGATCTTCGACAAGGACACCGACCGGGTCGAGGTAGAGCTCAATTCCATCCGCACCCACCCCCTGGCCGCCTATTACCAGCAGGGCTGGGATTACTGGTTCGACTGACCCGGGTCGGCCGGCTGCCAGCCCATGCCCGAAAAGTCCTCGCGGAAGGCAAAGCGCGTCAGGTGATCGTCGATGATGTGGCGGGCCAGTGCGATACCGTCCTCGTCGACGGCCTCAACCACCACCGTCAGGTCTTTGGGCGTGGCCGTCATCACCGCCGGGCCCGGCGGCAGGTCGGCCCGGCCGGTGTTGTCGTCGTAGTCCACCGCGACCTTGTGGGCAAAGTGCTTGCACAGCTGTTGCAGGTATCGGCTGGCGTTCGGCGTCGCGAAAACGCCCGTTTCCCTGATCATCCGCTCACGCCTCCGTGTAATTCCGAATGTTTTAGTCGACTTTCTGCTTGTATGCCCGAAGCCATGGTCATACGCAAGAATGGCCGCGCGGGGACAGCCAGGGGAACGGACCCTTGGGCGCCCGGTTCCGGCCATTCACATACCCGACCGCCCGGAGGTCCCATGTTCGTCAAATCCCTTGCCGGCCTTGCGCTTGGCGTCACCCTTGCCGGCACCGCAGTGCTAGCTCAGGACATCACCGTCGACACCGCCCAGGGCCCGGTCGAGGTGCCCCAGACCCCCGCGCCGCTGGCCGTCTTCGACCTGGCCGCCGTGGATACCCTGACCGCCCTTGGGGTTTCGATCGACGGCGTGCCCGCCCCGATCTACCTGCCCTACCTCGCGCCGGTGGCCAAAACCGCGACGCCGGTCGGCACGCTGTTCGAACCCGATCTCGAAGCACTGGCCCGCATGGCCCCTGAACTGATCGTGGTCGGCGGCCGGTCCTCGGCCCAGGTGGACACGCTGACCCGGCTGGCGCCGACCATCGACATGACGATCTGGGGCGACGGCTTTGTCGACCAGCTGCGCGCCCGGCTGGCCAGCTACGGCGAGATCTTCGGCAAAGAGGCCGAGGCCACGGCCCTGGCCGACACGCTGGACGACAAGATCGCCACTGCGGCCGCCGCCGCCGAAGGCAAGGGCAACGCCCTGATCCTGCTGACCAACGGCGGCAAGATGTCGGCGTATGGGGCCAACTCGCGCTTTGGCTGGATCCACGGCGCCCTGAACCTGCCCGAGGCCCACGCGGGCCTGTCCGACGATCCCCATGGCCAGGCCATCAGCTTTGAATTCCTGGCCGAGGTCGACCCCGACTGGATCCTGGTCATCGACCGGGGCGCGGCCATCGGCCAGACCGGAGAGGCCGCCCAGGCCACGCTCGACAACAAGCTGGTCGCGGGCACCACCGCCGCCCAGTCGGGCCAGATCGTCTACCTGGACGCCGGCCCGATCTATGTCGCGGGCGGGGGCGTGCAGTCGATCATGGGCACGCTCGACGAGCTGACGGCCGCCTTTTCCGGCGCGGAAAGCTGATCGTCCATGCGGGCGCCGGTCCTGTCAGGCATGACGCTGCTGGCGCTCGTGGCGCTGATCGGGCTGTCGCTGTGCATCGGCGTGGCCTCGGTCAGCTCGGGCGAGGTGTCGCTGGGCACCCTGCTGTCCGTCAGCCGCCTGCCCCGCACCTTCGCCGCCCTTCTGGCGGGGACCGGGCTGGCCCTGGCCGGGGTGGTCGTGCAGCAGGCCGTCCAGAACCGCTTCGTCGAACCCGGCCTGACGGGCACGTCCGAGGCGGCGATGCTGGGTCTGCTGGCCATGACCCTGATCGCCCCGGGCGCGGCCCTGGGCTGGAAGATGACCGTCGCCGCCATTTCGGCGATGATCGGCACCGGCGGCTTCCTGTGGCTGGCCCGCTTCGTCCCCCGGTCCGACCCGATGCTGCTGCCCCTCGTGGGCCTGATCTATGGCGGCATCCTGGGCGCCGCGCTGACCTGGATCGCCTGGATGACCGACCTGCTGCAATTCGTGGGCATCTGGCAATTGGGAGAGTTCTCGGGCGTGGTGCAGGGCCGCTATGAGCTGCTGTGGATCATCGCCGGCCTGGGCGGGCTGCTGTACCTGCTGGCCGACCGCTTCACCCTGCTGGGCCTGGGCGAGGCCCAGTCCCGCGCCCTTGGCCTGGGCTATCACCAGACCCGCGCGCTTGGGCTGATCATCGTTGCCGCGATCACCGCCGTCGTGGTGGTCACCGTGGGCGCCTTTCCCTTCGTGGGCCTTGTCATTCCCAACATCGTGTCGCGCTGGCGGGGCGACAACCTGCGGGCCAACCTGCCCCTGATCGCCGCCGGAGGCGCGATGCTCGTGCTGGCCGCCGACATCATCGGGCGGCTGATCGTCTTCCCCTTCGAGATCCCCGCCGCCACGATCTTTGCCGTCTTCGGCTCGGCCATCTTCCTGTGGCTGCTGTTTGCCGCCCCGTCCCGGGTCTCGCATGGCTGAGACCGCGCGGCGCATCCCCACGCTGCCGGTGCTGCCCCTGCTGGGCGGGGTGCTGGCGCTTGGGGTGGTGTTGTTCCTGGGCTGGAACCTCAGCGGGCCGGTAGGCTTCATCCTGGAGCTGCGCGTGACCAAGCTGGTGGCCCTGGTGCTGGTCGGCGCGGGCATCGGCATGGCCACGGTGCTGTTCCAGACCCTGGCGGGCAGCCGGTTGCTGACCCCGGGCATCGTCGGGTTCGATGCGCTTTTCGTCTTCCTGCAGACCCTGCTGGTGATCTCCCTGGGCGGGCTGGGCTACACGATGCTGCCCCCCACCGCCAAGTTCCTGGCCGAAACCGGCATCCTGATCGTCGCCGCCATGGCCCTGTTCGGCGTGCTGCTGAAGGACGGCGCGCGCGACATGACCCGCATGATCCTGGCCGGGGTGATCCTGGGCGTGCTGTTGCGCGGGCTGGCCGCCCTTGGCCAGCGCACGCTGGACCCGTCCGAATTCGCCGTCGTCCAGCAGGCCGTTGTCGCCAGTTTCAACACCGTGCCCAAGGACCAGCTGGCCATCGCCGCCCTGGTCCTGCTGATCGCCACGACCCTGTCCTTGCGCCTGGCCGGGCGGATGGACGTGGCGGCCCTGGGCGAGCGCACGGCCCGCAGCCTGGGCCTGAACTACCGCCGCACCGCCCTGCAGGCCCTGGCCCTTGTCGCCGCCATGTCCGCCGTGTCGACGGCCCTGGTCGGGCCGATCACCTTCCTGGGCCTGCTGGCCTCGAGCCTGGCCCACCATGTCGCGGGCACCCATCGTCACGCCGTCCTGTTGCCCGCCGCCGCCCTGATCGGCGCTGCAATCCTGGTCTACGGCCAATTCGTCTTTGAAAGGCTGCTGTCCATGCAATCCTCGCTGGCCCTGCTGGTCGAATTCGCCGGGGGCGTGCTGTTCCTGGCCCTTGTCCTGAGGCGCGCGCGATGATCCGGATCGACCAGGTCGGCCTGACCCTCCATGGCCATGACATCCTGACCGACGTGTCGGCCGAGATCCCCAAGACCGGGATCACTGCCCTGATCGGCCCCAACGGGGCGGGCAAGTCGTCGCTGCTGCATTGCGTGGCCGGGCTGACCCGGACCTCGGCCGGGCGGATCGAGGTCGACGGGCTGGACATCGCCGCCGCCCCCGACCTGGAGCGCGCCCGCACGCTGGCCATCCTGACCCAGTCGCAGGCCGTGTCGAGCCGCCTGAAGGTCGAGGACCTGGTGGCCTTCGGGCGCTGGCCGCATCACCAGGGCCAGATCACCGCCCGCGACCGGGATATCGTCGACGAGGCGCTGGACACTTTCGGGCTGCAGGATCTGCGCGGGCGCTACTTGGATACCCTGTCCGGCGGCCAACGCCAGCGGGCCTTCGTGGCCATGACCCACGCCCAATCCACCGGCTGGCTGCTGCTTGACGAACCGCTGAACGCGTTGGATCCGCGTTATGCCCACGACCTGATGAGCCGCCTGCACGCCATGTCCCGGCCCGGCCCCGACAGCCGGGCGGTGGTCATCGTGGTGCATGACCTGAACGCGGCCGCCGCCTGGGCCGACCGGGTGGTCGCCATGAAGGACGGCCGGGTCGTGGCCGCGGGCCCGCGTGATGAGGTTTTGACCGAAACAACGCTGACGGGCCTATTCGACACCCCGTTTGGCGTCCTGTCCCATGCCAACCGGTTGTTCATCTTTACAAACGGCTGAATTTCCGGGCATTTGGTACCCGACCTTGCGACTCAGGTATACCACACACCCGGGCGCAAGGACCTGACACAACGACAACCCCCAAGCCAGGCCCGGGCAAGACGTGAGCGCCCTCCCCGCAAGGACATCACACGATAAAAGGGACTGGGGACATGGTTCGATCCACCGTGGGCCGGCTGCTGCTTGCAACCGCCCTGACGACGGCACATGGCGCATGGGCGCAGAACAGCGAAGAAGATGACGCGGCCTACCTGGGCGAAATCCGCATCGGCGAGGCCGCGGCCCAGGACACGCTGGGCAACAAGACAATCTCCGAAGACGAGATCGAGGAGCGCAACCCGTCGACCCTCCGCGAGGTCTTTGACGGCGAAAGCTCGGTGACCACATCGGGCGGGGCGGCGATCAGCACCAAGGTCTTCGTCAACGGCATCGAGGAAAGCCTGCTGTCGGTGACCATCGACGGCGCGCGGCAGAACAAGTCGGCCTTCCACCACACCGGCAACGTGCTGCTGGATCCGGCAATGCTGAAGCAGGTCGAGATCTCGGCCGGCCTCGCCCCGGCCGACGCCGGGCCCGGCGCCGCGGCCGGCTCAATCGCCTACACCACCAAGGACGCCTCGGACCTGCTGGAACCGGGCGACAGTTTCGGCGGCCGGATTTCACTGACCGGGGGCGACAACGGCTATGGCTTCCGGGGCAACCTGTCGCTGTTCGGCCAGGCTCAGGGCTTTGACTACCTGCTGAGCGGCACCTACCAGCACGGGGACGACTACCAGGACGGGTCGGGCAACACGGTGCCCGGCACGGCGGCCGACATCCAGGATTACCTGGCCAAGTTCTCCTACACCGCGGCGAACGGCGGCAAGCTGACCTTCTCGGCCAGCCAGACCGAGGACACCGGCCCGCGCGCCGCCCAACCCGGCCCCGGGGGCCTGCTGTTCATCCGGCCGGACTTTGCCGGGGTCGACGGCACCGACAGCGTCATCATCGACGGGCTCAGCCGGCGGACGTCGTTTTCGCTGACCTACACCGATGAAACGCCCGACGGCTGGTGGGACCCGTTCATCCAGCTGGCCTACAACGAACAGGAAATCGACGCGGGCGGCGTCTATGGGGTCAACAAGAGCCTCTCCGGGGTGGTGCGCAACGAATTCTACATCGGCAATGGCACGCTGACGGCCGGGATCGACTTCTTCGACGACAGCGCCGAGGGCGAAGGCGACGCCCCTCTGAATTCGACCGGCAAGGAAACCCTGCAGGGCATCGGCCTTTTCGCCCAGGCAAGGCAGAACCTGGGCCAGCGGTTTTCCGTGTCCTACGGCGCGCGCTACGATTTCCAGAAATTCGAGGGCGCCGATGGGACCGAGTTCGAGGACGGCGGGTTCAGCTTCAACGGGTCGGTCGACTACATGCTGTCCGACATCTGGACGATCAACGCCGGCCTGTCGCACGGCTGGGGCGGGTATGAACTGGGCGAGGCCGCGCTGGTCAACTTCGGCACGCCCTGGGACTACACCGGCTTCACCTCGTCGACCTCGAAATCGGCCCGCCTGGGCCTGCGCTTCGACACCGGCGTCTGGCAGGGCAGCGCGGCCCTGTTCTACACCGAGGTCGACGACCTGTCCGCCGTTCTGCCGTCCAGCGGCGCGCGGGGGGCCACGGCCGACATCACCAGCCAGGGCGTGGACGCCTCGCTGGCCTACCTGTGGTCCAGCGGTTTCGCGCGGGTGAACTACACCTATGCCGATGTCGACATCAACGGCGACCCGGCCAGCACCACGGCCTATTACCTGGGCCGGCCGCTGGGCAGCATCTTCGCCCTGGAAGCGGGCTGGGACATCGACGACCAGTGGCGCGTGGGCGGCACCGCCGAGATCGCTCTGGAGAACAGCGATGCGGCCGTCGATCTGCCGGGCTACCAGGTGCTGAACGTCTATGCGTCCTACGTGCCGCGCCGGTTCGACAACCTGGAACTGCGGCTGGATGTGCGCAACCTGTTCGACGAGACCTATTCCAGCCGGGCCTCGGACGGGCTGGACAGTTCGCGCGTGATCCCGCTGACCGAACCGGGGCGGACGATCACCCTGACCGCCGCGCTCTGGTTCTGACGCTGTCAGGGTCTTGAACGTTCAGGCCGGGCGCGCGTCCAGAATGGCGCGCGCCCGGTCTTCCATCTCGGCCAGCGACGTGCCGGCATCCACCCGGGACCATTCCACCGCCCCCGCACCGCTTTCCAGCTGCCGGGCGACCACGGCTGCATCCGCGTCCGAGGCGTCACCCGTCCGCGCGGACACCCGCGTCTTGAGTGTCTCCGCCGGGGCCTCCAGCCAGAGGCCGGCGAAGGGCACGCCCTTCGAACCGGCAAGGTCCGCCACCGCACGGCGTTCGTCTTCGGCCAGGAAAGTCGCATCCAGGATCACCGTCCGGCCCGCGCCCAGAAGGGTGCCGGCCCGGTCGAACAACCGGTCATAGACGGCCCTGCCGGCCTCGGGCGTATAGGCCTCGGGCGGCAGGTGGGTCATCGGGTCCACCCCCGCCAGGGCCTTGCGCTCCAGGTCGCTGCGCAGGTGCACCGCCCCCGGAGCCGCGCCGACCGCAGGCGCCAACAGCCGGGCCAGCGTGGTCTTGCCCGTCCCCGAGGGCCCGCCGACGGCAATCAGGCGCGGCCGCTCCGATTCCAGGAACGCCAGCGCCTGCTGCATGTAGATGCGGGCATCGGCGTCGGCGGCCAGTTCGTCATGGGCCGCGCGGCCGGTCTGAACATCGACCATGGCGCGGATACCGGCCCGGATCCCAAGGAAGAACGGCAGGGCGGACAGGCCCGCATCCTCGGCCCCCGAGGCCTCGAACAACCAGGCGTCAAGGGTCACGCACGCGGCCCGGCCAAGGTCGCGGTGCAGCAGGTCCATGATCAGGAAGGCCAGGTCGTAAAGGACGTCGCAGGTGCCCAGGACCTCGTCGAATTCCAGGGCATCGAAGGGCACCGGGCGGCCGTCGATCAGCACCATGTTGCGCAGGTGCAGGTCGCCATGGCAGCGCCGCAGGCGGCCGTCTTGCGACCGGGCGGTCAGCTGCGGGGCGATGTCGGCCAGCGCGCCGCGGGCCAGCCTGGAGAACGCGGCCACCGGCCCGGCCCCAAGCTCGTCGGTCATGCCGGCAAAGGCGTCGTCCAGCTCCTCGACGATGGCCGCCATCAGCGCCGCCCCGTCCCCGGCCCGTTCGGGGGCCTGGGCATGGAACCCGGCCACCGAGCGGCCCATCTCGCGGGCCAGATCGTCGGTCAGCGCGTTGCGCTCGGCGACGGCGGACAGCTCGTTCCCAGCCGGAAAGCGGCGCATCTTCAACACCCATTCCACCGGCGCGCTCGTTCCGCCGAAGGCAAAACCCTGACCCGCGCGCGTGATCGGCAGAACATCAAGATAGATGCCGGGCGCGGCCGGCCGGTTCAGGTCAAGCTCGCGGCGCAGCATCTGTTCGCGCAGCTCCAGGGTCGAGAAATCCATGTAGTCATAGCGCACCGACCGCTTGATCTTGTAGGCCAGATCGCCGCTCAGGAACACGTGGGCGCCGTGGGTTTCGACATGTTCCGGCGCGACCCCGCCATGGGTGGCGGGATCCATCAGCCAGTCTATGACCGCGCTTTGGGTGTCGGACATGTCGGCTCCTTTCCGGCTGGGCCCTGGTCCGGCTGGGCCCTGCCCCGTTCGGGCCGGCCCGTCTGCCCGAAGCCTATGCGATTGCCGCGCCGCAGAGAAGCGGGACCGGCGGGTGATTGCCCAACCGCGCGCCCCGGTCGCACCCGATGGGTTTTCTGCATGCAGCACCCGTGGATTATCGTGGGCGAAAACTATATCAAGGGGTCACAAGCGGTTCGAAGGCGACATGCAGCAGCCCACCCTTCAAGATGCGCCGGGTCCGACCCGTGACAGCGACGGCGCCGAGCTGATCGCCTGCCCGTCCTGCGACGCGATTTACCGCGTGCAGGTGCCGCCCAAGGGGGGCAAGGCCGTCTGCGCGCGCTGCAAGACCGTGCTGATCCGGCCGCGCCGCAAGGCCGGGCTGCGGATCATCGCCCTGACCCTGGCGATCACCATCCTGGTCACAGCGGCGGTCTTCTTCCCGTTCCTGGAAATCCATGCCGCGGGGATGGGCAACCGCACCTCGCTGCTGGATATCGCCACGTCGTTCCGCTCGGGCATCCTGGTGCTGGTGTCGGTGTCGACCGTGTCGATGATCGTGCTGATCCCGCTGCTGCGCACGGCGCTGCTGCTTTACGTGCTGGTGCCCGTCGTCTTCGACCGCCCGCCGGCCCGCCACGCCCGCGAGGCCTTTCGCCTGTCGCAGGTCATCAAGCCCTGGGCGATGACGGAAATCTTCGCGATCGGCTGCGCCGTTGCCCTGGTCAAGATCTCGGACCTGGCCCGGCTGGATTTCGGCCCGGCCTTCTGGATGTTCTGCCTGCTGGTCGTCATCGTCGTGGTCAACGACGCCTACATGTGCACCTGGTCGGTCTGGAAAAGCCTGGAGGACCGCGCATGATCACCGCCCGCGATGCAGGGCTCGTGGCCTGCCGGTCCTGCGCCTCTGTCTGGCCGCAGGACCAGGCGACCTGCGGGCGCTGCGGGGCCCGCCTGCAATCGCGCGATACCGGCAGCCTGCAACGGGTCTGGGCCTGGTGGGCCGCCGGCGTGATCTGCTACATCCCGGCCAATGCCACGCCCATGCTGATCACCCGCACGCTAGTCACGAAACAGGACAACACCATCGTCGGCGGCGCGGTCGAAATCGCCAAGCACGGAGACGTGCTGATCGCCCTGGTCGTGCTCGTGGCCTCGGTGATGATCCCGGTCGGCAAGTTCCTGGCCATCGCCTACCTGGCCCTGACCCTGCGCCGGGGCACAGTCCAAAGCGCCCATGGCCGGCAGGTCCTGTACGAGGTCGTGGATTTCATCGGCCGCTGGTCGATGATCGACGTCTTCGTGGTGGCCATTCTCAGCGCGCTGGTGCAATTGTCGGTCGTCGCCTCGATCCGGCCCGGCCCCGCCGCGCTTACCTTTGCCCTGTCGGTGATCTTCACGATGCTTTCCGCCCAATCCTTTGACAGCCGCCTGATCTGGGACGAAGCCCAGCTCGACGGCCCCGACACCCCGCTTCCCGATCTTGACACCGAGCCGGCCGCGCCCCGCCCGGACCAGCCGCAAGGCGAGACCTCATGAACGACGCACCCCAGGGCGGCCCCGCCCTTCCCGATGACTTGCCGGTCCAGCAACCCGGCACAGGCAAGCGCATCTCGCTGATCTGGGCGGTGCCGATCCTGGCGCTGGTGATCGCCATGGTGGCCACCTGGCAGAACTATGCCAGCCGAGGGCCTCTGATCCGGGTCTGGTTCGAGGACGCCGCCGGCATCCGGGCCGACGAGACCGAGCTGCGTTTCCGCGATATTCCCGTGGGCCTGGTGGAAAGCGTCGAGTTCTCGGGGGATCTGCGCAAGGTCATCGTTTCAATCCGCGTGGACAAGATGGTCGCCGGCAATATCGACCGGGACGCCCGGTTCTGGGTCGTTCGCCCCGAGGTCACGACCCAGGGCGTGCGCGGGCTGGATACGGTGCTGTCGGGGGTCTACATTCAGGGGGCCTGGGACGAAACGCCGGGCGGACAGATCCACGATTTCGACGGGCTTGACGAGGAACCCCTGCTGCGGGCCGACCAGAAGGGCACGTTGCTTCGGCTGTATTCCGACACCAGCCTTCCGGCGGCCAACACGCCCATCATCTACAAGGGTCTGGAGGTCGGGCGCTTGGGGCAGGGCAAGATGTCCGCCGACGGCGACCGGGTGGAAACCGAAGCGGTGATCCTGTCGCCCTATGATCAGCTGGTGTCGTCCTCGACCCGGTTCTGGAACGTCTCGGGCTTCAGCTTCACGCTGGATTCGGGTGGCGCCCGGCTGGATTTCACGTCCATCGCCTCGCTGGTTGCGGGGGGCGTGACCTTCGACACACTGGGATCGGGTGGGGTGGCTTTGGAAAAGGACCAGGCCTTTGAACTGCATCCCGACGAGGACACCGCGCGCGAGGATTTCCTACTGAACGGGGTGGGCACCAGTGTCGACCTGTCGATGATCTTCCCCGAAAACCCGCCCGGTCTGACCGAAGGGGCACCTGTGGAAATGGGCGGGCTGAAGATCGGCGAGGTGATCGACATCGACGGCAACATCGACCCCGACCGGTTTGGCGACGCCAGGGTGCGCCTGCGGGCCATCGTGCGGATCAACCCCGGACGGCTGGGCCTGGGCGACGATGCGGGGGCCGAAGAGCTGCTGGATTACTTCGACCTGCGTGTCGCAGACGGGCTGCGGGCGCGGCTGACCAATGCCTCGATCCTGACCGGCGGGCTGAAAATCGAACTGGTCGAAATCGAGGGCGCAACCGACGGAAGCATCGATCGCACCGCCGAACCGGACCCGGAAATGCCCACCGCCGGGTCGGACATCACCGACATGTCGGCCACCGCCCAGGGCCTGCTGGCCCGGGCCAGCGAATTGCCGATCGAGGACCTGATGGCCTCGACCATCGGCTTTCTGAACGCCGCCCGCGAATTGCTGGGCAACGACGAACTGCAGGCCGCCCCGGCCGAGCTGCGCGCCGCCCTCGCCGCCATTCGCGGCGTGGCCACGAGCGAGGCCATACAGGGCCTGCCCGATCAGGTCACCGGCGTGACCGACGACATCCGCGGCGTGATCGGGCGGGTCGACACCCTGCTGGCCCAGCTGGACGAGGAACAGGCCGTCACGCGGCTGGTGGCGGCCATCGAAAGCCTGACCAACACCGCCGATACCCTGCCAGGCCTGGTGGATGACGCGCGCGGGTTGTTGCAGGACGCCCGCGACCTGCCGCTGCAGGACCTGACCGGACGGGCGAGCGACCTGCTGGCCTCGGCCGAGGCGATCCTCGACCAGGACAGCACCCGGGCCATCCCCGCCGACATCACCGCCGCGCTGGACGAGCTGCGCGAGACCCTGGCCTCGGTCCGGGCCGTTACCGCCGGCGAAGAGGTGCAATCGCTGACCACTGAACTGGCCGACGCCTCGGCCCGGCTGAACGCCATCCTCGCACGGATCGAGGACGAGGACATGGTGGGCAACGTGTCGGCAACGCTGGGCAGCATCGACGCCGCCGCCAGCAGCCTGCCACCCCTGACCGAGGACGCCCGGGCCCTGATCGCCCAGGCGCAGGCGCTGCCGCTGGACGAGCTGTCGGCGCAGATCTCCGACCTGATCGGGGCCGCGCAAGAGATCATCGACCAGGGCTCGGCCCGGGCCCTGCCGTCGGAAATCACTGCCGCCTTGGGAGAGATGCGCGACACCCTGGCCGCCGTGCGCGGCCTGGCCGAAGGCGAGGACATCCAGGCCATCCCGGCCCGCGTGGTTGCCCTGACCGACCGGCTGAGCCAGGCCACGGAGATGGTGAACGGCTTCCTGACCACCTTCGAAACCGACGGCACGGCGGACAAGATCACCGCCGCCATCGACGATGTCGCCCGCACCGCCGACGGCCTGCCCGGCCTGGTCGACCAGGCGCAGGGTATCCTGACCGATGCCGAGGGCCTGCCGCTGGATGACCTGGCCACCCGCGCCTCGACCCTGCTGGACGCGGCCGAAAAGATCCTGAACCAGGACAGCGCCCGCGATCTGCCGGCCGAGCTGAACGGCACGCTGACCTCGCTCAGGGCCACGCTGGACGAGTTCCGGGCCGGGGGCGTGGTGGAAAACACCAATGCCGCGCTGGCCTCGGCCCGGCAGGCGGCCGAAGCGGTGGCCGAGGCCTCGGCCGCGCTGCCCGAGCTCTCCCGCCGCTTCGGGCAACTGGCCAACCAGGCCACGACGACGCTGGCGGGCTATGACCGCACCAGCGAGTTCTCGCGCGATCTGGTCGCTGCGATCCGTCAGGTCAGCGCCGCGGCCGACAGCATCTACCGGCTGTCGCGCCAGATCGAACGCAATCCCAATTCCCTCATCTTCGGGAAGTAATCCATGCGCCTTCTCACGCCCTTCATGATCGCTGCCACGCTGTCCGCCACCCTGGCCGCCTGCACGACCGAACCCCGCTTTGGCACGCCCACCCCGGTGCCCGACACCCGCGTGTCCAGCCGCTACCTGGCCATCGAGATCGTGCAGGCCACGCTGCCCACCTACGGCGCCGAGGAACAGATCTATGTCCGCGACAAGGACGGCGGGATCGCAGCGCTTGGTCCACTTTGGGCCGATGACCCGGCCCGATCCGTCACCCTGCAACTGGCCCGCGACCTGGGCCAGATCACCGGGGCCATCGCCGCCCCCGCGCCCTGGCCCTTCCGCGACCTGGCCGATGTGCGCGTCGACGTCCGGATCGAGGACTTCCTGGCCACCGCCGAAGGCTCTTTCCTGCTGTCGGGCCAGTTCTACGTGGCCCCCGAAATGGGCGGCCGGTCACGGGCCCGGCGGTTTGCCTATAGCGAACCGGTCGGCGACGCAGGCTCTGCCGCGGCCATCGCTGCCGCCCGCGGGGCCGCGCTGACCCGCCTGGCCGTCGACATCGCCCAGAACGGGCTGCGCTAGGCGTCATCTGAGCGGGAATTGGGCCATTGGCCTGTCGGACGCCTGCGAAATGACCAAACGCGGTGCCCCGACCTGCCTGAACGGGGCGGACAATGACGAAGGGGCCCCGCGACGGTCTAGGCTCTTGGCCAAATGACCGACAGGAGAGCGCCATGAACGTTGCTGACCGTACCGCCTTTGACACCCAGGTTGCCCACCCGCTGGATCCACTGTCGGGCACCGAAATCGAAACCGCCGCCGGAATCGTGCGCAAGCACATGGGCGGCGAGGATCTGCGCTTTGAAACCATCGAGCTGAAGGAACCGTCGAAATCCGCCGTGCGCGCCTTTGGCAAGGGCGGAGCCAAGCCCCGGCGCGAGGCCCGCGTGAACGTCTTCCGCCCCGGCAGCACCGGCGTCTGGCGCTTTGTCGTGGCCCTGAAAGAGGGCACCGTGGCGAAGGAAGACCACCTGCCCGAAGCCTGCCCGATGATCATGCTCGAAGAGTTCATGCTGATCGAGGACACGGTCAAGGCGCATCCCGATTTCATCGCCGCCTGCAAGAAACGCGGGATCGAGGACATGTCGCTGGTCTGCGTCGACCCCTGGTCGGCGGGCAATTTCGACGTCGAGGGCGAAGAGGGCAAGCACCTGGCCCACACCTTCTGCTGGGTGCGCATGCGGCCCGACGACAACCTTTATGCCCACCCGATCGAGGGCCTGAACCCGGTGGTCGACATCAAGGCAATGGAGGTCGTGCGCGTCGACGATTACGGCGCGGTGCCGGTCCCCGAGATGGAGGTCAACTACGACGCCAAGTTCATCGACGAGACCCGCGAGGACCTGCGGCCCATCGACGTGGTCCAGCCCGACGGCGTGACCTTCACCATGGAAGGCCGCACGATCAAGTGGCACGACTGGTCGATCCTGATCGGCTTCAACGGGCGCGAAGGCCTGACCCTGCATGACATCTGCTATGCCGACCGGCCGATCCTGTATCGGGCCTCGATTGCCGAGATGGTCGTGCCCTATGGCTCTCCGGACGAACAGCACGCCCGCAAGAACGTCTTCGACATCGGCGAATACGGGCTGGGCAAGCTGGCCAACTCGCTGGAACTGGGCTGCGATTGCCTGGGTGTGATCCATTACCTCGACGCCGATATTTCCGGCATCGAGGGCAAGTCCGAGACGATCAAGAACGCCATCTGCATCCACGAGGAAGACACCGGCATCCTCTGGAAGCACTGGGATTTCCGCACGGATAAAACCGAGGTGCGGCGCGGCCGCCGGCTGGTGATCTCGTCGATTTCGACCGTGGGCAATTACGAATACGCGTCCTACTGGTACTTCTATCTCGATGGCAAGATCGAGTTCGAGATGAAGGCCACGGGCATCATCAACACCGTCGGCAAGACCCCCGAGACCGACATGCGCTTCGGCACCGAGGTCGCCCCGGGCGTGATCGGCCAGATCCACCAGCACCTGTTCGTGGCCCGGCTGGACCTGTCGGTGGACGGCGACGAGAACTGCGTGATGGAATGCAACACGCGGACGCTGCCGATGGGCCCCGAAAACCCCTATGGCAACGCGTTCTTCGTCGAGGAAACCAAGCTGGAAACGGAATGCGGGCGGACCATCGCGCCGGAAACCCAGCGCTACTGGAAATTCGCCAGCGCCGACAAGACCAACTACATGGGCAAGCCCACGGCCTACAAGCTGGAGCCCAGCCACGCGGTGACGCCCTTCAACGATCCCGAGGGTCCGTCGGGCAAGCGGATGCCCTTCATCTACAACCATCTGTGGCTGACCGAATACCATGCCGACGAACGGTTCCCGGCGGGCGAGTTCATGAACCATTCCGACGGGTCCGAGGGCATCCACAATGCCGTCGAACGGGGCAATTCCATCGACGGCAAGGACGTGGTGGCCTGGCATGTCTTCGGCCTGCACCACAACGTTCGGCTAGAGGACTTCCCGGTGCAGCCAGTGATTTCCACCGGCTTCATGCTGATGCCCAACGGGTTTTTCGACCGCAACCCCTGCCTGGACCTGCCGTCCGAGCGCAACGAGGCCAGCTGCTGCGCCGCTGAATAAGCTGAATAAGTGGCCCCTGTCCCCCCGGTCCGGTGTGTCGGGCCGGGGGCAGGTGATGATCGGGACCGGGGGGCGGATCTCAGACCATCGGATTATTCCTTCCTTTGCGACTTTCGTGCTAGTCGCATGGGACCGGGCGGAGGAGGCCCGGCGGGAGGATCATCATGAAACGGATTGCCCTTGTGGCATCGCTGCTGGGCGCGCTGCCCCTTGGCGCCCTGGCCACCGAAACCGAAACGGGTACAGAAACCTGGGACCTGATCCGGGACGAGCTCTATGACGCCCGACCTCTTCAGGACGGATCGCACCTGATTGCCATCGACGCCCCGGCCCGCACCTTCGACGATGCGCGCACGGTGATCGCGGCCCATGTCGTGGCGCCTGCGGGCCTGCAGCTGGGCGAGGTGACGCTGGTTCTGGATGAAAACCCGATGCCGGTCTCGGCCGTGTTCGCCCTCGACACCCCGCAGGACAGTTTCTTCTTCGACGTGACCATGCGGGTGAACGGTCCGACGCCCCTGCATGTGGTGGCCGAGACGACGGATGGGCGGCTTTGGCTGGCGGAAAGCTTCGTGAAGACCTCGGGCCAGGGCGCATGCGCGGCGCCGCCGGGTACCGACCCTGCCGTTGCGCTGGCCACGCTGGGCGACATGGACCTGGCGGTCGGGGACCTGCCGGGCGCGGCCGGCATGCTGGAACGCCTGTCCGCCCGGACGCGCAAGCTGGACGTCGATATTTCGCATCCCTCGCATTCGGGCATGCAGATGGACCAGATCTCGTTGCTGTACATCCCGATGCGCTATGTCGAGGACCTGCAGGTGGACCTGGACGGGGCAGGGTATGTCGGCGTGACCGGGTCGATTTCCCTGTCCGAGAACCCGCGCATGGGGCTGTCGG
The DNA here is from genome assembly GCA_002709405.1 of Paracoccaceae bacterium. Classification (GTDB taxonomy): domain Bacteria; phylum Pseudomonadota; class Alphaproteobacteria; order Rhodobacterales; family Rhodobacteraceae; genus Marinibacterium. Next base: position 24,280 of record PAQV01000022.1, read on the forward strand.
TGCCGGCCCGGACACAATCGGTCGACGTCACAATGACCGACACCGAGGGCACCGTGACCCGTGCCCACAAGCGGCTCGCCGGGTTCTAGATGTAAGATGGGTGCTCAGCACCCATCCTACGCCCACCCGCCCGGTCAGCCAGTAAAGTGGAAGCCGGAGCGCGTGTCGGAGCGGATCTCGATCGAAAAGCCCGGAGCCGACGGCGCGAGGTAGGCGCCGTTTTCCACCCGGCAGGGATCGGTGAAATGCTCGTGCAGGTGGTCGACGAATTCGGTCACGCGGCCCTCTTTCGTGGCGGCCACGGCGACATAGTCGATCATCGACAGGTGCTGCACGTATTCACACAGCCCCACCCCGCCCGCATGCGGCCAGACCGGCAGGCCCGCCTTGGCGGCCATCAGCTGCACGGCCAGCACCTCGTTCAGCCCGCCCAGGCGACATGAATCGATCTGCACCACGTCGATGGCTCCGGCGGCAATGAACTGCTTGAACATCACCCGGTTCTGGCACATCTCGCCCGTTGCCACCTTGACCGGCGCGACCTGATCGCGGATCGCCTTGTGGCCCAGCACGTCATCGGGGCTGGTCGGTTCCTCGATGAACCAGGGCTTGGCGAAGGACAGCTGCTTCACCCAGTCGATGGCCTGGCCGACCTCCCACACCTGGTTGGCGTCGATCATCATCGTCACGTCGTCGCCCAGTTCCTCGCGCGCGATGGTCAGGCGGCGGATGTCGTCGGCCAGGTCCCGGCCGACCTTCATCTTCACATGGGTGAAGCCGCTGTCCCTGGCCTCGCGGCACAGCCGGCGCAGCTTGTCGTCCGGGTAGCCCAGCCAGCCGGCGGATGTCGTGTAGCAGGGATAGCCCTCGGCCAGCAGCGTCTCGATCCGCGCGGCCTTGCCCTTCGCGGCCTCTTGCAGGATCTCCAGCGCCTCGCCCGGATCGAGGTAATCCGTCATGTAGCGGAAATCGGGGATCTTCACGAGCTGTTCGGGCGCCATCTCGCCCACGAAGCGCCAGACAGGCAGCCCCGCCTCGCGGGCCATCAAGTCCCAGACCGCGTTGATCACGGCGCCCGCCGCCAGGTGGATCACGCCCTTTTCCGGCCCGACCCAGCGCAGCTGGCTGTCGCCGGTCACCGCGCGCCAGAAGGCGCCCGGATCGGCCAGGATGTCATCGGTGTCACGGCCCACGACCTGCGGAGCCAGCGCCTCGATCGCGGCGACGCACAACTCGTTGCCCCGTCCGATGGTGAAGGTCAGCCCGTGGCCTTCGTGCCCGCCATCGGTCTCCAGCATGACATAGGCGGCCGAGTAGACCGGATCAGGGTTCATCGCATCCGACCCGTCCAGCCCCCCTTCGGAGGGGAACCGCAGGTCCCAGGTCCTGAGGCCCGTGATCCGGCTCATGCGTCCGCCACCACGTCCTGGCGCTGGGTGCCCAGCCCTTCGATGCCCAGTTCGACCACGTCACCGGCCTTGAGGTAGCGCGGCGGTTTCATGCCCAGGCCAACCCCCGGAGGCGTCCCGGTCGAGATCACGTCACCGGCCTGCAGCGACATGAACTGGGACAGGTAGCTGACCAGGTACGTCACGCCATAGACCATGGTGTTGGTCGAGCCGTCCTGCATCTTTTCGCCGTTGACCGTCAGCCACATGGGCAGGTCCTGCACGTCCGAGATCTCATCCGGCGTCACCAGCCACGGCCCGATCTGGCCGAAATTGTCGGCCGACTTGCCTTTGGTCCACTGGCCCTCACGCTCGATTTGGAAGCCGCGTTCCGAGACATCGTTGGTCACGGCAAAGCCCGCGACGTGGTCCATCGCGTCGGCCTCGTCGATGTACTTGCCGGGCTTGCCGATGATCACGGCCAGCTCGACCTCCCAGTCGGTTTTTTCGGATTTGCGCGGGATGACGATGGGATCGTTGGGTCCGCAGATGGCCGAGGTGGCCTTCATGAAGATGATGGGTTCCGGCGGGACCGTCGCGCCGGTCTCTGCCGCGTGGTCGGAATAGTTCAGGCCGATGCAGATGAACTTGCCGGTGCCGGCAACGCAGGGGCCCAGACGCGGGTCGCCCTCGACCAGCGGCAGGGTCGCAGGGTCGACCGCGGCGATCTTGGCGATGCCCTCGAGGCCGATGGCCGCGCCTGCAATATCGGGGACGATGCCCGAGAGGTCACGGATGGCGCCGTCATGCAGCAGGCCGGGTTTCTCGGCGCCGGGCGCGCCATAGCGAAGAAGTTTCATGGATCAGGTCCTTCAGATGGTCCAGCCGCCGTCGATGCAGACAGCCTGGCCGGTGGTGTAGGTTGCGCCGGCCAGTTGCACGGCGAGATCGGCGATTTCCTGAGGCTCGCCGATGCGGCCCATGGGCTGGCGGGCGATGAAATCCGTGCGGGCCTTGTCGTAATCGCCCGTGGCCGCCAGCCGCTGGTCCAGCGAGGGCGATTGCACCGTGCCCGGGCAGATCGCGTTGCAGCGGATGCCCTGGGTCACGAAATCGGCCGCAACGGACTTGGTCAGGCCCAGCACGGCGGCCTTGGTGGCCGAATAGGCAAAGCGGTTGGGCACCCCTTTGATCGAGGACGCGACCGAGCTCATGTTGATGATGGCCCCGCTTTCGCGCGCGATCATCCCTGGCAGTACCGCCTTGATGGTGCGGACCATGGCCTTGACGTTCAGGTCGAAGGCGAAGTCCAGGTCGCTTTCCGGAGCCTCCAGGATCGACCCGCCATGGACCACGCCCGCGCAGTTAAAAAGCACGTCCACCGCGCCGATCTTGCCCACCAGCGCGTTCACGGCATCGCCGTCCAGCACGTCCAGCTGCGCCGTTTCGCACGCCAGCCCCGCCAGCGCCTCGGCGTTGATATCGGTGGCCCAGACGGTGCAGCCCGCGGCAATGAACGCCTCGGCCGAGGCGCGCCCGATGCCCTGGGCGGCAGCGGTGATCAGGACGGTCTGGCCGGCAATCTTGCTCATGCCATCACCTCTTTCTTTTCAACGATGTAGATATGTTCACAGGCCAGAACGACCTCGTCGCGCTGGTTCAGCACCTCGACCTTTTCAAACAGTTTCCCGGAATTCGGCCGCTTGGGGTCGTCTTCCTTGCGGGCGGCCGTGACGCGGGTGCGGATCGTGTCGCCGATCATCACGGGCCGGACAAAGCGCAGCTTGTCGTAGCCGTAGGAAAACGAAAGCGGGTTGATCTCGGTCGCGGTCAGGCCGACGCCGATGGCGAAGATCATCGTGCCATGGGCGATGCGGCCACCGAATTCCGATTTCGCCATGAATTCGGCATCCATGTGATGCGGGAAGAAGTCGCCGGTATGGCCGGCGTGGACGACGAAATCGGTTTCCGTGATCGTGCGGCCATAGGTTTCGCGGCTTTCGCCGATCTCGTAATCTTCCAGGTAGCGGGGGCGTTCCATCAGGGCCTCTTCTCGATCGGGGTCATGGGCGCGGCGGAGGAGGCATAGGCGGCCTCGACCAGCGCCATGGTGCGCCAGCCGTCGGCGACGGGGGCGATCAGGGTGTCTTCGCCAGCGGCGGCGCGTTGCAGGTTGTGCATCCGGGCGGTGAAGCTTTCGGTGAACCACGAGCCGCGCAGGGGGATATCGTGCCATTCCCCGCCAGTCTGGATCTGCAGGATGTCCGGTTCGCCCTTGGGGTAGTCGAGGTTGACGCCCAGCTTCATGTAGGCGGCGCCTTCGGTCCCCGCGATGCGCATCTCGCAGGCCTGGTGGGGGCGGCCGTAATCCCAGTCGTGGTTGACCGAGAGGACGCAGCGGACCTTGTCGCCGTAATCCAGGATCGCGGCGGTGCGCGTCTGGGCGACCTTGTGGCTGGGATGGCCGATGGTTTTCGCATGGATCCCGGCCGGGTCGCCCAGCAGGTGGCGGATCAGGTCGAGGTAATGGATCGAATGCATTGTGATCTCGATCCGGGGCAGGCCGTTCAGGAATTCCCACAGCCCCCAAGGCGTGGCCAGCACGCCGTGCATCTCGATGTCGATCACCCGGCCCAGCAGGCCCGTGTCGATGGCATCCTTCAGGGCCACGGCCATGGGGGCAAAGCGCAGCTGAAAGTTCATCGCGGCCAGAAGGCCCCTGCCCTCGCAGATATCGAGGATATCCGAGGCCGCCGCCAGATCCGCGCCCAACGGTTTCTGCACCAGGCACGGCGCGCCTTCGGGCAGGGTTTGCAGGATCGAGGCATGGGCGGCGGGTGGCGTGGCCAGGTCGAAAACGGCGTTTTCGACGGCCAGCGCCTGATCGACCGTCAGCGCCTTGGTCCCATGTTCCGAGGCCAGCGCCTGGGCCTTGGCATGGTCGGGGTCGGTGATCCCGGCCACCGTGTACCCCCCGGCCTTCCACGCCGGCAGATGCGCGTCGCGGACGATGGAGCCGGCTCCGAAGATGACGATGGGGCGGCGGACCGAAGGGGCGTCCCATTCCTGTTTCAGCTCAATCGACATGAAAGACCTCCTCCATGTCGGCCCACCACTCGCCCTCCTTGCGGGTGTCGAGCGGCACCTGACAGGGCATGCAGACGGCCCACCAGCGCTGGGTTTCCTCGTCGGCGGCCATCTTGGCGGCATCCGCGGCCCAGTCGTTTCCGTGATATTCGAATGTCGCGAACAGCAGGTTCTCCGGCTCGCGCAGGAAGATCGTGTAGTTGCGGATGTTGCACTCGGCGATCTTCGCCAGCACGCCGGGCCAGACGGCGGCGTGCAATTCCTTGTATTCGGTGATCTTCTCGGGGCTGACCCCGATCACCTGTCCCATGCGGACCATCAGACCCCCTCCCCGAGGTAAGTGGTGAATTCGGCGACCGACCGGCGGTCGATCTCGGCAATGTCCCAGTCGATGCCGATGCCCGGTGCCTCGGGCGCCTGGGCCATGCCGTTTTTGATGACCAGCCCTTGGCCCGTAATCTCATCGAGCTGGGGGATGTATTCGACCCACATGCCGTTGCGCACGGCGCAGACGAGCGAGGCGTGCAGTTCCATCAGGAAATGCGGGGCGACGGCGAGGCCGTGGCATTCGGCCATATGCGCGACCTTGAGCCAGGGGGTGATCCCCCCGATCCGGCCGGCGTCCACCTGGATGACCGAGGCCGACCCGCGCGCGACGTAATCGGCGAAATGGCGTATGGAGTAGAGGCTTTCGCCCACGGCCACCGGCATGGACGCGATACGCGCCAGCTCGGCATGGCCCTCGATATCGTCGGCGGCCAGCGGTTCCTCCAGCCAGCCCAGGTCGAAATCCGCAAGCGCATTGGCCCGGCGTCGGGCGGTGTCGCGCAGGAAGCCCTGGTTGGCGTCGACCATGATCTCTTGCCCTGGCCCCACGGCATCGCGGATCGCCCCGATGCGGGTCGCGTCCTCGGCGGCAGAAGGCTTGCCGATCTTGACCTTCGATCCCTTGAACCCGGCCTCTTTCGCGGCAATCGCGTCATCGACCAAGGCCTGCGTCGGGATATGCAGCCAGCCGCCTTCGGTGGTGTAACAAGGCGCCTCCGGTTTCGCGCCTCCGGCCAGACGCCACAGCGGCAGCCCGGCGCGTCTGCAGCGCAGGTCCCAGAGCGCCGTGTCGACCGCCGCCAAAGCGATGGAGGTCAACGCCCCCACCGTCGTCGCATGGGTGTGGAATTCAAGGTCGGTCCAGATCGCCTCGACCTCTTCGGCCTCGCGGCCCAGCAGACGCGGTGCGAGGTGGTCGGACAGCAGCCGCATGACCGACGACCCGCCCGTGCCGATCGTGTAGGAATAGCCCATGCCCACCGCCCCGTCGGTGTCGGTGATCGTGACGAGGGGCGTTTCCTGACTGACGAAGGACTGGATCGCGTCGGTGCGTTTCACCTTCGGCGCCAGGTCCACCATCTGCAACTTGATATGGGCGATGCGGGCCATCACGCGGTCCTGAGCGACAGGCCGCTCTCGGCATCGAAAAGATGCGCGTTCGATAGGTCGAGATGGAAGGTCATGACCTCGCCCGGGGTCACCCGGCGGGGGTTGAGCATCCGCCCCGTGAACCGCTGCCCGGCCAGGTCGGCAAAGAGCAACGTCTCGTTGCCCAGCGGTTCGGACAGGTCCACGGTCAGGTCCATCGAGCTGACCGCATGGCCGCCCTCGGAATGGATGCCGTGGCCTTCGGGGTACAGGTCGTCCGGGCGCAGGCCGAAGATCACCTTGCGGCCGGGCTGGATGGCGAAGCCGGGGGGCATCGGCAGCTCGGTCCCGTCGGTGAACCGCAGGCCATTGTCGGTGGTGACGGCCTCGGCCATGTTCATGGGCGGCGAGCCGATGAAGCCCGCCACGAATTGCGAAGCGGGCTGGTTGAACACCTCGTCAGGCGTGCCGACCTGCTCGATATTGCCGTCCTTCATGATCACGATCCGGTCGGCNAGNGTCATCGCCTCGACCTGGTCGTGGGTCACGTAGACNACNGTNGCCTGAAGGCGGGCGTGCAGCTGCTTGATCTCGGTCCGCATCTGNCCGCGCAGCTTGGCATCGAGGTTCGACAGCGGTTCATCGAANAGGAACACGTCCGGNTTGCGCACGATGGCCCGGCCCATGGCCACNCGCTGNCGCTGACCNCCCGACAATTGCGCCGGGCGGCGTTCCAGCAGCGGGGTGATTTCCAGNGCNCGNGCGGCCTCGGCCACGGCNGCGTCGATCTCGGCCTTGTCCTTGCCGGCGATNTTNANNGTGAAGCCCATGTTCTCGGCCACCGTCATGTGCGGGTACAANGCGTAGGACTGGAACACCATCGAGATGTTGCGCTGGCGCGGGGCCAGGTCGTTGACCACCCGCTCGCCGATGCGGATGTCGCCGCCGGTGATGTCCTCGAGTCCCGCGATCATCCGCAAGGTGGTGGACTTGCCGCAGCCCGAGGGGCCGACGAGCGCCACGAATTCGCCGTCGGACACGTCAAGGTCGATGCCCTTGACCGCGTGGAAGGCGCCATAGTTCTTGTCGAGTTTGGAAAGCGTGAGCGTTGCCATGTCTTACCCCTTGATCGCGCCGGACGTCAGGCCCGAAACCAGGTGCTTTTGCACCGCATAGGTGAGGATGAGAGCCGGGATGATCATGACCACGGCCAGGGCGCACATGCCCCGCCAATCGATCGTGAACTCGGCGGTGTAGTCGAGAAGGCCCACCGGCAGCGTCTTGCTGTCGGTCGAGCGGGTCAGCTGCGAGGCCAGGGCAAATTCATTCCACGAGGTGAGGAAGGCGAAGATGCCGGCGCTGGCGATGCCGGGGCGGGCCAGCGGGAANTCGACCTGCCAGAAGGCCTGCCAGCGGGTGCAGCCGTCGATCTGGGCGGCCTCGGCCAGGTCCTTGGGCACCTGGCGGAAAAACCCGTCGATCAGCCAGATGGTGAAGGGCACGTTCAGGGCCGTGTAGGCCAGGATCATGCCCATGTGGGTGTCGATCAGCCCGACCTTGGCNAAGACGAAGAACAGCGGCAGCGACAGGGCGATACCCGGCACCGTGCGCGTCAGCATCAGGCCCAGGAACCAGCCGTTCTTGCCCTTGAACCGGTAGCGGGCGAAGGCGTAGCCGCCCGACATGCCGATGGCCAGCGAGATGATCGTCGAGGTGACGGCAATGATGACCGAGTTGCGGAAATAGCTGACGACCGGGATGCCGCCCTCGCCCACGCCGGAAAACATCGCGACATAGGCATCGAAGGACAGCTGTTGGGGGATCCAGATCGGCGGCTTGGCCATGATTTCGACCGTGGGCCGCAGCGAGTTCAGCACGATCCACAGACCGGGCAGGCAGATGATCGCCATGGCCACAAACAGGGCCACGTTCAGCATCCAGTTCGAGGCCGTCTTCTTCAGGCGGGCTGTTGCGTTCTCGTCCATTACCAATCCGCCCCGACCTGGGCCCGGGCCTTGCCGAGTTGTGAGAAGAAATATGCCGTGAAGGCGATGGACAGCAGGATCGCCACGTAGGCCATCGCATTGGCCATGCCCATGCGCGCGTCCGAATAGGCGGTGCGGGCGATCAGGGTCCAGAGGACCTCGGTCCGGCCCGCGGGGCCGCCGTCGGTCATGATCTTGATGATGTCATAGGCCCGCGCNACGTCCAGCGANCGGATCGTCATGGCGATGAAGGCAAANGGCATCAGGAAGGGCCAGGTCACGTATNTGAACGTCTGCCAGGGGGTGCAGCCNTCGACCCGGGCGGCCTCCAGCGGNTCGCGNGGCATGGCCATCAGGCCGGCNAGGATGAAGATCGCGAAGACNGANGTGGACGACCAGATCTCGGCCGCGCAGATGGCGATGAAGGCCAGGGTGCCGTCGATCAGCCAAGGGATCGCCTGGTCGGTCAGGCCCAGCGATTGCAGGGCGTTGTTCACCAGGCCGATGTTGTCGTTGAACATGAACTTGAACTGGAAGCCCACGAGGATCGGCGAGAACATCATCGGGAACATCAGGATCGTGCGCAGGATCCGCTGGCCCCGGGAAAACCGCTCGACCAGCATGGCGAGGCCCAGGCCCAGCAGCATTTCCAGGTTCAGCGCCACGGTCAGCANCAGCACGGTCCGCCCGAAGGCGATCCANAAATCGGCATCGGTGAAGATGCGNTCGTAATTGCGGAACCCGACCCAGTCATAGATCGTCTCGGGCCGCGTCAGCCGGAACGGGGTAAAGCTCGAATACAGGGACAGCAGCAGCGGCAATAGCACGATGGCTGCCAGCACGATGACGGCAGGCAACAAGAGCAACACCGGCGGAGGCAGACGCCAGGCCTTCATGGACTTCTCCAGTGGGGATGGGGGCATGGGTCGGGGGCCGCGAGGGGAGCGGCCCCCGGACGGGCGTGCTTAAAGCTCGCCCGCGTCTTCAAGGATGTAGGTCGCCTCCTTGGCGGCATCATCCAGCGCCTCCTGCGGGGTCTTGTCCCCCAGGATGGCGGCTTGCAGTTCGGGATAGAGAACGTTGGTGATCTCGATCCAGCTGGGCGTCTGCGGCACCGGGAAGGCCGTCGCGGCGGCTTCCTGGAAGGCGGTCAGCACTTCGGACCGGTAGGGGTCGTCCTTGGCCTGCTCGATCACGTAGGTCCAGACTGAATCGCGGGTGGGCAGCGGGCCGGCAGCACTTTCCAGCTTCTGGCTGTCCTCGTTGGTCAGGAACCAGACCAGGGACGCGGCGGCCTCGGGGGTTTCGCAATCCTCGGTGACCGAGAACCCGTGAAAGCCCGACCAGCCGGTGCGCTTGTCGCCCGACCCTTTCGGCGGCGGGGCCACGCCCACGTTGCCGGCCACGCGGCTGGCATCGGGGTCGTTGAAGAACGACGCCCAGCCCGGCCAGTCCAGGTTCAGNGCGACGGTGCCGGACGCAAAGCCCTGGCCCAGGTCGTCCCACAGGTAGTTCGGCACGCCGACCGGCACGGCCTTGGCCGANTAGAGATCCACGAACCATTGCAGNGCCTCGACNCCNGCNTCNGANTTGAAGGCCGGCTCGCCNTCGGCNTTCAGGAATTCGCCGCCATTGGCCACCAGCAGTTCNTAGAACCGGCCGGCGATGGCCTCTTCCTTGCCGGCGTANTGGGTGCCGTAGAANTTGGGCGCATCGGCNAAGAACTTGGCCTGGTCGGCCACCTGGTNCCAGGTTTCCGGCACCGCCAGGGCATAGCCGTACTCGGCCTCGAACCCGGCCTTGTTGTCGGCGTCGTCGTAGATGTCCTTCTGGTAATACAGGGCCGACACGTCGAATTGCGCGCGCGGCAGCATCACCAGCTTGCCGCCCAGCGTGGCCGCAGCCATGTTGGCATCGACGAAATCGGCCAGCGCGTCCTCGGACAGCAGGGCCGACAGGTCGGTGTAGATACCGGGGTATTGCGGCGCAAAGGACGAATGGTTCGACCCCACGCACCAGCCGAGCTGGCCGGTGGCGATGTCCGACTTGATCTCGCGGTCCAGTTCAAAGTGGTTCTTCTTGGAAATCACGTTGACCGTGGCGCCCGTCGCGGCCTCCCAGTCCGCGATGCGCCCGTAAAGGGCCTCGTATTGCTGGCCGCCGATCAGCTTGGCGTCGATGGTCACGCCCTCGAAGCTGCCCGGCAGATCCTGCGCCGATGCCGCCGTGGCCAAGGCCATCACGGCACACAAGGTGCTTGCGGAATATCTCATGTCTGTCCTCCCTGACATCCGTGAGGCCTTCCCGTGATCCTCACTTATGGATAATCTATTCATATGCAAATCTGACCAGGGCTCGCCTGTCAAGGATTTCCGCTGGATATGAGCAAACTATTCGCCTATGAATTTCGGGCTTCACTGGAGACAAAATGAGCGACGACACGGACCGCTATCGCGCCCCCGCGCTGGACAAGGGCCTGGATATTCTGGAACTTCTGTCGGGCATCGACGGGGGCATGACCCAGGCCGAAATCGCCAAGGCGCTTGGCCGCAGCCCCAACGAATTCTACCGCATGCTCGACCGGCTGGCCCGGCGCGGCTACGTGGCCCGGGTCGACGGCGATCGCTATGCGCTGACCCTGAAATTGTTCGGCCTGGCCCACCTGCATACGCCGATCCGCCGGCTGGCCTCGCTGGCCACGCCCTTGCTGCGGGAACTGGCCAAGCAGACCTGGCAGGCCAACCAGCTGGTGGTGCTGGACCGGGGATACCCGGTGGTCGTCGCCCAGCAGGAGGCGCCGGGCTACTGGGGGATCTCGATTCGGGTGGGCTCGCATATCGGGCTGTTCGACACCGGGTCCGGCCACGTGCTGCTGGCCTTCGCCACGCCCGAGCGGCGGCGCGAAATCGTGGCCGAAAACCAGGACACCGGTGCGCCCGCCCGCGAAATCCCGCCCGAACTGGAGGCCCGCTTCGAAAAGATCCGCGCCGATGGATACGAGGCCATGCCCTCGGCCCAGACCGTGGGCGTGACCAACCTGTCCGCCCCCGTGCTGGCCCCCAGCGGAGAGGTCGTGGCCGCCGTGACCATCCCCTACCTGCCCCTGAAGGACACCACCGGGGCCCCGGCCATGGACGATGCGGTGCCCGCCCTGCTCGACACCACGCGAGCGCTGTCGGCCCTGATCGGGCGGGTGGGGTCGGCGGACTAGGCGGGGATCCCCATTCGGGGGAGACATTCGCATCTGAATGATCCATTCTTGGATGAATGACACTGCCGGGGGAGGACACCATGCAGGCCGACGCGATACTCGACACCCATCTTCACCTGGTCGACCGGACACGGCTCGACTACCCCTGGCTGAAATCCGCCCTGCCCCTGCGGCGCGACTGGCTGCTGGAGGACTACGCCACCCAGGCCCGGCAGGTGGGCATAGGCTCGGCGCTGTTCATGGAAGTCGACGTGGCCGAGCCGCGGATCGAGGACGAAATCACATGGGTCGAAGAGCTGGCCGCCACGGGCAGCTTCCCGATTGCGGGGATCATCGCCTCAGGCCGGCCCGAAGCCGATGACTTCCCGGCCTACCTTGACCGCCTGGCCGACCGGCCGCTGGTCAAGGGCATCCGGCGGGTGCTGCACGTGATGCCCGACGAGCTGTCGCAAACGGCGGCCTTCCGGGACAACATCGCGCGCATGGCCGGCCCCGACCTGCCCTTCGACATCTGCGTGCTGGCCCGGCAATTGCCTCTGGCGATGGACCTCGCCGACAGTGCCCCCAACGTGCGCTTCGTGCTGGATCATTGCGGCGTGCCCGACATCGCGGGTGGCGCATGGGAAGACTGGGCGCAGAACATCCGCGACCTTTCCCGCCGGCCCAATGTCTGGTGCAAGGTCTCGGGCGTCGTGGCTTATGGCGGCCCGGCCTGGACGCTGAACGACCTCGGCCGCTGGGTGGATCTCGTGGCCGACAGCTTCGGGCCGGACCGCCTGTGCTGGGGCGGAGACTGGCCCGTCTGCACCCTGGGCGGAGGCCTGCCCACCTGGGTCGCGGCCACCCGCGCCCTCGTCGCAGGCTGGAGCGCCGACGACCGGGCCCGGCTGTACGCCGGCACCGCCCGCGAGATCTGGCGGGTCTAAGGCGCAAAGGGCAGCCCGCGACTGCGGGGTGGGTGGGCGGGAGCAGTCGCGGGCTGCCCGGCCCATCCACAAGATGCTGTCAGCGAAAGCTTTTCACGTACATCGCGTCCAGGTCATCCAGCGCCGCCGTGATCTGCCCGTCGTGCAAGGCCTGGTTCACCCGCTCGGCCGCCGCCTGCTGGAACGGCATGTAGCCATCGTGGCGCGGGCGCATCCAGGCTCCGTCCAACGTCGCCAGCGTCCCCGAATAGAACCCGCCCGCGGCCACATCCGCCGAGGCGCTGGTCCAACCGCCCCTATGCCCGGCCTGGCCTCCGGCGCTGACATACAGCCCCGCCTGCGCCTCTGGCCCGGCGATATGGCGCGCAAAGGCCAAAGCGGCCTCTGGTGCCGCGCAAAAGGCCGATACGGCAATCCCCGTCCCGCCCAGCGCCGACCCGGCCACACCCGCCCCGGTCGAGGCAATGTCATGAAAGCTCACCCGCTTCGGCGCCATGCCCTCGATGGCATAGGAAATATAGCCGTAGATCAACGGCGCACAGGCGATGGACTCGCCGCTGGTCATCTCGTCCAGCACCGCGATGGGGTCCTGCCCGAAACAGCGCGGATCCACCAGGTCGGCCAGCGCCTTCAGCATCGACAGCGCCTGCCCCGCGCCGTCCCGGTCGCAGAAGGCCTCGTCCCGCCCGGTCCGGCAGGGCGCGCCAAGATTGGCCGCCAACGTGAAGAACGACATCAGCCCGTGCGGCGGCCGAAGCGGAATGGCCACCCGCCCGTCACGCGCCAGGGCCATCACGTCGTCCCACGCCGTCACAGGTCCGGTCAGGTCCGGCCGCACCGCCTGCACCTGGGCCGCCGCGTCGATGGGCCAGGCCCATTGCCGGCCCGCGTAGCAATAGCTTTCGAATGACCCGCCGACCGAGCCCTCGGCGATCTCGGGCGCCTCTGGCAGGGCCAGAAGACAGCCCTCGCCAGTGACCTGCCCCACATGCGGATGGTCGATCACGATCAGGTCGAAGCTTCGGGCCAGGTCCTCGACCGGGTAGCTTTCGAAATCCTGCAGCGACCGCTTTTCCCACGAGATCTCGACCCCGTGTGCCAGTTTCCATTGCTCGGACAGGGCCAGCAACGGGTCGATCGCCCGGGGATGATCCCAGGTCATGCCGCGCAACCGGGTCACAGGCCGAACTCCGCCCGGATCGCGGCGCTGTGTTCGCCCACCTGCGGCGCGGCCCGCCGGCCCTTGGGCCGGATCCCGTCGAAGGTCATCGGCGTGCAGGTCGTGTCGATCGACACCCCGTCATCACGCGTCACGGTCTGCAACAGGTCCAGCCTGCGAAAGGCCTCCTGCTCGACCAGGTCCTGCCAGTTCAAAACCTCGGCACACCAGATGTCGGCCGGTTGCAGGATGGCCAGCCACTCGGCCACGGTCTTGTCGGTGACCCGCTCGGCAATGGCCTCTTTCAGGGCATCCCGCTGCTTGAACGCCGCGTCCGAGGGCAGCCCCGCCAGCGCAGGCACGTCCAGCAGCGCCGCCAGCTTGTCCAACGGCGACATCGCGATCGCCAAGTGGCCGTCGGCCGCGGCATAGACCCCATAGGGCGCGCCCAGGTAGGCATGGGCGGAATTGGTCTGCGACCGCGAGGGCATCCGCCGGCCGTCGTTCAGCCAGGTGGTCAGGACCTCGAACTGCAGGTCCACCAGCGCCTCCAGCAACGAGGTTTCCACGTGCCGGCCCCTGCCGTCGATGCCCCGGCGCACCAGGGCCGCCAGGATCCCCTGGCTGAGCGCCACCCCGGCGAACATGTCGCCCACGGCCAGGCCCATGGGCACCGGGCCCTGCGTCGCGTCTCCGGTCAGCCACATCAGGCCCGAGCGCGCCTGGGCCAGCAGGTCCTGCCCCGGCAGGCCGACCCACGGCCCGTCCGTGCCATAGCCCGACACCGATCCCATCACCAGCCGCGGGTTCAGGGCGTGCACCGCCTCCCAGCCGATGCCGATGCGCTCGGCCACACCGGGCCGGAAGTTCTGGATCATCACGTCGGCCTTCACCAGCAGGGCCTTCAGCGCGGCCAGGTCGGCCGGGTCCTTCAGATCCAGCGCCAGGCTTTCCTTGCCCCGGTTGATGGCATGGAAAATCGTCGAATCCCCGCCCAGTTCCGTGTCCGACAGGTACAGCTGGCGCGAAAGGTCCCCCTGCCCCGCGCGCTCTATCTTGATCACCCGCGCACCCAGGTCGGACAGGCGCAGCGAGCAATAAGGTCCCGACAGGAACTGGCTCAGGTCCACGACCAGCAATCCCTCCAGCGGCCGCTCGGGGGCGGCATCGCTCTGATCCGCCGTGGCGGTCGTCTCCATCTTGGTCATGATAATTCTTCTGTGAATGTCTCCCTCACATATGAATGATGCATGAAGACATGCCCCGTCAAGGGCGCTGACGCGCGCAAAAGGTCGCCGCCGGCTGGAAAACCGGCAGATCCCCCCATCGCGGGGGCCATGGGTCAATGGAAATAAGGACCTACTCGGCGGCCGGTTTCAGGCTGGCCATCAGGTGGTGGAACTTCTCGCCCTGCACGGCCACATGGGCGTGGATGGCCTCGGCCGCGCGGGCTTCGTCGCCGTCGGCCAGGGCATCGACCACGGCCTCGTGTTCGGCCATGGACTGGCCCAGCCGCCCCCGCAGACGCAGTTGCAGACGGCGGAAGGGCTTCAGCCGCCGGTGCAGGCGCAGGCATTCCTGCTCCAGGAATCCGTTGCCCGACTGCCGGTAGAGCATGTGGTGAAAGCTCTCGTTCTCACGATAATACAGGTCGGTATCCCCGGCCTGGACCGCCTGTTGGCAGCGCGCGTTGACGTTGCGCATCTCGGCCAGGGCCCGGTCGGAAATGCGCCGTGCCGCCAGACGGGCGCAGATCGCTTCCATCCCGGCCATGACCTCGAACATCTCGATCAGCTCGACCGGGCCGGGCTGGCGCACGAAGACCCCCCGGCGCGGGATCTGTTCGACCAGGCCCGACAGGGCCAGCCGCTGGAAGGCCTCGCGGATGGGCGTGCGCGAGACCTTGAAACGGGCCGCAAGCTGGACCTCGTCCAGGCGCGCGCCATCGGCGAAGGTGCCGTCGAGGATCATGCCCTCTAGCGTGTCGGCGATGATCTCGGCGCGTCTGGGTTCCATGGGCCATGCGTACCACGGCATGCCTTATGTGCGCAACGATGTCGTTCTTGTATACAAAAACGTTGACCCAGAGAACATGAAGTGAGACGCATTGGGACGCCCGACGTTCGAATCGGGCACATCTAGGGAGGAACACCATGCACCTGAAATCCACGGGGGCTGCCGCCGCGCTTGCGCTGTTTGCCGGCACCCTGACCGCCCACGCCACCGAACTGCGCCTGTCCCACCAGTGGTCCGACAAGGATGTCCGCCACCAGGTCGCCCAGATCGTGGCCGACGAAGTCGCCGCCGCCGATGTCGACCTGGAGATCCGGATCTTCCCGACCCAGTCGCTGTTCAAGGCGCGCGAGCAATACACCCCCCTGTCGCGCGGCCAGCTGGACATGACCGTGCTGCCCCTGTCCTACGCGGGCGGCCAGCAGCCGGCCTACAACCTGACCCTGATGCCCGGTCTGGTGAAGAACCACGACCATGCCGCGCGGATGAACGACAGCCCCTTCATGGCCGAAATCGAAACCATCCTGGAAGGCGATGACATCATGACCCTGGTGCCCGGCTACCTTGCGGGTGGCTTCGCGGGCAAGGACGGCTGCATCACCGGGCCCGACGACATGCCGGGCAAGCAGACGCGCGCCGCCGGCAAGGCCTTTGAACAGATGCTGGCGGGCGCCGGGGCGTCGATCGCCTCGATGGCCTCGTCCGAGATCTACAACGCCATGCAGACCGGCGTGCTGGATGCGGCGAACACCTCGTCCTCGTCCTTTGTCAGCTACCGGATCTACGAACAGGTCAGCTGCTACACCCCCGCCGGCGATTACGCCCTGTGGTTCATGTACCAGCCCCTGCTGATGAACAAGTCGACCTTCGACGACCTGACCGAGGACCAGCAGGCCGCGATCCTGGCCGGGGCCGAGAAGGCCACCGCCTATTACCTGGAGGCCGCCAAGGAGCAGGACGGCGCCTCGCGCAAGGTGTTCGAGGACGCCGGTGTCGAGATCGCCGAGATGACCGAAGAGGAGTTCAACGCCTGGCGCGAACTGGCGAAAGAGACCTCGTACAAGATGTTCATCGAACAGACCCCCGGCGGCGACAAGCTGCTGGACATGGCCCTGTCTGTCGACTGATCCCACCCGGCCGGGCGGCCCCGCGTTCCGCGGCCGCCCGCCCCAGCAAAGAACGGAGTGACCCATGGCGGGCCACAGCTCTGCGGCGGTCGCCCGGACCGCCAACAATCCCTTTTTGCGCCTTGTCGCGGCCCTGTCGACGCTGGCGGGCTGGTGTTCGGCAGCGATGATCGTGGCGTCGGTGGCGATCACCTGCCAGATGATCTGGATCCGCTTCGTGCTGAACGGGTCGACGATCTGGCAGACCGAGGCCGTCATCTACCTGATGATCGCCGCAACGCTCATCGGCCTGTCCTATGTCCAGCGCCTGCGCGGCCATGTGAACGTGGACCTGCTGCCCCTGACCTTCGGGCCGAAGGGGCGCAAGGTGCTGGCCGTGATCACTCTTGGCCTGTCGGTCCTGATCGTCGCGGTCATGCTGTTCTACGGCTATGAATTCTGGCACTTCGCCTGGGATCGCGGCTGGCGCTCGGACACTGTCTGGGGCGTGCGCCTGTGGATCCCCTACCTGGCCATCCCCGTGGGCTTTGCCCTGCTTCTGCTGCAACTGGTGGCCGATCTTTACGCCGTGATCGTCGGCATCGACGCCCCCTTCGGACTGGAGGACGCCTGATGGATCCCCTTCTTCTTGGCGCGCTTGTCGCCTTTGCCACCATCGGCGTGCTGTTCTCCGGCGTCTCGGTTGCCCTTGGCCTGCTGATCGTGTCCGGCGGCTTCCTGGTGGCCTTCGACGGCATGCGCTCGCTGGAACTGATGCCCGAGATCTTCTTTGGCAAGCTCGACAATTTCGCCCTGCTGTCGATCCCGATGTTCATCATCATGGGCGCCTCGATCGCGTCGACCCGGGCGGGCGCGGACCTGTACGAGGCCCTGGAACGCTGGCTGACCCGGGTGCCGGGCGGGCTGGTCGTGTCGAACCTGGGCGCCTGCGCCCTGTTTGCCGCCATGAGCGGATCCAGCCCCGCCACCTGCGCAGCCATCGGCAAGATGGGCATCCCCGAGATGCGCAAGCGCGGCTATCCCGACGGGGTCGCGGCCGGTTCGATAGCCGCAGGCGGCACGCTGGGCATCCTGATCCCGCCCTCGGTCACCATGATCGTCTACGGCATTGCCACCGAAAGCTCGATCGGGCGACTGTTCCTGGCCGGCGTCGTGCCGGGCCTGCTGCTGGTGGGCCTGTTCATGGCCTGGTCGCTCTATTCCACCTGGCGCTCGGGCGAGGCCTCGGTCCTGTCGGCAGGCAGCTACACCTGGCGCGAGCGGTTCGAGATCCTGCCCCGCGTCCTGCCCTTCCTGGCCATCATCCTGGGCGTGTTATACGCCATGTACGGTGGCGTCGCGACGCCCTCGGAAACGGCGGCCGTGGGGGCTTTGCTGTGCCTGCTGATCGCCATGGTGATCTACAAGCTGTGGAACCCAAAGGACCTGTGGGTCGTGCTGCGCGACAGCACCAAGGAATCGGTGATGATCCTGGCGATCATCGCGGCGGCGGGGGTGTTTTCCTTCATGTTGTCGTCGCTCTTCATCACCCAGTCCATCGCCGAGTGGATCGGCACGCTAGATGCCAACCGCTGGGTCATCATGGGGGCGATCAACCTCTTCCTGCTGATCGCCGGGTTCTTCCTGCCGCCCGTTGCCGTGATCCTGATGGCCGCGCCGATCCTGCTGCCGATCATCACCTCGGCCGGGTTCGACCCGATCTGGTTCGCCGTGGTGCTGACGATCAACATGGAAATCGGCCTGATCTCGCCCCCTGTCGGCCTGAACCTCTACGTGATCAACGGCATTGCGCCCGACATCTCGCTGAAGACCATCCTGGCCGGCTCGCTGCCCTTCGTGGCTTGCATGATCCTGGCCATCGTGCTGCTGTGTCTGTTCCCGGGGCTCGCCACCTGGCTGCCCGACCTCGTGATGGGACCGAGCCTTTGACCCTTCTGGCCGACCTTCTGACCACTGTCTTCGACCGCCGCGACAGGTTTTCCTGGCGGTCGAAAGCGGGCGACCGCCCCCTGCCCGATCTTGCCGCCGACCTGGTCGCGGCCGAGGGCGAGGTGACCGGGCTGACCATCGCCCAGCAATTGCTGGCCGGCTACCGCCTGGCCGACGACGACACCAAGCTGGCCTTCTTCCGCCACCTGGCCGAGGCCATGACCATTTCGCCCGCGGCCATCCGCGCCGCCCTGGCCGCCTATGAAGAGGGCCAGTCCAAGGCCAGCTACCGGGCCTACATGGAGGCCTCGGAACCGCCCCGGCAAGAGTTGATCCGCCGGCTGAACCGGGTGCCCGGCGCCACGCGGGCGCTGGTGGGCATGCGCACCGACCTGTTGCGCCTGGGCGGAGACGACGACGCGCTGCAGGCGCTCGACCTGGATTTCCGCCACCTCTTTGCCAGCTGGTTCAACCGGGGCTTCCTGGTGCTGCGCCCGATTTCCTGGGAAAGTCCCGCCCATATCCTGGAAAAAATCATCGCCTACGAGGCCGTGCACGCGATCAATTCCTGGGACGACCTGCGCGACCGGCTTGAACCGGCCGACCGGCGCTGTTTCGCCTTCTTCCACCCGGCCATGCCCGACGAGCCGCTGATCTTCGTCGAGGTCGCCCTGACCCAGGGCGTGCCCGGGGCCATCCATGACGTGCTGACCGACAAGCGCCCCCGCCTCTTCCCCGAGGATGCCGACACGGCCGTCTTCTACTCGATTTCCAATTGCCAGCAGGGGCTGGCGGGGATTTCCTTCGGCAATTCCCTGATCAAGCAGGTGGCCGCCGATCTGGCCCACGAATGGCCCGGCCTGAAGACCTTTGTGACCCTGTCGCCGATCCCCGGGCTGGTGCGCTGGCTTGGCTCGACTGGCACCTCCCCCGCCCGGGGCGAGGCCTTGCGCGTACAGGCCGCCCATTACCTGCTGCAGGCCAAGCGTCCCGACGGGCAGCCCCTGGACCCGGTGGCCCGCTTCCACCTGGGCAACGGCGCGCGCATCCTGCACCTGCATGCCGATGCCGACCTGTCGCAAAAGGGCATGGCCCAGTCCGGCGGGGCGATGGTCAACTACCTTTACGATTTCGACAGCGTGACCCAGAACCACGAACGCTATGCAGCGAAACGCGAAATTGCCGCCTCGTCCGAAATCCGGGGGCTGGCAGCCGCTGCAGAAAAGGCCGAGAAGGCTTCTGACAAATCCGCCAAGTCCGCGACACCGGCCAAGGCGACCGACGACAAAACAAACGCATGAGGAACCCCCTCCGATGGCGAACCCGCTTTACGACCGTCTTTTCGGCGCCCATGCCGGCAAATCCACGCCGTTCCTGATCCTGCCCGACGGGTCCACGCTGACCCATGCCGATTTCATCGGCCGCGCCGCGCAGATCGCCCACGTGCTGACCGAGCTGGGCCTGGAACCCGGCGACCGGCTGGCCGCGCAGGTCGACAAGTCGCCCGAGGCCCTGGCGGTCTATGCCGCCTGCGCCCAGGCCGGCGTGGTCTTTCTGCCCCTCAACACCGGCTACACCGTCGACGAGCTGACCTATTTCATCGACAATTCCGGGGCCCGGCTGGTGGTCTGCGACGGGTCCAAGCTGGACGGGCTGCGCCCCGTGGCCGAAAAGCTGGGCGCGATGATCGAGACGCTGAATGCCGACGGCTCCGGGTCGCTGATGGACAAGGCCGCCGGCCAACCCCTGACCTTCGACACCGTTGCGCGGTCAGGCGACGACCTGGCCGCGTTCCTTTACACCTCGGGCACCACGGGCCGGTCGAAGGGCGCGATGCTGACCCAGGACAACCTGCTGTCCAATTCCGAAACCCTGGCCGAGCTGTGGCAGTTCACCGACCGCGACGTGCTGCTGCACGCCCTGCCGATCTTCCACACGCATGGGCTGTTCGTGGCCACCAACATCACGCTCTTTGCCGGTGGCGCGCTGATCTTCCTGCCGAAATTCGACGCCGCCGAGATCATTCGCCTGATGCCCCGGGCGACCTCGATGATGGGCGTGCCGACCTTCTACACCCGGTTGCTGGACGACCCCGCCTTCACCAAGGAGCTCGCCCAGGGCATGCGGCTTTTCGTGTCTGGCTCGGCCCCGTTGTTGGCGGAAACCCACATCCGCTTCGAGGAGCGCACCGGCCACCGCATCCTGGAACGCTACGGGATGACCGAAACCAACATGAACACCTCGAACCCCTATGACGGCGAACGCCGGGCGGGGACCGTGGGCTTTCCGCTGCCGGGGGTCGAACTGAAGATCACCGGATCGGAGGGCGAAACCCTGCCCCAGGGCGAGGTCGGCCTGATCGAGGTGCGCGGGCCCAACGTCTTCAAGGGCTACTGGCAGATGCCGGAAAAGACCCGCGAGGAACTGCGCGAGGACGGGTTCTTCATCACCGGTGACCTGGGCATGATCGACGCGGACGGCTATGTGCACATCGTCGGGCGCAACAAGGACCTGATCATCTCGGGCGGGTA
This sequence comes from Paracoccaceae bacterium, assembly GCA_002709405.1. GTDB lineage: Bacteria > Pseudomonadota > Alphaproteobacteria > Rhodobacterales > Rhodobacteraceae > Marinibacterium. The sequence goes on from PAQV01000022.1 coordinate 45,052, forward strand.
CAACATTTACCCCAAGGAAATCGAGTTGGTGCTGGACGACCAGCCCGGCGTGATGGAAAGCGCCGTGATCGGCGTGCCGCATGCGGATTTCGGTGAAACCGTGCTGGGCCTGATCGTGCCCGAACCCGGCGCCACGCCCGACCTCGACGCCATCGCGGCGGTGGCCGCGGAAAAGCTCGCCCGGTTCAAGCATCCGCGCAAGCTGGTGGTCATCGACGCCCTGCCCCGCAACACCATGGGCAAGGTGCAGAAGAACATCCTGCGCGATGACTACAAGGACACGTTCGCGCCGGCCTGACCGGTTGAACTCAGGCACTGGTCCGAGCAGCGCCTAATGCGCCGGAGTTGCCATTGGATGCGCCATTGGTTCGAGCATCAATGGCGACGGCGGCCCGCCCCATCGGGCTGCCGCTTTGGTGACGCAAGCGCCGACCTCAAAGGTCAGATGTACATGGCACCATAAAGCGCACCCGCTCAGGCGGGTTGCGGCATCCCGCGGGCCACCGCTGGCCCGGCTTGCGCTTACCGGTACGGCTCGACCTTGTCGGCGGACAGGGCATAGCCGATGTCGGCAAGCTGGGTCGAGGTCTGGGCCGTGCCGAACATGCCCGTGACCACGACCGGTTCGAACAACCCGTCGTTTTCATAGGGTTTGTCGGTCGTCACCAGCACCAGCTGGTTCGAGGGCGGCGGGGGCACGTGGATGCACGCGCCCACGTAAGGCACAAGGATAAAGGCCGTCACGCCGGTGCCCGAGTAGTCGATCGGGATGATGAACCCGGCCAGCCGCACGATTTCCCCGTTGTAATCGGTGCGCACGCCGGTCGACATCGGCTGCCCTGCGGCGGTTGCGCTTTCGTCATGGGGGACGACCCCCTGCAACGAGGGCGGCAACGACTGGGTGTCCTCGGGCAGCAGGTCTTCCCAGGCCAGGTCGATCACGTTGCTGGCCTGGGCCGGGCCGGAGACGGCCGCCAGGGCCAGGGCCGAGACCATCATCCGGCGTCGCGTCAGGAACCAGTTCGGAACGGGCATGTGTCTATCCTTCGTCGGAAGTCGCGGCAAAGCCTTTACCCTTGATCGGCATCGGCGACGCCCAGGTCAAGACGGCTTGGGCCCGGGCCAGGGACACAAATGCGGGACGCCTGCCGCATCGGACCGAACGGCCCGCATCAGTCGAAGCGCTCGATATGCTCGGCAACGATGGTGTACCCGGCCTCGGCGATTTCAGAGCTGCGCGGGGCCGCCGTCATGATGCCCGACACCCACACCGCATCCCACAGGTCGGTCGAGGGCCAGGGCGGATCGGTTTCCACGATCACCAGCTGGTTCGGCGGCGGTGGCGGCACGTGGATGCAGGCGCCCACGTAAGGCACCAGCAGGAAGACGGTGACGCCCTTCAGACCGGCCTCCAAAGGCACGATGTAGCCCGGCAGCTTGACCACCTCGCCATGCAGGTCGGTGTTCAGAAGAACCGCATTGTCATCATAGATCGGCTTCCAGATGTCGTTTTCGACGTCCATCTCGCCATCGCCGATGATCTGGCTATAGGGCACGCCGGGGGGGATCAGGTCGTCCCACTCGATCTGCCGGGCGGTATCGGCACGCACCATGGGCGCGGCCAGGGCGGCAGCCCCCAGGCATAACGTGCGGCGGGTCAGCTTCAGGGACAGGGTCTGGGACATTTTCTGGGACATGGGCTCTCCCGTTCAGATCTTGACCATCATACCGTCGGCCAGGGACAGCCGGTAGGCCCGAAGCGCCGGCAGCAGGCTGGCCAGCGCCGCGGCGCCGATCACGGCCAGCAGAACACGCAGTTCCTGCAGGCTGGGCGGCTCGATCGGCAGCCAAAGCCCGAAGGCCTGGTCGACAAAGGGCCGGGCCAGCCAAAGCGCCCCGTAAAGCAAAGCCACCCCCAGCACCGCCCCGATGGCGGCCATGCAGGCGGCCTCGGCCACCAGCAGGCCCAGGATCACCCCGGGCCGCGCGCCCATCGCCCGCCAGATCGCCATTTCCCGGCGCCGTTCGTTCAGGCTGGAGAAAATCATCGCCATCATCCCGATCAGGGCGGTCACGACCACCATGCCTGACACCCCGATCAGCGCGGTTTCGGCCACGCCCACGATCTGCCAGAGCTCTTGCAAGGCGACGCCCGGCAGCACCGCCAGCAGCGGTTCTTGCGGGTATTCGTTGATCCAGCGTTGCAGGCGAAAGACCTGGAGGCGGGACTTGACGCCCACCAGGGCGGCGGTGATGGCGGCCGGTTCCAGGTCCATCTGGCGGATGACCTCGGTCGGCGTGACAGAGCCCGACTTGGCCCCGCTTTTCCAGTCGACATGGATCGCCTCGATCGCGTCGAGCCCGACGATGACCGTGCGGTCGACCGGCGTGCCGGTCTTGGCCAGGATCCCCGCCACGCGGAACGGCTGGTCGTCATGTTCGGTGAACGAGGCCAGCCCGTGCGCCACGACGATCGGTGCATCGACCGTATAGCCCAGCGCCTGGGCCACGTCGGCCCCGATCACCGCATCATAGAGATCGCCCAGACCTGCCCCCTCGGCGAAGGCCAGCGGCCGGCCGCCGCGATACTTGTAGCGCTCGAAGAATTCCGGCGTCGTGCCCATGACCCGGAACTGCTTGTGGCTGTCGCCCAGCGACATCGGCACGATCCAGTCGACCTCGTCCCGGGCGGCGATGTCCTGGTAGCTTTGCCAGGTCACGTTGTTGGTCGCATTGCCGATGCGGAACACCGAATAGAGCAGCAATTGCACCGATCCCGAGCGCGCGCCGACGATCAGGTCGGTGTCGGAAATGGTGTCGGCAAAGCTGGCCCTGGCCCCGGTGCGAACCTTTTCGACCCCCAGGAACAGGGCCACCGACAGGGCGATGGACAGGATCGTCATGCCCACGGTCAGCGCCCGGGCGGTCAGGGATCCAAGGACAAGGCGAAGGATCATGCGGCCACTCGTTGGGTTTGGGCGATGTCCTCCAGCCGCAGCACCCGGTCGAACCGCGCGCCCAGCCGGTCATCGTGGCTGACCATCAGCAGGGCCGATCCGGCGGCGCGGACCTGGTCGAACAGCAGGCCCAGGAAGGCGTCCTGGGTGCGCGCATCCAGGGCCGAGGTCGGCTCGTCCGCCACGATCAGGGGCGGCTGGCCGATCAGGGCCCGGGCGACGGCCACCCGCTGTTGCTGGCCGACGGACAGGCGGCCGGCGGGGGCCGACATCAGCTCGGGCGCAAGGCCAAGGGCAAGACACAGCCGTTCGGCCTCGGCCCCGGCATCCCCGGCCCGGCCCCGCCGGTCGGGGGCGAAGCGCAGGGGCAGGCGCACGTTGTCCTCGACCGAGGCATAGGGCAACAGGTTGAACTGCTGGAAGATGACTCCGATACGCTCGGCCCGGAACCGGTCACGGGCCCCGGCACGCAGGGACGCCAGGTCGGTCCCGTCGACCCGGACCACGCCCTGCTGCGGCACGACGATCCCGCAGATCAGCGACAAGAGCGTCGACTTCCCGGACCCGCTTTCCCCCAGCAGCAGAACGCTTTCCTGCGGGCGCATGGCGAAATCGGGCACGGTCAGCCGGAACCCGGCGCGCCCCGGCCAGCGGAACCCGACGCGGTCCAGAACCAGGGGCGCGTTCGTCGTCATGGCCTACATCCGCCCCCCAAGCGGCAGGGCATCCCGGTCGCGGTTGACCTCGGCTCTCAATGCGCCGGTCCCGGTGACCAGCTGGATGTCCAGCTCTTGCGCGTTCGGGAAGATGGCGAAATAGGCGAATTCCATCCGGTCGGCCGCCTTCATGTCGGTGCAGGTCAGCTCGTACTCGGCGTGGAACTCGCTGTGGCCGGCGGCATGGTCGTCGTGATCATCGTGCCCGGCGTGGTCTTCGTCGTGGTCATCGTGATCATCATTGTCGTCGTCGTGGCCATGGTCTTCATCGTGGTCGTCATGCTCTTCCAGCTCTAGCCCGGCATTAGCCGACACCACGGAACATCCCGCATCCTCGGGCAGCTCGAACAGGGCCAGGGGCTTTTCCAGCGCGGCCAGGGCGGCCTTGACCATCCCCTTGTCCTCGTTGCTTTCGGCGGCATGTTCAAAGCCCACGATATCGGCCCCGGGTGCATGCAGTTCCATGACGATGCTGTCGCCCTCGATGGCGATGTCCAGCTGGCCGACTCCGTGTTCATGCGCGCCAAGTTCACGGTGGTCCTGCGCCTGGGCGAGGCCGGCCGCCAGGGCAGCGGCGGACACGGTGGCCAGGGCCAATGCGATGTTCTTCATGACGAATCCCTTCCTCGTCCGGTTGGACGCTAACACATGGGGCATAGCGCGTGCATCACGATGCCTGGCGCTGCGGTTGCTGATCCTGGCCGAGCAGTAATGTTATAACATAAAGACATCAAGAGCCCGGCGACAAAAGGCCGGTGCGAACGCGACCAAATGTCCACGCGCCGACCTTCCACACAACTGAACCAATCAGTTTACTTTCTTTGTGAATTCCAGCACAAACCGAATCTGGCATGTATATATTTCCGGGTGGCCATTCTGCCTGCCCGACAGTGAAGGGATCGTTGCCCTTGCCCAAATTCGTCCGTTTTCCCCGCATGTTGGCTTGCCTGCTTGCCACCCTGTGCCCGTCCCTTCCGGCCCTGGCCCAGGATGGGGACCCATCGTCCGACGCGCTGGCCGTCAGCGCCGTCACGTCCGAGCTGATCTCTCCCCTTGCCCGCCACGTCCTGATCGGCGAAATCACCGCGCCGGAAACCGTCCAGGCCTCGTTTCGGGTCGGCGGGCGGCTGACCGAGGTGCTCGTCCAGACCGGTGACAAGGTGGAACGGGGCGCGGTGCTGGCGCGGATCGAAAAGGTCCAGCAGGAACAGGAACTGCGGGCCGCCGAAGCCCAGCTGTCGGCGGCCGAGGCCGAATTCGCCGCCGCCAAGGCGCAATCGCAACGCCAGGACGAATTGTTCGAGCGCGGAGCGACCACGCGGTCGGACCGCGACAGCGCATCCGACAGGTATGCCGCCGCCGTGGCGATGCAGTCGCAGGCCCAGGCGTCATTGGACCAGGCGCGCGAGGCGCTGGATGACACGGTCCTGACCGCTCCGGCCGATGCCACCGTGACCGACCGGTTCGGCGAGCCGGGCCAGGTGGTCGGGGCTGCCCAGCAGGTCCTGGAGCTGGCGGTCGGGCCGGGCTACGAGGCCAAGTTCGAGGTGCCCGAAACCGTCCTGACCGCCGGCCAGAAGGCCCCGAACACGGTCACGCTCAGCCCGATCGACCGTCCGACGGCGACGGTCACGGGCCGCGTGAAGGAGATTTCGCCCCTGGTCGACCCCGCGCGGGGCACGGTCGAGGTCACGGTCACCTTGGATGACCCCGTGCCGGGCCTGTCCTACGGCGACGCGGTGCGCGGGGCGACATCCTGGCGCGACGATCCGCAGATCGTGCTGCCCTGGTCGGCCATCGCCTCGGGGCCCGATGGTGCGACGGTCTGGATCGTTTCGCCCGACGACAACAGCGTGACCGAGCGGCCCATCACCATCGAAAGCTATACCGAACACCAGATCATGATCGCCGAGGGCCTCTCGCCCGGCGAAACGGTTGTCACGCGCGGCGCGCAGCTGCTGTATCCCGGCCGCCTGGTCCGCATCGTGGAGCCTTCCGAATGACCCGCACATCGACCGTCCTGCTGGCCGGCCTGACGGCCCTGGCCTGTGCCGCCCTTCCCGCAGCCCTTCCCGCCTCCGGCTCGGACGCGCCCTCGGCCACGATCACCGGCGGTGACGGGCCGCGCCCGGTGGTGTCCGAAGTCATCCAACCGCAAGCCCAGATCGGCCGGTCCTGGGTCGGTTCGGTCGAGGCAGAGCACGAATTGTCCCTGGGATTCCTTGTGCTTGGCAACATGGCCCAGCGCTCGGCCGAACTGGGCGACGTGGTCAAGGCCGGCGATCTGCTGGCCCAGCTTGACGCGGCCGAACTGGATGCCGTCGTCCGCGCGGCCGAGGCCGGCGTGGCCATTTCCCGGGCCCAGCTGGGCACCGCCCGCGACGCCAACGACCGGGCCGCCGAACTGCTGGACCGGGGCGTGGCGAACCAGTCCGCCGTGGACGAGGCGACCAACAGCCTGGCCGCCGCCGAGGCCAACCTGCGCCAGGCCGAGGCCCAGCTGGAACAGGCGCGCGAGCAACGCTCTTACGCCGACCTGCGCGCGCCTACCGACGGCATCATCACCGCCGTCAACGCCGAGGCCGGGGCCACGCTGGACGCGGGCGACCCGGTGTTCGACATGGCCGCCGGAGACACTCGCGAGGTGGTCGTCAGCCTGACCCAGGACGTGGCCTCGGCCATGCAGATGGGCACCGAATTCGACATCGTGCTGATCTCGAACCCCGCCATCACCGGCCGGGCGGTGATGGACCGGATCGACCCGGTGAGCGAGCGCACCTCGCGCACCCGGGCCGCCCACCTGACGCTGGCCGAGGACAGCCACCGCGCCTTCCGCATCGGCGCGCTGGTCAACGCCCGGCTGGCCGCCGCGGGCACCCGCATCATCACCCTGTCGGACGGGGCCCTGATCGCCGGCAGCGACCCCGCCGCCGTCTGGGTGGTCAGCGGCGATGACCGCAGGCTCAGCCGCACCCCCATCGACATCGGCGCCCGCGCCGCGGGCCGCGTGCTGGTGTTGTCGGGCCTGGGCGAAGGCGACGAGGTCCTGATCCGCGGCGTCAATTCCGTGACCGAAGGGCAAACCGTCGGCCCCAGAACCGCTCCGGAGGCGATCCGATGAAAGGCTTCAACCTGTCCGACTGGGCCCTGAACCACCGGTCCTTCGTGTGGTTCCTGATGATCGTCTCACTGCTGGCCGGTGCCCTGGCCTACATGCAGATCGGCCGCGAGGAAGACCCCAACTTCGCCATCAAGACCATGGTGATCTCTGCTTCGCTGCCCGGCGCCTCCGTCGAGGAAACCCTGCGCCAGGTCACCGACCGGATCGAAAAGAAGCTCGAAGACCTGGACGAGCTGGACAAGACGCGGTCCCTGACCACGCCCGGCGTGTCGGTCGTCTACGTCGACGTGCTGGACACCGTGCGCGCGGGCGAACTGCCCCGGATCTGGCAGGATGTGCGCAACATGATGGCCGACATCCAGGCGGAATTTCCCTCCGAATTCCAGGGCTTCCAGTTCAACACCGACTTCGGCGACGTGTTCGGCAACATCTATGCCTTCACCACCGACGGCTTCACCCCGCGCGAGCTGCGCGATTATGTCGAAAGCGTCCGCCGCGCCGTGCAGGGGCTGGATGACGCGGGCAAGGTCGAAATCTTCGGCACCCGGGACGAGGTCATCTACGTCGAGTTCTCGACCGAACGGCTGGCCGCCCTTGGCCTGAACCAGGAAGAGGTCCAGCAGGTGCTGGCCGCCCAGAACGCCATCCTGCCCTCGGGCGAAATCGACGCCGGGCCGGAACGGGTGCTGGTGCGCACGGGAGGTGCATTCACCGGGGCCGAAAGCATCGGCGACGTGAACCTGCGGGTGGGCGACAACTTCTTCCGGCTGACCGACGTGGCGACCATCACCCACGGCTATGCCGACCCGCCCGACGAGATGTTCCGCTTCAACGGCCAGGATGCCGTGGGCCTCGCCATCGGCATGCGCGAGGGGGCCAATATCCTGGATTTCGGCGAGGAGCTGTCGACCCTGATGTCCGACCTGGCCACCCGCCTGCCCATCGGGATCGAGGTCCACCACGTCGCCGACCAGCCCCATGTCGTCGACGAGGCCGTGGGCCATTTCATCCAGGCCCTGATCGAGGCCGTGGTCATCGTGCTGGCCGTCAGCTTCATCAGCCTGGGCGTGCGGGCCGGCCTCGTGGTGTCGCTATCGATCCCGCTGGTGCTGGCGATCACCTTCGTCATCATGCACGCTTGGGGCTTCACGCTTCAGCGGATCTCGCTGGGCGCGCTGATCATCGCGCTGGGGCTGCTGGTCGACGATGCCATGATCGCCATCGAAACCATGATCTCGCGGCTGGAAGTGGGCGAAAGCCTAGAAAAGGCGGCCTCCTTCGCCTGGACCTCGATCGCCTTCCCGATGCTGTCGGGCACCCTGGTGACGGTCGCAGGCTTCATTCCCATCGGGCTGAACAACTCTGCCGCGGGGGAATTCACCTTCTCGCTTTTCGTCGTGATCGCCGTGTCGCTGCTGGTGTCGTGGATCGTGGCCGTGCTGTTCGCCCCGCTGCTGGGGGCCACCCTGCTGCCGGCCAAGTGGAAGCACCACGACGCCGAGCCGGGCCGCGTGCGCCGCGCCTTTCACCGGGTGCTGCGCGGGGCCATGCGGTTCCGCTGGCTGACCATCGCCCTGACCATCGCGGTCTTTGCCGGGGCGATCTGGGGCATGCGCTTCGTGGAAAACCAGTTCTTCCCGTCCTCCGACCGGCCCGAGCTGATCGTCGACATCACCCTGCCCCGCAATGCCTCGATCGAGGCCACGCGCGCCGAAATGGACCGCTTTGAACAGGCGCTCGCGGGCAATGACAACGTGCTTTTCTGGTCGTCCTACGTGGGCCGGGGCGCGCCGCGCTTCATCCTCAGCTTCGACAGCGGCACGCCGGGGCCGAACACCGGCCAGATCATCATCCAGACCCCGGGGATCGAGGCGCGCAACGTGCTGAAAACCCAGCTGGAGGACATGGCCGCAAACGAATTTCCCGGCACCGATGTCTTCGTCAAGCTGCTGGAAATCGGCCCCCCCGTCGGGCGGCCGGTGCAATACCGCATCACCGGCTACGATCCCGACGCCCTGCGCAGCCATGCCCGCGACTTTGCCGCCATCCTGGCCGACGATCCGCGCACCGGCAACGTGGTGCTGGACTGGAACGAACCGGCCCGGCTGGTGCGCGTCGACATCCTGCAGGACCGGTTGCGGCTGCTGGGCCTGACCTCGCGCGATATCGCCGGGGCGCTCAACACGATCTACGATGGCTCGACCATCACCGAGCTGCGCGACGACACCTACCTGATCGACGTGATCGGGCGGGGCAGCGACGAGGCCCGGTCCTCGATCGACGGGCTGCGCAACCTGCAACTGTCGGCCACCGACGGCACGGCCATCCCGCTGTCGTCCATCGCGGTGTTCCACTACGACACCGAACAGCCGCTGATCCGCCAGGAAAACCGGGTGCCCACCGTCACCGTGGCCGCGGCCATCGTGACCGAGGATCAGCCCGACACCATCGTCGGCGACCTGACCGACGAGGTCGCCGCGTTCCGCCAGACCCTGCCCCCGGGCTATGACATCGAGATCGGCGGCAGCGTCGAAAGCTCGGCCGAAAGCCAGGCCCCGATCGCCGCCGTGGTGCCCCTGATGCTGCTGGTCATGGCCTTCCTGGTCATGGTGCAGATGCAGGGGTTCCGCCGGTCCTTCGTGGTCTTTGCCGCGGCCCCCCTGGGCCTGATCGGCGTGGTCGCGGCGCTGGTGCCCTCGGGCGCGCCGCTGGGCTTTGTGGCGATCCTGGGCGTGCTGGCCCTGATCGGCATCCTGATCCGCAATTCCATCATCCTGGTCCACGAGATCGAGGTGCAGCGCGAGGACCACGGCCTGTCGCCCTGGGACGCCGTGTTCACCGCCTCGGACAGCCGGGCCCGGCCGATCCTGCTGACCGCCGCGGCGGCCTCGCTGGCGCTGATCCCGATCTCGCGGCAGATCTTCTGGGGGCCGATGGCCTATGCCATGATGGGGGGCATCATCGCGGGCACGCTGATCACCCTGCTGTTCGTGCCGGCGCTTTACCTGGCGGTGTTCCGGGTCAAGCGGCCGGCCTGACCGGGCGCGCCTCGGCGGCCTGCCCGGACAGGTGGTCGGCGAGGCGGAAGGCCAGGGCGCAGATCATCAGGGTCGGGTTGGCATGGCCCGAGGTCGGAAAGACCGAGGCCCCCGCCACGTGCAGGTTGACCATCCCGTGCACCCGGCAATCGGCGTCGACAACGCCTGTGCGCGGGTCGTTCGACATGCGCGTGGTGCCCGCCGAATGGGCCATGTCGATGACATCTGGAGCCTCTTCCTCGCGGATCCAGCGTTCCAGTTCGGGCACGGGGAGGCCGGCGCGGGCGAATTCCTCGGCGATCAGGGTGCCAAAGCGGGCCAGCGTGCGGGTTTCGGCCGCGCCCACCTGCCAGCGGACCAGCGGCAGCGGTTGCCCGTGGCGGTCGGTTTCCGGGCCAAGGGCCACGCGGTTGCGGGCCTCGGGCACCTGTTCGCAGACCGCCTGGATGTCGAGGCCCACCAGCTTGTGGGGCATCCCCCCGGTCAGGTATTCCTCGGCCGCGAAGCCGGGGCGGAAGCGCACCACCTGGTCCACCGCAAAGCGGGTGAGGGCCTTGGGCACCAGCGGGCTTTGCGCCGCCATCCGGCCCACCCCGCCGGCCACCATCCCCGGAGACCGCAGCACCGCGCGCAAATCGCCCCAGTAATCCTGGCTTTGCCGGGTCAGCAGCCGCTTGGCCGCCGGCAGGGGATCGTCGGCCGCCCGTTCTCCGGGCATGAAGGCGGCGCAGTTCAGCAGGCCTTCCTCGCGCTGGACCTTTGCCGAGGGCGCCAGCCCGCGCATGTACATCGCTGCGCCATGGCCGGTTGGCAGGCCGAAGAAGCCGTAGTGCCGGGACATGCGGGCAATGTCGTGGGGCTGAAAGCGGGCGACGACCGCGCAGGGGTGATCCATCAGGTAGCGGCCGACCGTGTCGTGGCGGTTGCCGATGCCCCGGTCGTGGACATCTCGGGACACCAGTAACAACCGGGCGTTCTCGATGGCGCTGGCAGCCAGGACCACGTTCCGCGCGCCGATGTCCCGGCGGCGCCCCGCCCTATCGACGACCTGAACGGCGCGCACAGCCCGGCCATCCGGCTGACACAGCAGCCGCAGCACGGTCGCCCCGGTCAGGATCCGCGCATTGGCGGGCGGCGCGTTCAGGAACTCCTGCCCGGTCTGCATGACCTCCATCGGCTGCAGGGTCGACCGGGCGAATTGCCAGAAGAACGACCCCAGCCGGTCCGGGTCGGGCCGGGGCAAAGGCGGATCGCGGCGCAGCCGGTCCCACAGCCCATCGTCGTAGCAGTTCGGGCCCAGGTTCAGCGCCCGCGCGGCCCGGTCCAGCGGTTCGGCCAGGTCATCGCCCGAAATCGGCCAGCCGCTGAGCGGCACCCAGTCGCGCTGTTCATAGTCGATTGCGTCGAAGGCGGCCGACTTGCCCGCCCAGGATTGGGTCGAGCCGCCCAACAGCCGGCAGCGCACGCCATAGCCCTGGCGGTCGTGGCTCCACAGGTCGGTCTGGTCGCCGTGGTACTGGCGGCGGCGGGCCTGTTGCGCGTCGGTCCAGTTGCCCGGGTCGGTGCGCACGGCGTTCAGCTCTTCGGCCCGCCGGTCCTGGGCAAGCCCGCCGCTTTCCAGGATCAACACGTCGCGCCCGGAGCCTTCCAGCCCGCGCGCCACGCTCAGCCCCGCGGGGCCGCCCCCGATGATCAGCACATCGGCGGCCAGCGTTTCGCCGGTGTCGACGTCGGACAGGTCCCGGACCGCAGGATGCGCCATGTCAGACCTCGCTCACCTGGCGAAAGTCCTGCCCCCGCGCCCGCATCTGCCGGTCGCGCCGGCGCAACCGGCGATTGGCGGCCATCTTGCCCAGCCGGTTGCCGATCCGCGTGCGCAGAAAGCCCAGCCGGTCGCCCAGCGCCAGCGGCATGACGTCCAGCATCGGCACCGAGGTCGGCGAATAGCGTTCCAGCGCCGGGAACGGGTAGATGGAATACAAGGGCAGCCCGGTCTTCCAGAACCGGTCCAGCGCCAGGTCCCAGGCGGTATCCACCTGGCGGCAGGTCTCGGCCACCCGGCGGGCGCCTTCCTTGGACAGCAGGTAGGCCTGGGTGCCGGACGGGCTGCTGTCATAGCGGATGATCGAGCGGTCGTAGAAGAACGACAGCTGCGCGCCCTTCGGATAATACATCCCGTAAAGCCGCATGTAGTGGATGTCCTCGTCCCGGCAGAACGAGACCAGGTCGGGCAAGGGAAAGGCCGTGTCAAAGTTCACGTCGTCCTCGAAGACCAGCAGGTAATCGCAGGGGCTGGTCTCGGCGAACTCGGCGATCACCGAGTAATGGCTGGACCACAGCGCCAGTTGCGGGCCCGACAGGTCGCGGCCATAGGTCTTGCGGATGGTCGAGGGATCATAGCGCAAGCGGGGATTGGCCAGCGATGTATGGGCCTCGAAGAAGGACCAGGCATGGGGCAGCCCGGAGAGCTGTTCTTCCATCCAGGCCCGGCGCTGGGTGGCGCGGGCGAGGTTGATGACCTTGATGTCCAGCGTCGGCCCCTGGGCCTGGTCGAACTGGTCGGTAAAGGCGGGATCTTCGATCATGCGATGGCCTCCTGCAGGGGGGGACGGGCCTGGGCCACGGCCCGGCGCAGCACGCGGGCGCGATAGGCCATGACCGGGACCGGGTATTGCGCGCCCAGCGCCACCCGGCAGGTGCGGCCCAGGATATCAAGCGTGCGGGCATAGTCTTCGACCCGGTGGGTGATGTCCCGGTGGGCCCAGGCATAGGGGTTCATTTTCGGATGGTGGGCGCGCTTCGACAGCACGGCCTCCCAGTTGGCAAAGACGTGACGGTCGGTGTCCAGCAGGCGCTCTGCCCCGGGAATGTCGGCAAAGGCCCGGGCGTCCTCGGGCCGGTCGAANANCACCGNNAGNCCNACNGCCGCNTCNGNATCGTNATGCGGCGAGATCCGGCAGNCCNGCGCNCCNTCNANNGCCCGGGCCATNANNCCGTGNCGTCGTGCGCAGNCGNNNCATCAGNGGNNCNAGCCGGGGCAGCTGGGCGTTCAGCATCGCCCCNGTCAGNTCNGANACCCGCAGGTTCATCGCCGAGAANACCGGCTCGTCGNTNNNNTNNAGNCCNCGGATGAANTTGCCCGGATCGTGGTACATCTGNGCCCGCACGNNCAGNCGNTCGTCATCGGTCAGCACNGCCCCGCCCTCGCCGGCGGTCANGTTCTTGTGGTGGTTGAAGCTCATCGCNCCNAGNTCNCCGATCGTGCCCAGCCGGCCGGCCNNNNTAGGTNACGCCGATGGCCTGGCAGGCGTCCTCGACNACGACCAGNNCGTGNNNNCGNGCGATNNCCATNANGGCNNCCATGTTGCAGGGCAGGTTCAGCATGTGNACNGGCATGATNGCCNNGGTCCAGGGCGTGATNNNNGCCTCGATNNCNGCCGGGTCGATGGTCAGGCTNTCGTCGATNTNNACCAGCACGGGCACGGCGCCCACGGCCAGCGGAGCAATCGCCGTCGACACCCAGGTATAGGCNGGCACCAGCACCTCGTCNCCNGGGCCGANNCCNGCCGCGGCCAGNGCNGNGATCAGCGCGCTGGTGCCGCTGTTGACGGTCAGCACGTGTTTCGCGCCCATCTGGGCCGCGAAATCGCGTTCGAACCGGGCGGTGCAGCCCTTGTCCCCCTTGCCGTAGCGCAGCAGCCGGCCGTCGGCCATGACCTTGGCCAGGCTGGTGAATTCGCGAAGTCCGACTTTAGCCATGTGACATTGTCCATGAACGGGCCGCCCGGTTGCCCGGGCCGGCGGTGAAAAAGGTCAGGTCATCGGTTCGAGGATGCGCCACAGGGCCTCCCCGGCGATGTCCCAGGTCAGATCGGCAGCCCGCGCCTGACCGCGCGCAACCAGGGCCGCACGGGCCCCCTCGTCTTCGATGCAGATCCGCCGGATCGCCTGCGCCCAGGCCCCGGCGTCCAGCGGGTCGATGATGTCCGCGCCATGGGCACAGACCTCGGGGATGGCCCCGCCCCGGGCGGCCAGAACGGCGGTGCCGCAATGCATCGCCTCGACCGGCGGCAGGCCAAAGCCCTCGGTTTCCGACGGGAACAGGAACGCGCGCGAGGCCGCGTAAAGCGCCCGCAGCTCGGCATCGCTGACCCGGCCGGCAAAAAGGACATTGGGCGGGACACTCATGCCCTTGGCCTCGTAGGCCTTGCGGTCGGCCGAGCCGGTGACCACCAGGGGCAGGTCGGCCAGGCCCGGGTCCTGGAAGGCCCGGAACAGGGTGCGCATGTTCTTGTAGGGGGCCAGCGCGCCCATCGCCAGGGCGAAGGGCCGGTCCTGCACGCCCAGCCGGGCGGCAATGTCGCGGTCCGGGGCGGTGCGCAGGATATGGTCGGCCCCGTTGTGCACCACGTGGATCTTGTCGAGCGTGCCGATGCCATGGGCGGCCAGGGCCTGGCGGGAATGTTCCGACACCGTCAGGATCGCCCGGGCCCGCCGCCCGATGGCCGGCCACAGCACCCGGTAGCCGGCCACCTGCCGGGCCGGGTAGGCATCGGGTTCGGTCAGCGTCTGCACGTCGTGGATCATCACGACGGAATTGGGATGCAGGACCGGGGCCAGGTTGCAGAAATTGACCAGCAGGTCGCCCCGGGTCATCGCCGGCAGGGCCAGCATCTCCCAGGCCTGGCCACGGCCCAGGCGGCTGGTCCGGATCTGCGGGGCCAGGCCCGCGGCCTCGACCGTGGCCACGTCGCCCACCGCCGGGGCCAGCACCCGGGTCGAAATCGTTTCCGTCGCGCGCCGCACCAGCTGGGCCGAGAAATTCAGGGCCACCCGGTGCACGCCCTTGCCCACCAGGTCGTCCTGCAGGAACTTGCCGTTGATCGTCAGCCGCTCGGCCGAGGGCCTGCGGGTTTCGACCCGTTCCGGTTTCAGGGTCGGCACGTCACCGATGCGGCCCTCGGCGGGGTCGGCATCAAAGTCCGGGGATGTCTCTGTCACCAGCACATTCGTGTCTTTCTGCTTCCGGATCCTGCCCGGATCCACTTGCGGGACCGTTTCAGGCCGGTCCCTCCGCTGCCCTGTCTTGCGCCGTTACACCGCCCCGCGCCGGCTGAGCACGCAATGCACCGTGCGCAACAGGATCGACAGGTCGGTGGCCAGCGAGGCCGACCGCACGTAGGCCACATCCAGGGCGATGCGCTCGTCATAGGTGGTGTCGGACCGGCCGCTGACCTGCCACAGGCCGGTCAGGCCGGGGCGCACCAGCTTGTAGGCCTGGTAATGCTGGCCATAGCGCAGGGTCTCGGCCTCGGTGATCGGGCGCGGGCCGACCAGCGCCATGTCCCCGCGCAGGACGTTGATCAGCTGGGGCAGCTCGTCCAGGCTGGTCTTGCGCAGGATCGACCCGATGCGGGTCACGCGGCTGTCGCGTTCGAACTTGAAATCCTCTTCCCATTCCTCGCGGGCCACCGGGTCGCTGGCCAGGATCAGATCCAGCTGTTCCTTGGCATCGGGCACCATGGTGCGGAACTTGAGGCAGCCGAAGGGCTGCCCCCCCGCCCCGATCCGGCGGTGCGAAAAGAAGACCCTGTCGCCCGTGGTCAGGCGAATCGATGCGGCGATCAGCGCGAAAACCGGGGACAACAGGATCAGCGCGATGGCCGCCAGGCCCCGATCCAGGATCGACTTGATCATCGCGTAGCGGCCGGATTTTCGACCCGACCGGCGCCCGGCACTGCCAGCGCCCCTGGCCTGGATCTTGCCGAAGAGGCGGCCGGCGGGNCGTTTGTGTTCTATCAGTGCCATACGGACTTCCTCCCCCGGGGGCCACGTAGCCCCCGTGTGCGAACAATCGAATTTGTGGCGATCCCATGGGAATGTGGGCAAAAAAACGGCCGGGTGTTTACCTCTGAACGCGTGAACAATCCGTTTCCCGGTGACCGCGTTAACCGTTTGTAAACGCCCGTGGGGAAACGGGCCGTTTCCATAATGGAAACGTGCGTCGCTCCGGTCGGGTCTGTTGCGCGACTCACCACTGCCGGATCCTCTCCGGATCGGCTTGTCCAGTCAGGATATCCACCAGTCCCTTCCAGTTCCCGCGCATCCGCCCGGCCCGGTCGATCCAGGGTTCCGGCCACAGGGCCTTGGCGTGATTGGCGGCCATGTTGCGCAGGGCCAGCTCCATTGCATCCCAGGCCGAAACACTGCCCTTGCGCCACAGGTAATGGGGGTTGACGATCTGGCTGTAACCCAGCCGCGTGCCATTGGCCTCGCGCCCGGTCTTGGTGCCCAGGTGCACACCGGTGAAGACCGGGGTCTCGATGCGCCGGCCGGCCAGTTGCGAGGCAAAATCCACGTCTTCCTGCCACCCGTAGAGCGGCAGGCGCTCGTCGAACTCGATGCCCTCGATGGCCCGGCGCCGGAAGGCCATGTTGCACCCGTAAAGCCCGGCCGTATCGCGGGTGATGACCGGGGCGCTGCCCAGGTCGAAGGGATGGGCCGCATCCCAGGCGCGCAACAGGCTTTCAGCTGCGTCCGGCGTGATGCCCACCCCGCCGATCCCGTCCGCGATCAGCCGGCCCGTGACCCCGTCCACATCCGCATGGCTGGCAAATGTATGGGCCAGCCCTTCAAGCGCGGTGCGCGAGGGGAAGAAATCGTCATCATAACAGACCACGAGGTCGATCCCCTCGGGCAGCGCCCTCAGCGCGGCATTGCGCTGGGCACAGGACCCGGGGGCCGAGATCAGGATCCGCCCGTCGATCTCGGGGTGCAGCAGGGCTGCCAGGTCGAAATCGGCATCCGCGGGATCGGTCACGGCGATGATCAGCGCGACCGGTTTCAGGGTCTGCCGGTTCAGGTAGGGGATCATCGAGGCCAGGATGGCCGACCGCCCCTTCGAGGCGATGATCACCGCGATCCGGGCCCGGTCAGAGACCAGGGCCGTCGTGTGCGGATGGGGCGCAAGCAGGGTCATGGTGTCGAAGCCTTTGCGGTCAGGTCGGCATGGGGGACAACCCGGTGTAACGGACCGGGTAACATCGGGCGGGAGATTGCGCAGTTTCGCCATGCAAGATCCCCATTTTCGCCGTCTTTCGCGGCCACGATGGCCGCAGCACGACCCGCCGCCCGGCCATGTTTTCCAACGGGCGACAGGCAGGTCCAGCCAGTGAACGCATCCCGAAACGCAAGCCCGGCAAAGGCGCAGGCATGTTGGCGAACCGAGTGGAACGGATCCTCCCGGAGGACCTGGACAAGGGGCTGAAGGCACGCTGGACCCAGGTGCAGCGGGCCGATACCGCCCAGCGCAGCCCGTTCTTTTCGCTGGGCTTCCTGCAGGCCGTGGCCCGCCACCGCCCCGATCTTGAAATCGGCATCCTGTGGCAGGGCCAGCGGATCTGCGGGTTCTTTCCGTTTCACCGGCGACCCGGAGGCCGGGGCGTGCCCCTGGCCGGACCGATCGCCGATTACCAGGGCATCGTCGGCTCGGCCGGCGGGCTGTCGGCCCAGGACCTGCTGTCCGGCTGCGGCCTGACCCATTACGATTATGACCACGGTCTGCGGGGCAGCCCCCTGATGGCCTGGTCCGCCTTCCGCCACACCGGCTCGCCCCTGATCGAGCTGTCGGCCGGCCACGACGCCTGGTATGACGCCCGGCGCACGGCCACCAGCGCGATCAAGACCACCGAGCGCAAGATGCGCAAGCTGACGCGCGACATTGGCCCGCTGCGCTTTACCGCCCATGACACCGCGCCCGATGCCTGGGACAGCCTGATCGCCTGGAAACGGGCGGCCCTGGGCGGCAAGGGCGTGCGGCTGATCCTGGACACGCCCTGGGTGCGGGACGTGACCCGCGACATCCACGACACCGACGGCCCCGCCTTTGCCGGCCGCATGTCCACCCTGCGCGCCGGCGACCGGCTGGTCGCGGTGCATTTCGGCATGCGCTCGGACGCGGCCTGGCACTGGTGGTTTCCGGCCTACGACCCGGCCGTGTCGGCCTGTTCGCCCGGCCTTGGCCTGTTGATGATGTGCGCCCAGCAGGCCGCCCGGGACGGCATGGCCGAACTTGACCTCGGCCGGGGCACCGAACGCTACAAGCGCGAGTTCGCCTCGGCCACGCGGCCCCTGTGCGAAGGCTCGCTGGAACGGGTCCTCGCGCCGCAGGGCGCGGCACGGCGCCTGCGCAAGCTGCTGCACGGGGTTGCAAGGGATATGCTGCCGGAACGCCATCTGGATCTCAAACGCCGCGCATTCAACCGGCTCCTGGGCGCGGGACGGATGTAACACCCGTTTCCCCGGCCACGGCCGAGCGGAACAGCGCCCATCAGCGCCTCCATCCATTCATCGGGATCATGGGCCAGCTGGTCGCCCAGCCGCATGCCACGCTTGCTCATCTCCTTCAGGTCATCCGGGTCCATGTCGCGGATGCGCACCAGCGCCCTGTCCATGTCATCGGTGTCGAACACGTCGAAGCTCAGCCCCAGGCCCAGGCGCACCACGTCACCGGCCAGAGCGCCGGTCTCGGCCACCAGGGCGGGCAGCCCGCACTTGATGGCCTCGGCGATGACCAGCCCGAAGGGTTCGGGATGGTGCGAGGGCAGCACCAGCGCCCGCGCATCCCTCACCAGAGCCCCGACCTGCGACGGCGCCTGCCAGCCGGCCAGCTCGACCTCGGGGTAATGACGGGCGATCCGCGCGCTCAGCGCGCCGTCGCCGATCAGGCGCAGGGGCTGGCCGGTGCGCCGGGCCGCGCGGACCAGGTCCATCACGCCCTTGTCTTCTTCCAGCCGCCCGGCATAGACCAGCACCCGGTTGCGCTCGGCCTGCACCCGCGTCCTCCGCCAGGCCCGGGCCGGATTGCGCACCACCTTGACCGACGCCCGCGCATAACCCGCGCGCAGCAGGCCATCGACCTGGCCGGGATGAATCGCCAGGATCCCGCCCCAGGGCGCCCCCCGATCCAGGCACCGGTTCAGCGCCGCATGCCGGGCCGAGCGCCACAGCTTGTGCCCGTAGGACCGCTTGTCGCAATTGGTGCCCAGGCAGCCCGCGCTCAGCGGCACCCGCGTGCAGACCGACAGGTGGCGGTAATCCATGAACATGCCGTTGGGACAGGCCAGGAAGGAATCATGGGCGTGCAGGAAGGTTCGCGGAGCCACCGGGCGCAGGGCCTCGAAGATCGCGGGCGTCAGGATCTGGGACCAGTTGTGCACGTGGTAAATCGTGCCCGGCCCGTCGAGGCGGGCCACCACCCCGGCCACCATCGCCCGGGCATCCGGGTTGTACATCCCCCGCGTCGCCGCCTGCCATTTCGGCCGCTTCAACAAGTCGGCCCCGCCGGCCGCCACGACCTCGACCCCCAGGTCCGCCAGTTCGGGATTGTCGCCCGCGTCGCCGGTGATCAGCGTCACCGGGATGCCCTGCCGGCGCAGCTGGCACACGGCGCTCAGCATCAGCACCGCCGCGCCTCCCTTGGGCTGGCAATGGTCGTTGATCATCACCACCCGGTCGATCGATTGGGCCTGCGCGTCGGGCGGCAGCAGGGTCGGGTCATACCGGGTCATTCGACGCTCCTCAGGGTGATGCGCAGCCGGGTATGATCGCCCGCCGAATTGACGTTCGGGCCCAGCACGATGTCCAGGGTCTCGCCCGCTTTCAGGGCCACGTCCCGCGCCCCCAGCCGCTGCGCCCGGACCAGGTGCAGCCGCGACAATTCCACCCCGCCGCGCTCCATGGCGATGGTGATGCCGTCCTCGCTGGCCGAGGACGGCTCGACCGAGATCTCGACGTCGACACTCTGATCCGCCGGCGCGGTGTAGCGGTGGACGATCTCCAGCGGATCCTCCGGCCCCCAGGCCGAGGGCACCGCCCAGCCGGGCCCGACCCGCACCGACCCGTCCTGCTCAAAGCCCAGATACGGGGTCCAGGGCACCCCGTCCCGGTCCTGGCCCGGGCGCGGCTGCAAGGGCATCGCCTGCCCCTGCCGGCGCACGAAGACATCCCCGCCGCCGTCGGGCGAGAAGAGGTCGAAACTGTCGGCCACCACATCTTGCCGCGCCAGGGTCACGTTAGAGCCCAGGCGGGGATCGGGGCCAAGGATCAGCAGCGGGGTCTCGCGGTCCAGCGCGGGGCTGTCCACCGGGCGGCCCAGCGGATCCAGCGCGCGCAGCCCCGGGGCCAGGGAAACCGCGCGCGGCGCGCCCCAGATGACCAGCGCATCCTGGCCGAAGCGGCAGGCATAGGTGAAGGCATCGGGCGCCGCATCCTGCACCCCCTCGCCCTCCAGGTGGGTCTGAATCAGCGCATAGGTCGCCCCCACGCCGGTGATCTCTCCGTCCGGGCCGACCAAGGGGGCCAGCCCGTCGCCGCGCGGGCTGAACGGGTACCAGATCGCCTGGGTCACCCCGGACAGGGCCATCTGGCAATACATCCGCATCAGGTAGCCCGGAGCCCCGCCCGCGTCCAACGTGCCGAATTCGGTCACCGCGATGGGCATGTCTTCAAGCCCCGGCACCCGCCGCAGCACGGCCACCTGGCGGGCGAATTGTTCGGGCTCGGACGTATAGGGATGCAGCACGAAGGCATCCATATGGGCCGCGCCTCCCGCCTTCATCACCGCCTCGGCCCAGGCCACGGGCACCGAATGGGCCGCACCCCCCAGGATCGGCAGGCCGGGGCGTTCGGCATGCACCGCCTCGGCCGTGGTCTTCAGCAGGCGGACATAGGCGGCGGCCCGGGCGTCCAGATCGTCGGGCCATCCCTGACTTTCGGCGAATCCGTGGGAATTGTACTCGTTGCCGATCTCAAGCGCGTCGATCAGCGGGAACCGGGCGATCATGCGCGCGTGATAGCGCGCGAAGGCCGCCTGCCCCAGGTCACTCAGGGGCATGAGCCCGCCGTCCCAGCCCGGATGGCCGGTATAGCCCAGCAGGATCATCGAGGCCCCGCGCGCCTCCAGCATCTGCGGATAGGTTTCGCGCATCGAGCCGAACCGGTCGGTCCCGTCCAGCTGTTCGACGTGGTTCCAGATGATCTCGTCGCGGAAGTTCGCAATGCCGATGTCGGACCCCGCCCGCACCGCTTCGGGCTGCCAAGACTGGCCAAAGTTCGACGCCGCCCCAAGCGCCGGCCCGCGCAGGAACGGTTGGGCCTGACCCTCCGAGGGGGCCATCGAGGCCACCCCCAGCATCGCGCCTATGACCAGACCGCGCATCATGCCGCCCCCAGCCGCCGCACGGCCAGCCCCCGCGCGGGGGCCACCGGGTACATCACGGTGCTGCGCGACAGGCCCACGACCAGCCCGGCCAGGATGAAGAAGATCGTGCCCAGGTTGGGCGTCGGTGCGGTGGGCATGGCCGCCACGACCTGCGCCAGGCAGGCCACCTTGAGCGCCTGGATCACGTGGTCCCGGGTCTGGTTGCCGGTGGCCGCCGGCGCCCGGAACATCGACACCAGGAAGGCCACGTAGCAGCCCGTGCCGATGATGCCCAGGCTGCCCAGGCAGGCCATGACCCAGTTCGACGCCCGCACGCTGCCCAGCCCCGCGCCCACCATCCAGGTGTCCATGAAGTTGCGGTAGGCCTGGATGTTCCAGCTCATCCGTTCGATCCCGCTGTCGCTTTCCAGCTTGTTCAACAGCGTGTCGTCGAGGAATTCGGTGACCGGCGGCACCAGGTGATAGCTGGTCACCACCGCCACGCCCACAAGCCACGTCCCCACGATCATCCAGACCAGCAACCCCGCCACCCGGCGCGAAAACGCCCCCCGCGCGGCGACCCACAGCAGCCAGCAGGAATACAGACCCACCAGCCCGATCAGGGCCACGTAAGCCCCCGACGAAGTCGACCGCAGCACGCAGAATCCGGTCATCGCAAACATCGCCGTCACCACCCGCGAGCGCGGCGCGACCGTCCAGTAATGCAGCCAGAAGCCCAGCAGGATGACGGAAAACGCCCCGAAGGCCGAGGCCTCGGGCATGCCGCCGACCATGCGCTTGATCCCGGCCATGGTGTGCTGGGTGGCCATGGCGTAATTGGCCGTGCGGATCGGGTCCAG
The DNA here is from genome assembly GCA_002709405.1 of Paracoccaceae bacterium. Taxonomy (GTDB): domain Bacteria; phylum Pseudomonadota; class Alphaproteobacteria; order Rhodobacterales; family Rhodobacteraceae; genus Marinibacterium. The sequence continues at coordinate 66,944 of PAQV01000022.1, forward strand.
CAGGTCAGGCATGCCCACGAAGGACGAGATCACGTCGATCAGGCCCAGCCCGAAGTTGATGCTGGTGCAGACGATCAGGCCGGTCAGCACCGCCTTTTCATCCGGCCGGATCCGATACAGCGTGGCCACCGCCAGGAAGCAGGCCGCCGACAGCAGCATGTAGAAGGTTTGGGTGATGTTGCCGCTCGACGGGCCCAGCGGGATCGAGATGATGCGATCGGCATTCACATCCCGCGACAGGCCAAAGATCTCGGTCTGCCCGGCGAAGACACGCGGAAAGAACGCCGCCGAGATGATGCCGTAGAGGATCACCATCAGCAGCCAGAACCCCGGCTGGTACGGCCGCACCGTGCCCGCCAGCCGGTCCGGCCCGCCCGGCGAGGCGGCGGCGATCAGCAGGACGAAGCATAAGGTCAGCTCCATCTGGCCGATCGTGGCGCCTCCGAGAGCGGGCAGGTTCAACGCCGCCGCCGCCCCGAAGGGCGCCAGCCCCACGAAGGCCCAGAACCCCCGGTAGGGTCCGATGGCGAACAGCGTCGCGATGGCCGCGAGCGCCAGGAATGTACTGGGAACGATTTCCACAGCAAGCCTCTGCAATCTACGAAAGCGCAACAATAAATCGAATACCGCCCCATTGTCCGCCAATTGAATTTGAATTGGCCCTCGGGATGAATTCAGCACCTATTGCGGCGCGTGTTTCGTAAAGACCTTCTCGGACGTTTACCTTTTGTCAATAGATCCACCCCGGCCATTTCCGGCCCTTTTCCCGATTCTCCCGCGCCTTTTGAATGGAGGCCGCGGAAAAACCAGGCCGGACGGATCCGACCCCAGGATTACGCGGAAGCCTTGAAAACATGGGCACAAAGCGGTCCGGCAGGCTGCCGCGCGCACCGCATCGACTCGGCGGACCAGCCCCGCCTCGACCCGGCCGCCCCGACCGCCAGCGTCAGATTGTGACATTTTCGTGGCCGGGCGGACCGATGACCATGCGGAAACGAAGCGGCCCGCGGGGCCCGGACTATTTCCCGATCCGCACCCAATGCCCCCAATTTCAACACATTCATTGACTTTCTGCGGCGCGGCGCCCTCTCTCAAGGGAGTTTACGACGCCGACACCACTCCGGCACGGAACATGACACTCAATTGACAGGGCGGCCTTGGGGGGGCGCCCGCCGCCGGGCCCGGCGCTGTCACTCGGGCCCGGTGACACCTTACGGCCTATCGGGATGGGCGAGCCATGAATACCGCGTTTACACGGTCCGAACAGATGCGGATCGACCCGGCCCTGCGCGCCGGCCAGAAACCGCGCGATCCGGATGCGATCGAATTGCGCGGCCTTCTGCGCGTATTCGTCAAACGCTGGAAACTCATTTTCGGAACCGCAATTGTTGCGGCAATTGCAATTTATATCGCCGTTTCCCAAGCGACCCCAATCTATTCCGCCCAGGCCAAGGTTCTACTGGATCCCGGCAGCGCCCAGATCCTGACCGGAGACGAGGTCCTGCAGACCCGCGAACCCTCGCAACAGGTGATCAACGGCGAACTCGCGATCCTGCGCTCGAACCTGCTGATCGAGGACGTCATCCAGCAGCTGGGCATCGACCGGGTCCAGGCCATCGCCCCGGACCTGGCCGATCTGCCCGCCGACCAGCAGATGGATGCGCTGGTCTGGGCGGTGCGCGAACGGCTGGCCGTCTACGCCGAAAACGAAAGCTACGTGATCGCCCTGGCCTTCCAGTCGGCAGACCCGAGCCTCGCCCGCGATTTCACCAATACCCTGGCCGACCGCTACCTGTCCCGCCAGACCGAAACCCGCCGCGAAACCATCCGCCAGGCGGCTATCTGGCTGGAAGAACGGCTGAAAATCCTCGCCACTGAGGTCGCCACCAGCGAGGAACAGGTCGCCCAGATGCGCACCGACAGCCTCATTGCCAACGGCGGCACGCTGGACAATGCCTCGCAACAGATCGCCCGGCTGAACAACCAGCTTGTGGTCGCCCAGGCCGAACGGGCCACGGCCGAGGCCCAGGTCCGCCAGCTGGAACAGGCCCTGAACGAAGGCGAGGCCCTGGACGTGGTCGGTGTGGTCACCAGCCCGGCGCTGGAAGACCTGCAGACCCAGGCCGTCGAGCTGCGCCAGCAGGATGCCAGCTGGGCCCAGTCGGTCGAGGCCGACCACCCCCGCCGCGCCGCGATCCTGCGCGAACTGGACCAGGTCGACCGGGAAATGTCGGCCGAGGTCCGGCGGATCCTGCAGAAACTGCGCGGCGAATACGAGGTCGCGCGGCTCAGCGAACAAAGCCTCAGCGAAACCATCATGCGCATGGAAGAACGCGTGGTGGCGATTTCGCGCGGGGAAATCTCTCTGCGCCAGCTGGAACGGGACGCCGCGACCGCCCGCCAGACCTACGAGGCGCTGCTGTCGCGCCTGACCGACACCCGCACCCAGGAACGGCTGCAGACCTCTGAAGCCAAGCTGATCGAACGGGCCACCCTGCCCGTCACGCCCACCGCCCCCCGGCCCAAGCTGATGGCCGCGCTGGCGGGATCGGTGGTCTTTGCCATCGCCGCCATGGGCGTGTTCCTGACCGAGATGACGGCGACCACCTTCCGCTCTGCCCGCGAGGTCCGCTCGGAAACCGGCCTGCCTGTCCTGGTCAGCCTGCCCGACGGGCGCTGGCCCAGCCTGCGCGCCTGCCTGGACGAGTTGCGCGACAACCCGCACGCGCCGTTTTCCGAAGCCATGCGCAAACTGCGCACGATCCTGATGATGCGCGACGAATATGCGATTTCCACCTGCGCGGTGGTGCTGTCCTCGACCCCGGGCGAAGGCCGCACGACCGTCGCAATGGCGCTGGCCGACATGGCCGTGCGCGCGGGCCGGTCGGCCATCGTGGTCGATTGCGACCTGCGCGACATGGGCGTGGGCGCGCAGATGGGCTGGGGCACCGACTACGACCTGGCCGATGTCATCGCAGGTCACTGCCCGGTCGAGGACGCGATCTTTCAGCCCGCCGACCGGGGGTTTGACGTGCTGGTCAATGCCATCCCGCATCCCGATGTCGCCGAAGAGCTGACCTCGATGGCCCTGAAGCCGGTGATCGAGCAGCTGAAGACCCTTTACGAGGTCGTCATCCTCGAAGGCCCCGCCCTGCTGGCGGCGGCCGATTCCATTATCGTCGCGAAAGCGGCCGATAGCTGCATCTACGTGGTCGAACACGACCGCACGGACCGCAGCGCCGTGCAGGACGGGCTGGGGCTCCTGCACGAAATGCAAGTGCCCATCGAGGGCGTCGTTTTGAACAAGGTGCCTGGGAGCGCCTGACAGGAGTTTGCCATGGGCAAATCAGAAAGCCCGGATATCATGCGCATCGCCGCGCGCCCCGAACCGGCCGGCCCGACCCAGCGGCCCGGTTCGGCTCGGCCGTCAACCCTACCGACCTTGCCAGCCCCCTGGCTGAACCGGGGCGCGCGCCCGAAGGTCGCGCTGATCCACTACTGGCTGGTGGGCATGCGGGGCGGTGAAAAGGTGCTGGAGTCGCTCTGCCACCTCTTCCCCGAGGCCGACATCTTCACCCATGTCTATGCCCCCGACAAGGTCAGCGACACGATCCGGCGCCACAAGGTCACCACCACCTCGATCGCCCGGCTGCCGCTGGCGACACGGCTTTACACCAAGTACGTCTCGCAGATGCCCCGCGCGCTCGAAGAGCTGGACCTGAGCGGCTACGACCTTGTGATTTCATCGGAATCCGGGCCGGCCAAGGGCGTGATCCCGCAGCCCGAGGCCCTGCACCTGTGTTACGTGCACTCGCCCATGCGCTATATCTGGGACCATTACGGCATCTACCGGCGCAATGCCGATCCGATCACCCGGCGCATGATGGCCCCGCTGACCTCGCAGCTGCGCACCGCCGACGTGACCAGTGCCGCCCGGGTCGACGGGTTCGCCGCCAACTCGCGCTTTGTCCAGCAGCGGGTGATGAAATACTGGCGGCGCGACTCGCGAGTCATCCACCCGCCCGTCGACGTCGCCCGCTTCCACCCCGCTCCGAACACCGAGGTCGGGTCCTTCTACCTCTATGCCGGAGAGCTGACGGCCTACAAGCGCCCCGACCTGGCCATCGAGGCCTTCAACCGCCTGGGCCTGCCCCTGGTGGTCATCGGCGGCCCGTCCAAGGCGGAACGCGCCCTGGCGAAGATGGCCGGGCCCAACATCCGCTTTCTCGGCCGGGTGTCGGATGAAAAGCTGCGCAAGTACTTCGGCGCCTGCCGGGCGCTGATCTTCCCGGGCGAGGAAGACTTCGGCATCCTGCCGGTCGAGGTCATGGCCGCCGGCCGCCCCGTCATCGCCTATGGCAAGGGCGGCGCGCTGGATTCGGTCGTGGACGGCGAAACCGGCCTGTTCTTCCCCGATCAAACCGTCGACTCGCTGGCCCATGCCGTCACCCGGTTCGAGGCCGAGCGCATGCACAAGCTCGACAGCGCCCGCATCATCGCCCATGCCCGCACCTTCGACGAGGCGCATTTCCGCGCGGGCATGCTGGATTTCCTGGCCGATCACGGGATGCCGGTCGAACCGCCCGCCCTGTTGCGGCAGACCGCGTAGCGCCCGGCCATGGTGCGCACGCTGACCTCGGCCTTCGCCATTGGCGTGGCGGCGCGGATCACCGCGCAGGTGTCCAGCTTTGCCCTGATCCTGGTGGCCTCGCGGGCGCTGGACCTGGCCGAGTTCGGCTCCTATGCCATTGCCTCGGCGCTGATGGTGATCACCACGACGCTGGTCTACACCGGCATCTTTCACCTGATCCTGCGGACCGATGACCTGGACCGCGACCGCGACACCTTCTTCCTGATGCAACTGGCCATCGGCCTGACCGGGGCGGCGATCATGGCGGTCACCGGCCTGGCCCTGGGCGGCCCGGCCGCGGGGGGCACCGCCCTGGCCCTGGTGGCCCTGGCCCCCAACCCCGCCCTGGCCGCCCTGTCTGCCTGGATGGAGGCCCAGCTGGTGCGCCAGTCGCGCATCCGCACGACGGCGCTGGCCACCCTGCTGGCCGAACTGGTGGCCCTGGCGACCTCGGTCGCGATGTTCCAGGCTGGCTACAAGCTGGAGGCCCTGATCTCCGGGCGCTATACCTCGATGGCCTTCATCCTGTTGGTTTACCTGGCCTTTCTGCGCCGCCTGCCCCGGTTGTCCTTCCGCCGAGACAGCGCGCGCCACGGGCTGCAGCAAGCCTGGCCGCTCTGGGGCTCGACCTCGCTGGGGATGCTGTCGAACTACGGGGCCGACCTGGTCCTTGGGGCCTTTCTCAGCCCCGCCGCCGTGGGCGCCTACCGGGCCGGATCGCGCGTGGCCAACACCGCCGCCGACGTGGTGCTGCAGCCCCTGGGCACGATCAGCTGGGCCCGCTTCGCCCGCCTGGAATCCGCCACCCACCGGCCTGACATCCGCGCCGCCTGGCAGGAGAACCTGGCCCTCTGCGCGGCCATCCTGGCCCCGGCCATGCTCAGCGTCTGCCTGCTGGCCCCGGGCATCGTGTCGGTCCTGCTGGACCCCTCCTGGGGGGCCGCCGCCGGCGTCGTAGCCATCCTCGCCATGGCCCGGTCGATCGACAGCCTGACCTTCCTGCTGGAACCGACCATGACCTGTCTGGGCAAGGGCCGGTTGCAATTCCTGGTCCGCCTGTGCGACGCCACCCTGCTGGTCGCCCTTCTGCTGGCCCTGGGGCGGTCCTCGGCCGAGGCCGCGGCCCTGGCGATCCTGGCCAAGTCCGTCGTCATGGGCATTGTCGCCACCTGGGTCATGGCCCGCGCCCTGGCCCTGAAACCCGCCGACCTGGCGGAAACCCTGGCCCCCGGCATCGGCCTGGCCCTCGTGTGCTTAAGCGTGATCCTGACCGTCCGGGCCATGCCGATCGAGATCAGCCAGGCCCATGCGCTATTCGCCACCGCCGGCGCCGTGATCGTCACCTGGGCGCTGGCCGTGGCCGGGCTGATGCGCCGGCGCTGGCTGGTGCTGCCGACCCCCTGACCGAAACCCTGACCGAAACCCTGACCGCCTTACCGGCGGCGCACGTCAAAGATCACGTGGCCCTCGCAGGCATCCACGTGGTGCAATCCGATCAGCCCAAGGCCCTCGGGCGTCAGGTGACGGACCAACCGTTCGCGGTAATCGGAGGGGCCCAGGCGCTCGATCTCCAGGATCGCCAGCCCATAGCCATAGGTCCCGTGCGAATTGTCCTGCGCCGCGCGGTACAGCCGCCCATCCTGCATAAACACGCGCCCACCCCCCCGCGCGGTCCGCGACCCGATGACCACCGGGTTCAGCGGATGCGGCTCGATGCGTGTCAGGGCCGGGCCGTCCACCTGGTACAGGTGCAGCTCGGAACAGAAATCGCCAAAGCCATCCCGGCAGATATTGGTGAACAGCCACCATTGCCCGTCGTGACGGACCAGCACGCTGTCGGCGACCGGCGTGCCCTCCAGCGCGGTGGCGTGCAGCTCCCAGCGCATGGGGAAGTCCACCGCCCGCCAGATCTCCAGCCGCCCCGCCTGGTGGCTTTCGGGCATCATGAAGACCTGGCCTTCGTGTTCGAAAACAAAGGGATAGGACAGGTGATGCCCTGGCTGCATCACCGGGCCGAGGGGCTGCAAAACACCATTTTCGATCCGCCCCACAGCGATGTGGCCCCGGTCGGTGGCGTAATCGTAGACCTCGTAGAAGGCGTGCAGCCCGGTGTCGTGGCGGATCAGGAAGGGATCGGCCCAGTATTGGCCGCCGAATTGACCCCCGAATTGACCCCCGAATTGACCCTGCGGTGCATCGAATTCCACGCCCGAGGCCGGGTCGAAATCCAGCGGCGAGCCCGTGGCGATGCGCAGGCAGAACCGCCCCGGCCGCCCCCCGGCCCGGGCCCGCAGCCGGTCGGTCAGCCGCCGGGCGACCTCGCCCCCGGTGCGCAGGCCATAGCCCGGCAGGTCTCGCCCGCCCACAGGCGCTTGCATGACCACCGAAGTGGTCGCAGGGGCGGGCTGACCAAGGCTCAGCCGCGCCAGTTCGCGTTCCACCAGCTGCACGGCCTTTTCGCGCTGAAAGGCCTGGTTCCGCGTTGCCAGGAACTTGGTGTCATACTCGACCCGCGCCAGGTCCCGCCAGGTGCCCCCGGGCGCGTCCAGAACCATCAGGCGGACCTCTCCGCTCGCCGCCCCGCAAAGCGCCGGGCGCAACCCGGCCGCAGGGGCCGAGGTGCTCAGCCGCCAGATCCCGTGTCTGGCCCGCGCGGCCCATGCCTCGATGGCGGTGCCCGCAAGATCCAGCACCACATCGACGTCCTCAACCGGCCCGTCCGCGCCCGGGCGCAGCACCGGCAGATCGGGGCGCAGGCGGTCGAAGGCGGGCGTTGGCGGGGCCTCAGGCGCGCCTATCAGCCGGGCCTCGGCCGTCAGCCAGTGCCCCAGCAGCCCGCCCAGCCGAGGCGGCGGCGAGACCTCGGCCAGGGCCGACAGGCGCACATGCGGGGCCTGCGCCAGATGGTCCAGCAACCGGGCCGTGCCCGCATCCCCCTGCCAGCCCTCGGGCAGGACAAGAGCCAGGGACAGCACGCGTCCCGCGCAATCCGGATCGGCAAGAGGGCGGCAAAGGGTCATGACCGCACCAGCATCCAGCGCATTCCACGGGCCATCAAGCACAACGCCCACGCCCCCCGGCTTTGCCCCCGAACAATCGACAGTCCGGCCACACGCGCAGGCTTTCCCGGCCGAATGCGAACAATCTTCCGCCCCCGCCCAAGCCATGTGCCCCTGGCCCGACCGCGCTCAAGCGCCAAAAAATCCGTCAGATCGGGGCGGAACGGGCCGCGCCACGCTCCCCGATGCCCGCCCCGCCACATCAGTGGATTGACCCGCGCCGGCTTCGGGAATTTATTCGTGTACAAACACAACGGGGAGCCACGCCGCGCCATCCGCCCTTGCATCGGGGCGGAGGGGGCCGCAGCACTGACACGACCATGACCACGGACCTTACGGTGAACGGGCAGCGCGTCACGCTTGACGTGGCCCCGACGACCCCGCTGCTCGAAGCCCTGCGCAATGATCTTGGCCTGAACGGGCCGAAATATGGCTGCGGCTACGGCGAATGCGGGGCCTGTTCCGTGCTGGTCGACGGCCAGGTGGCCCGGGCCTGCGTGATGCCCGTCAAGGCCGCGGCCGGGCGCGCGGTCACGACGCTGGAAGGACTGGCCGATGCCCGCGGCCCGCATCCCGTGCAACAGGCCTTCGTCGAGTGCGAGGCCGCCCAGTGCGGCTATTGCCTGAACGGCATGATCATGCAGACCGTGGCCCTGCTGGCCGCCCACCCCACCCCGGACGAGTCCACCATCCGCTGGGCCCTGCGCGACAACCTCTGCCGCTGCGGCACCCACCTGGACATCCTGCAGGCCGTGCACCGCGCCATTGCCCTGACCGCCGACAGGCCCGCCCCATGACCGACACCACGAACGGCCCCGCCGCGAAAATGCCCCTGACCATCTGGCGCACCGGCAAGGACGGCCCCGAGGTCATCCTGCAGATCGACGCGGACGGCGTGGCCATCGGCTATAACGGCCATGTCGACCTGGGCACCGGCCTGCGCACCGCCTACGGCCAGATCATCGCAGAGGAACTTGACCTGCGCCCCGACCAGGTCCGCCTGGTGATGGGAGACACCGCCCGCACGCCCGACCAGGGTCCGACCATCGCCTCGGAATCGATCCAGATCGCGGCGGTGCCCCTGCGCCAGGCCGCCGCCCAGGCGAGGGCGATCCTGGCCGACCTCGCCGGTGCGCGCCTGAACGCCGCCCCCGCCGACCTGCACTTCGACGGCGGAGAGATCTTCACCCCCCAGGCCCGGATCCCCATCGCGGACCTGCTGGCCGGAGCGAATATCTCGGCCGAACTGGACCCGGGCGTCACGGTCAAGGCGCCCTCGGACTACCGGCTGGTGGGCCGGGCCTCGCCCCGGGTGGACATCGCTGACAAAGCCTCGGGCGCCTTCACCTACGTGCATGATGTGCGGGTGCCGGGGATGCTGCACGGCCATGTCATCCGCCCCCCCTACGCCGGGCGCGACAGCGGAGACTTCATCGGCCGCAGCCTGCTGGGCTATGACGAACCCGCGGTGTCCGGCATGCCCGGCTTCGTGGCCCTGGTGCGCCATGCCGATTTCCTAGCCGTCGTGGCCGAACGCGAAGGCCAGGCCCGCGCCATCGCCGAGGCCCTGCCCGTCCACTGGGCCACGCCCCCCGACCTGCCCGACCTGTCGGACATCCCCGGCACCCTGCGCGACCTGCCCTCGGAAAAACGCATCCTGGCCGACCGGGGCGACGTGGACGGCGCGCTGGACCGGGCCTCGACACGGCTGACCCGCAGCTATGCCTGGCCGTGGAACCTGCACGGCTCGATCGGGCCCTCCTGCGCGGTCGCCCAGTGGCAGGACGGCCACCTGACGATCTGGTCCGGCACCCAGAACCCCCACATGCTGCGCGGCGACATCGCCCGGCTGATGGACCTGCCCGAACCCGCCGTCGAGATCATCCGCCACGAGGCCGCCGGCTGCTTTGGCCGCAATTGCGCCGACGACGTCTGTGGCGATGCCGCCCTTCTCGCCCGGGCCGTCGGCCGGCCGGTCCGCGTGCAGCTGACCCGCGAACAGGAACACCTGTGGGAGCCCAAGGGCGCGGCCCAGCTGATGGACGTCTCGGGTGGGCTGGATGCCCAGGGCAATTTCGACGTCTACGATTTCGAAACCCGCTATCCCTCGAACCGGGGGCCGAACCTGGCCCTGCTGCTGACCGGCGCGATCGACCCCCTGCCCACCCCCTCCGACATGGGCGACCGCACGGCGATCCCGCCCTACACCGTGCCCAACCTGCGCGCGGCCGTCCACGACATGGCCCCGATCGTGCGGGCCAGCTGGTTCCGGGGCGTCTCGGCCATGCCCAACAGCTTTGCCCACGAATGTTTCGTCGATGAACTGGCCGCCGAGGCGGGCGAAGACCCCGTGGCCTTCCGCCTGCGCCACGTGGACGACCCCCGCACCACCGAACTGATCCGCCGCACCGCCGAGGAAGGCGGCTGGCAGGCCCGCACCGCCCCCCGCATGGACAGCGACGGCGACGTGGTCCGGGGCCAGGGCTTTGCCCATGCCACCTATGTGCACGGCACCTTCCCCGGGGTCGCCGCCGCCCAATCGGCCTGGCTGGCCGACGTGACCGTCGACCGGCGCACCGGAGAGGTCGTGCTGGACCGCATCGTCGTGGGCCAGGATTCCGGCCTGATGATCAACCCCGACGGGGTGCGCCACCAGCTGCACGGCAACGTGGTCCAGTCGATCAGCCGCACCATGGGCGAGGCCGTCAGCTTTGACCGCCAGGGCCCGACCGATCGCGAATGGGGCGGCTACCAGCTGGCCCGGTTCGACACCCTGCCAGAGGTCCGGTCGCTGCTGATCGAGCGCCCCGAGGACCCGCCCCTGGGCGTCGGCGAAAGCGCGGCCGTGCCCTCGGCCGCGGCGATTGCCAATGCGATCTATGATGCCACCGGCGTGCGCATGCGCGAGCTGCCCTTCACGCCCGAACGGGTCAAGGCCGCGCTGGACGGGGCGGACATGCCCCCGCCGGGCGTCCTGCCCGCCCCCTCGCCCACCCCGCGCAAGGGCTGGAAAACCTGGGTCCTTGGCGCGGGCGCGGCCCTGGCCGGCGGTCTGATGGCCGGGACCGTGGGCATGGCGATCCGGCCTGAAATCCCCCGCGTGCCCCGCCCCGACAACCTCTGGTCCGCCGAGACGCTGGAGCGCGGCCGCCAGCTCTTTGCCGCGGGCGATTGCGCGGTGTGCCACACGGCCGAGGGCGGCGTGCCCCTGGCCGGCGGCCGGCCGATGGAGACCCCCTTCGGCACCGTCTACTCGACCAACCTGACCCCCGACCCCGACACCGGGCTTGGGGCCTGGTCCTACCCGGCCTTTGCCCGGGCCATGCGCGAGGGCGTGTCGCGGGACGGCCATCATCTTTACCCGGCCTTCCCCTATACCTCGTTTGCGCGGATGAGCGAAACCGACCTGCAGGCGCTGTACGGCTATATCCAGTCGCTGGATCCGGTGGTGGCCGACACGCCGCCCGCCCGGATGATGGCCCCGGTGAACCTGCGCGCGGGCATGGCCGGATGGAACGCGCTCTTCCACGATGCCACGCCCTTCACCCCCGATCCGGCCCGATCCGAGGCCTGGAACCGCGGCGCCTACCTGGTCGAAGGGGTCGGCCATTGCTCGGCCTGCCANTCGCCCCGCAATGCGCTTGGCGCCGAACAGGCCGGGGCGGCACACCTGGCCGGCGGCTGGGTCGACGGCTGGGCGGCCCCGGCCCTGAACGGCAGCGGACCCGCGCCCTTGGCCTGGACCGAGGGCGATTTCTACGCCTACCTGCGCACCGGCGTCTCTGCCCGCCACGGCGCGGCCGGGGGGCCAATGGCCCCGGTGATCGAGGAACTCTCCGCCCTGCCGGATACGGACCTGCAGGCCATGGCCACCTACCTGGCCTCGCTGTCGGATCCTGTGCCGGACGCCGAGTTCCCCGCGAACCCCGACGCCGCGCTGGAAACGGCCCAGGGACCAGCCGCCCGGTTGTTCCGGGCCAGCTGCGGGTCGTGCCACATCGCGGGCCCGGTGGCCTCGGCCACCGCCGCCCGGGTGCCCCTGGCGCTGTCAACAGCGGTGCACAGCGACACGCCCGACACCCTGTTGCAGACGATGATGCATGGCCTGCCCGGGGTCGGACCCGACCCGCGGGCCATGCCGGGGTTCGAAGACGCGCTCAGCCCGTCCAACATGGCGGCCATAGCCACCTTCCTGCGCGCGACGCTGGCCCCCGACAAGNCCGCCTGGGAGGATGTGTCCGCCTCCCTTCCGCGCGCGTCATTCGATTGAGGTGTAGGATGGGTGCTATAGCACCCATCTTACGGTTTGTTGTTGGCATTGGCCCTGAGGGATTGTGTTGCTTCGGGGTCTGGTTTTCCGTTTGTGAGGGCGACGCCGAAGAGGGTTCTGGCCTGGGTTTCGGTNTATCGGCCGAGGCGGACGTCTTCGGCGACGCTGTCGGGGTCTCGGGTCATGGGGTCTCCGTAGCCGCCGCCGCCCGGGGTGGCCACGCGGACGCGGTCTCCGGCGGCCAGGGGGATGTCCTGGGCCTTTGACAGGTGTTCGGGCACGGTCTCGGCGCCCCCTCGCGTCACGGTGACCCGGTTCTTCTGCCCGTCCTGCCCGCCCAGCACGCCCTGCGGGCCGAACCGGCCGTGGTCCATGACAAAGCTGGCCTGGGCCGTGCCCTTGCGCAGCTCGACCTCGTAATCCAGCCCGAAGCCGCCGCGGAAGCGCCCCGCCCCGCCCGAGCCTTCGTGCAGGGCGTAGCGGTGATAGAGCACGGGGAATTGCTGTTCCATGATCTCGACCGGCGGGGCCTTGGAAATGCCGATGGTCGAGCAGCCGTTGGAAATCCCGTCGCCCCCGGCCCAGCCGCCGTATCCGCCGCCCGAGATCTGGTACATGACAAAGCTGCGGCCCTCGTCGGGCACCGTGCCCCCCAGCGCGAAATTCCCCGAGCTTCCGGCGGGGGCGGCGGTGACGCGGTCGGGCAGGGCCTCGGCCAGGGCGGCGAAGACGGCCTCGGCGATGCGCTGGCTGACTTCCGCCGCGCAGCCGGACACCGGCCGGGGGTACTGGGCGTCGAGAAAGGTGCCCTCGGGGCGGATGACCTCGAGCGGCTCGAAGGCCCCGGCCGAGATCGGCACGTCGGGGAAGATGTGCCGGGTGGCCAGGTAGACCGACGACAGGGTGGTGGCCAGGACCGAGTTCATCGGCCCCGCGCAAGGGCCCGACGATCCCGCGAAATCGAAGACCAGCGTGTCGCCGGTGGCGGTGATGGCCAGGCGGATCTCGAGCGGGTCGTTGACCACCCCGTCGCTGTCGACGAAGGCCACCGAGGTATAGGTGCCCGGCGGGATCTCCTTGATGCAGGCGCGCATCTGCTCGGCCGCCCGCACGCGCAACTCGGCGATGGCCGCGCGCACGGTATCGTCGCCGTAGCGGTCGAGCATGCGGGTCAGCCGCGCCTGGCCGACATACAAGGCCGCCGCCTGGGCCTTGACGTCACCGATGCGCTGGTCGGCCACGCGGATGTTGGAACAGATGATGCCGTAGATCTCGGGATCCAGCACGCCCTCCTTGAACAGGCGCACCGGCGGCAGGCGCAGGCCTTCCTGTTCGACGGAGGTGGCCGAGGCGGAAAACCCCCCCGGCACCGCCCCCCCGGTATCGGGCCAGTGGCCGGTGTTGGACAGCCAGCAGAAGATCTCGCCATCGCGGTAGAACGGCATGGCAAAGCGCACGTCCATCAGGTGGGTGCCGCCCAGGTAGGGATCGTTGACGATATAGATGTCGCCGGGCTTGGGCGCCACCGCCCGGCCGTCGGCGATCCACTCGATCAGGGTGCGCGTGGAATATTGCATCGTGCCCACGAAAACCGGCAGCCCTTGCGAGCCTTGCGCGATCAGCGCCCCGTCCTCGGCCGCGTAGATCCCGTCGGACCGGTCGTTGGCCTCGGCGATGACGGGCGAGAACGCGGCCCGGGAAAAGCTCAGGTCCATCTCGTCGCAGACCTGCTGCAGGCCGGACTGGATGACCGACAGGGTGATCGGATCAAGGCTCATGCCGCGCCTCCAAGCGTGATGATGATGTTGCCGTCGCCGTCCTGGGCCGCCACGTCGCCCGGTTCCAGCACGATGGTCGTGTCCATCTGCTCGATGATCGCGGGGCCTTCCAGGGAGGCCTCTGCCGGCAGGTGGTCGCGCCGGTAGACCGGCGTGTCGTGCCAGCCCCCGAACCAGACCTGGCGGGACCCGGTGCGCGCCAGGGCCAGGCTGTCCTTGCGCCCCGAGGCGTCGATCAGCAGGCCCAGGTCGATCTCGGGCCGCCGCCCCACGACCGAGCAATTGACGTTGACCAGGGCCGGGCGGATCTCGGGCAGCTCGACCTGGAAGCGCTTGAAATAAGCCGCGGAAAACAGGCTCCGCAGGTCGTCGAGCGAGGGCGTGGAGGTCTCCAGCGGCACCCGCAGCAGGTGGGTCTGGCCGATGAACTGCATGTCGACGCTGGGCATGATGCGGATGTCGCTGACCTCGACGGCCTCGGCCGCGATGGCCGCCCGGCCCGCGTCGATCTGCTGGGCGAACAGGGCGTGCACCGCGTCGATATCGACGTGATCCAGCGGCCGGTTGACCGTGTTGACGAAATCGTGGCGCAGGTCGGCCACGACGCAGCCAAGCGCATTGGTGATCCCCGGCCGGGCGGGCACCAGCACGCGGGGCACGCCCAGCTCGCGGGCGATGGCGCTGGCATGCAGCGGCCCCGCGCCCCCGAAGGCAAAGAGCGCGAAATCCCGCGGGTCCTCGCCCAAGCTGACGGACACCATGCGCACCGCATCGGCCATCTTGGCGGTGGCAATGCGCAGCACCGCATCGGCCGCCGCCTCGGCATCGAGCCCCAGCGGCGCGCCCAGGGTGTCCGCAAAGATGGCCCGGATCTGCTCCAGGGTCACGGGGGCATCGGGGGTGGTGAAGGTCGCCGGATCCATCCGGCCCAGCAGCAGGTTGGCGTCCGAAATCGTGGGCCGCGTGCCGCCCCGCCCGTAGCAGATCGGCCCGGGGGTGGACCCGGCGCTTTCGGGGCCCACCTGCAGCAGGCCGGCCGCGTTGACCCGGGCGATCGAGCCACCGCCCGCGCCCACGGTGCGCACGTCGACCATGGGCACGTGGATGGGCATGGCGTATTCGATCTCGATCTCGTGGCTGACCGCCGGTTCGGCGCCCCGGATCATCGCCACGTCGGTGCTGGTGCCGCCCATGTCGTAGGTCAGCAGGTCGGGGATGCCTGCCCGCCGGCCGGTATAGGCGGCGGCCATCACCCCCGAGGCCGGGCCCGACATCACCGTCTTGGCGGCCTCGCGGGCCACGATCCGGGCCGAGACCATGCCCCCGTTGCCGTTCATCACCAGCAGGTCGTGGGCATAGCCCCGGGCGACCAGCTTGTCGGCCAGCCGTTCGACGTAGCGGCGCAGCAGCGGCTGGACCGAGGCATTGACGGCCGCGGTCACCCCCCGTTCGTACTCGCGGCTTTCCGACAGCAGGGCGTGGCCCATGGTGATGTTGTCGTTGGGCCAAAGCTCGGCCGCGATCTCGGCGGCGCGCAGTTCATGGGCGGGGTTGGCATAGGCGTGCAGGAAGTGGATGACCAGCGCCTCGCAGCCGTCGTCGACCAGGGTCTTGAGGGCCGCGCGCAGGGCGTCTTCGTCCAGGGCCACCAGCTCGGTGCCGCTGGCATCCATGCGCCCGGGCACCTCCAGGCGCAGGTCGCGGGGGATCAGCGGGCGGAAATCGCCCTTCATGCCGTAGGCATTGGGCCGGGTGCGCCGGCCCAGTTCCAGCACGTCGCGGAAGCCCAAAGTGGTGATCAGGCCGGTCTTGCACAGCTGGCGTTCCAGCACCGCGTTGGTCGTGGTGGTCGTGCCATGCACGATCAGGTCCAGCGCGGCGATCTCGGCCCCGGCGGCATCCAAAGCGCCCAGCACGCCGGTCGACTGGTTGTCGAGCGTGGTCGGCACCTTGGCCAGGCGCACCCGCCCCGCGCGGCTTTCGAACAGCACCAGGTCGGTGAAGGTGCCGCCCACATCGATCCCGGCGACGATACCGGAGCGCGCGGTGTCGGATTGGGCGGGGTCGGATTGGGCGTGTGTCTGGGTCATGTCTGTCTCCTGTCTCGCCCTTCGCGGGATGTCCCGTGCGGAACTCCCGCGGCGCCTGCCCGGCCAGCAAGAGAGCGCGCGCGCAGAGCTGTCAACCAAAGATCCCCCCAGATCCCCCCCGCCGGGGGCGGCTGCAAACATGTTTGCACACAAATGACAATGACACGGGGGCTCCCCCGGTCCCGGCGACCAAAAAACGGGCAATCGACGGGTAATCGACGGGCAATCTCTGGGCAGTCAACAGGGCGGCCCACCCCAAGCGGCGGCGGACCGGACCAAAGCGGGATCAAGACGATTGACAGCTCCGCCCCGGCTATGTTCGCTTGTACACGAATGAAAATGCCGCCCCCCGGGGGCGGCCAGCGAAAGGCCTGCGTCGTGAGCGCCAAAGCCGAGACAAAAACCGAGCCCCCGGCGAAGATCCGCTGCGACGCCTGCCCGGTCATGTGCTACATCGCCGAGGGCCGGGCGGGCGCCTGTGACCGCTATGCCAACCAGGGCGGCGCGCTGGTGCGGCTGGATCCGCTGACCATCCTCGAGGCCCGCGCCGCCGAACTCGCAGCCGACGGCGACACCGATACCGACACCCGCCTGGTGCCCTTCCTCGACGCCGGATGGGACGGCAACCCGCTCCGGACTACGGGCCAGCTTGGCGACAGCCCGACCGACACCCCAATCGCCCCCCAAACCGACGACCAGACCGCCCCTCAAACCGGGGACCAAACCGGGGGCGCGCAGTTCGTCACGGCCATCGGCGCCGGCACCACCTATCCCGATTACAAGCCCGCCCCCTTCATCGTCGCCTCGGACTACGACGGCGTCGACATGGTCACCGTGGTGACCGAGGGCATCTTTTCCTATTGCGGGGCCAAGGTGAAGATCGACACCGACCGCCACCTGGGCCCCGAATGCGCCCCGGTGCGCGCCGACGGAGAGGTCATCGGCCACGTCACCACCTCGGAATACGGCAGCCAGATGCTGTCGCTGGGCGGGGTCGACCACCTGACCGGCGGCTCGAAGAAGGAAGGCCGGGTGACCTGCGCCACCCTGCTGGCGCTTTGCAATGGCGCGGCGGTCGACCTGGCCATCGACGGCGGCGCCGAGGTGACCGTCGCCGCCGGCCAGCCCCCGATCGTCAACGGCCAGCCCGAGACCCGCATGCGCGTGGGCTGCGGGTCCGCCACGGTGGGCATCTTCGCCGCCCAGTGGCAGGGCCTCGTGGACGAGGTCGTGGTCGTCGACGACCACATCACCGGCGTCATGAGCGAACACCAGGCCGGCAAGGTCATCGGCTGGGCGCCCACCGGCATCAAGATCCTCGGCCGCCGGTCCACCCCCGGCCGCTACTTCCAGGTGGCCCAGCCCGGCACCGGCTGGGGCGGCACCGACATGACCGACCCGCTGACCATCCTCGGCCCCTGGAACCCGAAACACGCCCGCCCCGGCCTGTCGCTGCTGATGGTCTCGACCACCGGCGAACACGCCGCCTATTACGAGCTGAACGACGACCTGGTCCCCGTCCAGATGGACATCCCCGACCGGCTGGTGCCCTCGACGAAACGGATCGAGGACAACTGCGAACCGGCCTTGTGTTCGGTGCTCTTCATGGGCGGGGCCGGCGGCAGCCTGCGCGCCGGGGTCACCGAGAACCCGGTCGGCCTGACCCGCTCGGTCCAGCGCGCCCTGACCCGCGTGACCGTCGGCGGCGCCCCGGCCTATGTCTGGCCCGGCGGGGGCATCACGATCATGGCCGATGTCACGCGCATGCCGAAGAACGCCTTCGGCTACGTGCCCACCCCCGCCCTGGTCGCCCCGATCGAGTTCACCCTGCGCCGCAGCGATTACGCCGCCCTGGGCGGGCACATGGACTATGTCGTGCCGCTCTCCGAGGCGCTGGCCGGCACCCCCGGCCGCCAGAGCGACCACGTCCTGTCGGGCCAGCGCACGGCCGCCCCCGATGCCGGGGCGCCCTGGCCCCTGCGCCCCCTGCCCGACCGCTGACGGGACGGGGCGATGACCGGCCATGTCGACACCGCCCGGGCCCTGCGCCTTGACGACGGCCGGCGCCTGCGCCTGGTCCACGGGCCGATCGACGTCATCGTCACCGCCGAGGGCCCGCCCCCCGCCCGCGAGGCCGCCTTTGGCCGGGCCACCGAAGCGGCCGGGCCGATCCTGGCCGAACTGGCCGCCGAGCTGCCCCGCCTGCGCCGCGCCACCGGGCCCGCCCCCCATGGCCCCGTGGCCCGGCGCATGGCCCGGGCGGTGGCCCGCTTTGCGCCCGCCTTCCTGACGCCCATGGCCGCCGTGGCCGGCAGCGTGGCCGATCACCTCTGCGCCGCCATCCTGGGCACCGATCAGGACGACAACCAGGACCACGGGCTCCACCGGCTGATCGTGAACAACGGCGGCGACATCGCCCTGTGGCAGGTCATGGGCCAGGTCACCGCCGCCATCTGCGACGACCCGCTGACGGGCCGGGCGGGCGGGCGCATCACCATCCCCCATGACGCCGGGATCGGCGGGCTGGCCACCTCGGGCTGGCGCGGCCGGTCCCACTCGCTGGGCATCGCCGACGCGGTCACCGTGCTGGCCCGCGACGCGGCCAGCGCCGATGCCGCCGCCACCCTGCTGGCCAATGCCGTCGACCTGCCCGGCCACCCGGCCGTCTCGCGCCGGCCCGCCCGCGACCTGGCCCCCGACAGCGACCTGGGCGCCCGCCCCGTGACCACCGGTGTCGGCCCCCTGTCGCCCGCCGACTGCGCCCGGGCCATCGACTCCGGCCGGGCCCTGGCCCAAGACTTCCGCGCGCGCGGGCTGATCCGCGCCGCCTACCTGTCCCTGCAAGACACCCGCGCCATCGTTGCCGAAAAGGACCTGCCCGATGCCTGACCCCCAGATCCGCAAGACCGCCCTCCAGCTGGAAACCACCTGGCACGAGGGCGGCCCGGTGGCCGAGGTGCCCCTGAGGAAGGCCGCCGCCATCGCCGTCATCGCCAACCCCTTCGCCGGCCGCTACCATGCCGAGATCGCCGGCTTCATGGAGGACCTCAAGCCGCTTGGCCTGCGCATGGCACAAGAACTGATCGACGCGCTTGGCGGCGATCCGGCGGCCATCCAGGGCTATGGCAAGGGTGCCATCGTCGGCACCGCCGGCGAGCTGGAACACGGCGCGCTCTGGCACGTGCCCGGCGGCTATTCCATGCGTGAACTGATCCCGGCCAGCATGGCCATCGTGCCCTCGACCAAGAAGATCGGCGGGCCGGGCACCCGGCTGGACGTGCCGATCACCCATTCCAACGCCTCTTACGTGCGGTCCCATTTTGACGCCATGGAGGTCGGCCTGGCCGATGCGCCCAAGGCCGACGAACTCGCCCTGATCCTGGTCATGAGCACCGGCGCGCGGGTCCATGCCCGGGTCGGCGGGCTGACCCACGAGGACGCCAGCGGCGCCGACGGGCTGCGCTGATGGGGCCCGAACTGATGGAAACTGCGTTGATGGGACATGTGCCGATGGGACCTGCACTGACGGGACTGCGCTGATGGGAACTCCGCCGACGGGAAATGCACTGACGGGCCCCGCCCAAATCCGCAAACTGGTCACCCTGGCCGAGACCACCCATGCCGAGATGGGCCAGCCCGTCGATCCGCCCGTGCGCAAGGCGGTGGCCGGGGCCGTCATCGCCAACCCCTTTGCCGGGCGCTACGTTCAGGACCTGGCCCTGCTGATCGACATCGGCGCGCAGATGGGCGCGCTGCTGGCCCACGAGGCGATGACCCTGCTGCAGGCCGCGCCTGACCAGATCCAGTCCTATGGCAAGGCCGCCCTGGTCGGCGAAGAGGGCGAGCTGGAACATGCCGCGGCCCTCCTGCACCCCGCGCTCGGCGCGCCGCTGCGGGCGGCCATCGGGGGCGGCGCGGCCCTGGTGCCCTCGTCCAAGGCCATGGGCGGGCCGGGCGATATCGTCGACGTGCCCCTGGGCCACACCAACGCGGCCTATGTGCGCAGTCATTTTGACGGCATCCGCCTGCGCATCGCCGACGCCCCCCGCCCCAAAGAACTGGTCATCGCCGTCGCCCTGGCCACCACCGGCCGCCCCCTCCCCCGCGTCGGAGGCCTCACCCACGCCAACGCAACCGCCACCGACGGCCTGAGATAAACGGGCTGAGATAGACGGGCTGAGATAAACCGGCCCATGCCCGCAATCGCTGGGGACACCCGTGACACCCGCAGGACATCGGTGAGAACGTCCCGCCCCAGCCGGTCTGCCACGGCCAACGCCGGCACCAGGCCCGATCCGGGCCGATCCCGCCCGCCCAGGCCCGCCCGTCCAGACCCGACGACGCCCGATGACGCCCGTACAGGCCAGGGCAAGGCC
Source organism: Paracoccaceae bacterium (assembly GCA_002709405.1). Taxonomy (GTDB): domain Bacteria; phylum Pseudomonadota; class Alphaproteobacteria; order Rhodobacterales; family Rhodobacteraceae; genus Marinibacterium. The sequence continues at coordinate 87,147 of PAQV01000022.1, forward strand.
GACCGTCCCTCCGCCAGGCAAGGGCCAGCCCGCGCAGCCTCTCCCGACAGCCTGCGCCAAACAGCGGCTCCACCGCCCCGCGCCCGGCCCAGACCTCGCCCAGACCTCACCCGATCCCGGGCGGAAAGGTGCGGCGCCCCCCAACCTCCCCAACGGTCTGCGGAAACGGCGGCTCCATCACCCCGACCCCCTCGGCCCACATCCCCACCCGGGACCGGGCAGAGGGGCGCGCGGCCCATCAGCCCCCACCAGATCCCCGCAAAAGCCTGCGCAAAACGGCGGCACCTCCGCCCCCGCGACCGGCCAGACCGGGCCTTTGCCGGGCAATGCCTCCCCAAACCCCGCCAAACCCCGCCCCCGGGTCTTGCCGCCCCCCGGGCCCACGGATTAAGCCAGCAGAACCGCGTGTACAAAACGCACAAATCCGCGCGGGCAGGATGTACAAAACGGACAAAACCGGATGCGGGGGGACAACAGCTTGGGTCAGGATCCGGAACCGAGGATCGTCACCAGCGACGAGCACGGCTACCAGCTGGACGAGCAGGTCGGCTTCCTGCTGCGCAAGGCCTACCAGCGTAACTCGTTGATCTTCGCCGATCTTATCCCCGGAGGCCTCACCACAACCCAGTTCTCGGTCATGTTCCGACTCGGCGAGGACGGGCCCATGTCCCAGAACATGCTCGGCCGCTCCGTCGCCATGGACGGCGCAACAACCAAGGGCGTCGTCGACCGCCTCGCCGCCAGAGGCCTCCTGCGCACCGACAGAGACCTCGAGGACCGCAGACGATACGTCATATCCCTAACACCCAAAGGCATCGACATCCTCAACCACGCCATCGACCGCGCAAAGGAAGTCACAAGAACAACCCTAGCCCCACTCAAACCCGCAGAACGTAAAACTCTCATCAAACTTCTCAAAAAAATCGGGTGAGACATGTCCACGAAGCCCTGGCTGTTCCTAATCGACCTGCAACCGGCCTTTTCCTCGGCCGAGAGCCCCTGGTTCACCCCCGGGACCGACGCGCTATATGCCCGGCTGCGCCCGCTGGTGGCGGCATTCGGTGAGCGGGTACTGTTTTCGCGCTTTGTCCCGCCGGAGGGCCCGCCCGAGGGCAGCTGGGCGCCCTACTACGCCGACTGGCCTTTTGCCCTGAGCGCGCCAGCCGGACTATGGGCGCTGGATGAGGACTGGGCCGGGGGGCGATCGATCGCGGCCCATACTTTCGGCAAGTGGACGCCCGAGGCCAAGGGAATCCTGGGCGCGGCCGAAGAGATCGTGATCGGCGGGGTGGCCACGGAATGCTGCGTGATGAACACGGTGCTGGCCGCGCTGGACGATGCCCGCCAGGTGTGCCTGCTGAGCGATGGCTGCGCCGGCAGCACGGCAGAGGCCCATGACGGCGCCATCGCGCTGATGGGTCTGCGCGCGCCCCAGATCCGCTTTTCGACCATTGACGAGGCGCTGGCGCGCGCCTGACCTTCCCGGCGCGCAGATCCAGGGCAATTTCGTTTGTATGGCAACGGTATTTTGGGTTTGGTGAAGCGAACCCAAAATACCAGACACGACGCCATGACATGCCCTGACATTCCCGCCACGCCCTTTGCCATCATCGGTGGCAGCGCCAATTGGGGCCTGCGCTTTCCCGAGGACATCGACCAGCCCGGGGTCAGCGTGACGGCCTCGGACCTGACCTTCGACACGCCCTTCGGGCCCAGCCGCGACTGGAAGATCATCCGTTTCGACGGTTCGGTCACGGCCGACGACCACCCGCGCGAGGCGCTTTACGTCTTTTCCCACGGGACCACCTCGGGCGACGAGATCGACCACGAGGGACATCGCAAGGTCTTCTGGGTGCTG
>PAQV01000023.1 GCA_002709405.1 Paracoccaceae bacterium
CTCCTGGGGCTGGGCATCGGCACCAGCGCCTCGGCCGGCAACCCGCTGTCGGTGGCGGGCGACGCCACGCTGCTGACCCATGACGGCGCCGGCCACCGGCTGAAGATCAACAAGGCCTCGGCCTCCGACACCGCCAGCCTTCTGTTCCAGACCGGCTGGTCCGGCCGGGCCGAGATGGGCACCACCGGGTCCGACGATTTCGCCATCAAGATCAGCGCCGACGGCAGCGCCTGGATCACCGCCTTCAGCTTCGACGCGGCCAGCGGCACCGCCGGCGGGGCCGCCGTCCAGCAGGGGGCCACCGACATCACCGCCGGCCGGCTGGCCCGGGCCGATTACGCCTATGGGCCGGGCAACCTGCTGGGGACCGTCTCGGAAACCGGGGGCACCCCCACCGGGGCGGTGATCGAAAGCGGCAGCGCCGGGGGCGGCCGTTATGTCCGCTGGGCCGACGGCACCCAGGTCTGCACCGCCGAGATCACCCTGACCCGGGTCGACGGTGGCCGGCTGGAGGCCAGCTGGAGCTTCCCACAGGCCTTCGACGCGGCCGCCGACATCAGCTTTGCCGCCCTGCTTGATGCCGACGATTTCGCGGCCAATGTCACCGGCCCTGGCCTGGACGGCGTGCTGGCGCCCTGCGTGCAGGGTATTTCGGCCAGCGGGGCAAACCTGCGGCTTTACCGGGTCGCGGGGGGCACCGATTTCGCCAGCGGCGACAGCGCCGCCTGCCGGGTCACCGCGATCGGCCGCTGGAGCTGATGGCCTCCTGACAGCGTCCTGAAACGCCCCCGGGACGGGGACGATCAGGGGGGGCGAGCAGGGGCGGCGACCGCTCCGCCCCTCCCGCCCGATGCTTGCCTTCCCGGGCCGGTCTGGTAACGAAGGAAAACCCTCGGACCAGATCCGGCATCACCCCGGGAAGACGCCATGCCCACCGCACTTTATCTTCACATCGGCCACGGCAAGACCGGCAGCAGCTACCTGCAATCTGCCCTGGCCCTGTCACGCCAGGCCCTGGACGAGGCCGGCTACAGCTATCCGATCGACGCCGAGACCGCCCGCACGGCCAGCCAGGGCAACATCACCGGCGGCAATATCCAGGGCCAGCCCGGCGCCTTCGCGCGTTTCGCCGCCAGCACCCATGTCCCCGAGGACAAGGCCTGCCTGATCTCGGCCGAAAGCCTGTTCTATTTCATCCTGAAATCGCCCGACACCTTCTTCGACGAGCTCGCCGTCCTGCGCGGGCCCGACCCCGAGGCGGTGCCCGTCAAGGTGCTGCTGTACCTGCGCGATCCGCTCGATCACGCGGTGTCCTTCTACCAGCAGGTGGTCAAGCGCGGGAACTATACCGGCACCCTGGCCGACAGCCTGGCCACCTATAACACCCCCGGCCTGACCCTGCGCGTGCTGAACACCCTGCGCGACGGCGGGGCCGAGGTCACGATCCGCAATTACTCGCGCCACCGCGACCGGCTGCTGGGATCGGTCGAGGACTGGCTGGGCCTGCCCGCCGACACCCTGTCCATCCCGCCCGTCGAACAGGTCAACCGCTCGCCCACCCGGGCCGAGCTGGAGCTGCAGCGGCTGGTCAATACCTCGAAGGCCAAGCAAAGCTGGCGCGCGGTCAGCGATCCGCTGTGCAACAAGCTGCCCGACATCCGGTCCGAACAGCCTCCGCTGGCGCCGGGCGCGCTGGCCAGCTTCCTGGATGCCATGACCGAGGTCATCGGGTCGGAAGACTATGCCGCCGCCGTGCCCGAGGCCGAACGCCCCCGGATCGGCACCCCCGCCGATTTCGAAGGCCGTTTCCCCGATCCCGACAGCCTGTCCGATTACACCTTCTCGGCGGCGCAATTGCAGGTGCTGGCCACCGCCATCGGGGCCGAGCTGAAACGGTCCGAACAGCTGCGCGACCTGCTGAACCAGTACCGCGAGGCGGCCGCGAAGATGGGTGCGCAGGCGGGATCGACGGCAGAGTAACCCCGTCCCTCCCCGCGCCCGTCTGACCCCCGGATCGAAACGGGGGATCAGACAAGCATCAGACAAGGATCAACTAGGGATCACCCGGCGACCTTCTGCAGGCGGCGGGTGACGCGGGCCACGTGGGCCGTCCAGGGGGTCAGGAAATCGGCCACCGCCCGGTTCGGATGGCGGGCCACCGCCCGGCGCATCCATTGCACCGGGTCCGGCGGGGCCGCGGCCAGGATCTCGCGGATCTCGTCGCGCCGGGTCTCTACCGGGGCGATGATGTCGCTGTCGAAGAACGCCGCTGCCCCGATCTTGCGCATCTTGCCGAAGGCATCCCGTTCGACCTGGGGGATCTTGCGCGGAGCCGGCTTGCGCCGGGCGGCGCTGGTCTCGCGCCGGCGCTCGATCCGGGCCAGGTCGCCCGCATCGTAATCGGCCGCCACCGCCGGCGACGCGCCCCGGGTCACATGGGCCAGGGCCGTGTCCATCACCCCCCGCCAGTCCCGGGTCAGCTCGGCTTGCGGCACGGTCAGGATATGGTCGCACCGGTCCAGCTGGGTCAGCGCATGCAACAGCACCAGCGCATCGCCATAGGCGAAAAGCCCGGTGCGCCCGCGCGGCCAGCTGTCCTCGGGGTCGGCCGCGCGCATCGAATAGGACGCGGCCACCTTGTCCAGCCCGCGCAGGCACAGCAGCGAGGGCACCGGGCCCAGCTGGTCGTAAAGCGCGGCCAGGTTGTAGAAATAGGTCGGCGTCTTGTTGCCCCAGACGCGGATCGAGGCCCCCAGGATTTCCACCTTGCGGACAGAGCTGGGCTGCCACAAGGGGTCCTCGTGGGACAGGAAATCGCGCGGCGCGCGGATCGCCCCGTGGTCGAGGAAGGTCGGGAAGACCTCGACCCCGCAATGCACGCCGGGCACGGCCGACAGGTAGCTGGCCACGGCCGAGGTGCCGCTGCGGGCCAGGCCATAGACGAGAAAATCAAGGGGTCGGGTCAACGGGGCTCCTGCCGTTCTTCAGTTCCGTGAATCGGATGCCGCCAGTGTAGCCGGGCCGGCCAGGTTGAAGAACCCCGCACCCTGGGCCGGTTCGGCCAGCAGGTGCCGCCAGAAGCCGCCGCCGGGGGCCATGTCCTCGGGCGGGCCCATGACGATGTCGTCCAGGCAGCCCAGGTAGAACGCGTGGAAGGCCGCGTCGAAGGCCGCCCGGTCGCCCCCGGCCTCGGCCACCGGGCCCTCGCAGATGTAGACCTCCAGCCGGCCGTCCGCCCGCCAGCGGGTGTTGAAGAAGAACACCGCCGCCCGGCCCTGCCAGGCCATGGTCACCGCCCCCTGCCCCAGCGGCAAAGGCCGGCCCCGGAACGCGTGCGTCGTGCTGGCGCCTCCGAACCCGCCGTCGGGCATCAGCTGCACCAGGTGCGGATCGCGGCGCAGCAATTTCACCGCGCGCAGGAAATCGGCCTGGAAATTGCCATGGGTGCCCAGGGTCTTTTCCGTCGGATGGGCCAGGTCGGTGGGCGACTTGGCCGAGATCCCGATCAGCGGCAGGCCCGGGTCGGTCATGATCCAGGGTGCGACCACCGGCAGCCCGGCATGGGCCGAGGTCAGGATGATCGACCGGCCCGCCTGCGCCGCGGCCACCATCGGGTTGGGGTCGGGGGTGACGACAAAGTCCTTCAGCTGCCGGGTCAGCGCCCGCACGGCCGCGTCCTCGGGCCCGCCCTGGCCCGGTTCCGGCCCGCCCGAGGCCGGCCAGGCATAATATTTCAGGAAGGTCAGGTAATCGACCGCCGCCCGGCCCCAGTTCAGTTTCGCGATGAAATCCTCGGCCGCCGCCCCGCTCAGCCCGCGCTGGCCGGCCAGGGCCTCGGCCATCGCCCGGGGCACCCAGTCGATACCGGGGGCCGGCAGGCGGGCCAGGGCCTCGGCCAGGGTGCCGGGCACGGGTCCGGGCACGAAGACATGGTGATCGGCCGCCTTCAGCCCGGTCTGGTTGTGCATCCGCAGGTCCAGCAGGTTGCGCCGGCTTTTGGCGGGCAGGTCGGGATCGGATTCCACCCGCGTGATCAGCTCCACGAGCGAGCTGACCGCCCGCAGCGCCTCCAGCGCGCGCACCCACAGGATGATCACCCGCGGATGGGTCAGCCCCGAGGCCGCCGCCAGGTGGGCGCAGGCGGCCAGGGCCTCGGCGTCGTGCAGGGCGATCACGCCTTCCAGCATCACCCGCCGGCAGGTGCCCGGCCGGGCCATCACCGCGGCGGGCGCCAGGCCCAGTTCCCCGGCCACGTGGTCCACCCTCTGGCGCAGGATGGCGGCAATGGCCGCGCGGACCTCGTCGGTCAGGGCCAGCTGCGGTTCGGGAAAGCGGGCGGGATCCAGCGTGACCCCGACACCGGCGAGCACCGCCGCATCCGTGTCCACCTGATCGTCCACCCGATCCGGATGCTGATCCGGATCATGATCCGCCCCATGATCCGAACTGGCCCCCACAGGGGCCGTTTGCCAAGAACCTGTTACCATCGTCACCGTCCCTGTCACGCCCTCCCCAAAGGGCGTCCCCCGGTTTTCCTGTTCCATCCGCCGGGATCCAAAATCTGGTCCCAGAAACTGGCCGCCGAATGAGCCGCCGAATTGGCCGGTAAATCGGACCCCAAATAAACGGGCCTAAAAACCTTACCTGGATATTGGCCGCAACATGCGCCCCGAAACACGGGGAAAGAGAAAACCGGGTGTCATGATCGCCCCGTCAGGGATTCTGTCAACCCTGCCCGCCCGCAATATGCGGCCAATCCGACGCGCAATTGCCGGCACCGCACAGCCATGTCACAGGACACCCCCCAAAGGCCCCCGAAGACCTGCGCATCAAACCTGCGCATCAGACCGGCGCAGCCGCGCCCGGGACAGGGCGCGGTCAGCGCAGCCTTTTCCAAACGCGCGGTTTAGCGCGCGATCAACGCCTTGTGCGCCGCCCAGGCCTCGTCGACCGTGATCTCGTCGGGCATCTCGTGGGCCATCTTCTGCCAGACCTCGGCATTGCCGATGCAGAATTCCATCAGTTGCGCCAGCCCGGTGTCGGACCCCGGCAGGAACGAGAACCCGTTGACCCCGTCGATGATCCGCCCGTCCAGGCCACCCGCCCGGCTGGCCAGCACCGGACGCCGGGCGTCCCAGGCTTCGGACACGACAAGCCCGAAGGTTTCCGGCCAGATCGAGGGCGTGATCACCCAGTCGACCGTCGACATCAGTTCAAAGACATTGTCGCGCGAATACGACCCGACCTCGGTCACGATCAGTTCCTCGGGCGCGTCGTCCAGCACCGCCTCGATCTTGGCCAGGTAATCCTTGGTGGCATATTCCTTGTTGCCCCCGAAGACCTTGATCTCGACCTCGCGCTCGGTGGTTTCGGCCACCCGGCGCGCGGCCTTCAGGGCCACGTCGATCCCCTTGGCATCGACGAACTGGCCGAAGAAGCCGAAGACGTTCAGCTCGGGGCTGTGTTTCGGCACCCAGCCCTCGGGCCGGCGGCGGTGGTGGCCATTGGCGATGACGGTGATCTTGTCTGCGTCCAGCCCCCATTCGACGAAGCGGTCCTTGAGGTACTGCGACGGCGAGATGAATTCGTCGACCATGGCAAAGGCCCGCTTGAAGCCCCGCCGGCGCAGGATGAATTCATCGACGTTGCGCTCGGGGAAGCAGCCGACGCACTGGTCGGGCCGGGTATCCTGGCAGATGCCGCCCTCGTGGTAGCGGTACAGCTGCCCCTGCCGGTGACAGATCGCCAGGTATTCGTGCAGCGTGTATATGATTTTCACATTCGGAAGAGTGTTCCGGATCAGGTCGATGACCTCGAGGCCGACCCACAGCGAATGGTGCAGGTGGATGACATCGGGCTTGTGGTCTTCCAGGAACCGCTTCAGCGCCTTGTTGCGGCGCGGATCGTAGATGCGGTGGAAGAAATCGTCGAACCGCCGGCCCGGCATCAGGAATTCGTTGTCGGTGTCGGGCAGCGCGGTGATCGACGCGCCGGTCTTGGAATATTGCGGGAACATGCGGCTGTCGATCGCCGCCAGCATGACCGCGTCGACCTCCGGATCGGCGGCGGCGGCATCGTGCAGGTCCTTGGCCACGTATTGCGCGCCGCCCCTCATGACCCGGGGATGGTAGAGCGAAAGGGTGAGAAACTTCATCGGGGCTGGCCTTAAAGCTGGAAGAGGTCGGTGGCGGCGGGCGCCAGGAACGGGCTGTCGGCGAAGCGGCGCGAATAGAGCGCCCGGTTCAGCCACATCACCGTGCGCAGCATCGGCGGCTTGGGCTTGCCGACACCCTCCATGTGGATCCAGCGCGAATGGTCCAGGCGCACCGGCCGCCCGGCCTCGAGCATCTTCAGGCAGAAATCGGCGTCTTCGTAATAGGCGATGATGTAATCGGTCGAAAGCCCGCCGACCTCTTCGAAGACCGACTTGCGGATCCGCCACAGGGCGGCGGTGACCAGCAGACCGTCCTCGGGCACCTCGCGCAGTTCCTCGGCCAGCTCGGCCTCGGTGTCGTCGACATGGGCGGTCAGGCCCTTGCCGTAATGCTCGACCCTCAGCACCGGCTGGGAAAAGCCCATCCGCGCATCCACGGCCTGGTCGGCGGTGGTGTACATGCCCGAATGCATCAGCGAGCCGTCGCCGTAGTACAGCAGCGCCCCGTCCAGCCCCTCGCCCGGATCGCCGGCAAGGAAGGCGAAGGCCTGGTCCTCCTGGCCCTCGGGCGGGAAGATGTCGGGGTTCATGAAGATCAGCGTTTCGCCCCGGGCAATCTTGGCCCCGTAATTGTTGCCCGCCGAAAAGCCCGAATTGCCCGAACACAGGTGCATCGACAGGCAGACATCGTGCAGCTGGGAAAAGGCCGCCAGCTGTTCGGCCAAAAGCGCGGTCTCGCCGGTATATTCATTGGCCACCACGATCAGCTCGACCGGCTGGCCCGACAGCGCCGGCGCCAGGGTTTCCAGCTGCGAGATCAGCATCGAGGTATCGCGGTAGAGCGTGATGATGATCGACCGGTCCCCCTCCCGGTCGGTGCCGGTTTCGTAGAGGCAGGAAAAGCCCAGCCGGTCCAGGTAGGACGTCCAGACCTGGGAAAAGCCCGGGGCCAGCTTTTCGGTCAGCGGCAAGGTGGCGCCCACGGGCCGGTCGGCCAGCACGGCGCAGGTGGCCAGGGCGTCGGTCATGAAGCTTTGCACCGACATCCAGCGCATGGCTTCGCTGGAATAGTACTTCTTGCCGTTGACCAGGACCATGACCTCGGAATGCATCCGGAAGTCGGGGATCTGGGCCAGGAACAGGTAGCCCGAGGGGCGTTCGAAATCGCCGATCACCTCGGCCACGTCCTGGCGGTGGTACCAGCAGAACTGGTCGCGCAGCTCGCCGAATTCGTACATCATGTAGCCGACGACCAGGGTCACCGCGATGCTTTCGGCCATCCGCCGGTCGGCCCAGCCCGCGATGCAGATATGGCCCTCTTCCGACAGCAGGACCTTCTCGACGCGCAGGTAGTCTTCTAGGTTCACCCCCCGCCGCTCGACCGAGCCGTATTTCTCGTAATGCTCGCGCAGGGCGGCCTCGTCCTCGTTGCCGTAAAGCTCGGCCAGGTCGGGATTGGCTTCTGCGTAATTCCTGAAAAGAAAGGTCGTCTTCATCAATTCCTCACCGTCAAGGGTGTCCGTCCCGGTCTATCCCGGTCTATGGATCCGGGCTGTCTTGGGATGCAAGCGCGAATGTGCGTCCCTCGCCGAAGCCGACCTGCACGAAGTGGTCGAGTGCACTGCGAAAGGCACCTTCGCGGATCGAGGCCAGCACATCGGGATGGGTTTCAAGGTAGCCGGCATTGTCCAGGGCCACCCGGTAGGGCATGCGGCCCTCGTAGATGCCCGCCTGCACGTAATGGTCCGCCCCCGAGCCGACGACCCCGCGCGACACCGCGCCGGCCACGTCCGGATAGCGCTCGAGGTACCACTCCTCGTCGACCACCGCCCCGAAGGCCCGGGCCAGCACATCGGCCAGCACGTCGCGGGGCAGGGTGATCTTGGGGCCCTCGATCCGGCTGTGCAGGCGGATCCGGCGCAGCTGCTCCAGCAGCGCGGTTTCGTCATCGGGATCCTGGCTCATCGCTCCTCCGGGGCTTTTGCTGTTCCATTCCTTAGCAAGGAAGGCGACCGAGCAAAACCGCGCATGCACGCGCGTGCCCGAAACGGCGGCAAAGATGGGTTGAAACAACCCATCCTACGCCCGGCCGCGCCCCGGACGGCACAGCACCCCGCCGCCCTGCCCCTGGGACACCAGCGGTTGTTGCCCTCTCCCCCCCCCACAGGCTATGGCTGATCCGGGCCGCAGAGCCGGACCCGAGGGGAACAACCGGACGAACCGCATGAAATTCATCCATCTTCACATCCCGAAAACCGCCGGAACCTCGCTGCGCGAAAGCCTCGCCGCGGCCCATCCCGAGCTGGTGATCAAGGGCATCGTCGATGCCGTGCCCGACAGTGTCGGCCCGGATGTGGACGTGGTTTCGGGGCATTTCTCCTACGATGACGCCATGCGCTTCGGCGACCAGGTGGTCACCGTCCTGCGCCATCCGGTCGACCGCTTCGTGTCGATCTACTACTTCTGGCGCGAGCTCTACGAAAAGGACATCGAGCGCACCCGCAAGACGACCGTCGCCCATGCCCTGTCGCTGCTGGACTTCGCCCAGGCCTTCGACGAGCCGGAGCTGTGTTCGGAGCTTTACAACCGCATGGCCTGGCAGCTGCATTCCAGCTACCGGCTGATGCACCGCTTCGAACACCGCCGCGACCGCAACCTGACCGAAGCGATGCTCTTCGAGGAAACCATGGCCAACCTGCGCCGCTTCGCGGTGGTCGGTTTCCAGGACCGCTACGGCGATTTCGTCAGCGCCCTGAACGACCGCTTCACCCTCGACATCGAGAACCGCAAGATCAACGTCACCCAGCGGCGCAGCTCGGTCGAGGACCTGTCCCACGCCGAAATGACCGCGATCCTGCCCTGGGTCGAGGTCGACATGGAAATCTACACCACCGCCCTGCGCGAATTCGGCTGAGCATTCGCCCCAGGGCCCAGGTTGTCCCCACGTGGGGACAGGCGGGGACACATCGCGCCCTACCACACCGCGTCTGCGACAAGCAGCCAGGCGCGGTGTGGTAGGGCGCAACCCCGCCCCTGCTTCTTTCTCTTTGAAAATACCCCGGGGGTGAATTGGCCGCCAGGCCAAGAGGGGGCAGCGCCCCCTGCCCGGCACAGGCACAGGCCGGCGGCCTCAGCCCACCTTCGTCCCTGTCTCCGCGCCTGTCTTTGTCGTGCCCTCGCCCGGCTCCAGCGCATCAAGCCGGCCGCGCAGCTCGGCAACCTCTCCCTTCAGCGTCAGCACCTGGTCCTGCAAGGCAAAGGCCATGTTGAACAGCATCTGCTGAAGCTCCCAGTCGGTGGCCTCGATGTTGGGTGGCGTGACCTTGTCGAAGGCCATCGGCGGCTGGCCCTGCGCTTCCAGCAGCGCGTTGACCTTCTGCAGGTCCTCGGCAAAACGCGCCTGCACGCCCTCGATATCGGCCTCCTTGGGCATCAGCTCCTGCGGCTTGGGCACCGGGCGCAGGTGGCCGTGCAGAATCAGCAGCGGCCCGGCCAGCCGGCGGAAGGCCACCGACCATGTCGGAAAGTTCCGCGAGCCGCTGAAGATCGCCCAGGCCGTCATCAGCCCCGGCGCCCGGGCCTCGTTGGCCCGCTCACTCTCCAGCCCCTCGATGCCCAGCAGGGTCTTGCAGAAATGCTGGGCGACATCGCCGATCTCGTCGAAATTGTAGATCTCTGTATTGGGGAACCGCGCGGCCCAGGCCTGCACGTGGTCGGCATAGGTCAGCGATCCGGCGGCCCCGTCCAGCCACTGGGCGAAGGGATGCAGCCCGCCCTTGTGGCGCTTGGACCGGATCTCGAATTCCATGAAGGCGCTGACCGCCCGCTTGTCGTGGCGGCGCACGTAGACGACGGGCCGGATGCGCACGCCCTCCTCGGCCAGGCGCGCCAGCACGCGCAGCACCCGCCACTTCTGGACCAGGAAGGCCTCGTTGCTCCAGACCGCCTGGCGCACGCCAAGTCCCGCCAGGCGCTTGAGCTCGCCGCGCAGCAGGGCCACGATCTGGTCGTCGATGTAATCGTCGGGGCCGGAAGAAAAGAACAGCTGGGGGCGGTCGCGTTCACACCAGCCGTGGCGCTCGGCCCCGGGGATCTCTTCCAGGGCCAGGCCCATGTAGGACAGGCCGGCCGCCGACAGGGCCTCGGCATTGCGCCGCAGCGTGAACTGAAGCGATGTCGAGCCGGCCTTGCCCGCCCCGATATGGACGATGAGTTCCGGAAGGTCTGCCATGGCGGTCTTTCCCATAGGGGCCGGCAAGGCGGATCAGCGCCCCGGGCCGGAGATCGTGTTGTGCAGACCCTAGTGCCATCCTGCCGGAGGGGAACGCAAGAGGCAGGCCCGGACGGTGACGGGCCGGGGCCGGCAATGTTTCGCACGCGAAACATTTTCGCCGCGGGCGCAGGATGGGTTTTCAAACCCATCGCCTGTCCGGGCCCGGGAAAAATGGGGAAGATGGGTTTGGAAAACCCATCCTACCTCCGCTCAAGCCAGTCCTTGAGATCGGCCAGCAGCCGGTCATCCACCTGCCCGCCCGAAATCTCGATGCGCCGGCTGTCGGGCCAATGCCGCAACACCAGGTCCGCGGTGATGTCATAGCGGGTCAGGTCCGGCAGCGGTTTCGCCGCCTTGTCCTGAACGGCGGGCTCCCTCGCCGGGGCGGCAGGAGGCTCCAGCACCGCCTGCAGCGCGGCCAGCTCCTCGGCCACGCCCTGCCCGTCCACCGCGGCCAGCGCCGCCCGCACGGGCTCTGCGCCGCCCTCCTCCAACCGCTTCACCAGCGCCAGGCCCAGCTTCTCGGAAATCGCCCAGGGGTAGCGCAGCACGTCATCCAGCGCCTCGACCAGCCCCATGAAAGAGCCGATCTTGGACCGCTTCGACCGCGTGACCGATCCGTAAAGCCCCTGCAGCGCCGCGCGCGGGGTCTCGAAGACCCCCTCGGCCACGGCCCTGTGGGCGATACGCGCGCGTTCGTAATGGCTGAGGTTGGCCCGGATCTCGTTTTCCTCGACCATGGCCACGTAGGCCGCCTCGGCGCTCTCAGGGGCGGACACCAAAGCCTTGACCGTGGCGAACCGGGCCTCGCCGGTACCTTCGTACAGCCGCCGCAGCGCCGTCAGCCGCCGCCAGCCCGAGATCAGCCCATAGCGCCCCTCCCCCAGCCTGACCACCTCGATCGGGGTCTGCTGTCCGCGGGCCGTCAGCGAGGCCATCAGCGCACTCATCTCGTCCTCGTCCAGCTGGATCCGGTCGCGCACCAGGTGGCCGGCCGCGATGGCGTCGAGGGGCAGCGCCTCGATCAGGCGGCCCTCGTCGCGAGCCGCCTGCAGGGCGGATGACACTTCCGCCAGAGCCGCGGCCGAAGCCGCCTCGCCGGCCACGCTCGCGATCGGCGCGGGCCCCAACCCCTTGGACGGAGCGGGCGGGGAGGCGAGATAATCGCCCTGGGCAGGGGTCAGTCTTTTGCGTTTGGCCATGTCGGGCCTCCTCTCCGGTCCCGGTTATCATTGCGTGAGAGACGGGGGCGTTGCCCCCGCCCGCCTTTCGGCGGACTCCCCCAGGGTATTTGGAAAGAGAAAGAAGCAAGAGCGCGCCCTGCTGCTTCTTTCTCTTTCCAAATACCCCAGTCCGACCTCACGGCATGTCCCGCCGCCAGGTTCCGATGAGCAGCCGTTTGAAGGCGGCATAGGTGGCGTCGAAGGTTTCGCGGCCCCGGGCATAGGTCTCGCGGTTGAAGTCGCGGTAATCGGCTTCGTAGATCCCCGAGACCTGTTCACCGGCCTGGCCGATCAGCGCGGTGTAATCCTGCCGGTGGGGCGACAGGGTCCGGCCCAGGTAGGCCTGGATCAGCGCGGCCAGCTCGCCCTGCTGGGCACCGTCGTAGCGGGTGATCACCGCGCGCACCGCATCCCATTCGAAGTTCAGCTCTTCGCGCCCCAGGGCGCGGGCGGCGATGTTTTCACCCTCTTCGATCGACTGGAAGGTGGAATGCAGCATGTCGAAGAACCGGCCCGTGCTGTCGAATTCCAGGAAGGACGCGCCGAGCGGGACCAGCAGGATGTCCGCCGCCGCCAGGCCGTTGATCGTGAGGTAGCCCAGGGCAGGGGGGGTATCGAGGAACACCACGTCGTAATCCGACAGCACCCCGTCGGCCTCCAGCCGGTCGGTCAGGGCGTCCCAGAGCTTCCAGCCCCGGGCCGCCATCCGCCAGACCGGGATCTGGAATTCCGCCCAGTAGAGGTTCAGCTGCGCGCCGATCAGGTCGATGTTGGGCCAGTGGGTGGGCTGCACCAGGTCGCGGGCGGACATCCCCAGCGCCGTGGTCAGCATCTCGTCGAGCGGTTGCGGCGCGTCGCCCCGCGCCGCCCGGGCGCGGTTTTCCTCGCGCAGATGTTCGCCGTAGTGGCGGGCGATGAGGGGGAAGGCGGTCTGCCATTCGTCCTCGACCTGGCCGCCGAAGATCGAGGTCATCGAGCCCTGGCTGTCCAGGTCGATCACCAGCACCCGGTAGCCATCCAGCGCCGCCGACATGGCCAGGTGCGCGGCCGTCGAGGTTTTGCCGACCCCGCCCTTGAAGTTGGCCACGGCCACCAGTTTCGCGGGCAGGCCTTCGGGGCGGAAGGGTTTGTATTCCTTCGCGCGGGATCCTTCGGCGGCAAAGTGGGCGCGCAGGCGCAGCACCTCGTCGAGGGTGAACCACTTGGCCCCGCCTTCGGTTTCCGAGCGGCCCTGGGGCAGGTCGGGGTTGGCCTTCAGCACCCGGCGGAAATGGGCCTGGGCGACGGGGATCAGGTAGCGGGTGATCTCCCAGGTGGAGAACAGGCGCAGGGTCTTGCGCCCCTCGGCATCGAGCCCGCGCGAAGCCAGGTCGGCCCGGCCGCGGGCGCAGGCCTCGGCGATGGCCTGGAAGCCGGCGGTGGTCGTGGGGGCGTCGAGCTCGGCCAGGGCGGCGTCTGCGTCGATGTTGAAATAGGGGGGGAGATCCTTGGCCATGACCTGCATTCCGCTCGATATGCGCTGTTTTTCGGATTCTACGTCAAAAGGCAGCATATGGAAAGGATCGAGGCAGATCGGGGCGGTTTTTGTGCTGTTTTCTCTGCAAAACCCGGGCTGTCCGGCCCGCGATTGGGGGGGATCTGTGGTGCGAATGCATCTGTGGGGATGTTAGAATCTAGTTAATTCAGTGTTAAGGGCGGGATGGTGTGTGGGCAAGGCGTTGGGAACAAATATGAAATTCCGAAAATGAGGGGGCAGGGCGACTCTGAACCCCCGAAAAGGTGACTCTGATCCCCCGTTGAAGCGACTCTGAACCCCCGAAGAGACAGGGCCAGAGCGGGCCAGGGCGCTGGACGGGGGTGTGTGGATAAGTCTAGGGTGGGTGTCATTGAAACCACGATGTCTGCAGCGCCTTGACCCAAGGGTGCGGACGGGGTTGGGAAACGGCCGCAGAGCCGGGACGGCAGAGGACAGGCATGGCAGCACCGATCAGCGCGGGGCCCGGCGGGCTGATGCCCGACCGCTACCCCCAGGGGGATTTCTTCCTCTGCGACATCTTCGATGCGATCCCCAAGGACGACCTGGCCTCGATGGAGCATCCGCTGTTCTCGCTGTCGACACGGCCCGACCGGCGGATCCTGACCTATGACCACAACGGGGTGGAGATCACCGTGACGCCCTCGGTCAAGGGGCTGGCCACGATCCACGACAAGGACATCCTGATCTTCTGCATCAGCCAGCTGATGGCGGCGATCAACGCGGGCCGGACGGTCAGCCGGCGGCTGCAGCTGAAGGCGCATGACCTGCTGGTGGCGACCAACCGCGAGACCAGCGGCGATGCCTACCGCCGCCTGCGCGAGGCCTTCGAGCGGCTGGCGGGCACGCGGATCACGACCAACATCGTGACCGGAGACCACGAGACGACCACCGGTTTCGGGCTCATTGAGTCCTGGGAGATCGTGCGCAAGACCCGGGGCGGGCGGATGGTGTCGGTGTCGGTGACGCTGTCCGAGTGGCTCTACCGGGCGGTGCTGTCGAAATCGGTGCTGACGCTGAACCGCGATTACTTCCGCCTGCGCAAGCCGCTGGAACGGCGGATCTACGAGTTGGCGCGCAAGCATTGCGGCCGGCAGGACAGCTGGCGGGTGTCGGTGGACACGCTTCTGAAGAAGTCGGGCTCGGCCTCGCCCCGGCGAGTGTTCCGGGCGATGCTGCGCGAGATGATCGCCAAGGGCCACCTGCCCGATTACGAGATGACCGAAGAGCCGGGCGACCTGGTCCGGTTTTCCCTGCGCGAGGGCGTGGTCGAAACGGTGCCGCCCCCGGTGCTGCGCGCCCAGACGATGGAGGCGGCGCGCGACATGATGCCCGGGGCGGATGTTTATGCGCTGGAGGCGGAATGGCGGGGCTACTGGGTGTCGACGGGGCGGCCGAAGCTGCGCAGCCCCGACAAGGCCTTCCTGGGGTTCGTGGCCGGCAAGGCGGGCCGGGCGGGCTGAGGCCCGTAAGCGTAGGATGGGTCGTTCCGACCCATCGTTCCCCATCATGTCATGGCGCCCAGGGCAGGAGAGATGTTTCGCACGCGAAACATTCGCGGCCAGTCCCGGGGCGTGGGACAGACCCGGTCCCGGGCGCGGGCCGCGTGACACGCCCTGCGGGGATTGTTATGGGGCAGGGGACAGACAGCTTTCAGGACCCAAGAACGAGGCCCCCATGCAGATCGAAGAGACATCGCTTCCCGGCGTGCTCATCCTCACCCCGAAACGCTTTGGCGATGCCCGGGGGTTCTTCTCGGAAAGCTGGAACCGCAAGCTTCTGGCCGACAACGGGATCGAGATGGATTTCGTCCAGGACAACCACTCGGTCAGCGAAACCGTGAACACCGTGCGCGGCCTGCACTTCCAGGCGCCGCCCGATGCCCAGGACAAGCTGGTGCGCTGCGGCCAGGGCGCGCTGTTCGATGTCGCCGTCGACATCCGCAAGGGCTCTCCCACGTACGGCAAGTGGTTCGGCATTGAACTGACGGCCGAGAACGGCAAGCAGCTGCTGGTGCCCAAGGGCTTCCTGCACGGCTTTTCCACCCGCGCGCCGCATACGGAAATCATCTACAAGTGCACCGATTACTATGCGCCGGCCTCGGACGGGGCGGTGCGCTTCGACGATCCGGGCATCGGCATCGACTGGGGCCTGAGCGGAGACGCGGTGCTGAGCGACAAGGACGCCGCCGCGCCCCTGCTCAAGGATTTCGACAGCCCCTTCACCTGGGAAGGGTGAGGTCCGCATGACACCGGCGGTTTCGCGGGCACGTGACATGGCAGGGTTGAACCGGGCAGGGCTGATCCCGTGACGGGCGCGGACTCCACAAGCGCGACCTCCACAGGCGCGACCCCCGCCCCCACCACCTCCGGCGCGACGCCCACGGTCCTGACCGGCGCGGACGATTACCTGTTCCTGGCCGGCGGGGCCCATGACGTGCAGGCCTATTTCTCGGGCGCGCTGCGGGCCCGCCCGGCGGCGGTGCGCCAGTTCCACCGCAACCTGCGCGACCGGGTGCGGTTCTGCCGCGACCGGGGCATCGTCTTTGCCCAGGTGGTCTTTCCCGACAAGGTCGCCGTGCTGCCCGAGCAGACCCCCTTCGACGCCCAGTCCCTGTTCCTGCGCGACTTCAGCCAGGACGCGGACGTGGAAACCCGGCTGGGTCTTTTGTACCCGGTCGACGTCCTGCGCGCGCAGCCGGGTGTCTTTCACCGCACCGACACCCATTACGCCGCCCCCGGCAACGTCGCCCTGGCCGAGCTGCTGTGCACCCGGATGGGCCCCGAGCTGACCCGCGCCTGGCGCCAGGTGGTGTCGAAACAGACATTGACCGCCCCGCAGGCCGGGTTCTGCGGCGACCTGGGCCAGAAGTTCGAGCCCCGCGTGCGCGAAGACACCCAGGTGCTGGTCTGGCCCGACACCGGCGAGGGCGGGCTGAGCATGGCCTCGAACGGGGTGGAAAACGCCAATGACGGGGTGATGGTGCTGTGCGACAACGCCCGGGCCGCCACCGGCCAGACCCTGCTGATCTTCGGGGACAGCTTCTACCGGCAGATGCTGCCGATCCTGACCCGGCTGTTCCGGACCATCGTGTTCTGCCGCAGCCGGTTCTTCCAGGCGGAAATGGTGGCCGCCGTGGCCCCCGATGTCATCCTGACCGGGATGGCCGAACGCTACCTGGGCTCGACCCGGGCCGATGACGCGCGCCAGCATTTCCTGGCCGTGCCCTGGGCCGCGGGACGGGCCTCGACCCCAGAGCCGGGCTTCGCCGCGCTCTGGGCAAAGATATTCGATCGTGAGACATTAACTGGATCTGGGACTTCAACGACATGAAACTGCTTGTGACCGGCGGCGCCGGATTTATCGGATCGGCCGTGGTGCGCCAGGCCATTGCCCGGGGCCACCAGGTGGTCAACCTCGATGCGCTGACCTACGCGGCCTGCCTCGACAACGTGGCCAGCGTGGCCGACAGCCCCGATTACGCCTTTGAACAGGCTGACATCTGCGACCGCGCGGCGATGGACCGGATCCTGGCCCAGCACAAACCNGACACCATCATGCACCTGGCCGCCGAATCCCATGTCGACCGGTCGATCGACGGGCCGGGCGATTTCATCCGCACCAACGTGACCGGCACCTACACCCTGCTGGAAGCCGCCCGGAAATACTGGACGGACATGGGCAAGCCCGACGGCTTCCGCTTTCACCACATTTCCACCGACGAGGTCTTTGGCTCGCTGCCCAATGATCCCAGCGTGCAGTTCACCGAAGACACGCCCTACGACCCGCGCTCGCCCTATTCGGCCTCGAAGGCCAGTTCAGACCACCTGGTGCGGGCCTGGCACGAAACCTACGGCCTGCCCGTCGTGCTGACCAATTGTTCCAACAATTACGGGCCCTACCATTTCCCCGAAAAGCTGATCCCGGTGATCATCCTGAACGCGCTGGCCGGCAAGCCGCTGCCGATCTACGGCGACGGGTCCAACATCCGCGACTGGCTGTTCGTCGAAGACCATGCCGACGCGCTGCTGCTGGTGATGGAAAAGGGCGAGCTGGGCCGGTCCTACAATATCGGCGGCGAGAACGAGCGCACCAACCTGGAACTGGTCCGCACGCTGTGCGCGATCCTCGACAAGCTGAAACCGGCGAAGACGCCCTATGGCGACCTGATCACCTTTGTGACCGACCGGCCCGGGCATGATGCGCGCTATGCCATCGACCCGACCCGCATCCGCGAGGAACTGGGCTGGCGGCCGTCGGTGACGGTTGAAGAAGGTCTTGAGAAAACAGTGCAATGGTATCTTGATAACGAAACCTGGTGGCGGGCCTTGCAGGACCGTGCCGGTGTCGGCCAACGTCTGGGCAAGACCGGATGAGGACCGGTTAGGGATATGAGCGTGCGGCAGGGGGGTAAAGGGAGGCCCGCCTGCCGGGGGGGCTGCAGGGATGGGCCCGTAACAATTGGCAGGGAGGCGCATGACGTCCGGCATGACGACAGGGATAGGAACTGGGGCACGTACTGGGATAGCGACAGGGATACATTCGGGGCCACATGCGGGGCCGGTTTCGGGGCCAGAGACCGGGGCTCGATCCGGTCCAGGTCCAGGTCCTGAAACCACACCCGCCAGGGCAGGGGGCTCGGGAGGACGCAGCCTGCGCTGGCTGGTCTCGACCCACCACCTGCACGTCTGGGCCGGATCCGAGGTGGTCACGCTGGAAATGCTGCAGGCGCTGAAAGAGCGCGGCCACCAGGTGACCTTCTACTGCCGTTTTCCCGGCGGCCAGCTACTGGAGGCCTCGGGCCTGGGCAAGCTGCCGGTGATCACCGACCCCGCCTGGATCCGGCTGGAAGATTACGACGTGGTCTATTCGCATCACCAGACCCCCACCGCCTTCCTGGCCCGCCAGGACCCCGATGTCCTGCTGGGGGAAAACCGGCCGGTGTTCATCTACAACCACCTGTCGCCGTTCGAGCCGTTCGAGTTCCCCTCGCCCTTCAGCGAGGCGGTGATGGCCGACATCATCCTGGCCAACTCGCCCGAGACCCGGACCAAGCTGGCCGGCTTCGGGCCCGAGTTCGCCGATGCCACCCTGTTTCCCAACCCCGCGCCCCGGGGCTTTGCCGCGCCGCAGCCGGAACTGGACCCGACCTGGATGACCCGGGTGCTGTCGGTGTCCAACCACCTGCCCGACGAGCTGGCCCATGCCTTCCGCATTCTCGAAGGCCAGGGTGTGCAGGTCACCCGGCTGGGGGTGGACGGCGAGGCCCGCCGGGTCACGCCCGCCGACATCCAGACCCATGACGCGGTGGTGACCATCGGCAAGACGGTGCAATATGCCATGCGCTCGCACCGGCCGGTGTTCTGCTACGACCAGTTCGGCGGGCCCGGCTGGCTGTTGCCCGAGCGCATGCGCGCGGCGGCGGCGGCGAATTTCTCGGGCCGCTGCACGCCGGGGCCCCGCAGCCCCGAGGCGCTGGCCCGCGAGCTGGCCCGGGGCTTTCCCGAGGCCGCCCGCCAGCTGCCCGATCCCACGCCCTACCGGCTGGAAGACCATCTGGACCGGCTGGAGGCCCGCATCGCCAAGCTGCGCGCCGGCCGCTCGCGCCCGCGGGTCGATCCCGACCTGTTCATGGTCCAGTGCCAGCGCGAGGAACAGTTCTACGGGCTGCTGGACCGCCAGTATGCCCATGGCCGCGGGCTGGAGGAAAAGGTCCGCGCCCAGGGCGACCGGCTGCGCGGCTACGAGGAAACCCTGGGCATCCGCCCGATGGCGGCAGGGGCCTGAGCCGATGCCGATCACGCGGATCTCGGGCAAGCTGGTGTGTTTCCTGCACGTGCCGCGCTGTGGCGGCACCTCGATGGAACATTACCTGGTCGCGCGCTTCGGCCCGCTGGCCTTCCGCGATCCGCGCTACCTGGAACAGCCCGGCCCCGCCCGCTGGACCCGCACCGCGCCCCAGCACGTGGCCGCCGCCGACCTGGAGCGGCTGTTCCCGCCGGGCTTCCTGGACGAAAGCTTTGCCATCGTGCGCGACCCGCTGGCCCGGCTGACCAGCGTCTTCCGCTTCCAGCGCGACGTCGAAGAGCGCATCAGCCGGGGCCGCAGCTTCGAGGCCTGGCTGGACAACCAGGTCGAGAAGATGGCCCAGCAGCGCTTCGTGTTGGACAACCATGTCCGCCCGATGACCGAGATGGTCCCCGAGGGCGCCCGCATCTTCCACCTGGAACAGGGCATGGACCCGGTGATCGCCTGGCTGGACGCGTTGGCCGGGGATACCGCGCCCGAGGTGGTGCTGAAGGAAAAGAACAACTACGCCAAGCGCCTGGACTGGGCGGGGATCGAACCGGGCCCGGCCCCGGTGATCACCGACCACGTGCGCGCGATCCTGGCCGAGGTCTATGCCGGGGATTACGACCGGTTCGGCTATGCGCCGGACACGGCAGAGGATGGCCCCCGCGGCGGAGGAGGGCGCGGGGGCCAATCTGATACGGCGTCCGATAAGCCGTCCGATACGCCGCCTGATACGTCGTCTGACACACAGGCCGCAAAGAACCCCGCTACACAGCCCTGAACGAACGCAAAGACCACAGATCGGAGAGCCCTCCTCATGAACATTCTCGTCTTCGGCCACACCGGCCAGGTGGCCACGGAACTTGCCGCCGCCGGTGACCTGGGCTTTGACCTGGTCGACGAGGTGACCTGCCTCAACCGCGACCTGGTGGACCTGCAAAGCCCCAAGTCCTGCGCCGATGCCATCACCCAGCGCAAGCCCGACGCGGTGATCAACGCCGCCGCCTATACCGCCGTCGACCGGGCCGAGGACGAAGAAGACCTGGCCGGGGTCATCAACGGCGACGCGCCGGGCGCCATGGCCCAGGCCTGCGCCGCGCTTGGCATCCCCTTCGTGCATATTTCCACCGATTACGTCTTTGCCGGCGACGGCACCGACCCCTGGACCCCCGATCACCCCACCGCCCCCCTGGGCGCCTATGGCCGCACCAAGCTGGCCGGCGAACAGGCGGTGGCCGCGGCGGGCGGGACCCATGCGATCCTGCGCACGTCCTGGGTGTTCTCGGCCCATGGCAACAACTTCCTGAAAACCATGCTGCGCCTTGGCGAAAGCCGGGACAAGCTGACCATCGTGGCCGACCAGATCGGCGGGCCCACGCCTGCGCGCGCCATCGCCGAGGCCTGCCTGACCATGGCCACCGGCCTCGTGGGGCATCCGGAAAAGTCCGGCATCTACCATTTCTCGGGCGCGCCGGACGCCAGCTGGGCCGATTTCGCCCGCGAGATCTTTGCCGTCGCGGGCATCACCTGCGAGGTCGAGGACATCCCCTCCAGCGCCTACCCGACGCCCGCCGCCCGGCCGCTGAACTCGCGGATGGATTGCGCCTCGCTGGAGGCGGCCTTCGGCGTGGCCCGGCCCGACTGGCGCGCGGCCACGGCCCAGGTGGTGACGGCTCTCAAGGGCTGAGGCCCCAACCGCGGTGACCCCGATGCGTGTCTCGGCCAGCTACAATTACTTCAACGGGGACGAGCACCTGCTCGCCTCGTTGCGGACCCTGCGCGGGGCTGTCGAACACGTGTCGCTGGTCTGGCAAGAGCTGTCCAACGCCGGCGAGCCGATCGCCGCATCCGCCCGGGCCGCACTTGAAACCGCCCGGGCCGAGGGGCTGGTCGACGAGGTCATCGCCTATGCGCCCGACCTGGGCCGGCCGCGCGGAGCCAACGAACGGGCCAAGCGCGCCCTGGGCCTGCAGGCCGCGCGCCGGGCGGGGGCCAGCCATTTCCTGTCTATGGATGCCGATGAATTCTACCGCCCCGGGGAAATCGCCGAGGCCCGCCGGCAGATCGCCGCCCATGGCTGGCGCTCGACCTCGGTCGACAGCTTCCTGCACGTGCGCCGCCCGGTCTGGCGGGCCCATGACAGCACGCGCTGCTGTTTCCTGACAGAAATCGGGCCGGACACGCAGATCGGCGTGGAGGCCTTTCCCAGCCCGCGGGTGGACCCGACCCGGCGGATGACAGCCGATCCGGCCCACCATCACCATTTTGACGCGCCCACGGTGGCCATGTACCACATGAACCTGGTGCGGCGGGACATGGATCAGAAATTGCGCAACTCGACGACAACCGACCGGGCCTTCCTGGACGAGGTCGCCCGCGCCGTGGCGGCCTGGACGCCGGGCGGTCCGCTGGCCTTTCCCCGCAAGGGAGACATCACCCCGCGCCCGGTGCGCAACGAATTCGCCACCTGGGATCCGGGTGACATGCCTGCCGCTCCGCCGGATCCCGCCGGCGCCTGACCTCTTGCAACCCAAGGCCTATTCCCCGTGACCCATCCCCGCCTCCTGCGCTACGCCGGGCTCAGCCGCAAGACGCTTGCCGCCAATGCCGAACACGGCTTTGCCGCGCGCTATGCCCTGTGCCATTTCGGGGCCAACGCGGTCTACAGCTTCATCCCCAAGAACGCCTGTTCGACCCTGCGCGTCAGCCTGGCCCTGGCCAACGGGGCGATTGGCGGGCTGGAGCAATGGACCTGGATCCACCACAACAACCCCACCTTCCGGGCCAGCCTGCGCGACCTGGCCACGGCGCGGTTCACCTTCGTCATCCTGCGCTGCCCCCATGCCCGGCTGGCCTCGGTCTTCCTGAACAAGATCGTCGGGCGACAGCCGGAATACTGGCAGCTGTTCCGGGCCCTGGGCGACGGGATCGATCCGGCCAGCTTCACCTTTCGCGATTTCGTCGAGATGGTGACCGGCGACAAAGACGATGATGCGGACGAGACGGGCAAAGACGCCATGGACGACCCCATGGACGACCCCATGGACGGGGGCGCGGGCCTGCGCCTGAACGAACATTGGTGCCCGCAGACCGACTTCCTGGTCTATGAAAACTACGATGCCTGGTACGCGGTGGAACGGATGGCCGAGGCCCGGGCCGACCTGGCCGACAGGATCGGGCTGGACCTGGTCGACGCCCGCCCGCTGACCCGCCATGGCACCGACCGGTTCACGCTGCTTGATGCAGCCCCCGGGGGCGGCTCCTTCGCCGACATGTCCCTGGCCGAGCTGGCCGGGCTGCAGGCCCGGGGCCAGGCCCCGGCCCATGCGGCGCTTTACGACGACACCCTGGCCCGCGCGGTGGCGCGGACCTATGCCGAGGACCTGGCGCTTTACGCGTCCAGGATCGGCCCCGACACCCTGACATTTCCAACCATAGAAATTGACCCCAAGGAGATCTGAACCATGACCCAGCGCAAGGGCATCATCCTGGCCGGCGGTTCCGGCACGCGGCTTTACCCCATCACGGTGGGCGTGTCGAAACAGCTGCTGCCGATCTACGACAAGCCGATGATCTACTACCCGATCTCGGTGCTGATGCTGGCCGGCATCCGCGAGATCTGCATGATCACCACCCCCCAGGACCAGGACCAGTTCCAGCGCACCCTGGGCGACGGCAGCCAGTGGGGCATCGAGATCACCTACGTCGTCCAGCCCTCGCCCGACGGGCTGGCCCAGGCCTATATCCTGGCCGAGGATTTCCTGGACGGCGCGCCCTCGGCGATGGTGCTGGGCGACAACATCTTCTTCGGCCACGGCCTGCCCGAGATCATGGCGGCGGCCGATGCCAAGACGGTGGGCGGCACGGTCTTCGGCTACCACGTGGCCGACCCCGAGCGCTACGGCGTGGTGGCCTTCGGCGAGGACGGAGAGGTCACCCAGATCATCGAAAAGCCCGAGGTCCCGCCCTCGAACTACGCGGTGACCGGGCTTTACTTCCTCGACGGCACCGCCCCGGCCCGCGCGCGCGAGGTCAAGCCCTCGGACCGCGGCGAGGTCGAGATCACGACGCTCCTGGAAATGTACCTGGCCGACGGCACGCTGGACGTGCAGCGGATGGGGCGCGGCTATGCCTGGCTCGACACCGGCACCCACGCCTCGCTGCTGGACGCGGGCAACTTCGTGCGCACGCTGGAAACCCGCCAGGGCCTGCAGACCGGCTGCTTGGAGGAAATCGCCTACCAGCAGGGCTGGATCGATGACAAGGCGCTGCGCGAACAGGCCGAGAAATACCGCAAGAACCGCTATGGCGCCTACCTGATGGGCCTTCTGGGGTAGGCGGCACCCATTTCTGGCGGCATCGCGGAAGGGTGCCGTCAGGCCGGGGTATTTTCAAAGAGAAAGAAGCAGCACGTGCGCCCTGCTGCTTCTTTCTCTTTCCAAATACCCCGGGGGAGTCCTCCGAAGGAGGGCGGGGGCAGCGCCCCCGTTACCCGGTCCGGATCAGAGCGAGTTCGCCGCGTTGAAGACCCCGAAGAACTGGCCGAAGATCTGCGAGATGGTCAGGACGTCGTTGATCGGCGATTCGGTGGCGATGACCACGTCCCCGGAATTCACCGGGAAGTTCCGGGCCGAGAACAGGCCGTCGAAATTGGTCAGGTCGACCGAGAAGACCACCCGCGTGTTGCGCGGCCCGCGCACGCCGGGGCTGACCGCCGAGCCGGGATATTCGCGCAGGATCAGCAGGCCGCGGGGATCGGCCGTGCGCGAATCCACGCCGCCGATGATCGACACCGCGTCCATCGCCGACACGTCGTCCTTGGGGAAGGTGTGCAGGGCCTCGGTGCCGGTGGCGCCGAAGGACAGGAAATAGCGGGTGTCGTCCTCGACAAAGACCTTGTCTCCGCCGCGCAGCAGGGTGTCGTAGCTGGGGTTGTCGAGCAGCCGCTCGACCGAGGTGCCATAGATCGACGACCCCCGCACCAGGCGGATCTGCGGGTTGTTGAGCGTGCCGGACACCCCGCCGCCGGCGGCGACCAGGCTCAGCACGGAATAGTTGCGGTCGGGCATCGGGTAGGTGCCGGGGGCGCCGACGCCGCCGATCAGCTCGACCGAGTTGCCCCGGCCTTCGACCATCGACAGCTGGACCTGGGCCGAGGGCACGATGGCCTCCAGCTGGGCCTGGATTTCACGCCGGGCGAGGTCGGGGGTCAGGCCGATCACGCTGACATCGCCGATATAGGGCACGAAGACGGTGCCGTCGGGGGCGACGCGGACATTGCCCAGCTGCACGGCCCGTTCCTCGGTGGCGGTCAGCAGCGAGTTTTCCGAGCTGTCCCAGATGGTCATGTTCAGGTCGTCGCCGGACTGGATGATCTGGCTGCGCGCACCGGTGGTCTTGCCGATCCAGCCCAGCCGTTCGGTGGCGCCGGTGACCGGCCATTGCTGGACCGTGGGCAGGAAGGACCGGTTCACCTGGTAGAGGGCAAATTCGTTGTTGTCCCGGCTGACCTGGTTCAGGATCTCGTTGCTGGCCGGCCCGCTGGCGGGCAGGCGGCCACAGGCGGCGAGCCCCAGGCAGAGAAGAACGAGCAGACAGGAACGGATCGGGTGGATCATGGGAAGCGGCAGCCTGTATTTCTATAGCGAGATGCGCGGTTGTTAATGGCCGCGCACCGGAAGAGGGTCAAACAATTCTGCCACCAGACATGCAAATTCCCGCCACATTCGTCATGGGCGCAACAGGTCGCCTGGGTCATGTGCTGCGCCGGCACTGGGCTGGTTCCGCCCCCGGGATCGGGGGGGGAATCGGGGGGGGACCTGTCCTCTGGGGCGCGCGTGAGCCGGGGCCGGGGCTGACCCGCTGCGATCCGCTGGGCGATCCGGCCGGCCTGGCCCGGGCGGCGGGGGGCGCGCGGGCGCTGCTCTGCCTGGCCGGGATCACCCCGGCGGCGGCCGCGCGGGGCGCCGATTTCGGCGATGATGCCCGGCTGGCCCTGGCCGCGCTTGGGGCGGCCGAAACGGTGGGCGCGCATGCCTTCGTCTGTTCCTCGGCCGCCGTCTATGGCCGGGCCAGCGGTACCGGAGGGCTCTTGCGAGAGGATGACGCCCTTACCCCCGCCGCGCCTTACGGAGAGGCCAAGGCCGCGATGGAAGCTGCGGTGCTGGAGCGCGCGGCGCGGACGGGGCAGGGGGTGACCATCCTGCGCATCGGCAACGTGGCCGGGGCCGATGCGGCCCTGGGAGGCTGGCGGCCGGGCTTCACGCTGGATGCCTTCCCCGATGGCACGACGCCGGCGCGCAGCTATATCGGCCCGGGTATGCTGGCCTCCGTGCTGGGGGCCTTGATGGGGGCCCTGATGGAGGCAAGGGATCTGCCCCAGGTGCTCAACATCGCCCAGCCGGGGGCCGTGGAGATGGGCGCCCTGCTGACGGCTGCCGGTCTGCCCTGGGCCACCCGGCCCGCGCCCGAAACGGCCATCGCCCGGGTGGCCTTCGAAACCGGCCGGCTGACCGCACTGGTGCCGGTGCCTCCGGCCACGCCACAAGGGCTCGTGGCGGATTGGCGGGCGGACCAGGCAATTGGCTGACGCCAGCCGCCTGGTCGTTCTGCTGGCCGGCGACGGGCCGGTTTCCGCGCGTGGCGACAGGGGAAACCGGCGCCCTTGCGGCTGGGCTCTTGCGCCTCGGGCGGCAGCACGCCATGAACCCTGCATGACACCTGCCAAGCGCCTGCTCGACCTGTTCTTCGCGGCCCTGCTGGTCGTGCTCCTGGGGCCGATCATGCTGGGGCTCCTGGTGTGGCTCTGGATCAAGCAGGGCCGGCCGCTTTTCTACGTGGCCGAGCGGATGAAGACCCCGGACCAGCCCTTCATGCTGTGGAAGCTCAGGACGATGACCGTCGTCGACGAGGATGCCGGCGTCTCGGGCGGGGACAAGGCCAGGCGCGTCACCCCCGAGGGCGCATGGCTCAGGGCCAAGCGGCTGGATGAATTCCCGCAGCTGTGGAACATCATCCGCGGCGACCTGAGTTTCGTCGGCCCGCGCCCGCCGCTGCGCGAATATGTCGAACGCTTTCCGGGCATCTACGCGCAGGTGCTGAAATCGCGCCCCGGGGTGACCGGGCTGGCGACCATCGTCTACCACAAGCACGAAACCGCCCTGCTGGAGCGCTGCGAGACCCCCGAGGACACCGACGCAGTCTATGCCCGCAACTGCGTGCCCCGCAAGGCCCGGCTGGACCTGATCTACCAGAAGCACCGCACCATCTGTGCCGATTTCGACATCGTCTTCCAGACCATCGGAAACCTGATCCGACGCAACGGATAAGGCCCGCCCTTACCGGAAGGACGGACCTGCTGACAGGTGTGGCCGGGGTATTTGGAAAGAGAAAGAAGCAGGTGGGGGGATCGGTGCGGACCCGGGCTCTTGCTGCGCAGGTCTGTTGCTTCTTTCTCTTTAAAAATACCCCGGCCGTCGGTTTCCAGAGGCGCTGGCCTCACAGAAAGTAGAGATCCCCGGCCAGGCCGTCGGTGGTCGTCATGCCTTCGATCAGCAGCGAGGCGCCGGCGCTGAAGCTCAGCAGCACCCCGGTCTCGGTCACCGTGGCGAACTGGCTGACCACCTGGCTGGTGGACAGGGTGCCGGCCCAGAGCGCCTCGGCGTCGAGGTGGATGGTTTCGATGCCGGGCCGGAAGTCGGTGATCTGGTCGTGGCCGGCGCCGAAGGCGAAGGCATCGTGGTGGCCGCCGCCGGTCAGGATGTCGTTGCCCGCGCCGCCGTCCAGCCAGTCCTCGCCGTGGCTGCCGTAGATCGTGTCGTTGCCGCCCCGGCCGTAGACCTCGTCATTGCCTTCGCGGCCCCAGAGCTTGTTGGATGCGTCGTCGCCGAAGATGAAATCGTCCGACCGGCCGCCGACCATTTCTTCCATGTCGACATAGACGTCGCCGGCGGCCTCGCCGGTGTTGCGCTCGGGGTTGGCCAGGTCGGCGATCAGCGGATCGACCGCGCGCTTGTACATCACCCGGTCATTGCCTTCGCCGCCGATCAGGGTGTCCGCGCCCAGACCGCCTTCCAGCTTGTCGTCGTCCGCCCCGCCGTCCAGCCGGTCGTCGCCCTTGCGGCCGATCAGCGAGTCCTTGTTGTTGCCGCCCGAGATGAAGTTGTCCTCGGTGTTGCCCTTGAAGATGTCGCGGCCGTCGCTGCCGATCAGGTTCTCGATGCTGTCGTAGGTGTCGCCGATGGCCACGCCCTTGTTGTCCTCGGGCTTGTTCAGGTCGACCACCAGCTGGCCGGTGCTTTCGGAATAGACCGCCGTGTCGATGCCTGCCCCGCCGATCAGCGCGTCGCCGCCGCCCAGGCCCTGCAGGAAGTCGTCGCCCGCTCCGCCCTGCAGCGTGTCGTTGCCATCGGTGCCGGTCAGGACCAGGCCCTCGGCGGTGGTCGAGGTGACCGGGGTGTGGATCAGGCTGCCCGGGGTCATGGCCGCGCGGATGTCGGCTTCGGACAGGCTGGTGCCATCGGCCGAGAAGACCTGGAGCGTTTCCTCGGCATAGGTCAGCTGGATGCCGTTCGACAGCACCGTGAAACCGATCTGGTCGGCGCTGCGCAGCATGGTCCAGCCCGACAGGTCCAGCGTGTCGGTGCCGGCCTGGAAATCCATCACCTTGTCCAGCGCGCCATCGCCCATGTCGAAGACGAAGACGTCGGCCCCGTCGCCACCGCGCAGCTGGTCGGCGCCCTGGCCACCGACCAGGATGTCGTCGCCCGCCCCGCCGGTCAGCACGTCGTTGCCCGCGGTTCCGACCAGCGTGACGGCCGTGCCCAGGGCATAGGACAGCTGGGTCACGCCGCCTTCGGTGCCCGAGCCCACGAAGATATCCAGCACGCCGTTCTGGCCGGCCAGGGCCAGGCAGTCGACGGCATCGAGCCCCATCTCCAGGGTGTCGGCGATGGTGTCCAGCACGACCAGGCGGCCGGTGGGCAGCAGGCTCATCAGGGTCAGCCCGTCATCGCCCCCGGCGGCCACCACGAAGGCCCGGCCGTCGACCACCGTCGCGGCCAGCGCGCTGGCGCCCTGGAACCGGGTGTCGAGGCTGTCGACCACGTGGTCGGTGGCGGTCATCCGGCCCTCGTCGATGGACACGACGCTCAGCGAGGACGACCCGGCGGCGCCGGCGATGACGAAGGGCTGGCCGTCGAGGGTGACGGTGGCCATCACCGCGGGAGAGTTGATGCCCAGCCCGTCGGCCACGCCGATCGAATCCTCCTGGCGCAGCGAGCCGTCGTTGTTCACCCGGTAGCACTGCAGCACGTCCTGGGTGGCCGAGGCCAGCACCAGGTAGCCGGCGGCCCCGTCCATCACGGTGACCATGGCGGCGATATCGGCGGGCTTGCCGGTGGGCGGGACCGGGTTCTGGACCAGGGTCATGGAGCCATCGGCATGGGTCTGGTAGGTGCCCAGGCGGCCGGCGGCTTCGGTGGCGGCGAAGAAATAGGTGCCCGTGGCCAGCGTGATCGAGGCCGAGGCCCAGACCGGCCCGGCCAGCCCGCTGGCATCGTGATCGGTCTGGCCGTTGATCGCCCCGTCGGTGCCAAGCGCGTAGGCCGGCAGGCCGGTGGTGCTGCCGGCCAGGGTCACCATCTGGGTGGTGTCGCCGAACTCGACCAGCGTCACGTCCAGGCCGCCCAGCTGGTTGATGTCGCCGGGCAGGGCCTGGCTGTCCACCTGAGCGGGGGTTCCGCCCGACACGTCATAGGCGCTGACCGTGCCGGTGACCTGGCAGGTCGCGTACAGCACCGGGCCGGTATCGGTCCACAGGATGTCCAGATCCGTCACCGCTCCGGTGGCTTCCAGATCGCTTCCCAACGTCGTCACATAAATGATCTCGGCCATGTCCCGCACCCTTTGTCTGAATGGCCCCCCCGGGCCGATGAGCGGACCATGCAAAGGGCCGGGGACGGGAACCGGCGCAGGAATGTGGCCGCCTGGCGGCGCTTCGCTCGGGTTTGTCGTGAATTGTTTGGGCCAGAATCAGGGGCCTGAATCGGGGCCGGGTGTGGGGCCAGAATCGGGGCAGACCCGGGAATGGCCATGAGACGGGCCGGGCAAGAGCGGGGCAGGGCAGGGGGCACGCCCGGCGCGCAGGATCCCATGCCGCCGGGGGGCCGCTTTCAGCCCCGCCTTTGCCTTCTGCGAGGCGCGGGGGGCACGGCCGCGCACGCTTTCCGGGTCATTCGATCAGGGGAATATGGAAACGGTGTCCGGATTGTGTCTAAGGTATTGAGGACAGTGGGAGGCTTCCGGTCATTCATCCGGGCGTGTCGTAACGATCAAAACGAATAGAAGCGGGGACCGCCGGAGTATTATGGGCCGGATCGCAATCATGCAGCCGTATTTGCTGCCGTATCTGGGGTATTTTCGGCTTCTGGTGGATGTCGACGCCCTTGTTCTGGGGGATGTGCAACAATTTCCCCGCCGTGGCTGGGTGAATCGCAACCGGCTGTTCGACGACCGGGGCCAGCTGGGCTGGCTGACCCTGCCGCTTGCCCCCGCGCCGCTGTGCTCCCGGGTGAGCGAGATCCGCCTGGCCCAGAATGCCCAGCTCACGCTGGACCGCAACATGGCCCGATTCCATGCCTGCCGCTGCCCCAACCCGGTCACCGCCCCGATCCTGAAGACCCTGACCGACCTGCAGGACACCCCTCTCGACGTGATCGAACGGCTTTTGGTCCAGGTCTCGGGCGCGCTTGGGCTGTCGACCCCGATCCTGCGGCAATCGTCCTTCCACGATGCCGATTACGCCGCCGGGCTGACGGCCACCGAACAGATCGCCGAGGTCTGCCAGGCCCTGGGCGCGCGCGAATATGTCAATGCTCCGGGCGGGCGGGCGCTGTACCAGGCGGCCGATTTCGAGCGCCACGGGCTGACGCTGCTGTTCCACGATCCCTACCCGGGGCCGGTGGTCAGCGTGCTGCAACGGCTGGCCGACGATCCGATCGAGGACCTGCGCCGCGAGGTGGTCGAGACCACCACGGTCCAGCCGGGATGAGCGGCCCAGTCGGTCAGGATCCGCCAGGTGAAGATCAGGCGTGTGAAGATCGGGCGGACAAAGATCGGGGCCCGGATCAACCGAACCAGGATCGGGCGCCCTTGCTGGGCGGCTTCTTCGGGCTGGAGCTGCCGGACCCGGACCGGACCGGCGACGCGGGCGGGCTGTGGCGGCACTGGCGGGCGGATGAGGGCCGGGCCTTTGCCAATGCCAGCTCGGCCCTGGCGGCGCTGATCACGCATCTGCAGCCGGGCGCGGTCTGGTTCCCGGCGTTCCTCTGCGCCGAATTCGCGGGGGCCGCCGCGCCCGGGCTGCGGCGCTTCTTTGCCCTGGATGACGACCTGGCCCCCGATCCGGCCACGCTGAGCCCCGCGCCGGGGGACCTGGTGGTGGCGGTCGATTACTTTGGCCGGGCCCCGGGGGAATGTACGGGAGAAGGTTCGGGAGAAGCTTCGGGGGGCTGTTCGGGCACGACCTGGCGGGACTTCGTCGCCGCCCATCCACAGGTCACCTTCGTCGAGGATTGCGCCCAGGCCATCGACACCGGCCAGCCGCCCTGGGGGGACTGGCGGCTTTACAGCCCGCGCAAGATCGCCGGCATTCCCGATGGTGGGATCCTGGTGCCGATGCGCGGCCAGGCCCTGCCGCCCGCGCCCGTGCCCCCTGCCTTCGCCCAGGTCCAGGCCGCGCTGGCCCCGAAACTGGCCCGGCTGGAAGCGCCGGCCCAGAATGCCCTGTGGCACCCGCTGAACCAGGCCCACGAGGCCGCCCATGCGGTGACCGACCTGGGCATGAGCACCTTTTCCCGGCGGCTGGCCGGGCTGATCGACGTGCAGGCCATCTCGGCCCGGCGCCACGCCAATTTCCGCGCCCTGGCCGGGCCTCTGGCCGATTGGGCGGTGATCGCCGATCCCGATCCGGGCTTCGTGCCCTTCGGCTTTCCGGTGCGCCTGGCCCCGGGGCAGCGCGATGCGGTGGCCGGCGCGCTTTACGCCCGGGGCATCTTTCCGGCCGTCCACTGGCGCGACCTGCCGGTGCCCCGGGACCCGGGCGGGCCCGCAGGTCGGACAGCAGATTGGACGGCGGATTGGATGGCGGATTGGACGGCGGATTGGACGAGGGCCGACACCTTCCTGACCCTGCCCTGCGATCAGCGCTGGTCCGTCTCTGACATGGGCCGGATGGTCGATGCCTTCACCGCAGCATTGGACACACGCCTTGGTTGACCGCCTGCCCCGGTCAGTGCTTAACATCGCAATTGGGTCCGGCCCGTGTCATGGCAGCTTTTGTCATGGCGGCCCGTGATCCTGGTCTGGACTATCCCGGGGTATCCCGGAAAACATAAGTATAACTAGTTATTTACATGGAATCGCGCCGCAGGGGCGGCAGGGGCGGGGCGTAGGATGGCCGCCCGTGTCCTCTGCGTGTCCCCGGTGCGCGAGGAGGATTTCCAATGAAGATTGCCGCCTGGTTGGGCAACAAGGACGAATCCGAGCTTCTGCCCCACAGCATCGCGCACCTGCGGTCCATCGGGGTCGATCATATCTATGCGGTCGACGTCATGTCGACCGACGACAGCCGCGAGATCCTGGCCGCCGAGGCGGGCAAGGGCGACCTGGAGATGCTGGATCTCGACATCAACACCGGCGACCCCGAGGCCGAGCACCGCGCCGCCGCCGAGGTCATGGACCGGGCCCGGGCGCGGGGGATGGACTGGCTGCTGTTCTGCGATGCCGACGAATTTCCGCTGCCCCGGACGGGCCGGCTGCAGGACATGGCCGAGCTGTCGGACCCGGCCTGCGATGCGATTGCCATGCCGCGCTACAACGTGGTGCTGGGCCCCGGCGGGCCCTGCATGGAGTTCCCGCTTGGCCCTGCGAGCTATGACCGGATCATCGTGCATTACGCCCCGCCCGAGGGCCAGCGCTGGCGCAAGATGCTGCAGGACGATCCCGACATGCCCTGGATCCACGTGGTGCCGAACCCCAAGCTGATGATCCGGCTGGACCGGGTCACGTCCGTGCAGGCCGGCCACCATGCCCTGGCCGGCGAGAGGGCGGGCAACAAGGAAGACGACGGCGGCCGCACGCTGCGCGCCCGCGACCTGGTGGTGGCGCATCTGCCGTTTTCCACCCTGCCGCGCTTTGCCACCAAGATCGCCAACATCATCGAGCTGCACGAGGAGACCGGCACGCCCTGGCCCCCCGGTCAGGCTTGGCACTGGCGGATGTTCCAGGACAATGCCGCCGCCGGCGGGATCAAGGCCGAGTTCGCCCGCAACGTCACCAACCAGCAGGAGATGATGCGCCTGCAAAGCGCGGGCGGGCTGCGCCGGGTGTCCGATTTCTTTGACGACGAGACGTGATCGGGGGATGACAGGGGACTAATCGGGGACTGATCGGGGCGGCCCGATGGGCGACCTGGTGGGTGGCCCCGGTTGGGGGATCAGACCCGGTAGGGCGGGAACCGGCCCGGGGCCAAGCGGTCCCCGGCCGCGGCACACAGCGCGTCAAAGGCGCCCTGGTCATAGACCTGGCGCAGCGACAGCAGCGGGAATTCATCGGCGTTGAACCGGCGCTTGGACCGGTGGATGCCGTCGTTTTCCGTCTTGTAGCCCCCGATGTTCAGGTAGCGCACGCCTTGCGGGCGCAGGTGCTCGGTGGCCTGCCAGAACAGCCAGTTGGTCAGCTCGCGGCCGGGTTCGGAGGTGGCGACCAGGGGGATCTCGGCCTGGATCCCGTGCGTCCGGACCAGCTGGACGGCCTCGATCCGGCCGTCGATCTCGGCGCCCAGCAGCTGCACGGCGGGGTCCTGGAACCAGTGCGCGAAACAGCCCGGAGGAAAGACCGATGCCGCGCCCAGCCGTGTCATGGCCGGGTAATGCAGGTCGAGAAAGGTCTGGCCCAGCCGGGCCGTGCCGGTCACCAGCACCGCGCCCATCCGGTCTCCGGCCCGGATCGTCCAGCGCCGTTTCTTGCGGACCGAGGTGTCGAACGCCCATCGCTCCAGGTCGAAGCGGAACATCACGTTGTGGGCCCGGATATGCGCGGGGTCCAGGGCCTGCAGCCCGTGATTGGCCACCGCCAGCTGGATGTAGCCGCTGACCCAGCCCCGGTCCCTTGCGTAATCGCTCCAGGCGGCGAAGGGGGCCAGGCTGTCGGGGGTCACCCCGGCGCCCGACAGGCCGGGCAGGGTGGCGATGTCGGTCCGGTCGTGGCCCGGGATGGGGCGCTCGAAGAAGGGCAGCAGCAGCCGCGCGCCGCCGGCCTCGACCACGGCCAGCCGCGGGTCGATCCCGGTCTCGGCCAGGCCCCGGGCATAGGCCCAGGACTGCGAGGGCAGGCCGGCCTCGGCATGGGCGGCGTCCCAGGGGGCGCGGTCGGCCAGGGTGAGGACCGTGACCGATGTCATGCGGGGGCCATGGCGGAGGAGTGATCGGGGGGCAAATCGGGGCGCATCAGGGGGGCGTCGAAGCGAGGCCGCGCGGCAGGGGGTTGTCTTTCAAAGCGCGTTCCCTCGATAAAAGACAGGCATGTTCGGCGGGCCCCCGGGGGTCCCCAATCGGAGGGTTCAGAGTGCAAGAGACCACGGTGACCAGCTGGGATCAAGGCTGGGCCCCGCTATACGATGCGGCCGACACCATGCGGATGATGCAGGATTACCTGGATTTCTACGCGGGCCTTGTGACCCCCGGCACGGCCAGCCTGCTGGACCTGGGCTGCGGCACCGGGTCGGTCACCGTGGCGGTGGCCGAGGCCATGCGCGCGCACCATCCCGACGCTCCGGCCCTGGGCATCGACCTGGCCCCGGCGATGATCGACATTGCCGCCGCGCGGGATGGCTCGATCGGCTGGGCGGTGGGCGACATCTGCGACCCGCCGGTCACCGACCGCTACGACCTGGTGATCTGCTGTTTCCACACCCTGCAGCTGCTGCCCGACGATGCCGCCCTGGGCCAGGCCCTGGCCGCCGCGCGCCGGGCGATGGCCCCGGGCGCGCGGCTGGCCTTCGACATCTACCAGCCCAACCTCGATTTCCTGAAGATGGCCGCCGCCGGCGGGCTGGAGCCGGGCCGCATCGTGCGCCGCTTCCCCGACCGCACCGGGCGCGAGCTGATCGTGCGCGAGGAGGCGGTCTGCGATCCCGACACCCTGACCTATTCCGGCACCTGGTTCCTGCACGATGCCGAAACCGATGCCCGCCTGCCGGTCGATCCGATGGTGCAGACCCTGCGCCAGATCTACCCCGAGGACCTGGCCCGCCACATGGCCGCCACCGGCCTGGCGATGGTCGAGCGCTACGGCGACCTGGACGGATCGAATTTCACCCCGGACTCGAAGCGCCAGGTGGTGATCTGCGCGCCCGCGTGACGGGGCCTGATGAACGGGGCCTCGCTAGTGATGGGGCCTAATGACGCGACCGAGTGACGCGACCGAGTGACGGGCCCCGCGCTGGCCCGAAGGCGCGCCAGTCCAGTACCAGGTCCTGCATCAATCCCGGGCCCCGGCCAGCACCTCGTCCAGCACCCGGGTAAACAGAGCGGGGTCGATCCGGTAGCTGACGTTATGGGCAAAGCGCGTGTCGTCGCCGTCCTGCGGGCCGGTGATCACGGTGGCCGCCAGCCCGTAGTGTTCCAGCGCGGCCGACATCGTCGCCAGCCCCTCGGTATGTTCATGGTTCAGCAGGATGCCGGTGGTGCCCGGCCGGCAGAACATGCCCAGCATCATCGAGGACCCTTCCGGCCCGACCATCACCCGCGCCCCGCGCATCAGCCGCACCTGCTCGGCAAAGCCCAGCGTTTCCGGCTGCACGATGGCAAAGCCGGCGGCCCGGGCGATGTCCTCGATCTCGTCGGCATTGACCAGCGCCCGGCGGCCGAAGGCCCGGCGCGACAGGTAGACCTTGTCGGGCCCGCCGGTGACCGGCCCCAGGACCCGGTCCATCCGGACGGCCATCTCGGTCACCGCCGCCGACAACAGGGCCGGATCGACGGCCAGCTGGTCATTGGTCACCGCGTCGCTTTGCGGGGCCAGCACCGCGTAATTGAGCGTCGACACCACCTCCAGCCGGTCCACCTTCAGCGCCGAGAACCGGGGCACCACGTGCAGCTCGGCCCCGTCGGGCGCCAGCATCTTCAGGGCCTGGTAATGGCTGTCGGGCATGAAATCGTCGACCAGCAGCACCCGGGGATTGGCGCCATGGGCCAGGGCCAGGGCAAAGCGGGGCAGGTATTCCAGCATCCAGTGGCCGAAATGCCCGGTGCTCCAGCCCAGCAGGGAAAAGGCCTCGGGGATCGACGGCGCATCGGCGGCGGTCACCGCATGGGCGGTGGCCCCGGCGGGGGCGCGGGTGACGATGGCGGGATCGAGGTCGATGGCATCGTCGGTGCGCGCGATCTCGTCGCCCTCGGCGTCGTAGACCAGCTGCC
Organism: Paracoccaceae bacterium; assembly: GCA_002709405.1. GTDB lineage: Bacteria > Pseudomonadota > Alphaproteobacteria > Rhodobacterales > Rhodobacteraceae > Marinibacterium. The sequence goes on from PAQV01000023.1 coordinate 35,456, forward strand.
CCCCGGCCAGGATCGCGCCCGAGGCCCCGCGCACGACGGCCCCGTCCAGCCGCCCGGTATAGACCGCGCGGCCGGTGTTGTGCAGCACCCGGTGGTTGCCCGGGCCGATGACCTTGGGGGGATGCGCCTCGATCGGCCGGCCGGCGGGGGCGATGAGCGTCTGCGCGTGGGCGGCCTGCGCCATCCCGGCCAGGGGCATCGCGGCCAGGCCGCTGCCGGCGGGAAAGACGCCTTCGGGCGCGACATCCAGCCAGGCCGCAAAGCCCGCCTCGGGGCCCAGCCGGGCGACCAGGGACCGGCGCAGTTCGAACAGCGGCCGAAGGTTGTAACCCTGCCCCTTCAGCGCCCGGTCCAGCTTGGCCTGCTCCTGTTTCTCGAGCACGATGTCGGTCATGGGCCAGGCTCCTGCGGTGCGGGGATCGGGTGGGTATGGGGCCATCACTGGACCCTGCCGGAGGTACACCGGATGCGGGGCGGTGCCTAGGGGGAGGGGGCCGGGGCGTGTTGAAGCAGGCGTCGTTTGGCAAGCTTATGCCAGGAACGGGTCGAAAGTTACGCCGCGCAATAGGGAAAAGCACGTCTGAAAACTGGACCGAAACAGACATGCCGCATTGAAATTGCATGCGAAATCAAGTGGCGTGAGAGAATTCTATTACCCCGGCGCATCCCTTCTTGCGCGACTCTTCTCAATTTAATGTGGGAAATTGGCCCCGAATGAATTATGGTAATTCCATATTTTTCAGATGATTCACGCCGCAGGGTGCATTTCATTTCATTAAATCGATTTGCGCACTGGCCAGAGCGGGCAGGCGGGAAGATCTCTGGACCTTCAAGGATGAAAGCGGAAAGGGCCTGGGCACGGGGAAACCTTATCCGGGGTGTCGAATTTGTTTGGATAAGCATAAAACGGGGAGATTGAAATGGCATTGGTGAGAGTCGATAACCTGGCAGGAGTTCCCCTGTTCTACGACCGTTTCAAGAGTGGTTCATATGGTGTGGAAGCCGTTTCGATGAAGCCCTTCATCGACGACAAGTTCCATGCGTTGTGCGAAACCGCTTTTGCGAACATCCAGTCGGTCTTCTCGAAATCCGGCTATGAGATCACGCAGATCTGGAGCGGCGGGGTCGGACGCTCGGGGACCGGAAAGTCCTTTCACCATACCAACCGGGCCTTCGACCTCGATGCGCTAGTTTTCGACAACAAGCCGATGTGGGTTGCGATCACCTTCCCACAGCGCCCCTTCCTTTACCTGGCCATCGAAGCCTGTCTTCGCCTGGAATTCGGCACGGTACTGAATTACGATTACAATTCCGCCCACGAAGACCACTTTCACTTCGACAACGGGACGAGTCCCGGTTTCAAGCGGCACGCCAAAAGCCATGTCCTGTTCCTGCAGCACTGCCTGCAAAAGCTGTTCAATCAGAGCGTGGGGTCCTCTGGTGTCGATGGCGTGATGGGCGGAGATACCGATGCCGCATTGCGCCAGGCACTCAAGGAGTTGGGAATCGGGGGACTTTCTGACAAGCAGAACTGGAAGCAGTTCCTGCAGGTCTGCGCCGAAACCGCTCTTGATTTCGAAAATTCCCTTGTCTCCGCTCCGGGCACATCCAGCCTGCCATAATCCAATCAATTCCCAAGGTCCGCATGTGCACCTGGAAATCGATAGATCCCCGCCGTACTAATCTGCAGTATATTTCGGGATGGGGGCTCTGAGTACATTTCCGGACACCGTTCTGACCGTCCAAAGGATGGGCTCCGGACCCTTCTGCAGACCCACATACTTACCATAACCAAGATTAGCAGAATGATTGACGTGGGCCGGGCGGATGGATCGGGGGACCCGGTTCAGCGGGTGTAGACGGCGATGCGGCCGTCGTTGATATGGCCGTGCAACCGGTAGTCCGGGGATCGGGACAGGCAGGCCTCGGCGAAGGCGCTCAGGGTCGGGCCGGCGAAGATGACCGGGGGGCCGTCCTGGGTGAGGGCTGTGCAATAGCCCCCCGCCGTGACCGGGTGGGCGAAGTGGGCGGGCATGTCGACGGCGCTCCACCAGCCCAGGTTGATGACCTGGTAGCTGTTGGCCGCATGGGGAAAGCCGTGGCGGGGCGCGTGCAGGCGCCAGTGCGGGGCCATGTCGTCGAGGAACAGGAACGCCCGGCGGTCCTCGGGGAGATCGGCCAGGGCCGCGGCCACGGCCTCGGTTGTTCGCGCGCCGGGGGCGGGGGCGCGCGGGCCTGTGGCCACGGCCAGGTCGGCCAGAAGGGCGGGCACCGCGAAGATCAGCGCCGTGGCCAGCACCAACCCGCCGCCCAGGCGCCGGTAATGGGGGGTCTCGCGGGTCACGATGTCGCGCAGCAGGACGGCGAAGACGGCCAGGCCGAGGCCGAGGAACGGGCTGAACATCTGCAGGTAATGGGCCCAGAAATGGCGCTGCAGGATGGCCAGCAGCAACAGGGCGGGAAGGCAGAAGACCAGGACGGCGGTGTCCAGGCACAGCCTGCGGTGCGCGGCTGTTGGGGGCGGCGCGGAGAGGGGCGCCTCGGAGGGGGGCGGAGACAGGCGGCGGCCGGCCAGCACCGTGTAGACAGCGTAGAAACAGGCGGCCGCGGCCAGCAGGATCATTTCGGACAGGGGCGATGGCAGGCGGGCCACGGCCAGGCGAAGCTCGTGCAGGGTGTCGGCCGTTGTCTGCGGGTTCAGCGTCTGGCCGAACATGGCCATCCCGGCAAAGAAGGCGTCCGTCTGGCCGAGCGCGACATAGGGCACGAAGTTCACCAGCAGGCCCCAGGCCCCGACCAGGCCAGTCCATATGGCGGTCAAGGCGACGGGCCAGATGGCGACCCGCACGAGGCTGCGCAGGGGAGTGTCGCGCAGGCAGATCCAGCCGGCCCCCAGGACCAGGGGCAGCAGGAAATAGGGCCGCATGCCGATGGCCAGGCTGGCGGCGAAGGCCGAGACCGCAAAGAGCAGCGCGCCGCCCCTGCCCTTGCGGGTCCAGATCCGCCCGGACTGAACACGCCGCGACTGGATCAGCAGCGACAGGGCGGTGATCGCGCAGGCGGCGGCCGGGGCGTTGATGTGGTGGATCCCCCCGGGCATGAAGGTCGCGGCATAAAGGCTGGTCACGGCGGCCAGGGCCCCATAGCGCCGCCGGTCGCCCGCCGCCTGCATCCCGCCGCGCCGCGCCATGTCGTCCATCACGTGCCAGGTGGCCGCCGCCCCCATGACCATCAGGGCCAGGGCCATCCAACGCCAGGCGGCGACGCTGCCAACAGCCGCCGGAAGGGCGAACAGGATCTGCAGCACCGGCAGCTTGTCGTCGAACTCCCGCGTCCAGTGGAACTCGCCCGCCAGCAGGCGGTCCCCGAAATACATCATGTGGTCGATGTCCCAATCCCAGGGCCCGACGGCCTGGGACAGCCATTCGCCCAGGGTGACGGCCGCAAGCAGGGCCACCACCACGTCGAGGATCCGGATCTTCATGGCCCCGGCCGGACGGATCACGCCTGCGCGGTCGCGCCCACGGGAGCCGCCACGGGGTCTGGCACGGGGGCCGGGCTGTCCTGCAGGATGCGGGCGGCCATCTTGCGGCCCTCGCGGATGGCGTAATTGGTGCCCCGGTCCTCGGGGTAGATCTGGGCCATCGAGCAGACGTGGAAGCCGGGCTGCGGCCCGTCGCTGTCGGGGATCAGGCGCGAGTAATGCTTGCTGACGACCGGCTGCGACCAGCGCGCCCGCCAGACGTGGAACCGGCGCACCCAGTCCGGGCTGAACTGGGGGAACATGCGCTGCAGGTGGGGGATGGAAAAGGCCATCACCTCGTCGTCGCTCATCCGGTAGAGCTCATCGGTGTGGGGCAGGTATTTCGACAGGTAGACCACGTGGTCGCCCGCATAGCTGTCGGCGCTTTCGAAATTGGTGTGCTCGATCACGCCGACATAGGGAAAGGACGGGTCGTTGACGTTCAGCCAGTAGGTCGACGACAGCGACCGGTCCAGCCGCAGCACCAGGCAGATGTTGGCCAGGTAGTCGATGCCCCGCAGCTGGTCCAGGTAGGGGGCCGGGGCCCAGTCCTGCACCATGTCGGCGATCAGCGGCAGGGCGGTGGTGGCCACCACCCGGTCCGAGACCACCTCTCCCCAGGGGCCCGAGCAGACCCAGGTGCCGTCCGGGGCCCGGGTGATCCGCTCGACCGGGGCGCCGGTGCGCACGCGCCCGCCGGCGGCCTCGATCCCGGCCGCGCTGGTTTCGGCCAGGCGGGCGAAGCTGCCCTTGAGATAGGCCAGCCGTTCCTCGCCGCCCTTGCCCCGGCTGCCGCCGCGCAGCTTCAGCTTGTTCCAGAACCACACCGCCGAGACGCTGTCGGCATAGGGGCCGAACTTGCCCTGCAGAAGCGGCTGCCAGACCACGCGAAAGACCGTGTCCCCGCCCAGCCGGCGCAGCCAGTCGGCGGCGGTTTCGTGTTCCAGCGCGCGCCAGTCCTCGACCCGGCGGGCGCGCAGGGTCAGCAGGCCCAGGCGGATGCGGTCCCAGAACGGCAGGGCGGTGAATTTCAGAAGGTCCAGCGGGGTCGACAGCTTGAAGATCTTGTTGGCGTAGAAGACGCCGGTGTTCGTCGGGTTGGTGACCACCTGGTCGGACAGGCCCAGGTCGTCGATCAGGCCCATGACCTCCAGGTCGTTGGTGAACCAGTGGTGATAGAACCGGTCCAGCCGCTCGCCTTCGGTGTCAAAGGCCCCGGCCAGCCCGCCCACGGTGGGGGCGGCCTCCAGCACGGTGACGTCGTGGCCTGCCCGGGCCAGGTCGAAGGCGCAGGACAGGCCCGCGAAGCCCGCCCCGATGACGGTCGTGCGCGGGGCCTGGCCCGGGACGTTCGAAGGAGTGGTGGTCGAAGGAGTGGTGGTCAGCATGTCGGTGTCGAACATCGTGTCTTTCATCGGGTCGGGCCTTCTGTCGGGGGCTTTGCCGGGCAATCGGTGGGGCCTGCGGTAGGATGTACGGTAGGATGTACGGCGGGCTGTACGTCTGGCCGTGCGCCCGGCTGGCGGCCGATCCGGCCCGAGATCATCCAGCAGACAAAGCAGGCCCCGCCCCACAGCGTGGCCGGGATATACAGGGCCAGGTGAACGAGAACCGCAAAGGCCACGGCGGCCAGTTCGGGATTTCCGAAGGCCTGGGCCGTCTGCATGACGAAGTAATGGAAGGTGCCGATATAGCCCGGGGTCGAGGGCAGCATGGTCGACAGCGTGCCCACCGGCATGGCCACCCAGGCGGCCATCGGGGCGGTGATGTCGGGCAGGGCCCGGGCGATGGCATAGAAGACGCAGGCCTCGAAGGTCCAGGCCAGCAGCGACCAGCCCATCAGCCTCAGCATGCGCGCCCGGTCCGACAGGGTGGCCAGGGTCTGGAAGACATGGGCGACCTGCGGGCGCAGGCGGTCGGTCAGGCCGGGCGCGCGGCCGGCAAGCTGGCGCAGCAGCCACAGGACGGGCGGTTCGAACAGGCCGGGCAACAGCAGGACCAGGGCCACGGCGCAGGCCACCAGGGCCAGGATCCCGGCGCTGGCCCCCGACAGGGCGTGCAGGCCGGCCGGTCCGGTGGGGACCAGGGTCGCGGCAATACCCAGGGCAAAGGCCAGGGCGACGATCAGCGACAGCAGGTCCAGCAGCCGTTCGACCAGCAGCGTGGCCAGCACGCGGGCCGTCGGCACGCCCAGCCAGCGGGAAAAGGCCACCCCGCGCAGCACGTCTCCGGCCCGGAAGGGCAGCACGTTGTTGGCCGCGATCGAGGTCATGAACGGCACCGAGCAGCGTGCCCAGCCCAGGTCCGGGTTGTGGCAGGCCAGCATCAGCCGCCAGCGCCAGATCCGGCAGGCAAAGGCCAGCCCGAAGGCGCCCACCGCGGCCAGCACCCAGCGGGCATCGGCCCGGCCCACCGCCGCGCGGAAATCGTCCAGGGGGATCGACCGGAAGACCAGCCACAGGAACAGCGCCGACAGGGCCAGGCCCAGCACCAGCCCCACCGCCTTGCGGGGGACAGCCGGGGAGGCGGGCAAGAGAGACGCGGCAGGACCTGCCCCCATATCGGGGCCCAGATCAGGGCCCAGATCTGGGATGGCACCAGGACCACCCGGCACCCCGGACAGCGCGCCCGCCGAAGCATACGGCAGGGCGGCGCGGGCAAACGGCCGGGCGGCGAAAGGGCTGGTGACCTTGATCATGGGTCCGGTCTGCCGCAACAGCCGGTCCCGCATCGGGCCCATTTGGGGTATTTTTGGGGCGCGTCCCAAATCAGGCCCCAAATCGGGTCCCCAACCCGACATCAGGCCACCCCCGAACACACACCCCGACCCCAGCCCCGAACCCAGCCCGGCCCCCGTTTTTCCGGCCCCCGTTTTCCAACTGCCAGCGGGTCCGTCCCGGCAACATTCCCCGCCCCCGGGCGGAATTGGCCGTCTCTTGTGCAGGGTCGGGAAACATCCTAGGACTCTCTGACGGATGCACTTGGACATGGCCGGATATTGGGATACTGCCTGACCCGGCCGCCAGATGTCGTGTGACTGCATCCCGGCGAACGTACGAGTGGGCACAGAGAACTGAAGACAGGCGAAAGTACTCCCATGAGCAGGACTGTCATCCTCCATTACCACCTGTTCAAGAACGCCGGGACGTCGCTTGACCAGGTGCTCAAGCGCAATTTCGGACCGAAGTGGGTGACCCGGGAATTCCCGATGACCACCGACGACAACACCGACCAGGTGACCGAGTGGATCCGCTCGGAACCCGAGGCCGTGGCCTTTTCGACCCATACCGCCCTTGGCCCGATCCCCGAGATCGAGGGCGTGAAGATCATCACCGTGATGCTGCTGCGCGACCCGCTCGCGCGGATCCGCTCGGCCTACCGGTTCGAGCGCAAGCAGGACGCCGAAACCTGGGGCGCGGAACTGGCCAAGCAATACGACCTGGAGGGCTATGTCCGGGCCCGGCTGCAACGGCCCAAGGACCGCCAGTGCCGCAACTTCCAGACCCACCGGCTGGCCACGCTGGCCCCCGGCGACGGGACGGAACTGGACCGCGCCCTGGAGGGCCTGCGCCGGCTGAGCGTCGTCGGGCTGGTCGAGGGCTTCGACGACACCCTGTCGCGCCTGGCCGACCTGATCCGGCCGGCCTATCCCGATTTCACCTGGGCCAGCGTGCGGGCCAACACCACCTCGGGCGACCGCAAGGAGCGGAGCGAACAGGACCGCATCGTCGATGCGCTGCTGCTTGGCCACAACCGGGACGATCTCGACGTGCTGCGCGCCGCCACGGAGCTGACCACCAAGGTCTGACCCGGATGGGCCGGCGCGGGGCTGACAAGAAGGGACTGGCGGGGGACTGACGACGGCCCCGAGGTCCGGCAAGTCGCCCCCCAAAATCATCCTGGGGCCCCAAGGGGCCCCGAGATCCCCACCAAGACCCACCCAAGATCCTACAGTCCCGAGTACCCAACCATGTCCCGCGAGATCGTCCTGCACATCGGCCGCCACAAGTCCGGCACCTCGTCGCTTCAGCACTTCCTGGGACCGCGGCGGCCCTATCTTGAACGGCTGGGCATCCTGTACCCCTGGACCGGCTGCGAGAACCGCATCGCCCACCATGCCCTGGCCGATGCCTGCAATCCCAAGCGCACCGACGACTCCGCCATCGGGCCGATCATCGACGGGCTGCGGCTGGAAATGGGCCTGCAGCACCACATGGTGCTGCTGTCCAGCGAGGCGTTCCAGAACATCGGCGACCTGTCCCGCCTGGCCACGGTGATCGAGGCCCTGGGCATCACGCGGATCCGCGTCATCTGCTACGTGCGCGAACACCTGGATTACGCCATCTCGGGCTATCGCCAGATGGTGCACAACCAGAAGCGCTTCATGACCTTCGACACCTATGCCCGGCGCTTCCCCGATCCCGGCGGCTTCATCCGGCGCTGGCAGGACCTGGGCGAGATGACCCTGAAGTGGTACGACCGCGACAAGCTGAAGGACGGCGACGTGATCGCCGATTTCTGCGAGCTGGCGGGGATCGAACCGGGCGAGATCCCGCAGGGCGACCGCAACCCCTCGATCGGGGGCAACCTGCTGATCTACAAGCTGGCGACGAACCGGCTGGACATGGATGCGGGGGGCTATGACCTGCTGCGCACCCTGGCCAGCGACCATGCCCCGTTCCGCAGCGCCTTCCACGTGTCCGATGCCGCGGCCGAGGACCTGCGGGCCGACAGCGCCTACAATGCGCGGCTGTTCGGATTGCTGGGCAAGACCGCCCTGAAATCCTGGGCCGGCTCCCCTGCCCTGCCCGACATGGACACGCTGGAAAGCGACCTGAAGACGATCATCAAGGCCCTGCCCGCCGCCCGCCGGCCGAATGCCAAGGCCCGCGCGGCGCTGATGGCCGAAATGGAAGGGGCCGAGGACTGGCTGCGCCTGGCCGAGCCGGACGACATGCCCGCCTGAACAGGGCCTGAAACCCGCCTGAACGGCGTCTGAGCAGCACCTGAAACACGGCTGTTCGGGGGCAAGGTCAGGGACAGCGGTCGGGGCCGGCCTCTGCCGCCCCCGATCATTCAGTCAGATCCATTCAGCCCGGCCTTATTCCGCCAGCGCGGCGTCCAGCTGGTCGATCGGCACCACCACGTCGCGCCGGTTCTGCGAGCCGTCGTGCTTCAGCCCGGCGGCATCGACCACGCCCAGTTCCGGATCGTGGCAGGTGATGGCGTCATAGCGCTGGCCCTGGGCCCCGGCCATGATCCAGTAGGCCCGCGTCGCACACAACGGCGGCAGAAGCTCGATCACCCGCGCGCCCCGGGGCTGGTAGGACAGGTTGGTCAGCCCCGCCCCGTGCACGCCGATCAGCAGGTCCACATGGGCAAACAGCATCAGCTGCTCGCGGGTCGACAGGGTCGCCGGATCGCCCAGGGTCACGTTGCGGGCCTCGAGCAGTTTGACCACCTCGTCGCGGTTGGTGATGTTGCGCGGCAGGCCCGGCGCCCGGTCCAGCATGTAGCGCCGGGGCGCATCCGGCCCGGCCGGGCCGGCCAGGTCGTAGATCCGCTGGCGCAGGGTATCCAGCGCGGCCACGTGGGCCGGGCCGCCCATCATGCCGGGGTGGCCCGGCTTGTTGAAGGAATTGGCATAGACCACCACGTCCTTCAGCCGCACGGTGCCCCGCTTGGCCTTGGCCGCCAGCGCGGTCATCGGGATGTCGAGGATGCCCAGCACCTCACGCGCATAGGTGAAATCCTGGAACAGCAGCGCCTCGCGCGGGCCGAATTCCGGGGCGGCCACGGCCACCCGGGGCATCTTGTCGTACAGGAAATGACAGATGTTCGGCTTGACGAAGAGATCGTCGATCAGGACCGAGGGCGCCTCGACCGTGCCCATTTCCGGATCCAGGAACGGCTGGGCCCCGAAGAACATCCCGTTGATCAGCCGCTTCTTGCTGTCGAACAGGTAGAATTCGCGCCGGGCGTCGCGGGTGACGTCGAAGGACAGGTAGACGTCCTCGAACCGGTGCAGGACCATCGCCGGCCGGAAATCGACCGGCAGGGAGAACATGTAATGGGCCGCCCCCTTGGGCGGCTTGGGCAGCACCACCTGGGCCCGGCTGCTGCGCGACTTGGCCGTCGACGCCGCATCGGGAGACACCACGTCGAACCGGTTGACCGGCACGTCATGGGCTTCGAGCAGGTCCATGATCTTGGTCATGTCCTGCACGCCCTTGGTGCGGATCAGCCGGGCCACGTCGCCCTGGCGCGAGCCGGCGCGGAACCGGGTGGCCAGCAGCTCGACATCCTCGCGGGTGATGTCAGAGGCGGATTTGCGGGTGAACATCTTCATCATGTTGCCTTCTGGCCGGTCAGGTCTTGCCGACCGTCTTCCATTTCTCGGCCTTCAGGGGGATCCCGATCAGGTCCGACAGCCGGTCGAAATCGGGGCGCTCGATGTCCCAGATGAACAGCTGGTCGCGCCGCTCGCCCGAGAAGAACTCGACCACCTCCAGGTTATGCCGGAACCAGTCGATGCGCCAGCGGTCGAAGACCTCCTGGTCGGCCTTCACCTTGTAATGGCGGCGGTAGGTGTTGACGTAGCCGCCCTCGCCGTGGCGCGACCGGCTGCGGATCCAGGCCTCGACGTTGCGGGTGTTCAGGATGAACAGCGCGCCGGGATAGGCCGCGTGGATCTCGCGGAAATAGCGGTAGCCCTCGATCACCGTGTTGCCGCGCACGTATTCCATGTCGGAAAAGACGGTGACATCGGGCCAGGCTTCCAGCGGCTTGCGGCCCGCTTCGACCGAGGCCTTGATGTCCTGCGCCAGCTCGCCCTTGGCCCAGTCGGCCGTGGTCAGGTTGTGGCGGTGGAAGAAACGGCTGATCGCGCGGGTGGCGCATTTGTTGAAGCCGATCTGGAAGATCTTGTCATAGGCGATCTTCGGGGCCGGGCCGGCCGGTTTGCCGGCAGCGGAGGTGGCGGCTTCGGTCTGTGCACTCATGCGGGACTCCGGGTCAGGAATTGTCGCCGAAAACGGCGTGGTATCTGGGGTGGATCAGGACAGGAGCGCGGCGGTCATACACGGCGCGGCGCGGCGCCGCCGCCCTGCGGTCGATGCGGGCGGCCGGTGTCATGACGTCTGCCGTCGCGCTGTCCAGGGTGGCATGACTATGGCCATCCATGGCCCGTCCTTCTTGTCGTTGGCCGTCTCGTCGGCCGTCTTGTCGTTGGCCCCTGGGGGCCGGAAACACGCGGGCCGTGCCGGGGGCATTCCCGGGACGGCCGGGGGCAGGCCGGGGCCTAGCCCCGGGCGCCCTGCCCGCGCGCGTATTTATCCTCGTAGCGGATGATGTCATCCTCGCCAAGATAGGACCCGGTCTGCACCTCGATCAGGACCATGTCGATCTTGCCGGGGTTTTCCATCCGGTGGACGGCGCCCAGCGGGATGTAGACCGACTGGTTTTCCGTCACCAGCTTGACCTGGTCGTCGATCGTCACCTTGGCGGTGCCTTCCACCACGATCCAGTGCTCGGCCCGGTGGTGGTGGCTTTGCAACGACAGGCTGGCGCCCGGCTTGACGTGGATGCGCTTGACCTGGAAGCGCTCGCGCAGGATCAGGGTTTCGAAATGGCCCCAGGGCCGGAAGTCGACCGGCAGGGCGGTGGCCTGGCTGGCCCCCTTGTCCTTGAGCGCGGTCACGGCGGTCTTGACGTCCTGCGCGCGGCTGGCATCGGCCACCAGCACGGCATCGCCCATGGCCACGGCGACGATGTTCTCGACCCCCAGGCCGACCAGCTGCAGCCCCGGCGTTTCCGAGCGCAGCAGCGAATTGCGGCAGTCGATCGCGGTCACGTCGCCCGACACCGCCACGCCGTTTTCGTCCGGGTTGCCCAGTTCCTGCACCGCGGTCCAGCTGCCCAGGTCGGACCAGCCGCCCGAATAGGGCACCACCGACAGGTTGTCGGCCCGTTCCATCACGGCGTAATCCAGCGAGATGTCCTCGACCCCGGCCCAGGCGGTGGGGTCAAGCCGCAGGAAGCCCAGGTCGGCCTCGGCCTTGTCGACGGCGGTGCGCACCGGGGCCAGCAGGGTCGGCGCATGGGCTTCGAAGGCGGCGATGATGTCCTTGGCCGCAAACAGGAAGATGCCCGCGTTCCACAGGTAGGTGCCGGCGTCCAGCATCGACCGGGCGGTGTCCAGGTCGGGCTTTTCGACGAAGCCCGCCAGCGGCGTGGCCTCGCCCGAGCCGTTCGGCCGGGCGTCCAGGCGCAGGTAGCCATAGCCGGTTTCGGGCCGGTCCGGGGTGATGCCGAAGGTGACCAGGTGGCCCTTGGTCTTCACCGCTTCCATGCCCCGGGCGACCGCGTCGCAGAAGGCCTGGCTGTCGGGCACCACGTGGTCCGAGGGTGCCACCAGCATCACCGCCTCGGGATCCCGGGCGGCCAGGTGCAGGGCGGCGGCCAGCACGGCCGGCGCGGTGTTGCGGCCCTCGGGCTCGATCAGCACCGGGCCGGGGTCGATGCCCACGTCGGTCAGCTGCTCGGTCACGACAAAGCGGAAATCGGCATTGGTCAGCACTGCGGGGGCGGCAAAGGACAGGGTCGCGGCGCTGTCCTGGCCGGTCAGGCGCAGGGCCGAGGCCTGGAACAGGCTGGTGTCTCCGGTCAGCCGGGTGAACTGCTTGGGGTAGCTCTTGCGCGACAGGGGCCACAGCCGTGTGCCCGAGCCGCCGCAAAGAATGACCGGTGTGACGATATTCATGGGCTCAAATGTCTCCTGTCCGAAATCCGGGTAGGGGGCGGTGTGCGCCCCGAAGGGTCTCAATGCCATCTGTATCCGCGCTCGCGGCCCCGAGATCAACCGCCCCGCGTATGCCATGCGCGAAAATGCGGCGATGCAGCGCCGCTTTGCGCATGATGCATTTTAGGGACTCCCAGCCTCTGGTATCTGCGGCTAAGAAAAGGCATCGCAGCCCCGTCGGCGTCATCTTTTGGCCGGGCCATTTGCGTGTGAAGATAAGGACAAGTGATTTGAACAAGACGATAGATCTCCCCGACAGTGTGGCGCAGATTGTTGTGTCGAACGGTACCGTTCTGGCCAATGTCACCGAGGACCTCCTGGACAGCGGCCTGGGCCTGGGCATCGGCACCGACCAGCTGCGTTTCGAACCCGTGGCCGAGGACGACAAGGATCTTCCCGATCTGATGGTCGAGTTCCGCCCCCGGTTCGACCCCGAGGACATGGCCGAGACGCTGGAACCGGCCGGCATGCCCGTGCAGAAACTGTGCGGCGTCTTCGTCAACAAGATGAAGGACTGGGCGCTGGCCAACCGCAATACCGTGCAGCTGGCCTTCATGACCCCCGACCAGCCCTGCGAGATCGCGCTGAAGGCCGGCATGCGCCTGCCCGCCCATACCGCCCCGCTGACCTTCCGCGCGGGCCTGGCCATCCACCGCGCCGCCGGCCGGCTGATCCTGCGCCTGCACGACCTGAAAAGCGGCAAGACCGACACCCGCAGCTTCGCCTTCGATCCCACCCGGATCGGCGGGGCCGAGATGAACAAGTATCTCAACGTCGAGCACACGATCCCGGCGACGTCGTCCGAGGTCGAGGTCTCGCTGTCGGTGGCCTTCGATTCCTTCCAGGGCACCGAGCCGGGCCAGACCGCCTTCTTCTTCATCGCCGACCCCCACATCAGCCGGACGGTGCGCGAAGAGGACCTGGAAGGCGCGCTGATCCTCGAAGGCCCGGGCACCGCGGCCGGCACCTACGTCTGGGCCAAGGCCCCGATGCCCGGCTACCTGGCCGGCAATTCGGAAATGACGCTGCTGGACGGCGATGACAGCTATCCCCTGGTCGCCGGGTCCGGCCGCCGGGTCAACGTGACCGAGGATTACGGCCACACGCTGATCATGACCGCCTCGGAGGCCGGCAATTACCGCTTCCTGATCGACGGCCAGTTCGCCTTTACCCAGCACCTGGGCCCCGATCCCGCCCCGGTGCGGATGCCGGCCCAGTTCCTGACCGGCGCCACCCGCTGGCTGGTCGTCACCGACCCCGCCGGCACCGAGCAGCTGTACGCCAACACCATCCTGCTGCCGCGCATGCTGACCCCGCATGACGTGCTCAAGACCGAAAGCTCGGCCCCCTTCCCCGGCCCGCTCTTCGCCGCCGCCAGCCACCGCTATGCCGCCCTGCGCGCCCAGCTGGCCGCCGGCCTCACCGCCGAGGAACAGGCCCAGGTGGCCTATTGCCTCGACGTGGTCGAGGGCGGGTTCGAGAACGTCAAGCTCAAGCCCCTGGCCTTCCCCGAATACGACACCCCCGACGTGTCGATCGTGATCCCGGCCCACAACAAGGTCGAGGTCACCTACCTGGCCCTGGCCTCGCTGCTGCTGGCCCATAACGAGGCCAGCTTCGAGGTCATCGTGGTCGACGACGCCTCGACCGACGAGACCACCGAGCTGGAAGAGATCGTGTCCGGCATCACGGTGATCCACAACGCCCAGGCCCAGCGGTTCATCCGCGCCTGCAACGCTGGCGCCGCCCAGGCGCGCGGCAAGTACGTGATGCTGCTGAACAACGACGTCGAGGTCACCAACGGCTTCCTCGACGCGCTGATCGACGCCTTCGACCGGTTCCCCAAGGTGGGGCTGGTGGGCTCGAAGCTGCTGTATCCCGACGGCCGCCTGCAGGATGCCGGGGGCATCATCTGGGGCACCGGCAACCCGTGGAACTACGGCAACGGCCAGAACCCCTGGGATCCGCGCTTCTGCTATGCCCGCCAGGCCGATTACCTGACCGGCGCGGCGATGATGACCACCAAGGAGCTTTGGGACCAGGTCGGCGGCCTGTCGTCCTACCTTGAACCGATGTATTTCGAGGACACCGATTTCTCGTTCAAGATCCGCGAGGCGGGCTATCGCACCTACTTCGTGCCGTCCTCGATCGTCTACCATTTCGAGGGCATGACCTCGGGCACCGACACCTCGTCGGGCTTCAAGCGCTACCAGGAGGTCAACCGGCCCAAGTTCAAGCGCCGCTGGGCCGCCGCCTATGCCCGGTTCGGCGACCAGGGCGTCAAGCCGGACCTGGAAAAGGACCGCGGCATCACCGGCCGGGTGCTGTTCATCGACTATGCCACCCCGCGCCCCGACCGCGACGCCGGATCCTACGCGGCGATCCAGGAAATCAAGCTGGTGCAAAGCCTGGGCTACAAGGTCAGCTTCCTGCCCCGCAACCTGGCGCACCTGGGCAGCTATACCGAGGAGCTGGAAAAGATGGGGGTCGAGATGATCTATGCCCCCTTCTACCTGTCGGTGGACGAATACCTCGACAAGCACGCCAAGGATTTCGACGCCTTCTTCATCACCCGGTTCTACGTCGCCCGCGACGTGATCGGGCGGCTGCGCCGGCTGGCGCCGCAGACCCGGATCCTGTTCAACAACGCCGACCTGCACTTCCTGCGGGAACTGCGCGCGGGCCTGGCCAATGACGATCCCGCCCGGATCGAGGCCGCCCGCCAGACCCGCGAGATCGAGCTGGACGTGATGACCCAGGCCGACGTGGTGCTGTCCTACAACGACACCGAACACGCGGTGATCCAGTCCCATACCGACGGGGCGGTGAAGATCGCCAAGTGCCCCTGGGTCGTGGAAATGCCCGACAGCACCCCCCCGCGCGAAGGCCGGGCCGGGCTGTCCTTCCTGGGCAATTACCACCACCACCCCAACACCGAGGCAGTGATGTGGTTCGCCCGCCAGGTGATGCCGCTGCTGCAGCCGGGCCATCCGGATCTTGAATTCATCATGTATGGCTCGGCCATGCCGGACGAGGTCAAGGGCCTGGCCAACGAGCAGATCAAGGCAGAGGGCTTCGTCAAGGAGATCTCGGACGCCTATGACCAGCACCTGATCTTCGTGGCGCCGCTGCTGTCGGGCGCGGGCATCAAGGGCAAGGTGCTGGCCGCCCTGGCCCATGGCGTGCCCTGCGTGCTGACGCCGACGGCGGCCGAGGGCATCGGCGTGCGTCACGAGCACGACTGCATGATCGCCACCTCGGCGATGGAATGGTGCGACGCGATCGACGCGCTGGTCAACGATCCCGAGCTGTGGCAGCGCATGTCCGACAATGCCCGGGCCTACGTGGGCCACACCTTCTCGTTCGAGACCGGGCGCAGCCTGATGCGCACCGCCTTCGAAACGGTGGACCTGTACTCGCCCGAGATCTGACGGGGTCTGACGGGGGATCCAGGGGGGCCAGGGGAGGGCCGGTCTTACGGGGCTGGATCCACCCCGCCCCCTCGATGCCCCCACCCAATGACTCCCGATGACACCGGACAACGAAAAAGGCGCCCTTGAAGGGGCGCCTTTCCTGTCTCTACCACCCGCTATTGCGGGCCGTATCTGTCGTGGCCCGGCGTGGGGACAATACCCACCTGTTCCGTCACACCGTCACGCCCGGGCCGGTCGTCCGGCCGGGCGCCGCATCATCCGGTCAGTTGGCCGGAGCGCTGGTGGTGGTCGTGGTGGTGGTCGTGCTGTCGTCGTCGCCACCGGTGGCGATCACGACGATCAGGAAGCCGGCCGCCGTTGCACCGATCACGGTGCCCGCGCTCAGCCCGTCAAGACCCTGGCCCGACAGCGGGGCCGGCACGGTCGGTGCGGGCGCAGGCGTCGGGGTGGCTTGTGCGGCGGCAAGCGACGGAAGGGCTGCCATGGCAGCGGCGGCGATAATCGCGGATATCGTCTTCATGCTCGAAATCTCCAAAAGGCATGCTTAACACAGATTAACAGAAGGTAGCCCGAGTCTCAAAGAGACCAAGTCCGCGCATGCGAAAACACCGGCGACTTCCCGCCGCCCCGCGCATAATAGCACGGAAAACCGGCAGGGTCCGGATCCTGGAGACAATCGTCAGGAAGACCGAAAGGCAGGCTGGTGTCAGCCTGCCTTGACCGTGTCAGGCGCGGCCCGAAGGCCGCGCGCCACCTCAGTTGGTGGTGGTCGTCGTGGTCGTGGTGGTGGTGCTGTCGTCGTCACCGCCAGTTGCGACAACCACGATCAGGAAGCCGGCCGCGGTCACACCCAGCACGGTGCCGGCGGTCAGACCGCCAAGACCTGCGCCCGACAGCGGAGCCGGAACGGTCGGCGCGGGAGCCGGTGCAGGGGTCTGCGCGGCAGCAAGCGTCGGAAGTGCTGCGATGGAGGCAGCGGCGAACAGAGCCGTGAGGGTTTTCATGCTCCAAATCTCCTTGGGGGTCATTTGATCCAGACCTACCTTGGACCATGTTCAATTTCAACGGGATCCGGTCCGATCCTCGTGCAATGCGGCACGTTTTTGCGCTGCATTGCAGAAATGTCGCCATTTTGGCTGCCCAGAACCTGCACAGGACCTGCCGCGGGGGCAGGCCCGGACTACGGGGTCAGTTTCTCGACCGTGACATAGCCGATATAGGGCCCCGCCCATTGCCGCGACTTCCAGACCGTCGATCCGCGCGAATCGACCCAGTAGTCGTTGACCACCGTGCCATCCGCCAGCGCGCAGGTTTCGCGCAGGTGACGGGTGCCGTGGCGGCGTTCGACGATGACGATGGTTTCCGCCCCCAGGTCATCGACCTCGCAGGCAAAGTTCATCACCACCGGCTTGTTGTCCAGCGCGCTGTAGACCTGCCGTTTCAGCCCCTGGGACGCGCCCCGGCTGCGCACCGCGGCCAGCGCCGGACCGCCCTGGGCGGACACCAGGTCTCCGCCCAGGCCCCGGGTGCCGACCAGCACGCCGTCGCGCAGGGTCAGCGAGACATCGTTTTCCGTGCGCCAGACCAGCAGCCGCCCGCCCTCGGATCCGGCGGCCCGGCCCTGGCGCTCGGCCGAGATATACATGAAGGCCCGGCTGCCGGTCTTTTCGACCTCGGCCAGGACGAATTCGCCGTCGACCGTGTTCAGCACGGCCCGGGTCAGCTGCGGGCCCGCGGGGGCGGGATCGCCGCTCGTGGCCCGGCTTGCCGCGGCCTGGATGGCGGCCAGCGTCTTCAGCGTGGCGCTGGTTTCATCGCCCCGGTTGGAACAGCCCGCCAGGGCCGCGACCAGCGCAAGCGGAAGGGCCCAGGACAGTCGGGACAGCCGGGACCCGGAAAATCGTGTACGGATCATTGCCAGAACCTCACCGACTGGTCGTCGAGCGCCTTCTTGTGGGCCGCCCGGATCTGCGGATAAAGCCGGCCCGGCACAACCAGCCGCTGGCCGCCATCGCGGGTGATCGGCGTGATCGTGGTGCCGACGGTCTGGCGGCTGGGCTGGCCCAGGACCCAGTTGACCGGGATCGAGAAGCGGATGCCCTTGTCGAACGAGCCTTCGCCGAAATCCTCGGCCGAGACATTGGTCAGCGTGAAGAACGCGCCCACCCGCCAGCCGTTGTCGAAGATCCGGTCCATCGAGAAGGTCGCCCCCCAGTCGCCGGCCAGGTAGCGCCCGGCGTCGACCTGGCCGATCAGGCCCGGTCCGAACTCGTAATAGGCCGAGGCATGGCCGGTGGCGATCTGGTAGTCGTACTGGCCGAAGCCGAACCGCTGGTCCTGGTCCCGCTGGGCCACGTAGTTGGCTTCAATCCCCAGCCCCAGCGGGCTGTTGACCGGCTTCCACAGCAGTTCCGTCGAGATCCCGCCGAACATCTGTTCCAGGTAGCCAAAGGTCGCCCGGGCATACAGATCCTTGCCCGGCCGCCATTGCTTGGCCACGTAGAGGTTGCGCATGGTCAGGTCGTACTGGGCATATTCCGCCCAGTCGGACCGCACGTGCGGCAGGACCGAGTTCGAGGGCCGCCCGCCGTCGAGATCCCCGAACAGCTTGTAGCGCAGCGCGCCCGACGCGATCCAGCCGGGGGCCGGGCGGTAGGTGCCGTTCAGCTCCAGGCCCACGTCCAGGCGGATCGGCTTGTCGGGGTCAAAGTAGCTGGGCTCGAAATAGGGTTGCAGCGAGTAGGAAAAGCGCGGGAACAGCGCCTCGTTGCTGACCGCCTCGAGGCTGAGCGGCGGCGCGTCGGAATAGCCGATCAGCGCGGTCATCGCCCCGGTGGCATCGGTTTCGTATTCGACCACTTCCAGGTCCGAGCGCCGGATCGTCGCCCGGTTCACGGCCATGCCATTGGACTGGGGCACGATGTGGAAGGTTTCGACCGACGGCGGCAGGGTCTGGGCCATGGCCCGGGCGACCCGGCCGATGGCGTTCATCTCGGGCCAGTAGCGCCGGTTGTTGTAGCGGACCTCGGCGGTGTGGGCCGAAACGGTGAAGGTCTCGACCGTGATGCCCTGGGGATCAAGCACGCCGATCAGGTTGTCGCGCAGCGCCGGGGGCACCTCGCGGCTGCCGGCCCAGGATGTCGACCAGGCCTCGGGATTGGTGCGCGGATCCTGGCGCACCAGCACCGGCTGCGGGGCCGGCACGGCGACGGGCACCGGCGGGGCCTTGGGGTTGCCCTGGATCTGGATGTTGAAACCCACTTCCGAGCCGTACAGGTAGTACCCGCCGATGCGGATCGCGTTGTTGACCTTGTATTCGACGCCGAAGTTGATCGGCGAGCGGCGGTCGAGGATGCCCATGTCCTGGACCTCGGTCACGTAGGCATCCGAGGAATATTCGACCTTCACGCCGAACGTGTCGTTGGGCCGCCACTCGATCCCCGCGAAGGGCGCAAAGGGGCCGCGGAACCACTGGTCATAGGCCACCTGGCCGCCGGTCGAGCTGGGGTCATAGGCCGGCCGGTCGCCGTAGCCGTTGATCGATCCGTAAGATCCCAGACGGCCCCAGCCCAGGCCGCCGGTGACCTTCAGCGTGCCGCTGCCCCCCAGCCGCGAGGGCGGCAGGGAAAAGGTCTTGGTGGCGGCGATGTATTCGCCGGCCGAAATCCCGGTGCCCACGAAATCCTGCAGGCCCAAGGTCACCGCCGGCAGCCGGTCGGTTTCCTTCAGCAGGCGGAAGCGCAGGTCGAAGCTGCGGTCGTAATAGGTCTCGAAGCCCGAGAAGTTCGCATTGGCGAAGGAATTGTAGCGGAAGCTGCCCGACACCCAGGGCAGGGCCTGGAAGGTCAGGGTATAGCGCCCGATGCCCCCGAACCAGGACACCCCGGCATTGAACTGGCCATCCGGCGCGGCCTCGCCCGAGGGCATGTCGATCAGGCCCGGCGCGCTGTAGAAGTTGAAGCTGGGGCCATCGGGATATTGCGCGATGGTCGGCGCCGCTTCGGGCGTGCCCGGCAGGGCCAGCGGATCGGTCGGCCCGGTCACGTAGGCCGTGGGGTCGGTTTCCCAGCCCAGCTGGGCCTGCGCCCCGGTGCCCATCACGCCGACGGCTGCCGAACACAGGCCCACCGAACATAAAGCAGTCGTGCGCAAGATCGCGCGCAAACCTGTCGTACACAACGTCGTGCGCAAACCTGTCGTGCGCACAATCGCGCGCATACTTGTCGTACGCAGGGCGGCCATCCATCCGGCCCCGTGCCCGACCCTGTGCCCGGTCATACGTTCCGTGCGTGGAAGCGCACTCTGATTTCGCTGAAGTCTGCTGCTCACGCGTGCCCCGTCCAGTCGTCCTTGCGGCCTTGTTCTTATCGGCCTTAGACCACGGCCGCCCCGCCGCGATCAATTGTCACCGGGCCACGCCCGGCGCTCCGTGATGAAAAAGTCCCGCCCTGCGGCCTTCCTGCCGCGGTTTCGTGCGAGGGGGCCCTGAAACGGTCCGGTCACCGGATGTCACCGGCCCGCGATGTCCTGCGATGTCCCGGCCCGTGTGTTGGCCCGTGTGTTGGCCCGGCCGGGACGGATCCCGTCAGGAGGGGCGTCCGCCGGTGGCGGTTTCCGCCACGGCCAGCCGGTAGCCTTCGACCCAGCGGGTCACCACCGCCCGGGCCGCGTCCTCGTCGCTGGCCGCCAGCGCATGGCGCAGGCCGCGCAGGACCGAGGCGACCTCGATTTCCGACAGCTTTTCCTCGCGGGCACAGAAGATCTTCTGGTGCCGGGTGCCGATCAGGTCGCCGGTGATCGTCAACTCTTCGGACAGCTTTTCGCCCGGGCGCAGACCGGTGATCTCGATCTCGATGTCGCCCTCGGGATTGTGTTCGTCCCGCACGGTGTAGCCCGCGCTTTCGATGACCTGGCGGGCCAGGCGCATGATCGGCACCGGTTCGCCCATGTCCAGCACGAAGACCTCGCCACCCTTGGCCTCGGCCCCGGCCTTCAGCACCAGCTGCACGGCCTCGCGGATGGTCATGAAATAGCGCTTCACCCGCCGGTCGGTCACGGTGACCGGGCCGCCGCGCGACACCTGGTCCTGGAACAGCGGCACGACCGAGCCGGACGATCCCAGCACGTTGCCGAAGCGGACCATGGTGAAGACCGTCTCGTCGAAACGGGTGGCCAGGTCCTGGATCACCAGTTCAGCCAGGCGCTTGGAGGCGCCCATGACATTGGTCGGGCGCACGGCCTTGTCCGAGGACACCAGGATGAACCGTTCGACCCCGGTTTCGGCGGCCTCGCGGGCCAGCGTCTGGGTGCCGAAGACATTGTTGGCCAGGCCCGGCAGCGGGTTCGATTCGACCAGCGGCACGTGCTTGTAGGCGGCGGCGTGCAGCACGACCTTCACGTCGTGATCGGCCAGCACCTTCTTGACCTGGCGCGGATCGGTGACCGACCCCAGCACCGGCACCAGGTCGATGCGCGTGCCCTCGACCAGCTGCGACAATTCCTGGTGCACCGTGTAAAGCGCCAGTTCCGACAATTCGTACAGCACCAGCTTCGCCGGCCGGCACGACAGCACCTGGCGGCACAGTTCCGAACCGATGGACCCGCCAGCCCCCGAGACCAGCACGACCTTGTCCCGGTAGCTGTCGCAGGCGTCGCCCAGCGACACGTCGCAGGCCGCGCGGCCCAGGAAGTTCTGCGGGGCCACCGGGGCCAGCTTGTCGATCAGGGCTTCCTCGCCGATCAGCTGGGCAAAGCTGGGCAGGGCCTGGACCTCGAGCCCCATCTTCTGCAGGTGGCGGGCGATCTGGGCCTGCTTGGGCTGGCTCAGCGAGGGCATGGCCAGCAGCACGCGGTCGACGCGGCGTTCCTTGACCAGCTCGGCGATGCGCGCGGGCGGGCAGACCGGCAGACCGGCCAGCATCATGCCCTGCAGCGAGGTATTGTCGTCGACAAAGGCCACCGGGTCGATGGTCTGGTGCGGCTTGAGCGCCGTGGCCAGCTGCATGCCCGTCGTGCCGGCACCGTAGATCAGCACCCGGCAGCGCGGCTTGGCCGAGGTATAGACGGCCATGACCACCTGGTAGAGCACGGCGCGCGAGGCCACGGCGAAGAGGAAGTAGATGATGCCGAACATCACGTGGGTGCCCGGCGGGAAGGGCAGCGCCCAGAGCGCCGAGAGCACCGCCGAGGCGCCGGCGGTCAGCAGGGCGAAGATCGCGGTCAGCCCGATGGCATGGCGTTCATAGGCATTGAGCTGGATCTGGGGGATGCCCAGCCACAGCGACAGCCCGGCCCACGAAGCCACCAGGTAGGGCAGGATCGGCCCCGTTTCCCACAGGGCCGCAATCGGGCTCATCGGCAGGGATTGGACGACAAAGGTAAACAGCAGGGCGACCGGTATGAGCGCCAGGTCTATGCCGAGAAAGACATAGCCCTTTTGGCGGCGGCTCAGGGCATTGAGAAAACTCAGCATAGTCAGGTCTCTGCCCCCGGAAGAGCGTTGGCTTTGCCCCGGGCGTCCCGTTCGGGGCGAGAGGGCGTCGAGTGGGAATTCACACAGGTCAATGCAGTAAAAACAAGCATGTGTACAAATAGCACGCAGATTCGTCTTACCCCAAGTTAAGACATCCACCAAAGACAATTTATGCGCATGCAGCATGGGGCGCGGTTTGGCCGGTCTTTTGGGCGGAACCTCGCCGGTTTGCAAGCGCAGCCATCAGGGTTGCGCCCGATCCTGTTGCAAAAGAGTGCTTTTTGCCGCGCCCGGAAAGGCCGGTACGCGCCCCGGCCAACCGTGATCACAACCCGTGATCACACGGCGTGATCACACCCCGGCCAGGGCCTGCCCGGCCATGTGATCACGGCGTCACGGGGGCCCCATGCGCGCCGTCGCAGCCCCCGCGTGGGCCGGCTCAGCTGCGACCCGCGCGGGCGCGGGTGGCGCTGACCATCTTGTCGATCGTCGCCCGGGTGGCCCGGCGCATGTTGTTCTCATGGGCGGCGATGGCCTCGTCGAGATCCTCGTAATAGGTGGGCTGGCCGCCTTCCAGCACGACCCCCACGTCGCACAATTCGCGGATCATCGTCATGGAATGGTTCACCACCACCGCCCCGGAATGTTTCATCCGGGCCAGGAACAGCGCATTGGCCTTTTCGCGAAAGGCCCCGTCGCCGGCGGCCGTGGTCTCGTCGACCAGGTAGGTGTCGAACTGAAAGGCCATCGACAGGCCGAAGGCCAGCCGCCCGCGCATGCCCGAGGAATAGGTGCGCACGGGCATGTGGAAATGCTCGCCCAGGTCGGCGAATTCCTCGACGAAATCGCGGGTCTCGTCGGTATCTGCGCCATAGACCCGGGCCACGAACTTGACGTTCTGCGCCCCGGTCATGTCGCCGCTGAAGGACCCGGCAAAGCCCACCGGCCAGGACATCGACCCGGTGGTGATGACCTCTCCGGAGGTCGGCGGCACCAGGCCCGAGATCATGTTC
>PAQV01000024.1 GCA_002709405.1 Paracoccaceae bacterium
ATCAGGTCTCCGGCGGTCTGGCCGGGCCGGTCGGCGTATTCCTTCAGCTTGACGAACATCATGGCGTTGTTCTGGCCCGACCCGCCAAAGCTGAAACCGACGGCGGCAAAGACGCTGTCCACGGCGCTGTCTTCCTGGGTCAGCAGGTAAGTTTCGATCTTCGCCACGGCCTCTTCGGTCTGGGCGACGGTGGCGCTTTCGGGCAGTTCGATCATGGCCATCAGCACGCCCTGGTCCTCGGTCGGCAAGAACGACGAGGGCAGCCGGTCATAGACCCACCAGGCTCCATAGCCGATGGCCCCCAGCAGCAGGATCATGCGGAAGGGCCGCCGGCCCAGGCGCGTCGCGGCGCTGCCATAACCGTTGGTCAGCCGGTCCAGCCCATGGTTGAACCAGCGCAGCGGGGCAAAACGGGGCTCGCCATGGGACGGGCGCAACATCGAGGCGCACATGGCCGGGGTCAGGATAAGGGCAACGAACAGCGACAGCACCATGGCCGAGATGATCGTCACCGAGAATTGACGATAGATGACCCCCGTCGACCCGGACATGAAGGCCATCGGCAGGAACACCGCCGACAGGACCATCACGATACCGACCAGCGCGGACGAGATCTCTCCCATCGACTTTTCGGTGGCCGCGACCGGGTCCAGCCCGTCTTCTTCCATCACCCGCTCGACGTTTTCGACGACCACGATGGCGTCATCGACCAGCAGGCCGATGGCCAGCACCAGGGCGAACATCGACAGGGTGTTGATCGACATGCCGAAGGCCGCGAGCACCCCGAAGGTGCCCAGCAGGACCACTGGCACGGCAATTGTCGGGATCAGCGTCGCCCGCCAGCTTTGCAGGAACAGCAGGATCACCAGGAAGACCAGCACGACGGCTTCGCCCAGGGTGTGGTAGACCTGCTCGATGGATTGCTCGACGAAGGGCGAGGTGTCGTAGGGATATTCGACCGTGACGCCTTCGGGCAGGGCGCTTTCCAGGCCGTGGATGACCTCGCGCACGCGTTCCGCCGTTTCCACCGCGTTGGCCCCGGTGGCCAGGTTCACGCCGAAGCCCGCCGCCGGGTTGCCGTTGAACCGCGAGGTGGACCCGAAATCCTCTTCGGCCAGCTCGACGGTGGCCACGTCGGCCAGGTAAACGGCCGACCCGTCCTCGTTGGTTTTCAGCAGGATGCGCTGGAAGTCCTGGACCGACGTCAGCTGCGACTGGGCCGACAGGGACACGGTGAACTGCTGGCCCTTGACGACCGGCTGATCACCCAAAGAGCCGACGGTGACATTGGTGTTCTGNTCCGACACGGCCGAGGTCACGTCGNNCGGNGTCAGNTGGTACTGNNACAGCCGNAGNGGNTTCAGCCAGATNCGCATNGCNTANTGNGTGCCGAAGANGTTGATNGANCCCACGCCNTCGGTCCGCTGCACCGNGTCNTCNANGGTGGATCCNAGGATGTCGCCCAGTTNGACNGNGGAANAGNTNNCNTCNTCNGACACCAGCGCGCCGACCATCAGGATCGACGAGGTCGANCGGTTCACNCGCACNCCGTTCTGGGTGACCGAGGTNGGCANCGAGGATTGCACCAGCTGCAGCTTGTTCTGCACCTGCACCTGGGCCATGTCCGGATCGACCGTGTCGTCGAAGGTCAGCGACACGCTGGCCGAGCCTTCCGACGAGGACGAGGTCATGTAGATCAGCCCGTCGAGCCCGGTCATGCCGTCCTCGATGACCGTGGTCACCGAATTCTCGACCGTCTCGGCCGAGGCCCCGGTGTAGGTGGCCGAGATCCGCACCGTGGTGGGCGCGATGTCGGGGTATTGCGAAATCGGCAGGCTGATCAGCGAGAACGCGCCGGCCAGCATGACGACGATGGCCAGCACCCAGGCGAAGACCGGGCGGTGAATGAAGAATGTCGCCATGGATCAGTTGCCGCTGTCTGCCGGCGTCTCGCTTGCCGGTGCTGTTGAAGCCACGTCCCGGGTCAGGCCGTTTTCGTCGATTTCGACCTCGACCGGGGTGACGGCCTGGCCGGCTTGCAGCGATTTCAGCCCGTCGACGATCAGCTTGTCGCCATCGTCCAGGCCGCCGGGCACGATCCAGGCGTTTTCATAGGTGCCCAGTTCGGACAGCACGACCTGTTGCGCGGTGCCATCGTCGCCCACGACGAAGACGGTCAGGGCGCCGGAGTTGTTCCGCTCGGCCGCGCGCTGGGGGATCAGGTAGGCCTGCACGGTGCCCACGGTGATTTCGCCGCGCAGGAACATGCCGGGCAGGATCATCCGGTCGGGATTGTCGAAGCGGAAGCGCACCGTGAAGGTGCCCGTGGTGGTCGACACGGCCGTGCCGGGCGTGACCAACTGGCCGGAGCCTTCGTAGATCGCCCCGGTTTCCAGCTGCAGGCGGGCTTCCAGTTCAGGGGTCTGTTCCAGCGTGCCCGACG
Source organism: Paracoccaceae bacterium (assembly GCA_002709405.1). GTDB lineage: Bacteria > Pseudomonadota > Alphaproteobacteria > Rhodobacterales > Rhodobacteraceae > Marinibacterium. The sequence continues at coordinate 2,444 of PAQV01000024.1, forward strand.
CGATTTCCTGGCGCAGTTCCAGCATCCGGGCCGAGGCTTCCAGCATCTGCACGTCGATCGGATCCATCCGCGTCACCGTCGTCAGCGCGTCCGACTGGCCGGCGGTCACCAGGTCTCCGACCGACACCGAGGCCACCTCGGCCACGCCGTCGATCGGGCTGGTGATCGTGGTCCAGGACAATTCCGTCTGGGCGTAATCCAGGGCAGCGCGGGCGGCATCCAGGGTGGCCGCGGCCTCGGCCTGGCTGGCCCGCGCGCTGTCGACCTCGGCTTCGGTATAACCGCGCCCGGCCAGCTGTTCGGCCCGCTCGTAGGCTGCCTTGGCCACGGGCAGGTTGGCCTCGGCGGTGGCCAGGTCCGATTGCGCGGCGGCCACGTTGGCCCGGTAGCTGGCATCGTCGATGCGGAACAGCGGATCGCCCACTGACAGGTCNGCGCCGGGGGTATAGAGGATCTCTTCCACGACGCCGCCGACCCGCGGGCGGATGTCAACATCCTGGTAGGCCACCGCGCGGCCCGGAAGGGTCACGATGCGCGGCACCGCCTGGCGTTCCAGGGTGATCGTGCCGACCTGCATCGGAGGGGCGGATTGCTGGGCCGCCGCAAGGGCCGTCATGGCTAGCAAGGCCGTCGTGGCCAGCAGCGGGCGGCCGGCGAAGGTAGATATTTTCATGTTCGTGCGCGTCCACATGGTTGACCTTGGCTCCCCCGGCGTGCAACTTAGGCAAAGTTTGCAGTCTCTGCAAGGTTTGCTTTTATGAAACTCTCGCTGAGGGAACGCCGCAGGAAACAGACCGCGATGGATATCCAGCGCGCGACCCTGGCCTTGGCCAGAGAGAGTGGATTCGACCACGTCACCACCGACGCCATTTCCGAGCGGGCCGGGATCTCTCCGCGCACGTTCTTCAACTATTACACCAACAAGGAAGCGGCGGCCGTCGGCGAACCCCCGACGATGCCGGACCAGGCGCTGGAGCTTTTGCGGACCGGGCGCGGATCGCTGCGCGATGATTTGCGCAAGGTGCTGGAGATGCACCTGGAACAGCTTGTCGACCGGGGNGACATCATCAGCGGCATCGGCATGCTCTGGCGCGAGAACGCCCAGGTGCGCTGGCTGCTGGAACAGGCCATCGAGGGCATGGCCGACGACCTGGCCACGTGCCTGGCCGAGCGGCGGCCGGATCTGCCCGAGACCCTGCGCCGCGACCTGGCCGACTGGACGATGAACCTGTCGGGCCTGGCGATCGGGGCCTGGGTCGCGAAAGAGGCCCCCTCCTTGCCCGAGGCCCTTGACCGGATGTGGACCGACCAGCTGGCCCTGGCGGGGTTCCTGGCCGGCTAGGATTCCGGGGCCCGAAAAGCGGCCATCAGGGGGCCGCACGAAAAAATCCAAAAAAGTTTCGAAGGCGGCGTAGGGGTCCCGTAGGGCCTGCGTATTCAAGGTATCGCAACCTTGAAGGAGAGCACGATGCGCCGCTCCAAGCGCCTTACCGTCACCGCCGTCAGCCTGGCCGGCCTGGTCGCCCTCGCGGGGCCCGCCCTGGCCCAGCAGACCCTTCTGGCGGCCTATGACACCGATGCCGACGGTGTCCTGTCCCGGACCGAGTTCCAGGCCGCGCAGTCCGACACCTTCCACGGTCTCGACACCAACGACGACGGCCTCGTGACCGGGGCCGAGCTGGACGCCCGGGGCGGCAACGCCGCCAACATCCTGTCGCGTGACAGCGACGGGGACGGGGCGCTGACANAATCCGAATTCCTGTCCCAATCCCCGGGCTTTGCCCGCGCCGACCGCAACCGCGACGGCGTCCTGGGGCCGCAGGAACTGGCCCGGCTGGAACAATTCATGGCCCGGGCCAAGGGCTGACCCCCATCAGCCTGCGCTCTGGCGGACGTCCCGCCGCCAGAGCCCCCATTCACCACGACCAAACCCACTGAAACGACCCAACCCCACTTGAAAGGACCAATCCCATGAAAAACGTCAAACTCGCTCTCGCCCTGATCCTGCCCCTCGGCCTGGCCATGCCCGCCGCCGCGCAGAATGTCACCGTGACCACCGACAACGGCGGCACCATGTCCAAGGACCGCGACTGCATCCGCGGCAACGGCGCGTCTAACTGCGAAACCACGACCACGGCAACCACGGCCAACGGCCAGTCGGCCACCAAGAATCGCCTGCGCACCACCGATGCCGGCGGCACCACGACGACCGTCTCGGGCCAGGGCCCCAACGGCCAGTCGGGCTCGAAGACGCGGAAGATCACCGTATCGAACTGATAACGGGCGTTCGGGGCCGGGTCGGACTTTTGTGCGGCCCGGTCGGACCGGCGCCTCTTGCCGCGGAGCTGCCGCCGCGTCAGAACCGGTCCGAGCCCCGACGCAGGACCCAAGTGTTAATGAGTGTGACCCCGGCAGAGGCCAAGGAGCTGATGGCGGCGCTGGTGGCGGGAGACCGCCGGGCGCTGGCGTCGCTGATAACGATCTACGGGCCGGGCATCCGGCGCTACGCGGCGCAGGCGCTGAACGTGGCGGCCGATGCCGAGGACGTGGCGCAGGAAGTGTTCTTGCGGGCCTGGAAGAAGGCGGGCAGCTATGACCCGTCCAAGGGCGCCGTGTCGACCTGGCTGTACAGGATCGCGGTCAACCTGTGTATCGACCGCAACCGCCGTGGCGGGTTCCGCCGGTTCGTGGGGCTGGAAAGCGCGCCCGAACCAGAGGACGACACGCCCGATGCCGAGGCGGACCTGGACGCGCGCCAAAGGCTGGCCCGGACGCAAAAGGCCATCGCCGCTTTGCCGGACCGCCAGCGACGGGCGATCCTGCTGCGGGTGACCGGGGATCTGAGCTCCACCGAGATCGCGGCCACGCTGGGCACCAGCGCTGGGGCGGTCGAACAATTGCTGGTCCGGGCGCGCACCACGTTGCGCCAGGCCCTGGAACGGGAGGATGAGACGCCATGAGCGAAAGGAAAGATCAGGAAATGGCCCCGAAACCGGATCCGATGGACGATGCTGCCTTCGACAGGGCCCTGGCCGCCGACCTGGCGCGGCCCGAAGACGAGGATGTCGCGCTGCTGTCGCGGGCCGTGCTCAGCGCCCTGGCCGACGAGGGCCCCGGCCGTGCTGCTCCGGTCGGCGAGGTCCTGGCAGAGCCGTTGCCCTGGATGGTGGGCTTTGGCGGGCTGTTGCTGCTGTTCGGCGGGCTTGGCTATGGCCTGGTGCCCCTGGTCGACGGGGGCGTGGTCCGCGCGGTGTCGGAACTGACCGACATCGTCTCGCTGCTGGGGGGAATGTGATGAAACGCTTCAGGTTCAACGGGCGTATGGCGCTGATCGCCGTGCTGGCCGTGTCGCTGCTGGGCAATGCGCTGGCCATCGGGGCCGGGCTGCGCCTGCACCGCCTGCGGGTCGAACTGCTGGGCGACGATGCCTATGCGGGCCTTCAGGAACCCGAGGTCCGCCACGCGCTGAATGCTGCCCTGGTGGCCCGGCGGGACGACATCGCCCCGGCCCTGCGCGCGGTGCTGGGCGCCCGGATCCTGGCGATGGAAACCGGGACGGCTCAGCCCTTCGACCGGGAGGCGACCGTGGCCAGGATGGAAGAGACCCGCGTGGCCATCGACGACTTGCTGGACCTGGTGCAGATCGCCTTGCTGGAAGGGCTGGAAAACTACGCGGCCTCTGTCGAGGGGTCCGAAGGCGCGGTTTCCGAATAAGGGGCCTGTCCTGTCAACGGGGATTCTCCGGTCGCCGAAAGGGCAGGTCGGTGACCCTTCGATCAATCCGGCGGATCGCGCCGGATTGTATCGCTTTCGTCAACGATGCCGGTCGCTATCGGGACGCCGCGTCCCTTTTCAAGACCCCATGCGCCTTTTTGTTCCCAAGAGGTTAGGCTCACCCTAAAGTGATTGTTAACCATCCGCCCGGGGTAGGGGCCGGTGGATCTGTTGACTATTGCCGGATCCGGGGGATCGAGATCTTGGGGCCATTGGCGTTTCTTTTGCTGGCTGCCGTCGGGGCGGCGGCGTTCACCTTCCTGGGGGACGACGAGTCCGAGTCGGAGTCCGACAAGACCGATACCGGTGACATGGAAACCATCACCGGCACCGAGGGCAGTGATATCCTGACAGGGGTGACCACCGAAGATGCCGCTCCGGTGCGGATCGAAGGCCGTGGCGGCGACGACCTGATTGCGGGCAGCGACGGCGACGTCCTGTCGGGCGGCGAGGGCACCGATTTCTTCCAGATCATCGTCGATGATCCCGACGCCGACCCGGTCATCATCGAAGACCTGGATTTCACCCTGGACAACCTGGAGGACACGCCCGACCGGGTGATCTTCATGCAAAGCGACGGGCAGGTCGTGTCCTATCGTGGTGTGCTTGAAGCCGGGCTGATCGCCGAGGACAACGAGGACGGCGAGGGCACCGACCTGTGGTACGACGGCCGCGTCGTGGCCACCGTGCTGAACAACGATGCCGACGCGCTGAACGCCCAGTCGATCTGGGTGGCCAACTTCTCGCCCGCCGTTGTGTCGCTGCTGGACGGCGACGACATCCTGATCGGCGATCTTTACGAGAACAAGGACGATTACTTCGAAGGCGGCGACGGCAATGACATCATCGTCGGCGGCGACGGCAGCGATTTCCTCGACGGCAACCAGGGCGACGATTACATTGACGGCCGCGAGGCAAGCGGGCTGTCGGACGATTTCGACGTGATTTCCGGCGGGGCCGGCGACGACGTGATGATCGGCGACGACGGCGATTACCTGCTGGACGTGCGCTATGATGATGACGGAAACCTGATCCCCGACAGCGAGGGCAACGACCGGTTCGAGGTCGTCATCAACGACAGCGACGAGGCCGACCCGGTGGTGCTGGTGACCGAACTGCTGGAAGGCCAGCTGACGGTCGGCGAAAACCTGTTCTTCGTCATGCCCGACGGCACCGAGATATCCGAAGAGGATCTGGCGACCAACCTCGTGGTCGAGGAGGTCGCCGAGTATTCCGCCCTGGGTTATGTCTACAACGGCCGCATCGTGGCCGTGGCCCTGGATACGGGGTTCGTGCTGGACGAATACGAGGCCTCGCTGGACGACGACGCGACGGCCGACACCGAATCCGGCACCGAAGTTGCTACCCAGACGCAGGCTGTTGCCGAAACCGAGGCCGACGAGGAAGAAGACGAAGCCGACGAGGCGACCGTCGAAGCCGCGGCGACCGCATCGGGCCGGATCGCCTTCACCGATTTCAGCCTCGGCGGGGTCGATGCCAGCACCAGCCTGTCGGTTACGATCACCGGGGCGACCTTCACCGGCAACGTGGTATCCGAGGGCCTGTTCGGGGCCAACGCGGTCTACAAGGTCAACACCGAAAGCGGCGATCCGATCGACACCTTCATCGAGTCGATCGAGGAGCTGGAACAGGACCACATCCGCTTCCCCGCCGGCCAGGGCGATGGCCAGGACGAAGCCGATGACGGGGTCGAATGGCTCAATGTCGTCAAGATGGTGGATGACGGCGAAGGCAACCTGGTCCTGCGCGAGGAACTGACGGTGTTCCTCGACTGGGCGCAGGATCCCAACGGGGACGGCGATTTCTCGGACGCCAAGAAGGTGACGCTGGTCCTGCCGACCAAGTTCCTTGATACCGAGGAATACGAGGACTTCGGCCCGGAGATCCAGCGCTTTACCACGGCGGTGATGGAAGACTACGGCGACGTGATCCATGCCTTCGAGATCGGTAACGAATACTGGGAGATGGGCGAAACGGCCTATGCGACCAAGGCCAATATCGCCATTGACGCGATCCTCAAGGGCTTTGCCGATGCCGGGGTCGCGGCCGAGGATGAACCCAACATCATCGTCCAGATGGCCACGCCCAACGAAGGGTCCGAATTCCATCACACGGTGGACGACCGGGGCTTCCAGGTGCGCCTTGAAGCGGCCAACCAGCAGATCATCGACACGCTTGACGACCAGTCCAAGGACGCCATCGACGGGGTGATCGAGCATTATTACTACAACGAAAAGCTCGACATCTTTGAACGCGGCAGCTTCGAGGTCAACAACATCGACCTCGACTACGCGGTCTGGGACGAGGCCTTTGAAAAGGACCTGGATCTGTATCTGACCGAATGGAACCTGAAGACGACCAACCTGGCGCAGAACGGGCTGAAGTACACGGGGACGTTTTCGGAACAGGTGGAATACGCCACGACCCTTGGCACCGATGTCGCCCATATCTGGGCGATCCAGCACAACACCACGACGGACCTGGCGGGCAATTCCGGCGATCCGGTGCTGCTGGATGACGAGGGCCGGGTGGTCAACACCGTGCGCAGCGCCACCTACGAGCTGATGCGCGACAGCCTGCCGGGGATGGAGAACCTCGTGCTGGATTACAGCGGGGCGGACGGGGCGATCGAGATCAACGGCTATTACTCGGAAGAAAAGGTGGTGTTCTACGTGGCCTCGCGCGTGGCCCAGGAAACTCACCTGGACCTGGACCTGTCGTCGATCGTGACCGATTTCGACAGCGCCAGCGGCGTGAAGGTCAGCATCGACCAGTCCGACACCAGTTCCGACGGTATCCACTTCGTGCAGGGCGAGGGCAAGGTCGAAGCCGATTACGTCGTCGTCGGGGGCGAGCGGTTCTATTACGCCGAACACGACACGCGCGGGGTGCTGACCGATTTCGAGGTCGACTCCACCCAGCTGGAATTCGACCTGAACCCCTACGAGATGGTCGAGCTGACCTTCTACCTGGGCGACAACGAAGGCAATGTCGGCGAAGGGGTCGAGGACCGCGAGATCTATGGCACCACGGGCGATGACGAGCTGGTGGGCGGCAAGGGCGATGACACGCTTTATGGCGAGGCGGGCAATGACAAGCTGACCGGCGATGCGGGCAATGACGCGATCTATGGCGACGAGGGCGACGACAAACTCTATGGCTGGGGCGGCGATGATGTCATCGAGGGCGGCGACGGCGACGACAAGCTGGCGGGCAACCAGGGCGACGACGTGCTCAAGGGCCAGAAGGGCGCCGACAACCTGGTTGGGGGCGAGGGCGACGACACGTTGAACGGGGGCGTCGGCTGGGACACGGTCCAGGGCGGAGAAGGGGCCGACAGCGCCACCGGCTGGACCGGCAACGACACCTTCCTTTATGCCGAGGGCGAGATCTCGGACGGCGACACGATCGAGGATTTCACCGTGGGCGAGGACGTCATCGAACTGGACGTGGCCAATGTGAGCTCGGTCGACGACCTGGTCATCACGGCCAATACCGGCGAGGGCGGCGGGTTCTACATCACCGTACCGGGCCAGGGACGGATCCTGGTGAAGGGCGACTTCACCTACAACGAGCTGGTGAACGAGGCGAATTTCGTCTTCAGCGGGTAAGGCAGGATCTGCCGGCGGGCCTCTGTCGGCGGGCGGTCAGAGCCGCTTGACCATGTGCACGCGCAGCATGTCGTCCAGCCCGTCGGAATGCGGGCCTACCCCGTTCACGCGAAACCCCAGCCTGGAATAGAAGGCGACCAGGTGGGTGTAGCGCTGTGCGGTCTGCAGGTGCAGGGCCGAGATGCCCCGGGCCTTCACATGGGCTTCGATGGCGGCCACGGCCCGGGCGCCCAACCCGCTTCCCTGGGCCTCGGGCGCTATGCCAAGGGCGTCCAGCTTGGCGCTGCGCCCGGTAAAGGCCAGGACCGCCGCGCCCTGGCGGGCCTCGCCCAGCCAGAAGCCTTCGCCGTTTTCCAGCCGGTCCGGCACCCAGTCATAAGGCCCCGGTTCGGTGCGGCCCAGGCCCCGGGCATAGTCGGTGAAGGCCCGGGCCAGCAGGGCGGCAAAGGCCGGGGCATCGGCCGGGTCGGCTTGGGTCAGCATCACGTCTTCCGGAAGACCATCACCAGCCCGCGGTCGTCCGCATGGGGGTGATCCTTGTTAGAGTAGATCTCGATTTCTTCGAACCTCAGGGGCGAGATCTGGCCGCGCGCCTGCATCGTGGCCAGGGCCGAGCCGAAGCCCATGCTGTCCATCACCGCCGGGATCGTGCCGCAGACAAACAGCCCCCCGGGCCGCACGATGCGCAGCAGTTCGGGGAAACAGGCCGGGCCGACATGGCCATGGGTGAAGGTCCCGCAGGAAATCACGCCGCCGTAGGTCGCGTCGGGCAGCTTGATCGGGGCCAGCAGGTTGCCCAGGATCAGGTCGCGGTAGATGTTCTTGGTCCGGGCCACGTCCAGCATTTCGGGCGTGATGTCGAAGGCATCGACGGTTTCGCCGCCCAGGTGCTCGGTCACCAGTCCGGTTCCGGCTCCAATGTCCAGGATCGGTGTGTCGCCGTCGCTTTCGGCAAGGAAAAGCTGTGCAATGCGCTGCGGGGCGACAAAGCCCCAGTCGTCGGCAAAGCTGTCGTCGTAGGTTTCGGCCCACTTGCCATATAGCTCGCGGGCGCTGTCCGGGCCCTTGATTTCATAGGCGCGGTCCAGGTCGTAGTCGGGCAAGGTCAGCCTTTCGTCACTTCCGGCCTGCCACGTTCGAATTGCGGAATCCGCGATTTGCGGTCGGGGTCCAGCGATGGAATCGCGGCCAGCAGGGTCTTGGTGTAATCGTGTTGCGGGTTCGCGAAGAGTTGCCTCGTCGGTCCCTCTTCCACAATCTCGCCCAAGTAGATGACAGCCACATGATCACAGACATGGGCCACGACCGAAAGGTCATGGCTGATGAAGAGAATGGTCAGGTCCAGGTCGCGCTGCAGCGATTTCAGCAGGTTCAGGATGTCGGCCTGGATCGATACGTCCAATGCGGCCACGCATTCGTCGGCCACGACAAAGCTGGGCCGGGCGGCCAGGGTGCGGGCAATGGAAATGCGCTGGCGCTGACCGCCGGAAAAGGCATGGGGGTAGCGGCGCAGGTGTTCCAGGTTCAGCCGGCACTTGGCCGCGATGTCGCGGACCATCTCGTCGGTCTCGGCCCGCGACTTGGTCAGGCCCAGCAGCTCGATCGGTTCGGCGATGATGTCGCGCACGGTCATGCGCGGGCTCAGCGCGGCGTAGGGGTCCTGGAAGATCAGCTGGGCATGCTTGCGATAGGCCTTTTCCTGGCGCTTGCTCATGGCGCCCACGTCGAACTGGTCGCGGCCGTTGTCGTAGATGATCTGCCCGTCGGTGATCGGCGCGGCTTTCAGGATCGCCCGGCCGAGCGTCGTCTTGCCCGATCCGCTTTCGCCCACCAGCCCGACAAAGCTGCCCCTGGGGATCTGCATCGACACGTTGTTCACGGCCTTCAGCATCGGTGCGTCGCCCAGCAGGCGGCGGCCCAGGGGATAGGCGACGGTCAGGTTCTCGATGCTGACGATGGGACGGGTCATGCCACGCGCTCCGGGATGTCTTCGGGAAAGAGGGCGGCGTAATGGCCGGGGGACACCTGCGACAGGGGCGGTACTTCGGTTTCGTAGCGCGAGCCCGGTGCCAGGGAGGTGTTGCGCGGGTGAAAGACGCAGCCCGACGGTCGTTCAAGCGGAGAAGGGATGTCACCCGGGATCGGCACCAGCGGGGCGTCCAGGTCGTCCAGCTGGGGCAGGGCACGCAGCAGGCCCTGGGTATAGGCATGGGCGGGGTGGCGGATCACGTCGCGCACCGGGCCCATTTCCATGATCCGGCCCAGGTACATCACCGCCACGCGGTCGGCGACCTGGGCGATCACGCCAAGGTCATGGGTGATGAACAGGATGCCCATGCCGAACTCGGCCACCAGTTCCGACATCAGGTCCAGCACCTGGGCCTGGATCGTGACATCCAGCGCGGTGGTGGGTTCGTCGGCGATCAGCAGCTGGGGCTTGGTCGAGAGCGCCATGGCGATCATCGCCCGCTGGCGCATGCCCCCGGAATATTCGAACACGTACTGGTCGATGCGCCGGGCCGGTTCGGTGATGCCCACGCGGTCCAGCATGTGGATGGAATACTCGCGGGCCTCCCTCTTGCCCATGTCGGTATGGATCAGCAGCTGTTCGACCATCTGGTTCCCCACGGTGATCGCGGGGGCAAAGCTGGCCATCGGTTCCTGGAAGATCATCGAGATCGCCCCGCCCCGGATCGGCCGCATGTCGCGTTCGCGCTTCAGCGACAGGACCTCCAGCGGATCGCCCGACCCGGTGTCCAGCGTGATCCGGCTGCCCGGCCCATAGACCGTGTTGCGCCCGTTCAGCTGCATCAGCGACTTGGCCGTCACCGACTTGCCCGATCCGCTTTCGCCGACCAGGCCCAGGACTTCACCGGGAGCGATGTCGAAAGACACGCCATCGACGGCCGTCACCAGCCCCTCGTCGGTCCTGAACTTGATGTCGAGATCCTTGACGGACAGAAGCGTCATTTGTTGGCCTCCGAATAGGGGTCGGCGGCGTCGCGCAGCCCGTCTCCGACGAAGACGAAGGCCATCACCAGCGCGATGAAGAACAGCACGGGGATGAAATACCATTGGTAGTTCAGCAGCACGTCGGCGCTGGTGGTGTTCTGCAGCAGGACGCCCAGGGAGGTCACCGGGTCCTTCAGGCCGAGGCCGATGAAGGACAGGGCGGTTTCCGACAGCACCATGTAGGGAAAGGAAATCACCAGGTCGACGATGATGTAGCTGGTGAACGAGGGCAGCAGGTGACGGGCGATGATGTGGCTCGCCGACGCGCCGCATAGCTGGGCGGCCAGGACGTATTCCTGGTTGCGCTCGACCAGCAGGTGGGTGCGGACACGGCGGGCCAGCGTCGGCCAGCCGATGAAGCCCAGGATGATGGATATGAAGAAGAACCTCTGTTCCGCCGACCAGGTGTCGGGCACGAAGGCGGCCAGCGCCATGAACAACGGGATCGCGGGCACCGTTCGGATGGCATCGGTGATCATTTGCAGGACGCCGTCGATGACGCCGCCGAAGTAGCCCGCCACGCCCCCGATGACCAGGGCCATGACGAACGAGATCAGGACCCCCAGCGTGCCCACCGCCATCGAGGTGTTGATGGCATGCAGCGTGCGGCTGAAGATGTCCTTGCCCAGGTCGTCGGTGCCGAAGAGGTGCACGTAGCCGTCCTGCACGCCGAACAGGTGCAAATCGCCCTTGATGCCGAACATGCGGTAGTCGTCGCCTGATACGAAGAACTGAAGGTACCGCCTGTCCTCGGTGTCGATGGTCGTCACCCAGCGGAAATTGGTCTGGACCGAGCGTTCGCGCTTGATGCCGTAGATGAAGGGCCGGGCTGAACAGCCGTTGTGATCACAAAACTGCGGGACCTGGGGTGCGCCGTTGGTATAGTCTTTGTCGGCTCCGGCGATGGTTGGGTTGTAGGGGGCCACGAAGTCGGAGAAGAGGCCCAGCAGGATCAGGAAGACCAGGATGCCGGCGGCCACCATGGCCGAGGTGTTGCGGCGGAAGCGGGCCCAGATCAACTGGCGCTGCGAGGCGGTGTAATAGGCCTCTTTGCGCTTCTGGTCGATGGTTGCGGTCTTTGCCATGGCCTTATCCCATCACCGATTTGCGGACCCGGGGGTCGATCAGCGCCAGGGCCAGGTCCGTCACGAAGTTCAGCGCCACGATGGTCGCCGTCAGAAGAAAGATGATCGCCCCGGCCAGCTGTTGGTCGTTGGACCGGGCCAGTGCTTCCAGCAGCAGGGCCCCGGCCTCGGTCAGGGTCAGGATGACGGCGACAATGGGCAATTCGTTGAAGATGCGGTTCAGGTCGAAGCCCAGCGAGTTCACGATCGGCCCCAGCGCGTGCCGGGCCGGGTAGCGCCAGCGCAATTGCCGACCGTAAAGGCCCCGGGCGCGGGCGGCGGTGACATAAAGCTTGTCGTTTTCATCCAGCATCAGCGCGCGCACCGTCTGGAGCGCAAAGGCCGTGGCCGACCAGCCCAGGATGAAGACGGGCAGCCAGGCGCGCGACAGGAAATCCAGCAGTTTGGCCATCGACCAGGGCGCGTCCCGGAACTCCTTGGAAAAGAGACCGGACATGGAATCCCCGAAATAGACCGTCGCGATCAGCATGATGATCAGGGCCAGCAGGAAGTTGGGCATGGCCAGGCCCAGGTACGAGAAGAAGCGCAGCACGTTGTTCACCAGCGGGTTGCGCGCCGAGGCCGCGTAAATCCCCACCGGAATAGCGATCAGGTAGGCCAGGAAAAGCGAGGCGAAACAGATCGAGACCGAGATCAGGAACTTGTTGCCCAGCAGCTGGCTGATGCCCACGCGCAGGATGCAGCTTTCGCCGAACTCGCCCACGAAGGCCCCAGCCACCCAGCTGCCCCAGCGCACGAGGAAGGGTTGGTCAAGGCCCAGGCGCGCCCGTTCGGCCTCGATGTCGTCGCGGGTCAGGTTCTGGCCTTGGGTGTTCTTGTAGGCCAGGTAGCGCTCGGCGCAATCGCCCGGCACCAGCTCCATCAAGGAGAACACGATCAAGGACACCAGCAGCAGCGTCGTGATGGCAAGCGCCGCACGGACGGCGGCGAAGCGGATGAAATTGGCCATGGCGCCTGTCCCTGCGCGGTATTCGTTGGGCTGACCGTTTCAGAGCCGTGCCCGGTAACGCAAGGACCGGATGGCTTTGCCACCCGGTCCCCGTTTCATTTGCACAAGTTAAAGGCTCAGTTGTCCTCGGCCAGGAACCACTGGGTCGGACGATAGGGGTAGGTCCGGTAGTATTCGTAGCTCCAGGTCTGGAATTCCGGC
>PAQV01000025.1 GCA_002709405.1 Paracoccaceae bacterium
CCGATGAAGTAGTAGAAGGCATCCGTCTCGCCGCCGTGCGGGCCGGTGAAGATGTTCTTGCCGGTCTCGATGTCCATCACCGAGTGGTGGATGTGCATGGCCGAGCCGGGCTCGTCCTTGATCGGCTTGGCCATGAAGGTCGCAAAGCAGTCGTGGCGCAGCGCGGCCTCGCGGATCAGGCGCTTGAAGTAGAAGACCTCGTCCGCCAGCTTGACCGGGTTGCCGTGGCGCAGGTTGATCTCCAGCTGGCCGGCCCCGCCTTCCTGGGTGATGCCGTCGATCTCGAAGCCCTGGGCCTCGGCGAAATCGTAGATGTCGTCGATCACCGGGCCAAATTCGTCCACCGCCGTCATCGAATAGGCCTGGCGCGCCGCCGCCGGACGGCCCGAACGCCCCATCATCGGCGCGATGTCCTGCGCCGGGTCGATGTTGCGGGCCACAAGGAAGAACTCCATCTCGGGCGCCACGACCGGCTTCCACCCCTTGTCGTGAAACAGCTGCACCACGCGTTTCAGCACGTTGCGCGGGGCGAAGGGCACCGGCTCGCCGGCGGTGTCCAGCGCATCGTGGATCACCTGCAAGGTCCAGTCGCCGGTCCATGGAGCCGCCGTGGCCGTGGTCATGTCGGGCACCAGCATCATGTCGCGCTCGACAAAGCCCGCGTCACCGGCCGCCTCGGACCAGCTGCCGGTGATGGTCTGGTAAAAGATGCTGTCGGGCAGGTGAAACATCTTCTGGCGGGCGAACTTGCTGGCCGGCACGGCCTTGCCGCGCGCGATGCCCGGCAGGTCGGCGATGATGCATTCCACCTCGTCCAGCCGGCGGTTTTGCAGGTAATCCGCCGCGGATTGCGGCAGGTCGGACATCCAGTCGCTCATGCTACGGGCTCCCTCAGGAAGATGCGGGCCATGTCTTCGGCCACGTCCAGCCTGTCTGTCGGCTGATCCAGCTGCCTGGTTGCCGCCTCGATCAGCGGCTTGGGCACCACGCCGGGGGCCCGTGTTTCCAGCAGGCCCTTGATGAAGGTGCTGTCGAACTCGGGATGTGGCTGGCAGGTCCAGATGCGATCGCCATAGCCCAGGATGGCATGCGGGGCGAACGCGTTGCCGCCCAGCACCGTCGCGCCTTCGGGCAGGTCGATCACCTGGTCCTGGTGCCAGGCGTTCACCGAGACCTGGCGGCCCTGGTAGCTATAGACCTGGCGGCCGATGGCCCAGCCGCCCGAGAATTTCTCGACCCGGCCGCCCAGGGCCTGGGCAATGATCTGGTGGCCGAAACACACGCCCACCAGGGGCCGGCCGGCATCGCGGATGTCGCGGATGAAGGCTTCGAGCGGAGGAATCCAGGCGTGGTCTTCGTAGACCCCGTGGCGCGAGCCGGTGATCAGCCAGCCATCGGCGGCCGAGGGGCTGTCGGGCAGGGGCTCGTCATCGACCACGTTCCAGGTCCGGAACGTGAATCCGTGGGATCCCAGGAGGCGACGGAAGAGGGCGTCGTAATCGCCGGTTTCACCAAGAAGCGCATCGGGCGCGTGACCCGTCTGCAATATACCGATTTTCATGAGGCACCGAATTTGATCAAATTCGAGGATAGGCCGGATCTGGCCCTGTTTCAAGCCTCGTCACGCGGTCTCGATCAGCGATTCCCAGTGCCTGTCGGGGTCCATTTCCGCAAAGACCGCGCATTCCTGGCGCTTGGTCATAACCAGGTAGGTGATCAGGTCCTCGGGCAGGATGCGCCGCATCAGGGCGCTGTTTTCCAGCCGGTCGATGGCCGCGCTCCAGTCACTGGCCAGGGCCGGGGCGCCCTCGATCTGGTAGGCATTGCCCGAGATCGGCTCGGGCGGGGTCAGCCCGTCCTCGATGCCCACGAGGCCCGCGCCCAGCACGGTGGCCAGCAGCAGGTAGGGGTTCACGTCGCCCCCGGCGCTGCGGTGCTCGATCCGGCGGGCGGCGGGCGGGCCGCCGGGGATGCGGATGGCCGCGGTGCGGTTTTCATAGGCCCAGACGGCCGAGGTCGGCGCATGGGCGCCGGGCACCAGCCGGTGGTAGGAATTGCCGAAGGGCGCGAAGATCAGCGTGCTGTCGGGCATCGCCTGCAGGCAGCCGGCCACAGCGTTCAGCAGGATGGGCGTGCCGCTGGGCCCGCCGTCGGAAAAGATGTTGCGGCCTTCCTTGTCCAGCACGGAAAAATGCACGTGCATGCCGTTGCCCGCATCGTCCAGGTAGGGCTTGGCCATGAAGGTGGCGGCCATCTTGTACTTGCGCGCGAGCCCCTGCACGAGCGCCTTGAACAGCCAGGCATCGTCGGCCGCGCGCAGGGCCGACTGGTGGGTCAGGGTGACCTCGAACTGGCCGACGCCGGCCTCGGCGATGATGTTGTCGGCGGGCACGCCCATGTCCTCGCACCCGTCGTAGAGGTCCGAGAAGAAGGCGTCGAAGGCGTCCAGCTCCTGGATCGACAGCACCGCGCCATGGGCCAGGCGGCGGCCCGAATGCGGGTCGATCACGGGCAGGATGCTGTCGCCGCTGTCATCGACCAGGGTGAATTCCATCTCGGTCGCGGCGACGACCTCCCAGCCGCGCTCGGCATAGCGGGCCAGCACGGCTTCGAGTGCGGCCCGCGGGTCGCCCGCGAAGGGCTGGCCGGTTTCGTGGCGCATGGTCATCGGCACCAGGGCCGAGGGCCGGTCGAGCCAGGGCATCGGCACCGGGCCGCGCCCGGTGGGCACCAGCACCCCGTCGGCATCGCCGGTTTCGAACACCAGGGGCGAATCCTCGATGTCATGGCCCCAGAGGTCGACGTTCAGGGCGGAAAACGGCATCCGGACGCCCTTTTCCATGGCGCCCAGCGTGCGCCCCGGCACGCGCTTGCCGCGCATCCGGCCATTGAGGTCGCAGGCGGCGATGCGGATCGTGGGATAGGCGGTGGACGTCATGGATCGGGTCTCGGTCAGGGCGCGGGGGTCAGCGCATGAGGTTGGGGCGATAGCGGACACGGGCGCGCCGGTCGGCAGGCAGATGGCGGTTCAGCCGTTTGTTCACCAGCCCGAAAAGGCCGACGATGACAAGGGTCAGCGCGATGAAATAGCCGGCCAGGATGGGGTAGGGAATGAACGGGTTGAACGTCTTGTCCGCGAAATAATTGGCGTAGTAAAGCGCGTCGCCCTGCTGGCGCCAGGCCGGGAAGCCGGAAAAGAACACCAGCGTGGTGGCGTGAAAGAGGAAGATGGCCTCGTTCGTGTAGGCCGGCCAGGCCAGGCGCAGCATGGTCGGCCAGACGATGCGCCGGAACCGGGCCAGGCCGGCCAGGCCGTAGGCGTCGGCGGCCTCGATGTCGCCCTTGGGCACCGATTGCAGGGCGCCGTAGAAGATCTCGCCGGCATAGGCGGCAGTGTTGAAGAACAGCACGATCAGCGCACCAAGGGCGGCCGAGGTGAAGGGATCGAAGACCGGGCTGAAGCCCTTCAGGGACAGGAAGAGGAAATAGGCGAAGAAGAACTGGATGAAGAGCGGCGAGCCCCGGAACACGAAAATGAACCACGTCGCCGCTTTGCGGAGGAAAAAATTCGACGAATTTTTTGCCACCGCCAGGCCGGTCGCGAGGGCGAAGCCCAGCACGAGCGCGCAGATCCCGAAGTAGACGTTCCAGATCATGCCCGACCCGATCAGCACGATCTGCTCGCAGATCGTGAAGTCCGACCGGGGCAACAGGCGTTCGCCCATGCCTATGGACCGGAACGCATAGGCGTGAACGGTGTCCCAGCAGCTCATGCGGCGGCCTTCCGTTGCGCTTCGCCGGCGGCCGTAGCCTGGCCATGGGTCAGGCGGGCCATGATGCGGTCCAGCACGATTTCGGACACCCGGGTGAAGGCCAGGTAGAAGATCAGCAGGGCCAGGAAATACCACACGCGCCAGTCGGCATGCGGGTAATCGGTGAACCGGGCCGTCTTGGCCCCGCCCAGTTCGCGGGCCCAGTAGACGATGTCCTCGACGCCCAGAAGGAACAGCAGCGGCGTGGCCTTGATCAGCACCATCCACAGGTTCGACAGGCCGGGCAGGGCATAGACCCACATCTGCGGCACCAGGATCCGCCAGAAGGTCTGGCGGTGGGTCATGCCATAGGCCTCGGCCGTTTCCAGCTGGGCCCGGGGCACCGCCCGCATCGCGCCGAACAGGACGTTGGCCGCGAAGGCTCCGAAGACGATGGAAAAGGTCAGCACGGCCAGCGAGAAGCCATAGACCTCGTGCCAGGCCTGGGGCGAGGTCGACAGGGGCAGCTTGGCCGCGGCGCAGACGATGAAATCCGATCCCTGGCGGATCGGCTCGTCCCACTCGGGGCATTTCACCTTGTGGCGCAGGTATTCCAGCCCCTGGTCCAGGGCGATCACGAAGAACAGGAAAAACACGATATCCGGCACGCCCCGCACCATGGCGATATAGATCTTGCCCAGCCAGCTGAGCGGCGTCACCCGCGAGCGTGCGGCGGCCGCCCCGGCAAAGCCGAAGGCCAGCGCCACCGGAGCCGTGATGGCCAGCAGCAGCAGGACCGTCCCGAAGGAGGCATAGAACAGCATCAGCTTGCCGGTCGTCAGGTAACAGGCAAACCAGGCCGGAGCCGCAAGGACGGATGGATCGGTGCAGAAGGAAAACATGGGCGCGCGAGGCCGGGCGGCGGGACCGGAGGGCCCCGCCGCCGCGGATCAGCTCAGTAGGTGTCGGTGCCCTCGCCGAACCACTTGATCAGCATGGTGTTCAGCGTGCCGTCGTCCTTCATCGAGGTGATGGCCGCGTCGAACTTGTCCTTCAGCTCGCCGTCGCTTTCGCGGATGCCCATGCCGGTGCCCCGGCCGAGCGTCACGGTTTCCCCCAGGAACATCAGCTCGCCGCCCGATTCCTCGACGATCGGCATCAGGTAGTCGGTGTCGAAGAACACCGCGTCGGCCTCGCCGTTCTTCAGGGCAACGATGATTTCGTCGGCCGTGGCATATTCCAGCAGCGTGGCGTCGCTTTCGGAAATGTATTGCGACTGCAGGGTCGAGGTCTGGGCCGCGATCACGCCCGACAGGTCGGCATCTTCGCTCAGCGCCACGTAGGACGAGGTCGCGGGCGGGATGTAATCCTGGGTAAAGTCGATCACCTCGTCGCGCTCGTCGTTGATCGACATGCCGGCGATGATGGTGTCGTAGTTGCCCGACACCAGGTTGGGGATGATCGAATCCCATTCGTTGGTGACCCATTCGCAGGTCAGCTCGGCCCGGGCGCACAGTTCATCGCCCAGCTCGCGCTCGAACCCGTCGATTTCGCCCGCGTCGTTGATGAAGTTGTACGGAGGATAGGCGCCCTCGGTGCCCATGCGCACGGTCTGCGCCATGGCCAGGCCCGCGGACAGCGCCAGCACGGCGGTGCTCAGGATCAGGGTTTTCATGTAAAGTACTCCCGGTTGGTTTGGGTCAGGCTGCGTGGGACAGGAAGCCCCGCAGGCGTTCGGATTTCGGGGCGCCGAACAGCGCCTCGGGCGGGCCTTCCTCTTCGATCAGGCCCTTGTGCAGAAAGACGACGTGGTCGCTGACATCGTGGGCCAGCTTCATGTCGTGGGTGACGATGATCATCGTGCGGCCCTCGGCGGCGAGATCCTTGATGACCTTGACCACCTCTTGTTCCAGTTCCGGATCCAGCGCCGAGGTCGGCTCGTCGAAAAGCAGCGCCTCGGGTTCCATGGCCAGCGCCCGGGCAATGGCCGCGCGCTGCTGCTGGCCGCCGGACAGCTGGGCCGGCCAGGCATCGCACTTGTCGCCGATGCCCACCTTGTCCAGGTAGCGCCGGGCTGACGCCTCGGCCTCGGTCTTGTCGCGGCCCAGGACGGTGACGGGGGCCTCCATGACGTTTTGCAGGATGGTCAGGTGAGACCANAGGTTGAANTGCTGGAANACCATNGANAGGTTNGTNCGGATNCGCAGNACCTGNTTGGCNTCGNCCGGACGGCGGNNCAGNTCGCGGTACCNTNCCAGCTGCACGGNNTCGCCCTTGAAGAGGATNTCGCCCTGCTGGCTGTCCTCCAGCAGGTTGGCGCAGCGCAGCAGCGTGGATTTGCCCGATCCGGACGAGCCGATCAGCGACACCACGTCGCCGCGCTTGGCCGCGATCGAAACGCCCTTGAGCACTTCGAGTTCGCCATAGGCCTTGTGAAGGCCGCGTATCTCGATGACGGTCGGGGCGGCGGCAGGGGCTGTGTCGGTCACGCGAAGTCCGGTGCAAAGGGCGATTGGCCCAAATACTGGGCAAATTCCTGCGCCCTTGGCAATCCGCAAAACGCCTTTGATCCCGGGGAAATGGCCCGGGTGCCGCAAGGGTATGCCTGTTTCTCAGGCAGCAATCACCGTGGGCTGGGGCGGGATCGGCTCGGACAGGTAGGCTTCGACCCCGTGTTGCACGAAGCCCTTCAGATGCAACGCCGCGCGCAGGTCGTCGGGCAGATCGTCGATCGCCGCCCGGATCGCCTCGGCGATGGGGGCGGGATCGTTGCCGGCGGCGGTGATGTAGGGCGTGCCCAGCGAGGGCTGGGTGGAGCCGACGATTTCCAGGCCATCGGGCAACAGGCCCAGTTCCTCGAACATGGTCCAGCTCAGCAGGTCGATCCCGGCCATGTCGGCGCGTCCCTCGGCCAGGGCCCGGACCGAGTTCGCATGCGCCCCGGTGATCAGCACCGGGCCCGGCGTGATGCCCTGTTCGGTCAGGAAGTCCATCGGGTTGCCCCAGCCCGATTGCGACTGCGGATCGTTGGTGGCCATGCGCGCGCCGGTGCGCAGCCGGTCGCCCTCTCGCACCACCATCAGCGACCGGTAATGGCCCGGAGGACAGCCGGGCAGGCCGAAATCGGGCGTGCCGACCAGGGTCACATCAGGGTGCAGGTGCTGGCGGAAGGGCAGGGAACAGGTCTGGCCCAGCAGCAGGTCAGGCGACCGCCACAGCGGCCACAGGTCATCGGGCCGGGTCATGCGCTCGGGCCCGCAGCCCAGGTGTTGGCGGATCAGCGACCAGAAAGCATCGTTGGCATGCTGGACCGGGGCCATGTCGTAAAAGCCCAGGTAGGAGATCATTCCTTGGCCGCCTTCTGGCGGGCGATGTTGCTGTCGAGGTCGTTGACCCCCAGAAGCGAGGCCACCACGCGCAGCAGCGCGTCCTCCTCGGCCTCGCGCCGGCCATCGGTCAGGGCCACGCGCCACAGCGATTCGATCACCGCCAGGCGGTCTTCGTAGGGCACCGCTTCCTTGATGGCCCGGGTGAAGCGCACCGTGTCGGGCGCGCCGGCCTCGACCTCTTCGCCCTGGGTGCGCAGGGCGGCCGCGTCCTCGGCCGACAGGCCATAGCGGCTGGCCAGGATGGCATCGATCTTCTGGATCTCGTCGGGGGCGTAATACCCGTCGGTCCGCGCCACGCGCACCAGCAGCGCGGCCAGCGCCAGGCGCGCGTCATGGTCATTGAAGGGCTGCGGGGCCGGTTCGGTGAGCCGGCGGATCAGGTCGGAAAACATGACAGGGCATATAGCCTTACCCGACCCGTCAGGCAATCTTCAGCAGGTGATCAACCCACTATCAGGCTCCGATCACGCCAATGCGGCCTGCGCACGTGACCGTGCCGCCGCATTGTCGGCCACCGACAGCCCCAAAGCCAGGCGGGCGGTTTCGACGATGGCGGTTTCGTTGTCCTGCACCTCGCCGTCAGCCATCACCACCTGCCAGAGCGCGGTCAGAGCTTCTCCGCGCGCCTCAACATCCAGTTCCGACCGGATCAGCGCGGCAAAGGTTTCGGTGTCGGGGGCCGCGGCATGCAGCTTTTCACAGGTGGCCCGCATCTTGGCCGCCTCGATCGGGCCCAGGTCGAACAGCCGGGCCAGCACCTTGTCGATCAGGCTGATCTCGGCCAGCTGGTAATTGCGGTCCGACATGGCGATCTGCACCATCAGCGCGCCGGTCGCCAGCTTGGCATCCGGATCGGGCAGGGGCTGCGGTTCGGCCGCGCGGAAGGATCTGAGCATCTGGGTCAGGACGGACATGGCGCCGGTCTCATTGGTCATGGCTGCGATGGGAAAACGAGGAGACGGAGAAGACGGAAAGACGGAACGCCACATAACTCACCTTTGAATTGGAAATCTCGACAGACATCTGTTCGAACAACGTTGTTAACTAAAATAGGTTCCACCGACGTTATACGGTTCGTCGCACAAGTCCAGCCCGGAATACTCTCCCATAGGGAGATAATTGGATCCGCACACAAGCGACCCATGCAAAACGGGCGCCCGTGCCGGTCTGGCAGGGGCGCCCGTTGGAGCAATGTCAGGTTGATGCGAAAGGCCTCTCAGACCAAGCGCGAGGTCTCCTTGGCCGCGCGCACGAAACTGTCGAACAGCGGGTGCGGGGCGAAGGGTTTGGATTTTAGTTCCGGATGGAACTGCACGCCGACAAACCAGGGGTGGTTGTCCCATTCGACGATTTCCGGCAGGCGGCCGTCGGGCGACATGCCCGAGAACTTCAGCCCGGCCTCTTCCAGCCGGTCGCGGTAGGCCAGGTCGACCTCGTAGCGGTGGCGGTGACGTTCCTCGATGCAGGTGTCGCCATAGATCTCGGCCACTTTCGACCCTTCGGTCAGCACCGCGTCATAGGCACCCAGCCGCATGGTGCCGCCCTTGTCATCGTCGACCTTGCGCTCGACCCGGTGGTTGCCCTGCACCCATTCCTTCAGGTGATAAACCACGGGTTCGAACCGTTTCTTGCCGGCCTCGTGGTCGAATTCCTCGGATCCCGCCTTGGCGATCCCGGCCGCGTTGCGCGCTGCCTCGATCACCGCCATCTGCATGCCCAGGCAGATGCCCAGGTAGGGCACCTTGCGTTCCCGCGCGAACTGGGCGGCGCGAATCTTGCCCTCGGTCCCGCGTTCGCCAAAGCCCCCGGGCACCAGGATCGCGTCATAGCCTTCCAGGTAGGCGGCCGGATCCTCGCGGTCGAACAGCTCGGCATCGACCCATTCCACGTTGACCTTCACGCGGTTGGAAATCCCGCCATGGGTCAGCGCCTCGGCAATGGATTTGTAGGCGTCTTCCAGCTGGGTGTACTTGCCCACGATGGCCACGCGCACNTCGCCNTCGGGNTGNNCGATNCGGTCGGCCACGTCTTCCCAGACNTCCAGCTTGGGCTTGGGCGCGGGGTGGATCTGGAACGCGTCCAGCACCGCCTGGTCCAGCCCCTCGCGGTGATAGACCAGCGGCGCCTCGTAGATNGATTTCAGGTCCAGCGCGGCGATCACGCTGTCGGGCCGCACGTTGCAGAACAGCGCCAGCTTTTCGCGCTCTTTCGCCGGGATCGGGCTTTCCGACCGGCAGACCAGGATGTCCGGGGCCAGCCCGATCGAGCGCAATTCCTTGACCGAGTGCTGGGTGGGCTTGGTCTTCAGCTCGCCCGAGGCCTTGATGAAGGGCAAGAGCGTCAGGTGCATGAAGACACACTGGCCGCGCGGCTTGTCCTGGCTGANCTGGCGGATCGCTTCAAAGAAGGGCAGGCCCTCGATATCGCCGACGGTGCCGCCGATTTCGCACAGCATGAAATCGACCTCGTCCTCGCCGATGGCGATGAAGTCCTTGATTTCATTGGTCACGTGCGGAATGACCTGGATCGTCTTGCCCAGGTAGTCGCCCCGGCGTTCCTTTTCCAGCACGTTGGAATAGATGCGCCCCGAACTGACCGAGTCGGTCTTGCGCGCGGCCACGCCGGTGAACCGTTCGTAATGGCCCAGGTCCAGGTCGGTTTCGGCACCGTCGTCGGTCACGAAGACCTCGCCGTGCTCGAAGGGCGACATCGTGCCCGGATCGACGTTCAGGTAAGGGTCCAGCTTGCGCAGGCGGACCGAATAGCCTCGGGCCTGCAACAGCGCGCCCAGTGCGGCCGAAGCCAGCCCCTTGCCCAGGGAAGAAACGACACCGCCGGTAATAAAAATGAAACGCGCCATCTTTCGGCCGCCCCCGTGATTAACTGCGTGTTTATCTGCTCGTAGAAAGCCTCAGCAGTGCGTCAGCACCGCATCACCACGGGACTCCATACTATCAGGATTCGCGCGGAAATGGCAAGAAAGCCGCTAGATGCTGTTGCGGCTTTTTCGCTCAGGGCAAAGTGTAGTGGATCAGTCGGCCTTGGGCACCAGGGGCGCGGTGTCGTCCGACGACGGCGGCAACAGGTCCTCGGCCGAGGGCAGCGCCGGCGTCGAGGCCGCGCCATCCGTGTCGCCCGCATCCCCCGTCGGCAGCCCGGCCCGATCGATGACCGACGTGCCAGCCGAGTTTTCCGCCGCCAGGACGGTCAGGAAGATCGAGGTGCAGATGAAGGCCGCGGCCAGTCCCCAGGTCAGCTTGCCCAGGGCGGTCGCCGCCGAGCGGCCCGCGGTCGAAGGGCCGCCTCCGGAAGATCCCATGCCAAGCCCGCCGCCTTCGGACCGCTGCATCAGCACGACGCCAATCAGGGCCAGGGCCAGGAGAAGGTGGATGATGAGAACGACGTTTTCCATGAGGCCCCGTTTGGGTTTGTCTTCCGGTAAGTCAGGCTGGGCTCTGACCGCGGGACATGTAGGCAAAAGCGGACCGGGGGGCAAGGGAGGAATCGGTCCTTGCCCGCGCCGGGGCGTGGCGTCAGGATGCGGGCATGCCTCATGACGATCCCGACCACCCGCACAGCCTGTTGCCGCCCGACCCCGCGCTGCGGGTCAAGGCGCTTGAAACGATCCTGACGCAGAAGGGTCTGATCGACCCGGCCGCGCTGGACGTGATCATCGACACCTACCAGCACCGCATCGGCCCCAAGAACGGCGCGCAGGTCGTGGCCCGGGCCTGGAGCGATCCCGCCTTCCGCGCGGCCCTGCTGGATGATGCCACGGCGGCGGTCAGCGAGATGGGCTTTTTCGGGCGCCAGGGCGAACACATCGTGGCGGTGGAAAATACGCCCGAGGTGCACAACATGGTCGTCTGTACCTTGTGCAGCTGTTACCCTTGGCCGCTGCTGGGCGTGCCGCCGGCCTGGTACAAGTCTGATGCCTACCGGGCGCGGGCGGTGCGCGAGCCGCGCAAGTTGCTGTCGGAATTCGGCGTGACTCTGTCCGAGGGGACCTCGGTCCGGGTCTGGGATTCGACGGCCGAGGTGCGCTACCTGGTCGTGCCGATGCGCCCCGAGGGCACGGAAGGCCTGTCGCCCGAGGCGCTGGCAGAGCTGGTCAGCCGCGATGCGATGATCGGCACTGGCGTGGCGGTGGCCCCGTGACCCGGGTGCACGATATGGGCGGGCGGTTCGGGGACGGCCCGATCGATCCCACCGATACCTCCTATCCGCCCCGGGCCGAACCCTGGCAGACCCGGGCGCTGGCGCTGACGCTGGCGGGCGGGGCGACGGGGCTGTGGAACATCGACATGTCGCGGCGAGCGCGGGAATCGGTGGCCCCGAAGGATTACGCGCGGTTCTCCTACTACGAGAAATGGCTGGCCGGGCTGGCGGATCTGCTGGTGGAGACCGGGGCGGTCAGCCGGGACGAGCTGGCCGGGCTCACGCCGCCCGAACCGGGCGAGGGAGCCTCGCGGGCCCTGCAGGCCGATGCGGTGCCGGGGGTGCTGGCTCGGGGTGCGCCAGCCACGCGCGACAGCGCCCGTGCGCCCCGTTATGCGGTTGGCGATCCGGTCCTGCTGCGCCGCCCGGCGGCCAACCTGCTGGTCGACGGCGGCCACACCCGCCTGCCGGCCTATGCGGCGGGGGCGCGCGGACGGGTGGTCCGGTGCCACGGAACCCACGTGTTCCCCGATGCCTCGGCCCATGGTCTGGGCGAACGGCCAGAGCCGCTTTACGCGGTGGCTGTCGCCGCGGGCGAGCTTTGGGCCGCCCCGGAACATCCCGGTGACGAGGTCGTGCTTGATCTCTGGGAAAGCTACATGGAGCCGGCATGACTGTCAGCATGACCGACAGGGCCCCCGATCCCGTCTTTTCCGAACCCTGGCACGGCCAGGTCTTTGCCCTGACGGTGCATCTGCATGACAAGGGCCTGTTCTCCTGGCCGCGATGGACCGACCGGTTCGGCGCGGTTCTGGCCCGGCACGGCCTGTCGAAAGAGCTGGACGGGGGAGAGGATTACTTTGCCGCCTGGCTGGAAACGCTGGAGGCAATGCTGGCCGAAGAGGGCGCCGCCTCGGGCGCCGAGGTGGACAGGATGCGGGCGGCCTGGGAAAAGGCCTACCTGTCCACGCCCCACGGCCACCCCGTGCACCTGGCCTGACGCCGGACCGCCCCGGCGCAACTCCCGCCCACCCACCCCGTTGCGCCGGGGCGGCCCGGCTGCGGTGATTCAGGCTGCGGTGATCAAGTCCGACAATTGCCATCCCGCGCAAAGGGCGGGGCGCGTCCCGCGGGGCGGGTGGGTGGGAGCGGGATGTGCCCTGCCCGGCAGGGGAAAGCGCGCACCCTGTCCACCTGGCCGGACCGGGCGAACACCTTCGCATACCCGCTGTGACCGACTTTCCGGTTTTCCTGACCTGATCGCAGGTCTATAGGGGGTCGGGTTTGAATCCGGAACCGGGAGTAAGGTCATGGCAAACGTCGTCGTCGTCGGCGCCCAATGGGGCGACGAGGGGAAAGGCAAGATCGTGGACTGGCTGAGCGAGCGCGCCGATGTGATCGCCCGCTTCCAGGGTGGTCACAACGCGGGCCACACGCTGGTCATCGACGGCGAGGTTTACAAGCTGCACGCCCTTCCGTCCGGTGTTGTCCGCCCCGGCAAGCTGTCGATCATCGGCAACGGCGTCGTGCTGGACCCCTGGCACCTGATCGGGGAAATCGACAACATCCGCGCCCAGGGCGTCGAGATCACTCCCGAAACGCTGATGATCGCCGAGAACACCCCGCTGATCCTGCCCATCCACGGCGAGCTGGACCGCGCCCGCGAGGCGCAGAACTCGGTCGCCAAGATCGGCACCACAGGCCGTGGCATCGGTCCGGCCTACGAGGACAAGGTCGGCCGGCGGTCGGTCCGGGTCGCTGACCTGGCCGATGATGCCACCCTGGAACTGCGCGTCGACCGTGCCCTGGTGCACCACGATGCCCTGCGCCGGGGCCTGGGCCTGGACCCCGTCGACCGCGACGACCTGATTGCCAAGCTCAAGGCCCTGGCCCCGCAGATCCTGCCCTTTGCCGCCCCGGTCTGGAAGGAAATGAACGACCGCCGCCGCGCCGGCGAGCGGATCCTGTTCGAAGGCGCCCAGGGGTCGCTTCTGGACATCGACTTCGGCACCTATCCCTTCGTGACCTCGTCGAACGTCATCGCCGGGCAGGCCGCCACGGGCACCGGGGTCGGCCCCGGGGCCATCGACTTTGTCTTGGGCATCGTCAAGGCCTACACCACCCGCGTCGGTGAAGGCCCGTTCCCGACCGAATTGCTGGACGAAACCGGCCAGCGCCTGGGCGAGCGGGGCCACGAGTTCGGCACCACCACCGGGCGCAAGCGCCGCTGCGGCTGGTTCGACGCCGTCCTCGTCCGCCAGACCTGCGCGCTGTCGGGCATCAACGGCATCGCCCTGACCAAGCTGGACGTGCTGGACGGGTTCGAAACGCTCAAGATCTGCACCGGCTACGAGCTGGACGGCCGCCAGATCGACTACCTGCCCACCGCCGCCGACCACCAGGCCCGGGCCACGCCGATCTACGAGGAAATGCCCGGCTGGACGGAATCGACCGAAGGCGCGCGCAGCTGGGCCGACCTGCCGGCCAATGCCATCAAGTATGTCCGCCGTGTCGAAGAGCTGATCGGCTGCAACGTCGCCCTGCTCTCGACATCGCCGGAACGCGATGACACGATCCTCGTGACCGACCCCTTCGCGGACTGATCATGACCGACAAACCCGGCCTCAGCTACAAGGCCCGCCGCCGTTGGGCGATGGTGATCCTGCTGATCGGGCTGCCGCTTTACGCGGTGGTCGCGGTCAGCGTGATGGGCTGGCTCGACCGGCCGCCCTTCCTGGTGGAACTGCTGGTCTACGTGGTGTTGGGCGTGCTGTGGGCGGTGCCATTTCGCTTTGTGTTCAAGGGGGTGGGCAAGGCCGACCCCGACGCCCCCGAGGAAGGCGACGGGGCGCCGTGAAACACCTGGTCCTTGCCCTGCTGGTCGCGGCCCCGCCCCTGGCGGCGCAACCGGCCCAGGGCTGGGCCTTGCTGACCGGGGCCAGCATCAGCGAAACCCTGGTCGACACGGCCGACGGGCCGACCTATCGCCTGGACAAGACCTTTCCGCCCGACCTGGTCGCCGCCGCCGACAGCTTCGAGATCCAGGGCCACCTGGTGCCGATGGAGGCCCGCGCGCAGCTTGACCGCTTTACCCTGGTGCCCGACCCGGCCAATTGCCCGTTCTGCGGCAACAGCGGCTATGGCCCCTCGCTGCAGGTCCACATGAAACGTGCCCTGCCGGATCTTCCGGAGGGCACGTTGCTGGTTCTGAAAGGGCGGCTGGAGTTGAACCGCGGCCCCGACACCTTCGAGATGTACCGCCTGGTCGACGCCCAGAGGATCGCGCCGGAATAGGCGATCACCCCGCAGCCTGGTGGGCGGGGCGATAGCCGATCTGGTCCGAGGCGGTGAACCGGCCCCCCGAGGTCTTTTCGATCTTACCCTCGCGCAGCAATTGGCCGAAGGTCCGCAGCCCGTCCTCGCGGTTGAAGCCGGCGGCATTGACCTGCTTGACGCGGGTCATCAGCTGCGGGCGCGAGAACTGGTCCCAGCCTTCCACGAAGGACATGTAGGCGGCGGCGGCTTCCAGCAGTTCATGCAGGTCGCGGGCCCCGACTTCGTGGGCAAAGGCCGCGAAGCCGCCGGGCTGGCCCTCGGTCGCCTCGATCGGACCCTGCGATTCGGCGGCTACGCGGCGGGGCCGGATGGGGCCGCGCTGGGGCAGGATCGTGTCGGCATCGACACGCTGTTCGGCCACCAGTTTCAGGGGCGCGGGGCGTGCCTCGATCGCGGCGGGGCGGCGCGGCCGGGCAAGGGCGGTGCCTTCGGGCCGGCGGGGGCGGACCACGCTGGCCAGGTCCTCGCGGTAGGCCGCGTCGGCAGCATCCTGGTCCTCGGTTTCGGGCGACAGCGTTTCCTCGGCCTCGGCCGCGGCGACGGCGGCGCGCAGGTGCGAATAGGCCTCGCGCCGGGACGAGGTCTCGGGCTCGTCCATCTTGCTGTCGGCTTCGGCCATCAGGCGCGACACGTCCGGTTCATTGTTGTCGATCCGCTCGACCCCGCGTTCCCGCGGACGGTCCAGCGCCGTGGACATCGGCGCGTCGTCCTCGTCGGGCGGGTTCAGCGCGGCCTGGGCTTCGGCCAATTCGGCGGCCACGGCATCCAACTCGGCCTGCAGGTCGGCTTCGTCCTCGGGCGACAGCGACGACTTGGGCGCGGCCGGAGCTTCGGCTGGGGTTTCATCGGACACTTCTTCCAGCGACCCGGTGGCGATGGCCTTTTCCAGCTCGGCGCGCTTGACCTTGATGACGCGGGTGACCGGGCCCGAGGCCGCGGCCTGAACGGCTGCTTCGTGGCGCGGGTGCAGATCGCCCAGGATGTTCTGGATGGTCGCGTCGTCGGCGTCTTCCGGGTCGTCTTCGGTGTCGTCGCTATCCCAGTCGATCGTGCGGAAGACGTTGGAGTCATCTTCTGCCGACGGGGCAGGGGTCTCGGCAACGATGTCCTCCGCTTGAACGTCCACCTGTTCGTCGGTTTCGTCGGTGGTTTCCTCGGTCAGCGCCTCGGCAACGGCATCGGCTGCCTCTTCGGGCATCGCCTCGCCCTGGATCGGCATTTCGATCCGGCTGTCTTCGGGCAGGATCATAGCCGGCGAGTCGTCGGATGCGTCGTCGTCGCTGTCGTCCATCGCCATTTCGGGCAGGACGGGCAGAACGATGGCGTCCTGGATGGGGGCGTCCTGAACGAACGCATCCTGCACCGGAGCGTCTTCGATAGTCGCATCCTGTTCGGATGTTTCGAAGGCGAAGTCATCGTTGGCAAAGGTATCGTCGGCCGGGGCATCGGAGGCATAAGCACCATCGGCGGGGGCATCGGCCTGAACAATGCTGTCCTGGGACCACGTGTCCTCGGCCACCGGCTCCATCTGGGCGACGTCATCCATCTGGGCGACGTCCATCTGAGCAACCGGCGCGTCTGCAACGGGCTGGTCTTCTACATACAGATCGGCAGCCGGCGTCTCGGCCCAGACATCACCCTGGGGCGCATCCTGGGGTTCGACCATGGGCGCGTCGAGATCGAGCGTTTCCGCCGCAAGCTCTTCGGGCTGATCCTCGGCCTCTGCAAAGTCCTGTCCCTGATCGACATTTCCCTGGTCGACATTCCAGTCGGCCGGGATTTCGTTGGTCTCCTCGGGGACGAAGATATCCTCGGCCGGCATGGTCTCGACGGGCATGTCTTCGACCGGTGCGGCCATGAATTCCTGGACCATCGACGTATCAGCGCTGTCATCCGACAGGGCCGTGTTGACGGCATCGAGCGTGTCCTCGTCCAGGTCGATGGCCTGGTCGATCGCCTCCGCAGCAGTCGCCTCGACCGGCGCGGGGGTGTCAGCGTGCTGATCGAACAGATCGGCAGAGGGGACCTCGACTGGCTGTTCGGGCTCCGCGACAACGGCGTCGTTGCGGTCGACCACGGCGCGAATGCGGGCCAACTTGGCGGCCAAAGCGTCATCGGTCGGTGCGAGCGAAGCGGCCTGGGGCGCCGCCTGAACCGGGGCAGGCTCCACGGTTTCGGCCACCGGGATCGGCTCCTGCACGGGCTCTGGCGCAGGTTCTGCGAGTGGCGCTGCAGGCGCCTCGGCCTCTGGCACAGGTTGCGCGTCGGGCGCGTCCTGGGCCGGGGCCAGCGCCGGGGTCGTCGACCCCGCCCGGAGGTGAATGCCGGTCCCATCCGCACGGGCGTCAACCCGGCGCGAAATTTCCTTCTGCGCGATCCGGGCGAGCATGTCCGCATCCGGCTGCGGAGGCTCGGCACCGAAATACCTGTCATCTGCGGCAAGATCGCGGAAATATTCCGCGATGGCCTTCATCGTCCCGAACGCGTCATCGAAGCCTTCCAGCGTACAGGAAAAGGTGCCGTAGGAGACGGTCAGGATCTTGTTTGTCTGAACCATTTGCTCGTCCTCTTCGTTATGGACGCCTGTTTACCAAGACACTCGCGGCGGGAGCGGATCGAATCTGTGCCGATACACGTATCATTTCGTGGCCAGATTGTGTCCCGTTTCCAAAACTTGCATTAAGACGGCATGAACGAAGCCATTGTCGTCTCGCAGCAGAATGTCACCCTCGTCGGCGGAGGAGAGCTCGGTCCCGGGGATCTTGCCCTGGCCCTGACCCATGCGCCGGTTCTGGTCGCGGCTGATAGTGGCGCGGATGCGGCACTTGCGCAAGGTTACCGGCCCGGGGCCGTGATCGGCGATTTCGACAGCCTGTCCGAGAGCGCCCGGGCGCAGTTGCCGCCCGCCAGCCTGCACCATATCCCCGAGCAGGAAAGTACGGATTTCGACAAGGCCCTGCGCAATATTCAGGCCCCGCTGGTGCTGGCCGTGGGCTTCCTGGGCGCGCGGGTCGACCACCAGTTGTCAGTGCTGAACGTGCTGGGCCGACGGGCGGGCAGCCCTTGCGTGTTATTGGGCGCTGACGAGGTCATCTTCGCAGCGCCGTCACAGGTGTCCCTGCCGCTGGATGCGGGCGACGTGGTGTCGCTGTTCCCGATGCGCCCGGTGACCGGCCGCTCGACCGGGCTGACCTGGCCCATCGACGGGCTGACGCTCGCCCCGGACGGGCGTGTGGGCACCTCGAACCGGGCCGAGGGGCCGGTGACGCTCAACTTCGACGGGCCGGGCATGCTGGTCATCCTGCCGCGCCGGACCCTGGCGCAAGTGATCAGGGCGCTGGCTCGTCCATGAGCGCCGAGGCCTCGGCCGCCGACAGCCGGCGGCTGCGCCTCTGCTCGGCCTGTTCGCGCATGACCACGTAAAGGCCTGCGCCCATGGTGATGGTGATGCCCACCATGGCCAGCCCGTCGGGCAGATCGCCAAAGACCAGCAGGCCGACCACCGTGGCCATGGGGATCTCCAGGTACTGCATCGGCGCCAGCGTGGCCGAGGGCGCAAAGCGCAGCGACCAGGTCATCAGCAGATGAGCCGAGGTGCCGATCAGGCCGATGCCCAGCAACAGCAGGTGCGTGTCGGCAGGCAGGTGGACCAGGCTGGCATGATCGGCCAGGCCCGCCCCATGCACCAACAGGATCCAGGGGGCCAGCAAGGCCACGCCCATCACGCCGTTGACGGCCTGCAGGCCGATAGGATCGGTGTCGCGGGCGATGAACCGGGTGGTCAGCATGAAGAACGCAAAGATCACCGCCACGGCCAGGGGCAGCAGAGCATACAGCCCGACCTCGGCAAAGCTCGGCTGGATGACCATCAGCGTGCCCACGAAGCCCACCGCACAGGCGGCCAGCCGGCGGGGGCCGACCTCTTCGCCCAGGAACCAGCGGCCCAGCAGCAGCATGATGAAGGGCATCACGAAGGCGATGGCCACCGCATCGGCCAGGGGCATGAACCGCAGGGCCGTGAACATCGCCCCGATACCTGCCATGTGCAGCCCCGTGCGCAGCCAGGCCAGGCGCCAGGTCTTGCCGGTCATCCGCCAGGGCCGGCCCGAGCCCGCCACCAGGGGCACCAGGACCACGGCCTGGATCAGGAACCGGATGAACAGCAGCTCTGCCAGGCCCACGCGGCCCCCAAGCAGCTTGGCAATGGCGTCGCCAAGCGGCGCCATGATGCAGAACCCAAGCATGAGGAGAATGCCCAGAACGGGCCGATCAGTGGACATGGCCGCACGCTAGGTCTCGGCCGCGGCCCTTGCAAGCGGGGGTTGTGTGCAATGGAGGAATTCCGCCAGTCCACACCCAAACTGCGTAAAACTCGACGGAATTCGCAGGTGTCGTCGTGCCACACGGCCCAACCCGGCACGCACCGCCGTCATCACCCAGCAATCGGCCCCTAGCAATTGGGCACGTTCACCGCCAACCCGCCCAGCGAGGTTTCCTTGTACTTCTCGTGCATGTCCTGGCCCGTCTGGCGCATGGTCTCGATGCAGGCGTCCAGGGGCACCATGTGCTCGCCGTCGCCCCGCAGGGCCAGGCTCGCCGCCGACACCGCCTTGATCGCCCCCAGACCGTTGCGCTCGATGCAGGGCACCTGCACCAGGCCCTTCACCGGGTCGCAGGTCATGCCCAGGTGATGCTCCAGCGCGATCTCGGCCGCGTTTTCCACCTGCTCGGGCGTGCCGCCCATCACCGCGCACAGCCCGGCCGCCGCCATCGCACTGGCCGACCCGACCTCGGCCTGGCACCCGGCCTCGGCCCCGCTGATCGAGGCATTGTACTTCACCAGCCCGCCGATCGCCGCCGCCGTCAGCAGGAAATCGTCGATCCGCCCCGCGCTCGCCCCCGGCACATGGTCCAGCCAGTACCGGATCACCGCCGGCACCACGCCCGCCGCCCCGTTGGTCGGCGCGGTGACCACCTGGCCCCCGGCCGCGTTTTCCTCGTTCACGGCCATGGCATAGGCCGACATCCAGTCGTTGATCGTATGCGGCGCCGACAGGTTCAGCCCGCGTTCCTCCAGCAGCGCATCATGGATCTTCTTCGCCCGCCGCCGCACCGACAGCCCGCCCGGCAGCACCCCGTCCGTGCTCAGCCCCCGGTCGATACAGGCGTTCATGACCTCCCAGATCCGCGCCACGCCGGTCTCCAGCGCGCCGCCCGCCCGGCGTGACCGCTCGTTGGCCCGCTTCAGATCGGCCACCGACCGCCCGGTTGACCGGCACATCTCCAGCATCTCGGCCGCCGTCTTGAACGGGTAGGGCACGGGCGGCCCGTCATCGGTGTCCCGCCCCGCGGCCAGCTCGGCCTCGGTCAGCACGAACCCGCCCCCCACCGAGTAATAGGTCTCCGACAAGATCACGTCGCCCTGCGCATCGGTGGCCATCAGGATCATGCCGTTGGCATGGCCGGGCAGGGCGCGCTCGTAATCAAAGACCAGGTCCGTCCCCGGCGCAAAGGCCAGCAAGCCCAGCCCCTCGGGCGCCACCTGGCCACTCCGCCCGATCTCCGCCAGCGCCGCCTCGGCCGCCTCAGCGTCATAGGTGTCGGGCGCAAACCCGGCCAGGCCCAGGATCACCGCCCGGTCGGTGGCATGACCCACCCCGGTAAAGGCCAGCGACCCGTGCAGCGACGCCCTGAGCCCGGCAAACCGGAACGGAGACCCCCGCATCACCTCCAGGAACCGCGCCGCGGCCACCATCGGCCCCATCGTGTGCGAGGACGACGGACCGACCCCCACCTTGAACATGTCGAAGACAGACAGAAACATCAGGTACCCCGTCCTTCCGGTGGCTCAGGACACGCGGGCCGGGCCGGGACCCGCACCAGATCCACGGACCCGCCACGCCGCCCCGAAAACAGACCATCGCTCATGCGCCCCTCCTGCCCGTGCCCCGCTCGCCGCGCCCGCTCAAAACCGACCAGCCGGCGGGCAAAATCGCAACCCCTCTCTTCATCTTTGCCCAAATACGCCCGTCCGCCGGTCCCACCCGCGCCAACGCCCCCAATTGAGGCAATATCGCTCTCCACTGCCCCTCGCCCCCGCCGCCGGACTTGCCTATAAGGGCCAAAACCCCAAAAGGATCACGCCCATGACCGGAGACCTATCCCCCATCGACAAGGCCAAGTTCGTGGCCGCCCGCCGCGCCGCCGACCTCGTCGAGGACGGGATGCGCGTCGGTCTCGGCACCGGGTCCACCGCCGCCTGGCTGGTGCGCTGCCTGGGCGAGATGATCCGCGAGGACGGCCTGCGCTTCCGCGGCGTGCCCACCTCCACCCGCACCGCCGAACTGGCCCGCAAGGTCGGCATCGAGGTCGTCACCCTGGACGAGGCCAAGTGGCTGGACCTTACCATCGACGGGGCCGATGAATTCGACGCCGATCTCAACCTGATCAAGGGCGGCGGCGGCGCGCTCTTGCAGGAAAAGATCGTGGCCACCGCCTCCGATCACATGGTCGTCATCTCGGATGTCAGCAAAGAGGTCGAAACCCTCGGCGCCTTCCCCCTCCCGGTCGAGGTCATCCCCTTCGGCTGGCAGACCACCCAGTCCCTGATCGAGGAAACCCTGGTCTCGATGGACGTGCTGGGCCGGGCCGCCACGCTGCGCATGAACGGCCACCAGCCCTACGTCACCGACGAAGGCAACCGCATTCTTGACCTGCACCTGACCCGCATCGGCAACCCGCGCCAGGTGGCCATGGTGCTCAACCAGATCCCGGGCGTGGTTGAAAATGGCCTGTTCATAGATATTTGTGACACCGTCGTCATCGGTTACGGAGACGGCCGCGTGGAAACGCGCGACATCAACCAGGGCACTGTGGAACATGACCGGCTGGATTTCGTGGAGACCGACAACCTCTTCACAGACCTGGCCGACTGAAGGGATCATCGATGAGTTTTGACTTTGACCTGTTCGTCATCGGGGGCGGATCCGGCGGCGTGCGAGCGGCCCGGGTCGCGGCCGGCGACACCGGCGCCAAGGTGGGGCTGGCGGAAATGGACCGCTACGGTGGCACCTGCGTCATCCGGGGCTGCGTGCCCAAGAAGCTGATGGTCTTCGCCTCGACCTATGCGCCCATGGTCGACGAGGCCCAGGCCTATGGCTGGTCGACCGAGCTGGGCGACTTTTCCTGGACCGATTTCCGCGGCAAGCTCGAAGCCGAACTCGACCGGCTCGAAGGTGTCTACCGCCGGCTGCTGGATGGATCGGGCGTGCAGAAATTCGACGCCCGCGCCGTGGTCAAGGATGCCCACACGGTGGAGCTCTCGACCGGCGAGACTTTCACCGCCAAGCACATCCTGGTCGCCACCGGCGGCCGTCCGCAGCGCCCCGACATCGCCAATGCCGAGCTGGGCATCGTGTCGGACGACATCTTCCACCTGCCGGAACTGCCGAAGAAGATCCTGATCATCGGCGGCGGCTACATCGCCTGCGAATTTGCCTGCATCCTCAATGGCCTCGGCGTCGAGGTCACGCAATATTACCGGGGCGCCCAGATCCTGCGCGGCTTCGACGACGAGGCCCGCGGCCTGATCGCCGAGCAGATGACCGCCTCGGGCATCAAGCTGAAGCTGGGCACCAACATCGAGGAAATGCGCCGGGCCACCGAAGCCGAGATCTCGGGCGCGGTCAGCGCTGAGAACGACGGCATGGGCTTGCCGCCCGAAGCGCGCGGCCAGGCCTCCGCTGGCCAGGACGCCGGCGCGGGCCCGGTCTGGGTCAAGTCGACCACCGGCGAGGAAGAGGTCTTCGACACCGTCTTCTTTGCAACCGGCCGGTCGCCCAACACCACCGATATCGGCCTGGAAGAGGCGGGCGTGGCCCTGTCGCGCAGCGGCGCCATCGAGGTCGACGCCTTCAGCCAGACCGCCGTGCCCTCGATCTACGCCATCGGCGACGCCACCGACCGGGTCAACCTGACTCCCGTGGCCATCCGCGAGGGCATGGCCTTCGTGGAAACCGTCTTCAAGGGCAATCCAACGCCGGTCGATCACGAGCTGATCCCCAGCGCCGTCTTCACCCAGCCGGAAATGGGCACCGTCGGCCTGACCGAGGAAGAGGCCCGCGACCAGGAGCCGATCGAGGTCTACGCGACCTCGTTCAAGCCGATGCAATCCTCCTTTGCGGGACGGCCCGACCGTGTGATGATGAAGCTGATCGTGTCCCAGAAGACGCGCAAGGTGCTGGGCTGTCATATTGTCGCCCCCGGCGCGGGCGAGATGATCCAGCTGGCCGGTGTGGCCGTAAAGATGGGAGCCACCAAGGAAGATTTCGACCGGACTGTTGCGGTTCACCCCACAATGTCGGAAGAAATCGTGACGATGAAAAGCCCGACCCGGTCGTCCTGATGTTCCGGCAATGCTGCATGGAACAGGGACGGACGGAACGACGGCGCGAGAGGGAAACGACGCATGGCAGGTAACAACGGCGGCCCCTGGGGGGGCGGGGGCGGCTCT
Source organism: Paracoccaceae bacterium (assembly GCA_002709405.1). Classification (GTDB taxonomy): domain Bacteria; phylum Pseudomonadota; class Alphaproteobacteria; order Rhodobacterales; family Rhodobacteraceae; genus Marinibacterium. The sequence continues at coordinate 23,148 of PAQV01000025.1, forward strand.
TCGGGAGGCGGCAATCGCGGAAGCGGCAACGGCGGCAACAACAACGGCGGGAACAACGGTGGCGGTGGCCCCCGGCGGCCCGGCGGTGGTGACGGCAACC
>PAQV01000026.1 GCA_002709405.1 Paracoccaceae bacterium
AGCCCGGTGCTGTCCTGCGTGCCGAAGCGGCACCAGTCGGAGCCGACGCAGGTCTTCACCGTGCGCAGACCCTTGGTATAGGCGTGGCCCGAGACCATGCCGGCCTCGTTGAGATCGTGCCAGATCGCCGGCAGATCCTCTTTTTTGACGCCCAGAAGGTCGATGCGCTGGCCGCCGGTGACCTTGACGGTGGCGCCGTATTTCTTCGCCGCCTGCGCGATGGCGATCAGCTCCTGCGGGGTGGTCATGCCGCCCCACATGCGCGGCATCACGCTATAGGTGCCGTCCTTCTGGATGTTGGCGTGGTTGCGCTCGTTGACGAAGCGGCTCTGCGGATCGTCGGTATAGTCGAGCGGCCAGTCCGCCAGCAGGTAGAAGTTGATCGCCGGGCGGCAGGAGTGGCAGCCGTCCTTTGTCTTCCAGCCAAGTTCCTGCCAGACGGCAGGCTGGCTTTTCAGCTCCTGGGCCTTGATCAGGCGCCGGACTTCTTCGTGGGTGAGGTCTGTGCAGCCGCACATCCCCGCCTCTTTGCTTTCGAACTCGTCGCCCAGCGTGACGGCGAGCAGCTGCTCGACAAGTCCCGTGCATGTCCCGCAGGACGCACTGGCCTTGGTGCTGGCGCGGATCGCGCCAAGGTCGGTGGCGCCGCCGCCGATGGCGTCGACGATGGTGGATTTGCAGACGCCGTTACAGCCGCAGATTTCCGCGTCAGGCGGTAAGGCTGCAACGGCCGCCATAGGGTCCACCTGGGCACCCCCTTGGTAAGCCGGTCCAAAGATAAGAGTTTGTCTCATTTCAGAGATATCGGTCTTGTCCTTGATCAGGCTGAAATACCAATTGCTGTCAGCGGTATCGCCGTAGAACACGGCGCCAAGGACCACGTCGTCCTCGATCACCAGGCGCTTGTAGATGCCCCGGGCCGGGTCGCGAAAGACGATGTCCTCGCGGCCTTCTCCATCGGCGAAATCGCCCGCAGAGAACAGGTCGCAGCCGGTGACCTTCAGCTTGGTCGACAACTCCTTCATCTTGAAGACGTCGTCTTCGCCCAGCAGCGTCTTGGCCACCACCTTGGCCTGGTCATAAAGCGGCGCGACCAGCCCGAAGAGGTTGCCGTCGAATTCCACGCATTCGCCCACGGCCAGGATATCGGGGTCCGAGGTCTGCATCTGCGCGTCGACCTTGATGGCCCGGCCCATGTCCAGCCCGGCCGCGTGGCCGAGCCCGACCGCCGGGCGGATGCCCACGGCCATGACGACGATGTCGGCGGGGATGACGGTACCGTCTTCCAGCACGACCTTTTCGACCTTGCCCTCGCCCATGATGGCCTTGGTCGAGGCCTGGGTCTTGACCACGATGCCCCGGTCTTCCAGGTCCTTGCGCAGCAGGTAGCCGGCGGCCTCGTCCAGCTGGCGTTCCATCAGGTGGCCGGCCAGGTGCAGGACGGTGACCTCCATGCCCTGCAGGCGCAGGGCGGCGGCTGCTTCCAGGCCCAGCAGGCCCCCGCCGATCACCACGGCCTGGCCATTGGCCACGCCGGCGGCGGTCTTCATGGCCTCGACGTCTTCAAGATCGCGGAAGGCGACGACGCCGGGCAGATCGTGACCGGGGCAGGGGATGATGAACGGGGCCGAGCCGGTGCCGATGACCAGCTTGTCATAGGGCGTTTCGCCGGCCTCGCTGATCACCACCTTGCGCTCGCGGTCGATGCCGGTGATCGCCTCGCCGAAGCGGGTGGTCACCTTGTTGGCGGCATACCAGTCGTCGTCATGGGTGACGATTTCGGCAAAGCTCTTTTCGCCCGACAGGACCGGCGACAACATGATGCGGTTGTAGTTGCCGCGCGGTTCGGCGTTGAACAGCGTGACCTCGAAGGCGCCGGGGTCGGTCTCGAACAGGTGCTCCAGCACCCGCCCCGAGGCCATGCCCGCACCGATGACGACAAGTTTCTGCATAGTGCGCGCTCCCTTACGAATACCAGGCCACGATGTGGGCGATGGAGGTGCCGCGATAGACCGGCAGGCCCACCACGTTGGAATAACCGGCCGGCAGGCCGGGGGCGTTCTTCTGGGCGATGGGCAGGCCGGTGCCCAGCACCTGGCCGATCGGGCCCTGCCAGGCGGCGATGCGGCGGGGATTGTCTTCGTCCCACAGCGGGCCTTCGCGGTCGCAAATGCCGTCGATCATTTCGGCCGCCTTGGATGCGCCGACCTTGGCCGACCGCGCATCCCAGATTTCGAACCGGTGGGCGATGGGCGTGCCGCGCGCTGACAGCAGGGTCAGCACCGAGGTCGCGTCGCCAGGCAGCGAGATCGGCAGGCCGAGGCCCGTGGTCAGCCCGGCCTTGCCGGCGCTTTCGGAGCGGATGAAGCGATAGCCCGAGCCCAGGTCGCGCATCAGGATCGGCGTTTCCGAGGCCCAGACCCCGCCCGGCAGGCCCTGGCCGCGCGGGAAGTGGGTGTGCTGCGACACCCATTCGAAATGCTTGGCCGCCCCGTAATAGCCGTCGTCCAGCATCAGGTAGCCGTCTTTCTCGGACCAGATCTCGATGGCGCCGGTGCGGATGTCGTCATCGGCACACAGCACGACCATGACGGCCAGCAGCTCGTCCTCGGCAAAGACCGGGATGGCCACGGCCGCGGTCAGACCGGCTTCCTTGGCGGCTTCGGTCCGCATGAAGTAGGACCCGTCGAATTCTTTCAGAACCACCGGGCGGCCTTCGGCCCAGGCCTTGCCCGGCAGGCCTTCCCCCTTCTTGAAGCTGGTGTGGCCGCTGGCCGCCTCGAACGCGTCGAGCGTGCCGTAATTGCCGCCAGCCTGGATCAGCGTGTCGCCTTCGGGGCGCCAGATTTCGGTGACTTCGATGAATGGCCGGGTGGCCTGTTCGACTGCCGTGTCCATGGCTCGGTGTCCTTGTTGAGGCTTGCGGCCCATGGGGCCGAAGCTGGGAATTGGGGGGACCGGTCCCCGCTATGGGGCCGGGTGTCAGCGACCCGGACGGGTCAGCTGGATGCGGCCGGCGGGTAGGCCGCGTCCTTCATTACGGTCGAAAGCGTGGTGTAGGCCCCGATCCAGGCGGCCCGGGTGTCGGGCGTGAAATCGTCGCCCAGGCCCTTTTCCAGCGTGCGGATGAGCGAGGCGCCGACACTGTCGTAATCCTCGGGCTTTACCCCGTAATCCACGTGGCGCAGGGCCAGGTCCTGGGCGACCGGCACCACCTTGTCCAGGTCACGCAGGCCGTTCACGACGACACCGAGCGTGGCCATCAGCTTGGACCCCTGGTCGGCCATGTTGGCATTGGCAAAGTAGGGTTTCACTTCGGGCGCGGTTTCAAACAGGTCGGCATAGAAGATCTCTGCCGCCGCGTCCTTGATCGGTACGACCTTGGCGAAACTGTCCTGGATCAGGGTGATGTCGGTGTCGTCCATCGGGGCTTACTCCGCTGCAATGGCTTTCGGTTGGGTCTTGGCCTTGGGCTTTGCGCCGTGCTCGTATTCCTCGAGGAAGTTCAGCACCTGTTCGCGGTAGAGGTAGTAATCGGGGTGTTCGAGCAGCGCCTTGCGGGTGCGCGGGCGGGGCAGCTTGACGTCGACGACCTTGCCGATGGTGGCCTGGGGGCCGTTGGTCATCATGACCACCCGGTCGGCCAGCAGGATCGCCTCGTCCACGTCATGGGTGACGCAGATCGCCGTGACCTTGGTGCGCGACCAGACTTCCATCAGCACCTCCTGCAGCTCCCAGCGGGTGAGGCTGTCGAGCATGCCGAAGGGTTCATCGAGCAGCAGCAGCTTGGGCGACAGGGCGAAGGCCCGGGCGATGCCCACGCGCTGCTTCATGCCGTTCGACAGGTCAGAGGCCGCCTTGTCCATCGCGTCGCCCAGGCCCACGCGTTCCAGGTAGTACTCGATCACGTCCTGGCGCTCGGCCCGGCTGGCCTTGGGGTAGACCTTGTCGACACCGATGGCCACGTTCTCCTTGGCGGTCAGCCAGGGGAACAGCGAGGGCGACTGGAACACCACAGCCCGTTCGGGATCGGCGCCGCGCACCTCGTAGCCGTCCAGCTTGATGACACCCTTCGAGATGTCGTTCAGCCCGGCGGCCATGGTCAGCACGGTCGACTTGCCACAGCCGGAATGGCCGATCAGCGAGATGAACTCGCCCCGGTCGAGCTTCAGGTTGAAGTCCTCGACCACGGTCAGAGGGCCCTTGGGCGTCGGGTAGATCTTGTGCAGTTGCTCGAAGCTGAGGAACCGGTCGTCGATCAGCCCTTCCTGGGCCTTGGCCACGGCCGCCGGCACCGAGTGGATCGGGGTGACGTCGGGCAGGTTGCGGGTGCCCTCGGCCTTGGCCTGGATGCCCACGTCCATCAGGTAGTTGGTGACCGACGCGCGCAGGGTCTTGAAGGTCTCGTCATGGTTCATGGCGGACCGGTCGCGCGGGCGGGGCAGGCTGACCTTGAATTCCTCGCCCAGGGTCCCGTCGGGGTTCAGGGCGATGATCCGGTCGGCCAGAACGATGGCCTCGTCCACGTCGTTGGTGATCAGGATGCAGGTCTTCTTGTCGGCGTCCCAGATTCCTTCGATTTCATCCGCCAGGTTGGCCCGGGTCAGCGCATCGAGCGCCGACAGCGGTTCGTCCAGCAGCAGCACCTCGGGGTCCATGGCCAGCGCCCGGGCCACGTTGACCCGCTGGCGCATGCCGCCCGACAGTTCCGCCGGCCGGCGGGTGGTTGCGTGCGACAGGCCCACCATCTTGACGTAGTGTGCGACCTTCTTGGCCTTTTCCGCCTTGCCGAGCCCGGGGAAGACCGTGTCGACGGCCAGCTGGACGTTGCCGTTGACCGTCAGCCAGGGCATCAGCGAGTAGTTCTGGAAGATGACCCCGCGCTCGCGGCCTGGACCTTCGATCTTTTGACCCTTGAAGGTGACCGTGCCCTTGGAGGGCTTTTCCAGCCCGGCCATGAGGTTGATCAGGGTCGTCTTGCCTGTACCGGAGAAGCCGAGCAGCACGAGGAACTCGCCTTCTTCCACTTTCATGTCGATGTTCTTCAGGACGTGGGTCGTGTGGGTGCCCTCGCCGAAGCTTTTGGAAACGTTCTGGAATTCGATGACAGCCATGGGACCTTACCGGTTGTTGGTGAAGGTGAAGAGGGACTGGATCGCGAACATCATGCGGTCGAGAAGGAAGCCGATGATGCCGATGGTGAAGACGGCGACCATGATGCGGGCCAGCGAGTTGGACGAGCCGTTCTGGAATTCGTCCCAGACGAACTTGCCGAGGCCGGGGTTCTGGGCCAGCATTTCGGCCGCGATCAGGACCATCCAGCCGACACCGAGCGACAGGCGCAGGCCGGTGAAGATCAGGGGCAGGGCCGAGGGCAGGACCAGCTTGGTGATCTTGGTCCAGGTGCCCATCTTCAGGACCTTGGACACGTTGACCAGGTCCTTGTCGATCGAGGCCACACCCAGCGAGGTGTTGATCAGGGTCGGCCACAGCGAACACAGGGTCACGGTGATGGCCGAGGTCAGGAAGGACTTGGTGAACCAGCCGTCGTCGACGGTGTAGGTGGCCGACACGACCATGGTCACGATGGGCAGCCAGGCCAGGGGCGAGACCGGCTTGAAGATCTGGATCAGCGGGTTCATCGCGGCATTGGCGGTCAGAGACAGACCACCCAGGATACCCAGGGGCACGGCCACGATGGTGGCCAGCAGGAAGCCGAAGAAGACGGTTTTGATCGAGGTCCAGATCTGCTGGTAGTAGGTCGGCGAGCCGGTGTACTCGCGCCACTTGATGCGGTCCTCGCGGCCATCGGCCTTCAGCTTGGCGTTGCGCTCTTCCTGGCGCTCGTAGAAGGCCGCGCGCTTTTCACGCTCGCGGATGGCGTCGTCGTTGAGGTTGATGACCTGTTCCCAGACCTGGGCCGGTCCCGGAATGGCGCCGAGCGAGGTCTGGACGGTGGGGGCCAGGGCGCTCCAGGCGATCAGGAAGGCGATGATGGCGACGACCGGAACACCCAGCAGGCGCCAGACTTCCTTCATCTGGGCAGAGGGATTGTCGCCGGCCGCGGCCTTGAGCAGGGGCGTCATCCAGGCCAGGCCAAGGACCTGGAACCAGGCGTCGGCCTTGTTGATGCGGTTGAAACGGCGGGCCCGTCGGGCCTCGGCGGCGGCGTCCTGGCCGAGTGTCTCGGGATCGGTGGCGGTCATGCTTCGGCTCCGGTTGGATGCGTTGAGGATGATGGGACGACGCTCGCGCCTGCGGCGCGTCGCCCCGCCCACCATCCCTTGCGGTGAGGTCTGTCGGGGGAGAGTGGGGCGCCCCGTGGGAGAGGCCGGGACGCCCGGGTGTCATGTGAGTGGTGGAAGTAAGATGGGTGCTGTGCACCCATCGCCATGGTCAGCCCTGGATGTCGTTGCCGACGATCTTCTGCTCGCCCTTCAGGCCGATGGGCAGGCTTTCCAGGTAGGCGTTGGGCGATTTGCCATCGAAGGGAATGCCGTCGATGATGTCCTCGGCCGGGGTCGGCGCCTTGTAGCCGTCGCTGTCGAAGGGGAAATCCGCTTCCGACGCATAGCCGTCCTCGATCACCAGGCGCGCGGCTTCCAGGTAGATTTCCGGCTTGTAGACCGACTTGGCCACCTCATCGAACCAGCTGTCCGACTTGGCTTCGGGGATCTGGCCCCAGCGGCGCATCTGGGTCAGGTACCACACGGCGTCCGAATAGAACGGGTAGGTCGCGTTGTAGCGGAAGAACACATTGAAATCAGGCACTTCGCGCTTGTCGCCCTTTTCGTATTCGAAGGTGCCGGTCATCGAGTTGGCGATGACCTCGTAATCGGCGCCCACGTATTCCGACCGCGACAGGATCTCGACCGCTTCTTCACGGTTGGCGTTGTCGTTCTCGTCCAGCCAGATGGCCGCACGGATCAGCGCCTTGACGATGGCCAGCGTGGTGTTGGGGTTTTCCTCGGCGAACTCGGCAGTGATGCCAAAGACCTTCTCGGGGTTGTTCTTCCACAGCTCGTAGTCGGTGATGACCGGAACGCCGATGCCCTTGAACACGGCCTGCTGGTTCCACGGCTCGCCCACGCAGTAGCCGTAGATGGTGCCGGCTTCCATGGTGGCGGGCATCTGCGGCGGAGGCGTCACCGACAGCAGCACGTCGGCGTTGATCTGGCCCGAGATGTTTTCGGGCGAGTAGAAGCCCGGGTGCAGGCCGCCGGCCGCCAGCCAGTAGCGCAGTTCGTAGTTGTGGGTCGACACCGGGAAGACCATGCCCATGTTGAAGGGCTTGCCCTCGTCCTTGTAGCTTTCCACGACCGGCTTCAGGGCCGAGGCCGAGATCGGGTGCTGGGGCAGGCCCTCGGCGTTGGTGGGGATGTTCGGCTTCATCTGGTCCCAGATCTCGTTCGACACGGTGATGCCGTTGCCGTTCAGGTCCATCGAGAAGGGGGTGATGATGTGGGCCTCGGTGCCGAAGCCGATGGTCGCGGCCAGCGGCTGGCCGGCCAGCATGTGCGCGCCGTCCAGCTGGCCGTCGATCACGCCATCCAGCAGCACTTTCCAGTTGGCCTGGGCTTCCAGGGTCACGAACAGGCCTTCGTCTTCGAAATAGCCGTTCTCATAGGCCACGGCGAGCGGGGCCATGTCGGTCAGCTTGATGAAGCCGAACTTCAGTTCGTCCTTTTCCACGTCGAGGTATTCGGCATAGGCCGGCAGCGCCAGCACGGTAGAGGCAAGAAGTGCTGTGAGTGTGGTCTTCATGGTCTGATCCTTCGGACTGGCCCCGGGCTAAGAAGGAGGCGAGGCAAAAAACAAAAAAAGCCGCTGAGCCGAACGAGTGCGCACGAAAATGCACATCATATTCGGATCAAGCAGCTTTGCTCGAAACCCACGACATCGGGGGGAGAGTTATGCGGGAACGCCATTGTTCGACCGCGTGCTCTCGTTTTGCTGCATTGCGGCCAAGGATGCAAGAGAAAGAGAGCTTCGGGGGGAAATTGCCGCGATTTCCAGTACCCGAGTCAAAGGTTGCCCAATTATTGGCCTGTTTTGGGGTCAGGATTCCGGGGCGGGATCAAAAATCTGGCCATCAAAGAACGGATCGGGGGCCAGAATCAGGGTGCCCGAGGCCGAGGCGACCTCTGTCGGGACGGTAATTGCACCTTCAAGCTTTTCCGATGCGCCGGGCAGGTCCACGTGCAGCGAGGCCAGGGCCCGCCGGTAGATGTCTGCGCGAAAGACCTGGGCCGCTGCCCGGGCGGTCGACCGGTCCAGCCCGGTGCGCGCGGCCAGCCGTTCGGCGATCCAGGCGGCCTGGCTGCGCCAGGGGAAGGCGGCCGAGTTTTCATGAAAGACCACGAAGTCGTTGCAGGCGCGCAGATCGCCCTCGGGCGTGATCACCAGCCGGCCGGACAGCGACCGTTCCAGCACCTCGGCGCTGACATCCAGGTATTCGGGCCGCGACAGCAGTTCCGAGGCCGTGGTCTGGTTGGCCTCTTGCCCCAGCCAGCGCCCGGCCCGCCAGATCGCGCGCACCAGCTGCCCGGCCAGGTCCGGTTCCTCGTCGGCCCAGCTTTCGCGAACGGCCAGCACCTTTTCCGGGGCCCGGGCCCATATGGCCTTGCCCGGCAGGATCAGGGCGCCGACCCCGGTTTCCACGGCGATCGACCCCCAGGGCTCGCCCACGCAGAAGGCGTCGATTTCGCCCCGGGCCATGGCATCGGCCATCAGCGGCGGGGGGATCGTGCGTACGTCCAGCCCCTGCGGGGCCTGGATGCCGATCGCGCCCAGCCAGTAATACAGCAGCTCTGCATGCATCGAGAACGGGAAGGGCACGCCGATCCTCAGGCGCCCGTCGACGGCGGCCATCAGGGCGGGGCCGGCGGCACGGGGGTCCTCGAAATCGAAGCGATAGCCCGCGGCCCGCATCTTGTCGGCTAGGACGGTCGACACGCCGACCACGTTGCCATTGATCGACAGCACCGACAGGGCGTTCAGCTTGGCCGGGATCCCGCCCAGCCCCAGCGCCGCAGCCACCGGAACCGGGGACAGCAAATGCGCGGCGTCGATCTGGCCCAGGGCCACCCAGTCGCGCAGGGTCGACCAGCTGGGCGCGCGGGACAATTGCAGGTCCAGCCCTTCTTCCTCGGCGAACCCCAACTCGCGGGCAACAATGAACGGCGCGGCATCGACCAGGGGAATGAACCCGGCCTTCAGAACTGTCAGGCTCATGACAGCAGCCCCGCCGCCGTCACGATGGCTTCGGCCACGTCGGCCATCTTGCGGCCCTGGGTCATCGCCGTCTTGCGCATCAGGGCATAGGCCTCGTCTTCGTCGATCTTGCGGGCCTTCATCAGGATGCCCTTGGCCCGGTCGATCACCTTGCGCTCTTCCAGGGCCTTCTTGGTGGCCTCCAGTTCCGTGCGCATCCGCTGGAACATGTGGAAGCGGGTGATGGCCGCGTCCATGATCGGCTTGATCCGTTCGGGTCGCAGCCCGTCGACCACGTAGGCCGACACCCCGGCCTCGATCGCGGCCTTGGTCAGCCCGTCATCGGACTGGTCGACGAACATTGCCACCGGCCGTTCGGTTGCGCCCGACGCTAGTGAGAGTTCCTCCAGCATGTCGCGCGAGGGGCTGGCCATGTCGACCAGCACGATGTCGGGGTTCCGTTCCTGGATGCGCCGGGCCAGGGCGGTTTCCTCGGACACGACAAAGATGTCATGGACCCCGGAGTCGCGCAGGCTGTCGACGATCAGCAGCGCGCGGTCCCGGTCCTGTTCGACGACGACGATAGAGAGGGTCTCTTGCATGATGACGCTACATTGCAGGATGCCTTCGGGACGGGAACGGCCAAGCGCGGCCTGGGCCAGCGTCCCCTGGCAAGAAGCCGTGATTTCGGGTGCGCAGGGGCCTGAATGCCCGATGCCTGTGCATATTTGCTTAATTTGCGGGCGTCGCGCGGATCGTGATGCCGGTTTGCCCCGATCCGGGCGCAAAGTTTCCGATAGGCGCGGGCCCTTTGGACCGTGCCGCAAAACCGGCGTGCCAAGTGTAAAATGCGACACGATTCCCGCTTGCGCGGCGGGGGTGACGTCCGTATGTCCGGCGGTGGGACACCCCTCCCCAACGAGGGGCGTATATCTGTAAGGGTAACACCAATGACAAATGCACAACCGGCCACGCGGCCGGCAAACCCGCGTTTTTCCTCCGGCCCCTGTGCCAAACCCCCCGCATTCGACCTGGCCAAGCTGGCTGACGCGCCCCTGGGCCGCTCGCACCGCTCGGCCGAGGGCAAGGCCAAGCTGAAGGCAGCCATCGACCGCACCGCCGAAATCCTCGGCGTGCCGGAGGGCTACAAGGTCGGCATCGTGCCCGCATCGGACACCGGCGCTTTCGAAATGGCCATGTGGAATCTCCTGGGTGAACGCCCGGTCGAGATGCTGGCCTGGGAAAGCTTTGGCGCGGGCTGGGTGACCGACGTGGTCAAGCAGCTGAAGATCGAGGCCGAGGTGAAGACCGCCGAATACGGCGAGATCGTTGACCTGGCCACCGTCGATTTCGACAAGGATGTCTGTTTCACCTGGAACGGCACGACCTCGGGTGTGCGTGTGCCCAACGGCGACGTCATCCCCGCCGACCGCAAGGGCCTGACCCTGTGCGATGCCACCTCGGCCGCCTTCGCGCAGGACCTGCCCTGGGACAAGCTGGATGTGACGACCTTCTCCTGGCAGAAGGTGCTGGGCGGCGAAGCGGCCCACGGCATGCTGATCCTGTCGCCCCGGGCCGTCGAACGGCTGGAAAGCTACACCCCTGCCTGGCCACTGCCGAAGATCTTCCGCCTGACCAAGGGCGGCAAGCTGATCGAGGGCGTGTTCAAGGGCGAAACCATCAACACCCCGTCGCTGCTGGCCGTTGAAGATTACCTGCTGGCCCTGGACTGGGCCGAAACCGTGGGCGGACTGAAGGGCCTGATCGGGCGGGCGGATGCCAACACCAAGGCCGTGGCGGATTTCGTCGAGGCCCACGACTGGATCGACTTCCTCGCCGTTGACCCGGCGACCATGTCGAACACCTCGGTCTGCCTGAAGTTCACCGACGCCCGCATCACCGACGGCGCGGCCTTTGCCAAGGCCGTGGCCAAGCGGCTGGCCGACGCGGGCGTGGCCCTGGACATCGGCGCCTACCGCGATGCCCCCGCCGGTCTGCGCATCTGGTGTGGATCGACCGTTGAAACGGCGGATGTCGCGGACCTGATGCCCTGGATCGAATGGGCCTTCGAGGCCGAGATCGCAGCCCAGGCACAAGCGGCCTAACAAGCGGCATGACTCGGGGGCGGGCCCATCGCCCGCCCTCTGCCAGCACCCATCCCACGGCGGGAACACCCCCGCCGCACCTCCTCCTATGCGTCAAGGACCCAAGCACATGGCTCCCAAGGTACTCGTTTCCGACAAGCTTTCCGAAACCGCCGTCCAGATCTTCCGTGACCGCGGCATCGACGTGGATTTCATGCCCGACCTGGGCAAGGACAAGGACAAGCTGGCCGAGGTCATCGGCCAATATGACGGCCTGGCCATCCGCTCGGCCACAAAGGTCACCGAGAAGCTGCTGGAAAACGCCGACAACCTGAAGGTCGTCGGCCGCGCCGGCATCGGCACCGACAACGTCGACAAGGTCGCCGCCTCGAAGAAGGGCGTGATCGTCATGAACACCCCCTTCGGCAACACCATCACCACCGCCGAACATGCCATCGCCATGATGTTTGCCGTGGCTCGCCAGATCCCCGAGGCCAGCGCCTCGACCCATGCGGGCAAGTGGGAAAAGTCGAAATTCATGGGGGTCGAGCTGACCGCCAAGACCCTGGGCGTCATCGGGGCCGGCAACATCGGGTCCATCGTCTGCAACCGCGCCCGTGGCCTGCACATGAAGGTCATCGCCTTCGACCCGTTCCTCAGCGAGGAAAAGGCGACGAAGATGGGCGTTGAAAAGGTCGAGCTGCACGAGCTGCTGTCGCGCGCCGATTTCATCACCCTGCACGTGCCCCTGACCGACCAGACCCGCAACATCCTGGGCAAGGACAACCTGGCCAAGACCAAGAAGGGCGTGCGGATCATCAACTGTGCCCGTGGCGGCCTGGTGGACGAAGAAGCCCTGGCCGAGCTGCTGAAATCCGGCCATGTTGCAGGCGCGGCCTTCGACGTCTTTGCCGAGGAACCGGCCACCGACAACGTGCTGTTCAACCTGCCCAACGTGGTCTGCACCCCGCACCTNGGCGCNNCGACNNCNGANGCNCAGGAAAANGTCGCCCTNCAGGTGGCCGAGCAGATGNCGAACTACCTGCTGACNGGNGCCGTGGANAACGCNCTNAACATGCCGTCNGTNACNGCNGANGANGCCAAGGTNATGGGCCCCTGGNTNAANCTNNCNGGCCANCTGGGCNCNTTCATCGGCCAGATGACGGACGAGNCGATCAAGGCNATCAACATCCTCTATGANGGNGNNGTGTCGNNNATGAACCTGGNNGCGCTGAACTGCGNCGTNNTNGCNGGNATCATGAAGNANGTCGAACCCNGACGTGAACATGGTCTCGGCNCCGGTNATCGCCAAGGAACGCGGCGTNCAGATCTCGACCACCAGCCAGGATCAGTCGGGCGCCTTCGAAGGCTACGTCAAGGTCACCGTGGTCACCGAAAAGCGCGAACGGTCCATCGCGGGCACGGTGTTCTCGGACGGCAAGCCGCGCTTCATCCAGATCAAGGGCATCAACATCGACGCCGAGATCGGCGCGCATATGCTCTACACCACCAACAACGACGTGCCGGGCATCATCGGGACCCTGGGCCAGACCCTTGGCACCAATGGCGTCAACATCGCGAACTTTACCCTGGGCCGCGCGGCTTCGGGCGGGCAGGCGATCGCCCTGCTGTATGTCGATGACGAGGTTCCGGCCCCGGTGCTGCAAAAGCTGACCGACACCGGCCTGTTTGGCCAGGTGCGCCCGCTGGCCTTCGACGTGGCCTGACCGGAAAGACCGCCGGTGCCCCGAAACGGGCGCCGGCCCGCCCGGCCGCGCATGGCCGGGCTGCAGGGCGGGGGTGATGCTCGACAACGCCCCCTCAAAGCCGGTATCCCGGCCACGGGTGCGCAGTCGCGGGCCCGGAAAGACGGAGGCTCCCGCATGACCCGCCCGCTTTACGCCGTCGGAGACATCCACGGCCATCTCAACTGGCTCGAAGACGTGCTGGCCCGGATCGAGGCCGACGGCGGCCCGGATGCCGAAATTGTCTTCATGGGCGATTACGTGGACCGCGGGCCGGACAGCCGCGGGGTCGTCGAACGGTTGCGCACCGGCGTGGCCGAGGGCCGTCCCTGGCACGTGCTGCGCGGCAACCACGACCGCATGTTCTGCCGCTTCGTGCGCGACGGCATCCAGCATGACGAGCGGATCCTGTCGGGCAAGGGCTGGTTCCATCCCGGGCTTGGGGGCGTGGCGACCATGGCGTCCTACGGGGTCGAGGCCGTGGACGGGGGCGACAGTGCCGCCATCCTCGCAGCGGCGCAACAGGCCGTGCCCGAGGACCACCTCGCCTTCCTGGAAAGCCGCGACCTGACGTTCGACACGGGCGACAAGATGTTCGTGCATGCCGGTATCCTGCCTGGCGTGGCAATGGCGGACCAGGACGAGGACGACCTGATCTGGATTCGTGAAGGTTTCCTGGAGGTGACAGAGACCTTCCCCTGGCTGATCGTGCACGGCCATACCGCGCTGGACCACCCCGAGCATTTCGGCAACCGCATCGACCTTGACGGCGGGGCGGGGTACGGGCGGCGGCTGTGGGCGGCGGTGTTCGAAGGCACCGATTGCTGGCTGCTGGACCAGGGCAAGCGCCTGCCGCTGTTGCCAAACGCGGGCCGTGACGCCGCGCAATAGGTGACGCCGGCTCCGTGGCGGGGCATAATCCGGCCCGAACCATCAGGATTTGGGTAGGGAGTGACCATGACCGATATCGTTTTGCTCGACGGGGCCCGCACGGCCATCGGAACCTTTGGCGGGGCCTTGTCGTCAACCGCGCCGATCGACCTGGCCACGGTCGCGGCCGAGGCGGCCATGGAGCGGTCGGGCGTCGAGGGCGGCCAGATCGGCCACGTCGTCTTTGGCCACGTGATCAACACGGAACCGCGCGACATGTACCTGTCCCGCGTAGCGGCCATGCAGGCTGGCATTCCCGAAGGGACACCTGCGATGAACGTCAACCGGCTTTGCGGATCGGGCGCCCAAGCCATCGTCTCGGCGGTTCAGTCGCTGATGCTGNGCGATGCCGATTTCGCACTTGCCGGCGGGGCCGAGGCAATGTCCCGCAGCCCCTACATCCTGCCCCAGGCCCGCTGGGGGGCGAAAATGGGCGACGTCAAGGCGCTCGACATGATGGTGGGCGCGCTCAGCTGCCCCTTCGGCACGGGACACATGGGCGTGACCGCTGAAAACGTGGCGACCGAACACCAGATCACCCGCGAGGACCAGGACGCCTTTGCCATGACCTCGCAGGACCGGGCGGCTGCGGCGATTGCCGACGGCCATTTCGAAAGCCAGATCGCTCCGATCAAGGTCCGTGTGANGCGGGACGAGGTGGACTTCCTGGTTGACGAGCATCCCAAGCAGACGAGCCTGGAAAAGCTCGCCGGCCTGCGCCCGGTGTTCAAGAAGGACGGCTCGGTGACGGCCGGCAATGCCTCGGGCATCAACGATGGGGCCGCGGCGCTGGTCTTTGCCCGGGCGGAGGCAGCGGAAAAGGCCGGGCTGACGCCCAAGGCCCGCGTCCTCGGCTACGCCCATGCCGGCGTCCGGCCCGAGGTGATGGGCGTGGGCCCGATCCCGGCGGTGCGCAACCTGCTCGAAAAGACCGGGCTGACGGCTTCGGATTTCGACGTCATTGAATCGAACGAGGCCTTCGCCGCCCAGGCCATCGCGGTCAACCGCGAGCTGGGGCTGGACACATCCAAGGTCAACCCCAACGGCGGAGCGATTGCCCTGGGCCATCCGGTAGGGGCCACGGGGGCCATCATCACCGTCAAGGCGCTGTACGAGCTGGAGCGCATCGGCGGAAAGAAAGCCCTGATCACAATGTGTATCGGCGGCGGACAAGGGATCGCGCTGGCCATCGAACGGCTCTGATCCCCAAAGGGTGTCCCACGCGTGGG
Organism: Paracoccaceae bacterium; assembly: GCA_002709405.1. Taxonomy (GTDB): domain Bacteria; phylum Pseudomonadota; class Alphaproteobacteria; order Rhodobacterales; family Rhodobacteraceae; genus Marinibacterium. The sequence goes on from PAQV01000026.1 coordinate 15,202, forward strand.
ACACCTCCTCACCTGTGGAAAATCAAGAGGTTACAGCGGCAGTTTCAGACTTCGTTAAGAGTTCTCGCGCGCACTGCTGCTTCTTTCTCTTTTCAAATACCCAAAATTCGACCGGTCCACCAGCGACACGGTCGGATTTGCGTATTTGGGCAAAGATGAAGACAGGGGACGGCGCCCGGTTTCCGTAAGGCGGATCGGGAGCCCCCTGTAGGAGTCAGGCTTCGAGGGCGCGGCGCAGCATTTCCACGTCTTCGGCGATCTGGCCGTCGGTCAGCTTGAGCTCTTCGATCCGGCGCACGCCGTGCATGACCGTGGTGTGGTCGCGGCCTCCGAAGCGGCGGCCGATTTCGGGCAGCGAGCGCGAGGTCAGCTGCTTGCACAGGTACATGGCGATCTGGCGCGGGCGGGCGAAGCTGCGGACGCGTTTCGGGCCGACGATGTCGGAGATGCGGATGTTGTAGTAATCCGACACCTTGCGCTGGATCTCCTCGATGNTGATCTTGCGTTCCGAGGCGCGCAGGACGTCGGCCAGGCAATCCTGGGTCAGGTCCATGTCGATTTCGCGACCCACCAGCGAGGCGAAGGCGAAGAGCCGGGTCAGGGCGCCTTCCAGGACCCGCACGTTGGTCGAGATCCGGTGCGCCAGGAATTCCAGCACGCCGCCCGAGATCTGCAGGTCGGGGTAGGTGGTCTTGTAGGCCTGGACCTTGGTCTGCAGGATCCCCAGGCGCAGTTCGTAATCCGTCGGGTGCAGGTCGACCACGAGGCCGCATTGCAGGCGCGATTTCAGGCGTTCCTCGNGGTCCTTGATTTCCCCCGGGGCCTGGTCGGCCGAGATGATGATCTGCTTGTTCTGGTCCACCAGGGCGTTGAACGTGTGGAAGAATTCCTCCTGGGTGGAATCCTTGCCGGCGATGAATTGCACGTCGTCGACCATCAGCACGTCGACCGAGCGGAAGAGGTGCTTGAAGTCCATCATCCGCCGTTCGCGCAGGGCCTGGACGAACCGGTACATGAATTGTTCGGCCGACAGGTACAGCACGTTCAGCTCGGGGTGCCTGGCCTGCAATTCCCAGGCGATGGCGTGCATCAGGTGGGTCTTGCCCAGCCCCACGCCGCCATAAAGCACCAGCGGGTTCAGCGTGACCATGCCGCCTTCGGCGACGCGGCGGGCCGCGGCGTGGGCCAGCTCGTTGGGCTTGCCGACGACGAAGGTGTCGAAGGTGAACCGGGCATCCAGCGGGGCGGCCTGCAGCTCTTCGAGCGCGTCATGGCGGGCGGGAGCGGGCTGGCGATCGGCGGGACGGTCGGCCATGCGGTCGGCGACGTAATCGGCTGGGGCCGCGTCGGACCCAGGGCGCGAGGAGGGGCGCGAAGACGGGCGGGCGGCGGTATTGGCCACCTCGAAGCTGACGCGCTGCACGCGTTCGCCCGAATTGTTCAGTTCGTAGAGAATCAGGTCACCGAAATTGCGCAGCACGTAATTTCCGGTGAACGTCGTCGGCACGGTGAACACGGCCACGCCATCGCTCAGCTTGGCGAATTCAAGTGGCTCGATCCAGTTCTTGTAGTTGTTCTGCCCGATGCTCCGGAGCAGATTCTGGCGAAGTTGTCCCCACTTCTCTTGTGTCATTCGGTGCCTCTAACATCCCGATTTATATGGCTTTTACAGCCAATTCATGTCGTTGACCGGCGCTTGCCGGCTGGATTCAACACGCAAAGACGTCCCCACCGCTTTCCCTGCCAGAAAGCGTCGGACGTCCCTGTCCGGGACTATAAGGGCAGCAAGGCGAGCAGTACCGTTCCGGTAAGACACCGGTTCGACCGCCAACCATGGCACACACATCATTATGACAGGGCTTTAGGTGCGCAGAGCAGCCTGCGCAGTGTCCTCAGCACGTCTTCTAGGTGTTCGGTACGTCTTGGCCTGTACGTCCACCTGTCTGACATTCGCACCGTTTGGGCCCGTTGTTATTGTCTTGGCCCGACCGCTGCGACCTGTCCCCCCAGGCGAGTGAATCGCTGGAACATAGGTAGCAATTCCTGTGGATGGGCGGCAACGACTCTCTGGTCTTGACTCTCACTCTGGGCGGAAAGAATCTCGGGCGTTGCGTTTGGGGTAAAATGCAAAACAGCGCGCTGCTTGTGGCAACGCGCTGTTTTTAATGGTTAATTCCGGGTGCCTGTAAAACTGGCTTAGGCCATTGCCTTCACGCGCGACGCCAGGCGCGAGATTTTCCGGGACGCGGTGTTCTTGTGGAACACGCCCTTGGTCACACCGCGCATCAGTTCGGGCTGAGCGGCCTTCAGAGCGGCGGCGGCGGCGTCCTTGTCGCCCGAGGTGATGGCCTCTTCGACCTTGCGCAGGTAGGTGCGGATGCGCGAGCGACGGGCCTTGTTGACGGCAAAGCGCTTTTCGTTCTGACGGGCGCGCTTCTTGGACTGGGTCGAGTTTGCCATGCGAGGTCTTCCTTTACGGGTCTGTTCAATTCATGCAGCGAAAACGCATGTCGCACCCTGACAGACTCTCCTTTAACGGGAATCTCGGAAGATCAAGCCTGAGCGGGCCGCACGCGCATATATGGCGGGCGTCTATAAGGCAGACGCCCGCCGTTGGAAAGGGGATTCTGCGCCGCGGTGAAAGCCGGGCGCAAGGACCCTTGCGTCACTTGTCGCGGAACTGGGCTTCGCGCTTTTCCAGGAAGGCGGCCATGCCTTCCTTCTGGTCCTCGGTGGCGAACATCGAGTGGAAGACCCGGCGTTCGAACAGCAGCCCTTCGGACAGGGTGGTTTCATAGGACCGGTTGACCGATTCCTTGATGGCCAGCGTGGCGATCTGCGATTTCTCGGCGATCTTCTGGGCGGCGCTGAGCGCTTCTTCCATCAGCTTCTTGGCGGGCACGACGCGGCTGACAAGGCCCGCGCGTTCGGCCTCTTCGGCGGTCATGAAGCGGCCGGTCAGGTTCATGTCCATCGACTTGGACTTGCCGACGAATCGGGTCAGGCGCTGGGTGCCGCCCAGGCCGGCCATGACGCCCAGGTTGATTTCCGGCTGGCCGAACTTGGCGGTTTCGGCGGCAATGATGAAATCGCAGGCCATCGCCAGTTCGCAGCCCCCGCCCAGGGCATAGCCCGACACGGCGGCGATCACCGGTTTGCGGATCCGTTCGATGCGGGTCGCGGCGTCTTCGAACAGGTTCGCGCCCACGACATCGACAAAGCTGAGTTCCGACATTTCCTTGATGTCGGCGCCGGCGGCAAAGGCCTTTTCCGATCCCGTGATGATGCTCACCCGGACCTTTTCGTTGGCATCGGCCTCTTCCAGCGCCTTGCAGACCTCGCGCAGGACCTCCTGGTTGAGCGCATTCAGCGCGTCCGGGCGGTTGAGCTTGATGGTGCAGACGTGGTCATCGATGTCGACGATGATCGTTTCAAAAGCCATGGTTTCGCTTTCGCTGTTCCGTTCAAATCCGAAGCCTTACCACCTGAGTGCCATGGTTCAAGTTATCTTTGACAGGCCGGACAGTAGAAAGAGGACCGGCCCGATTGGACGATCCGGCGCACGTGGCCCGTGCAACCGGGGCGTTTGCAGGGCTGGGTCTCGCGCCCGTAGACGTCGAAGGAATGCTGGAAATAGCCAAGTTCTCCATCGGCTTGGCGGAAATCGCGCAGGGAGGACCCGCCCGCGGCGATGGCCTCGGTGAGGACGGTGCGGATGGCCGGGACAAGGGCGGCCACCCGCGCGGCCGAGATCCGGCCGGCCTTCCGACGTGGCGACACCCCCGCCCGGAAAAGCGCCTCGCAGACGTATATATTGCCCAGGCCGGCAACAATGCCCTGGTCCAGCAGGGCGGCCTTGACCGGCGTGTTGCGCCCACGGAAGGCCGCCACGAGCAGGTGTTCGTCGAACGCATTGCCCAGGGGTTCGGGGCCCAGCACGGCCAGCAGCTTGTGCGCCTCGGCCCCGGCGGTGGGCATCAGGTCCATCGCCCCGAACCGGCGGGGGTCGTTGAAGGTGATGCGCGCCCCGCCTTCCATGTGAAAGACCACGTGGTCGTGTTTCTCGGGGGCAGGGTGGTCGTGCACGAAGCGGCCCAGCGCATCGCCCGACACCACCATGCGCCCGGACATGCCCAGGTGGATCAGCAGCGTTTCGCCCCCGTCCAGGTCGGCCAGCAGGTATTTCGACCGCCGGCGCAACTGCAGCACCCGCTGCCCGGTCAGCCGTCCGGCCATGTTGTCAGGGAAGGGCCAGCGCAGGTCCGGCCGGTTCACCTCGGCCCTCTCGATGCGCATGCCTTCCATCACCGGGGCCAGCCCCCGGCGCACCGTTTCCACCTCTGGCAATTCCGGCATGCCCGGTCCTTTCGCCTCACCCGCATTGTGCCCGTGCCCGTGCAGTCTATAACGTCCCCGAACACGAGCAGCCTATATCAGGCCGGGACCCCCCAATCGGCAAGAGCCAGGACCATGTCCATGACCCAGAGCGACGACAAGACCACCCATTTCGGTTTCGACACCGTGCCCGAATCGGAAAAGGCCGGACGCGTGCAGGGCGTGTTCAACTCGGTGGCCTCGCGCTACGACGTGATGAACGACCTGATGAGCGCGGGCATCCACCGCATCTGGAAGGACGCCATGATGGACTGGCTGGCCCCCCGGCCCGGCCAGACCTTGCTGGACGTGGCCGGCGGCACGGGCGACATTTCCTTCCGCTTCCTCAAGCGGGCGGGCCATGGCCATGCCACGGTGCTGGACCTGACCGAACCGATGCTGGTCGAGGGCCGCAAGCGGGCCGAGGCCGACGACATGGCCGACAGCCTGGACTGGGTGGTGGGCGATGCCATGGCCCTGCCGTTCGCCGACAACACCTTTGACGTCTACACGATCAGCTTCGGCATCCGGAACGTGACCCGCCCGGCCGATGCCCTGGCCGAGGCCTTCCGCGTGCTGAAACCCGGCGGCCGGCTGATGGTTCTGGAGTTCAGCCAGATCCCCAACGACCTGCTGCAAAAGGCCTATGACCTGTACTCCTTCAACATCATCCCGGAACTGGGGCGCATCGTGGCCGATGACCGCGACAGCTATCAGTACCTGGTGGAATCGATCCGCAAGTTCCCCGACCAGGAGACCTTCCTGCAGATGATCCGGGCGGCCGGGTTCGAACAGGCCAGGTACCGCAACCTGTCCATGGGCATCGCCGCCCTGCACTCCGGCTGGAAGATCTGATCCCTTGCGCGGCCCGCACAATATCTGGCGGCTGATCCGCACCGGCGCCACGCTGGAACGCACCGGGGCGATGAACGTCGTGCTGGATGCCTTCGAGGCGCCCAAACCCCTGCGGGTGATCGCCCGCGCGCTTGGCTGGTCCTTCCAGTGGCTGGGCTACAAGGGCGATCCGTCGATGCCCCCCGCCACCCGGGCGCTGACGGCGCTGGGCCCGGCCTACATCAAGTTCGGCCAGATCCTGTCGACACGGCCCGATGTGGTAGGCGACGACCTGGCCCGCCAGCTGCGCGTCCTGCAGGACCAGCTGCCCCCGTTTCCCGCCGCCGTCGCCCGGGCCGAGGTCGCCCGCGAGCTGGGCGTCGATCCGGCCGAGGTCTTCCTGGAATTCTCCGAACCGATCGCCGCGGCGTCCATCGCCCAGGTCCACAAGGCCCGGCTGGCCAGCACGGGCGAGGCCGTGGCCGTCAAGGTCCTGCGCCCGGGGATCGAGCGCGCCTTCCGCAAGGATGTCGACGCCTTCTACCTGGCCGCCCGCATCGTCGACCTCTTCGCCCCGGGCGCCCGCCGCCTGCGGCCGATGGACGTGATCGAACATTTCGACGGCGTGGTGCGGGGTGAACTGGACCTGAGGCTCGAATCCTCGGCCGCCAGCGAATTCGCCGCCAACACGAAGAACGACGAAGGCTTCGCGGTGCCGCCGATCATCTGGCACCTGTCGGGAAGGCGGGTGATGACGCTCGGCTGGGCCGACGGGGTGGCGCTGGGCGACAACGACGCCATAGACGCGGCCGGCCATGACCGGGTGCGCCTGTCCCACAACGTGCTGACGCTGTTCCTGCAACATGCGCTCAGGGATGGCTATTTCCACGCCGACATGCACCAGGGCAACCTCAAGGTCGCGCCCAACGGGGACATCATCGCCTATGATTTCGGGATCATGGGCCATATCGACGAATACACCCGGCGGGTCTATGCAGAGATCCTCTATGGCTTCGTGCGCAAGGACTACAAGCGCGTGGCCGAGGTCCACTTCGAGGCAGGCTACGTCCCCGCCCACCAGGACGTCGACGAATTCGCCCGCGCCCTGCGTGCCGTCGGAGAACCCATCTTCGGCATGGACGCCACCCGGATTTCGATGGCCCGCGTGCTGGCCTACCTCTTCGAGGTCACCGAACGCTTCGGCATGGAAACCCGGACCGAGCTGATCCTGCTGCAACGCACCATGGTCGTGGTCGAGGGCGTCTCCCGCTCGCTGAACCCGCACATCAATATCTGGGACGTGACGGGGCCCATCGTGACCGACTACATCCGCCACCACGTCGGCCCGCGCGCGGTGCTGAACGACCTGGCCCAGACTGCCCGGGTCCTCACCCGCTTCGGTCCACGCCTGCCCCGCCTGGTCGAAGACGCCCTGATCGCCCAATCCAACCCCATCCCGCCCCCAACTCGCCCCACCCGGTGGCTCGTGCTCGCCGCCACCGCCGGTGCCATCCTCGGCGCGGTCCTGGCGCTCACCTTCGATCATCTGCTCTGACCGGTCCTGCTTCTTTCTCTTCAAAAATACCCCAATCCGACCGTGCCAAGGGCGGTGTGGTCGGGATTTGGGTATTTGAAAAGAGAAAGAAGCAGCAGGTGCGCGCTTCGATCCCACGCGGCGCTTCTGCGGAATTCCCACACTCCAATATCAATCTCCGAATCGGTGCCGGTGCCCCTCTTGACCACCGCACTGGAACAGCGGAGAAACTTTGAAAAACCTTGTGCCGGCGGGGAGAACGGGTAACCTTCTTCTTCCGGCTGAGAGAAGGGATGGGACATGAAGATCAGCATCGAACGCAGCGCGCTTCTCAAGGCCGTGGCCCAGGCCCAGTCGGTTGTCGAGCGGCGCAACACCATCCCCATACTCGCCAATGTCCTGATCGAGGCAGAAGGCGACTCGGTGACGTTCCGGGCGACGGACCTGGACATCGAAGTGGTCGACCGGGCGCCGGCGATGGTGGAGCGGGCCGGTGCGACGACCGTTGCGGCGACCACGCTGCATGAAATCGTGCGCAAGCTGCCCGACGGGGCGCTGGTCACGGTGACGGCGGATCCGGCCTCGGGGCGGTTGACTGTCGAAACGGGGCGGACGACCTTTTCGCTGGCGACCTTGCCGAAAGAGGATTTCCCGGTGATGGCGTCCTCGGAATATGCGTCGAATTTCTCGGCCCCGGCACCGTTGTTGCGCCGGTTGTTCGACAAGTCGAAATTCGCGGTGTCGACGGAAGAGACGCGCTATTACCTCAATGGGGTCTACATGCACGTGTCGGATAGCGAGGATGGCAAGGTTCTGCGCTGCGTGGCGACGGACGGGCACCGGCTGGCGCGGATCGACGCGGACCTGCCCGATGGGGCGGTCGAGATGCCCGGGGTGATCGTACCGCGCAAGACCGTGGGCGAGTTGCGCAAGTTGCTGGAAGATGACGAGGCCCAGATCGCCGTGTCGGTCAGCGAGACCAAGGTGCGCTTTGCCACGCCGGCGATCACTCTGACGTCGAAGGTCATCGACGGCACGTTCCCGGATTATTCCAGGGTCATTCCGCAGGGTAACACCCGCCGGCTGGAGGTCGATGCCACCGAGTTCGCCCAGGCGGTGGACCGGGTGGCGACTGTCAGCTCCGAACGCTCTCGCGCGGTGAAGCTGCAGCTGGACGAGGATCGTCTGACCCTGTCCGTCAACGCGCCCGACAGCGGTGCGGCCGAGGAAGAGCTGGCCGTGGCCTATGCCGACGAGCGGCTGGAAATCGGGTTCAACGCCAAGTACCTGCTGGAGATCGCCAGCCAGGTGGATCGCGAGAACGCCGTCTTCATGTTCAATTCCTCGGGCGATCCCACGTTGATGCGCGAAGGCAACGATCTGAGCGCCGTCTATGTCGTCATGCCCATGCGGGTCTGATCGGCGCCGGAATTTTCAAAAATTCCGGGCAAAATTTTTCGTAAAAATTTTCGCCAGCTCGGATGGTTGTGCCCGGCCTCTGGTGCGGGGTCCGGCTTCACGCTACCCCGGTGTCCATGTCGCTCTACCTGACCGAGCTTGTCCTGTCCCATTTCCGCTCGCACAAGCGGGTCCAGCTGGGTGTTGATGCGCGCCCGGTGGTCCTTTTCGGGGCAAACGGGGCGGGCAAGACCAATATCCTGGAAGCCGTGTCGATGCTGTCGCCGGGCCGCGGGCTGCGCCGGTCCAGCGCCGAGGAGATGACCCGGCGGCCTGAGGCCCTGGGCTGGAAGCTGAGGGGCGGCCTGGTGTCGCTGGGGCAGGGGCACGAGGTCGAAACCTGGTCGGAAAACGGGGCGGCCCGCCAGGTGCGGATCGACGGCAAGACCGCCAGCCAGGTGGCCCTGGGCCGGATCGCCCGCGTCCTGTGGCTGGTGCCGGCCATGGACCGGTTGTGGATCGAGGCCGCCGACGGCCGCCGCCGCTTCCTTGACCGCATGGTGCTGAGTTTCGACCCGGGTCATGCCGAGGCCGCGCTGGCCTATGACAAGGCCATGCGCGAACGCAACCGGCTGATCCGGGACGAGGTGCGCGACCCGGCCTGGTACGCCGCGCTCGAAGCGCAGATGGCCGAGGCCGGGCACCGCATGCACACCGGCCGGGTGCGGGCCCTCGCACTTGTGCAGGAGGCCCAGGACCAGGCGGAGACCGCGTTTCCGGCCGCACGTCTGACCCTTGTCCAGACCGAGGGCGCGATGCCGGAAACGGAACCTGACCTGCGCGATGCGTTGGCCGACAGCCGGGCCCGGGACATGGCCGCCGGGCGAGCCCTGGTCGGCCCCCATCGCACCGACCTTCAGGGGGTCTATGCGGCCAAGGACGTGCACGCGAAGGATTGCTCCACCGGAGAGCAGAAGGCCCTGCTGGTCTCGCTGATCCTGGCCAATGCCCGGGCCCTTGCGGACCGGATCGGGGCGCCTCCGCTCTTGCTATTGGACGAGGTCTCGGCCCATCTGGACATGCAGCGGCGGGCGGCGCTTTACGACGAGGTCTGCGCGCTGGGCGCCCAGGCCTGGATGACCGGGACGGGGGCCGAGCTGTTTGGCGAGTTGCGCGACCGCGCCCGCGGGTTCGAAGTGACCGACAGCGGCGGGGCGAGCGCGGTTATGGAAAGGGACCTGGGATGAAGGCCAACCGAATCACGCTGGTCACGCTGGCGGCCAATGACGTCGAGGCGCTGGCCGCCTTCTATTGCTCGCTGGGCTGGGTGCTGGACGAGGCCCCCGAAGGCGTGTGTTTCTTCGACATGGGCGGGGCGAAATTCGGCATCTACGACAAGGCCTCGCTGGCCCGGGACCTGGGCCGCGCGCCCGAGGACCTGGGCGCCGGGGCGATGACCCTGGCCCAGAACTTTCCCGACCGGGCCGCCGTCGATGCGGCCTATGCCACCGCCATCGCCGCCGGGGGCACCGTGTGCAAGCCGCCCGAAGCGGTGTTCTGGGGCGGCTATTCCGGCACCTGGGCGGACCCCGAAGGCCACGTCTGGGAATATGCCCACAACCCGTTCTGGGCCCTGACAGAGGACGGAGCCCTGGCATGACCGCCCAGGTCCTTCTGCTGAGGGGGATCAACGTGGGCGGTCACGGCAAGCTGCCGATGGCCGATTTGCGGGCGCTGCTGGAGGATCTGGGCGCAGGCACCGCCCGGACCCATATCCAAAGCGGCAACGCGGTCGTGGCCAGTGCCGTCGACCCCGAGGCCCTGGCCGACCGGATCGAGGCCGATCACGGGTTCCGGCCCGGCGTCTTTGCCCTGCCCGGGGCCGAGTGGCACAGCCGGATCGCCCAGCGGCCCTTCCCCGAGGACCCCAAGGCCCTGCACCTGTTCTTCCTGGCCGATGATGGCCTGCCCGATCCGGCCCCGCTGCAAGCTCTGGCGGCCGACAGTGAAAAGCTCGCCGTGACCGCGGGGGTGATCTGGCTGTGGGCGCCCGACGGTATCGGCCGGTCGAAACTGGCCGCCGGGATGGAACGGGCGGCGGGGCAAAGCCTCACCGCGCGGAACTGGCGGACGGTGACGGCGATCACCGCCCTGCTCGACGGGATGTAGGATGGGTGCTGTGCACCCATCGCCCGGCAAGGGTCGTCAGGCGCGTACGAAATGCACCCGATCGAAGCTGTGCCGCCAGTCGCGGACCTCGGCCGCCAGGCCCGCCGGGTCGTTCGACCGCAGCGCCCGGGCGATCAGCGCGGCCAGCCGCTCCATGTCCGACACTTGCATCCCCCAGCGCACGATTTCCGGCGTGCCCAGCCGCAACCCGTTCATGTCGCCCTCGAACACCGGGACCGGCAGCCCGATGCCGCAGGCCAGGAAGCCCGCCTCCCACAGTTTCTGCGAGGCCGTCTGACCGCCCCCGAACACCGCCGCCTCCAGCGCGAACTGGTGCGACGCCGTCTTGCCCTGGGACGTGGTAAAGACCGGCAGGCCCTCGGCCGCCAGCGCCTCGGCCAGGGCCTGCGAGGTGTCGACCATGGCCCGGGCGTAGTCCGCCCCGAAATCGCGCCAGTCCAGCAGCGACATGGCCAGGGCGGCCGACTTGGCTGCATCGAAATTGGCGGTCAGGCCGGGGAAGGCGATGGCCTCCAGCCGTTCCATCAGGTCGTCTTCGTTGGTCACGATCAGCCCGCCGGCCGGCCCGCCCAGGCTTTTATAGGTGCTCATGGTCATCAGCTGGGCGCCCTCTTCCAGCGGATCGTCAAAGATCCCGCCGGCGATCATCCCGCATTGATGGGCCGCGTCGAACAGCACCAGGGCCCCGACCTCGTCGGCAATGGCCCGGATTTCCGACACCGGATGCGGGAAGAGGTTCAGGCTTTGCCCGCAGGTGATCAGCCTGGGCCGCACCGCATGGGCCAGCTTGCGCAGCCCGTCCAGGTCCATCGTGTAGCCGTCGGCATCGACCGGGGCCTCGTGGATGGTCAGCCCGTACAGCCCCGCGCATCCGGGCGCGTGGTGGGTGACATGCCCGCCGATCGAGGCCGGGGGCGCGATGATCGCGTCTCCGGGCCGGCAGGTGGCCATGAAGGCATAGAGGTTGGCCAGGGCACCCGATGCCACGCGGATCTCGGCATGCTTGGCGTGAAAGATCTCACAGGCCAGATCGGCGGCGATGACCTCGATCTCCTCGATGGCTTCCAGCCCGGTTTCGTATTTCACGCCCGGGTAGCCCAGCGACGGGCGCGAGCCCAGGCCGGAGGACAGCAGCGCCTCGGCCCGGGGGTTCATGACGTTGGCGGCGGGGTTCAGGTTGAAACAATCGCGTTCATGGATGCGCCGGTTGTCGGCGGCCAGGGTTTCCAGCCGCGCGGCAAGGGTGTCCGAGGACGCGCCCGACAGGGCCGAGGTGATGTCGTCGATGCGGGCGGCGGAGGCGGCGGGCAGCCAGGGGCGGGTGTCTTGTGCGGTCATCGGGGGCTCCGGCAGAGGGGTCACGACAGCTATGGGCGAGGCCGGACCCAAGGGCAATATCCGTCTGGCGCGCAAGGGGGGGCGGCGCCGGGCAGCCCGCGAACCTCCCACCCACCCTCCCCGGTCGCGGGCTGCCCGGCGCCTGTGTCACACGGAAGGTGGGCCAGAACGGTGCTGTTCCTGGTGGTGCGCGGCCGGTTCCGAGACCCCCCGTCGAACGCCCCGTCACAGCCCCCATAACTGCCCACAAAATATGGCCCGAAGGCGTGACATTGCCCCCCGGATTTCGTAGGTTCGTGACAAAATAATGAAGGGAATTCTTCATGTCCCAGGACAATCAGGTCCCTGAAGAATACGGCGCGGATTCTATCAAGGTTCTCAAGGGCTTGGAGGCCGTCCGCAAGCGGCCTGGCATGTATATCGGTGACACCGATGACGGGTCGGGCCTGCATCACATGGTCTACGAGGTCGTCGACAACGGCATCGACGAGGCCCTGGCCGGTCATGCCGACGCGGTAACGGTAACATTGCACGCCGACACCTCGGTTTCGGTCACCGACAACGGCCGCGGAATCCCGGTGGGAATCCACGAGGAAGAGGGCGTGTCGGCCGCCGAGGTCATCATGACCCAGTTGCATGCCGGCGGTAAGTTCGACAGCAATTCCTACAAGGTCTCGGGCGGTCTGCACGGGGTCGGCGTGTCGGTGGTCAACGCCCTGTCCGACTGGCTGGAACTGCGCATCTGGCGCGACGGCAAGGAACACGTGGCCCGCTTTGAACGGGGCGACACGGTCAAGCACCTGGAAGTCGTGGGCGACGCCGAGGGCAAGACCGGCACCGAGGTCCGCTTTCTTGCCTCGACCGACACGTTTTCCAACATCGACTACGAATTCGCGATCCTGGAACGGCGGCTGCGGGAACTGGCCTTCCTGAATTCCGGCGTGCGCATCGTGCTGCGCGACGAACGGCCCGCCGAGGCTTTGGAAGCCAACCTGCATTACGACGGCGGCGTGCGCGAATTCGTGCGCTATCTCGACCGGTCCAAGTCGCCGATCATGGACACGCCGATCTTCATGGAAGGCGAGCGCGACGGCATCGGGGTCGAGGTCGCCATGTGGTGGAACGACAGCTACCACGAAACAGTGCTGCCGTTTACCAACAACATCCCCCAGCGTGACGGCGGCACCCACATGGCCGGCTTCCGCGGGGCCCTGACCCGGACGCTGACGCGTTATGCCACCGAAAGCGGGATCGCCAAGAAGGAGAAGGTCAGCTTTTCCGGAGACGACGCCCGCGAAGGCCTGACCTGCGTGCTGTCGGTCAAGGTGCCCGACCCGAAATTCTCCAGCCAGACCAAGGACAAGCTGGTCTCGTCCGAAGTCCGCCCGGCGGTGGAATCCCTGGTCAACGAAAAACTGTCGGAATGGTTCGAAGAAAACCCCGGGCCCGCCCGCCAGATCGTCGGCAAGATCGTCGAGGCCGCCCTGGCCCGCGAAGCCGCCCGCAAGGCGCGCGAGCTGACTCGGCGCAAGACGGCGATGGACGTTAACTTCCTGTCGGGCAAGTTGAAGGATTGTTCGGAAAAGGATCCGTCCAAGACCGAACTCTTCCTGGTCGAGGGCGACAGCGCCGGCGGATCGGCCCAGACCGGGCGCGACCGGCGCACCCAGGCCGTGCTGCCCCTGCGCGGCAAGATCCTGAACGTGGAGCGCGCGCGCTTCGACCGGATGCTGTCCAGCCAGGAAATCGGCAACCTTGTCATGGCCCTGGGCACAGGCATCGGGCGCGACGAATTCAACATCGACAAGCTGCGCTACCACAAGATCGTCATCATGACGGACGCCGACGTCGACGGGGCGCACATCCGCACCCTTCTGCTGACGTTCTTCTACCGCCAGATGCCCGAACTGATCGAGGGCGGGTTCCTCTACATCGCCCAGCCGCCCCTGTACAAGGTGGCGCGCGGCAAGTCCGAGGTCTACCTGAAGGACCAGGCCAGCCTGGACGATTACCTTGTGGAACAAGGGCTTGAGGGCGCCGTTCTGCGGCTGGGCTCGGGCGAGGAGCTGATCGGCCAGGACCTGCGCCGGGTGATCGACGAGGCCCGCCAGCTGAAACGCGTGCTGGATGCCTTCCCCACCCATTACCCCCGCCACATCCTGGAACAGGCGGCCATTGCCGGGGGCTTCGTGCCCGGGGCGGTGGACGCCGACCTGCAGGGCGTGGCCGACCGGGTTGCCGCGCGGCTGGACATGATCGCGCTGGAATACGAACGCGGCTGGCGCGGGCGCATCACCCAGGACAAGGGCATCCGCCTGGCGCGCATCCTGCGCGGGGTCGAAGAGGTGCGCACGCTGGACGGGCCGATGCTGCGCTCGGGCGAGGCCCGGCGGACGGGCAGCTTTACCCAGTCGCTGCAGGAAATCTACGCCACACCGGCCTCCCTGCACCGCAAGGAGCGCAGCCAGGTCATCCACGGGCCGCTGGACCTGCTGAAGGCGATCCTGGAAGAGGGCGAAAAGGGCCTGACCCTGCAGCGCTACAAGGGTCTGGGCGAGATGAACCCGGACCAGCTGTGGGAAACCACGCTGGACCCGGATGCCCGGACCTTCCTGCAGGTCAAGGTCGACGACATGGTCGAGGCGGACGATCTGTTTACCAAGCTGATGGGCGACGTGGTCGAACCCCGGCGCGAGTTCATCCAGACCAATGCGCTGAGCGTGGAAAACCTCGATTTCTGAACGGGTTGGGGCCGGGATATACCCGGCCCTCCGATCCGGGCGCGGCCCGGTTCAGCGAGAATGACGGCGGGCGATCCGGTCGGAATCCTCGCGCCCGCCGGTGCGCTGGAACAGTCCGTTATACAAGGCCCGGGCCAGCAGGGCGGCCATGTCCAACTGGAACATGGCCATGCCGTGATGGAAGTGAATGGCCCGGTCGTTGAAGTCGTCGTTGAGAAAACTCATGTGGGCGATGTTCTGGTAATCCGCCCGGCCCATGGACACCATCTGTTCGGCCCGGCGCAGCTTGGCCAGGGCCAGTTCGCCCAGGCTTTCCTGGGTCAGCAGAACCTCGTCCAGCAGCGGCTTGTGGTCCAGTTCCAGGTCCCTGGCCTGGTTCAGGTTGCGCAGGAACTTGTCGCGCTTCTTGTTCTCGTCCTCGGAATACTGATCCTGTTTCACCGTCTGGTCTTCGTACAGCGCCGCGCGGCCGGTCTGGCGGGTCCACAGATAGGCCAAGCCCATGGTGACGCCCAGCTTGTGGGGCGAAAAGTGCATTTCGGAGCCGTAGATTTCGGCCAGGCTGAGCATTTCCTTGGTGCGCCGCCCGATGAACGTCGCGCGCGGGACCTTGAAAGTGTTGCGCCAGTTTTCGTTTGTTTGCTCGATTAAGGCATCGATGGCCTGACGACACTCGTCGAGTTCTTTCCATTGGTCCTGCGTGTTTGGCCGTTCGGAGATCAGCTTGCGCTCCTTTTCCTTGAGCTCGGCCAAGGACTTTCTTTCAATCGGTGTTCCATCCTTTTTCCCGTCCTGTGCCTGTGCGCCTTTTTCCCCTTCCTTTTCGTTCTCTTCTTTTTCCGCAGGATAGACCGCATCGGGTTCTTCATAAAGGATCGCGGCATCCGCCAGCACTTTCAGCCCGTTCAGCCGGTTCAGGATCGGAAAGCGGTTGCGATCCAAGGCGGCGTGCAGGCCATACAGGACGATCTCGTACAGCTCCTTTGCGATGGCCCGTGCGGTCTGATCAGTGTCCAGCGGCTTGCCGGGTGTTTTCAGGGCGTGGTCGAGTTCAGACTTTTCAACGAAATTCTTGCCCTTCTTCTCCGATTGATCACCGGCTGCTTCGTATTTCGTCATGAAGGCATAAAAGGCGTATTTCCGAAGGATGCCGTCATAGATCCGGATGGCCGTGGTCACGGCGGGTCGTCCGGCATTGGGCCCCAGCAGGGCCAGCACCAGGGAACTGGCCAGGGTGATCGCCCTGGGATCGTCTCTCCAGGCCTGAGATTGGTGGTAATCGACCCAGTATTCGAACTGCGCGGCCCGGATTTCCTTGGCCTTTTCCTCGTCGGTCGCATCCTTTCCGCCGACCTTGGCCTTGGTGAAGCGGGCGAACGGATCATGTTCCATTTCAGGGGTGCCGCTGGGCTGGTCGAACTTGTCCGGGTTGCCATGGTTGCGCGACATCCGCGAGACCGAGGGCCGCTCGGCGATGCGGATGTTCCGGAAGGCTTCGTCGAGCGCCAGGAAGGCCTCGCAGGCCACTCGGATTTCGTCCACGGGATCAGTCGGCGGGGCGGGCTCAGCGCCCTTTTCGGGCAGGTTCATCAGCTTGCGCACGTCATGACCGGCGATGGGATCGTTCTTCAGGAACTCCAGGTAGCGCCCCGTCCAAAGCGAGGTGATCAGAGCATCTGCCTGCAAGAACAACTCGTTGGCGGCGTTGATGTGCTGGTCCGACAAGGCGAAGGACTGGATGGCGAAGTCGTTGAAGAACCGGAAGGCGGAGAGGGTGTGCTGCGCTCCACCGTTCTTGGTGAAGCGGGCAAGGGGACTGGCCGGCCCGGGATTAACTTTGTCATCTTCGTTGCGGTAGCGGAACCGGCCCACCCAGCACGAGGCCGTTCCGGCATCCGGGGTGAGCACCTTGCGCAGGTCTTCCGAGAACCCGTACCGGGGCGTCCACCTGACGGGCACATCGATCAGATGATCCGGTTTGTCCGCGCCGAACCACAGGTTATCGGACTCACCCTGGTGGCCGAACCGTTCCCGAAATCGCTTGATCGACACCCGTTGAAGATGGCGCAGCCAATTGACGACCTGGGTAACCGTGTCCTGTGAAAAGTCGGCGTAAAGCCCGGTATCTGCAACCTGACGGGATTCGTGCATCCTCAGGGCACAAGCAATGGAATTGCCCTGGCCAAGGATGGCGTCGGACAGGTCGGTGGCCGTTTCGGCGATGCTGGCCTCAACGTGCTCTGGCTGGGCCATCGACACGTCGAAGGCGGGCAACCGTTCTTCATCATTTCCGTGGGTCAATGGCAGATTGATGGTGCCCCCTTTGACCCGGCGGGCAATGAACCGGCGCAACAACCAGAATGCTATCGCATAATTGCGCTGTGCGCCCGGAATAAAGCCCAGTTTCGGCAGCGCGCGAAAATCCGGGTTATTGCCGTTTTCCTTGGCCCCCTTCATCAGCGGGATGAACGAGTTTCCGTGGTCGCGGAACGACACCCGGCCCTTGAAGAAATAGATATCGCCCACGCGGACATGGGCCAGCGCGGATTGCACGAAGATCATGCCGCTGTCGTGGGTGCCGTCGAACCTGGCCGGCTTGCCCAGCAACCCGCCTTCGCGCAGATGCATCCGCTTCAGCCAGTCTTCGGCGTAATGCACGCTTTGATCGACGTTTTCGGGGTCCTTTTCCTTGATCCAGGCCACAGCCAGCGCGGCCTGGTGGAAGACCGAGAAATTCTGCGGCTCGACCGCGGGAACGGATCCGTTGGTTCGGATCCGCGCGTACCATTTCAGCACCCTTTCACTGAACTCGGCCGCATGCATGTAGCTGGCCTTGGCCCTTTCAAGGTGCCGTTCCTGTTCGTAGGATTGCGCGATCTGAAGCATCAGCCGCAGGCGAGACACCACCCAGGGGAAATGGCTGCGCACGATGCGGCTGACCAGCGGATTGTCCCCCCCGGCCTCCTCGGACATCATGATCTCGCCCAGGCCCATAAGTTCGTGATCCGCCACCACGCGCGGGCTGCCGTGGGTGTCTTCGTCCGTCATCAGGATCGACGACACCTTGCTGGACTGGCGCAGGGTTTCGGCCAGCGTGGCATCCAGCACCGCGATCGCCCGCCGGTAATAGTTGCGCGCCACCTCGTGATCCTGGTCGTATTCGTAAAGCTCTCCCAGCCCGGCGATCGTGTCGACATTCTCACGCTCGCCCGTGTTGATCGTCTGCTGATAGATGCCTTTCAGAGACTGGCTTTCATCCAGGGTGAAGTTCAGCGCCGCCATTTCCTCCTTGGAGATCCGCGACAGATAGTCGATCTCGCGCGCGAAATCGGACCGGAAGCGGAAGCCGTAGATCCCGTTCAGCACCTTGTGCAGGAACCGCTCGGAACTCAGCTGCACCAGCAGGCTCATCAGAGACCGCAGGTCCGGTGCCCGGTGGATGTGGCTCAACTCGTCGACCCGCTGCAGGTTGGTCCAGGAAAACCCGCGGTTGTGGAACTTCATGAGGAAGTCCATCAGGTAGAAGATCGAAATCGACACCTTGTCGTCGCGCTCCAGGATCTGGCCTTCGAGGTGATCCATCAGGTGCCGGTACAGCATGTCGATGAACTGCATCCGGTAAAGCGCGTGATCGTCCAGCAGCAGCACATCGTGGCCGCGGTTGCGTAGGCCCCGGCTGGACCATCGCATGGATTTCTGCCGGCCCCGCGGATAGCCCGGCAACGACAGGGCGTGCGAGGCGGGCTGGGTCAGGTCCTCCATCAATTCCTTCAGTTTCTTGGGGTTACCGGCTGACCGATAGGTCAGGAAGTTCAGGAACTGGTCCAGGAACTCCTGCTCTCCCATCGTCATCAGGTGCTGTTCCTGTCCGTCCACATGGCGGTTGGGCAGGATCTCGGGCCCGGCATTGCGCCCGGCAATCGACCAGGACCGGGCCTCGCCGTTGCGCCCGGCCTCGCCGTCTAGAACCGACAGGCCGACGTGATGGGCCATCGCCGCCAGCCGCCGGGGATGGTGCTCATAGGGCAGTTCGGACTGGACGTAGATCGGCTCTTCGGTGCTGCCGTCAAAGGGCCGGGCGGTGTTGCGCCGGATCTGGATCCAGTGATCCAGCCGGTGGCGCGCGTTGCGATAGGTCAGGATGACGAATTCGGCAATCCGGTCGTTGAACCGGCCGAAGGGATGGCTGCGGTCGGCCAGCAGCGAGGGCAGGTAGATATGGCCGTTGAACACCGCGTTCAGGATCGGGCTGCGCTGCGCCTGGTCGGCCAGCCATTCGTCGTGATACAACCGGCCGCCGATAAAAATGAAGCGGGCGGTGCCTCCGGAAATCAGGCGCTTCATGTCCGCCAGCAACATGTGCAGCTGCTTGGACCGGGCCCGATCGCGCGAGTTCTCCTCTTGCACGGCCTCGCCCGGCCCGTCCTTGACGAATTCGGCATCCGGAGACCCCGACAGCTTGTCCATTTCGTCCAGCACAAAGGTAATTTCGGGCCGCACGCTAAGCCAGTCGCGCAGCGACCGCTGCTCGTTTGAGGGCTGGTAGGGCTTCAGCTCGGTCAGCAGTTCGATGAATTCCTGTTCGACAAGGCGCGGGTCGTTGCGGGCGTCCACCTGGCGCTCGCGCGAGGTCGAGGGGATGTAGCGCGAAAAGAGCGACCCCAGACCGGCGGTGGACGTCCGGATCGACTCCGCGCCCTTGATCAGCAGCAACTGGTCATCCATCCGCGCCAGGTCGCCCCGGTAGGGGACCAGGTTCAGGCGCTTGTTGATGGAATACATCATCCACAGGATCACCAGGAACAGAACAACATGATAGACCCGCATCGTGGGCGGGGCATTCTCCATGGTGGTTGGCCAATAGGCGAGGGCCACGCGGGACTCCGCCAGTACATTTGGATCCATGCCAACGGTGGTCTGGTTGCCAGAGGTTTCCTGGGCCAGAAGCGGCAGGCCGAGGTTACGATCCAGGAGGACATTGACCAGCAGACTTTGAGACAGATCGGACCGGAAGAAGGCAGCCGAGGTTTCGGGGGTAAGGCAGGTTTCGGGCTTGGCTGGGTCCTCGCAGGGGAGCTCCTTCAACAGAGGAACGCCTTTCCGGTCAATCGGTGCGCCGATGAACCAATCCTCACCGGATTTCCAGCCGATACCATGGGTCGGAAACGTCGAATTGGTCCCCGATACGGACACCGGAACGCCCCGAGCCATAATCGCAAAGTCGACGTTCAATTCCAGCAAGGGGGCATACAGCACCGTCAGCAGCCGGTTGCCCAGGGGCAGGGCGCAGAGCAGGGATTTCGCGTTCGGAGCCAGTTCGGGGTTCAGGTGGAAGAAGGCGCAGTAATCGGGGCTGCCCAGGTTGGCGCCGTCCGAGTCGGTTTCGTAGGGCACGACCAGCGGATCCCCATTCTGGTTGGTCGCGAAGTGAAAGAAGGACTTGGCGGCAAGGCTGGTGAACAGCAGGGCCACCAGCAGCAGGATGCCAAAGGTGACCGCTCCGACCGGGCTGCGCAGCGACAGGAACTTGGCGGCATAGGCGGCCCGCAACTGGCGCAACATGGCCTCGATGATGCGCGAATGGGCGAGGTTGTCGAAACCCAGGTTGACCCAGACCGCCAGGGACGGATTGCGGATGGAATAGACCAGCCAGGGCAGGCTGGCCCGCTCGATCTGGCGATAGACGTCCCGGCGCCGGGTCCAGCGATAGGACGAAATGAAATCGTTCTCCGGGTTCAGCAGAAGGTTGCCCCGGGTCTCGCGGATCCCCGCGAAATGGCGCGGCCCGTCCGCCGGGGTTGCCTTCGATTTCTTCTTTGCCCCGGTGTCCACGTCCGAGGGCCAGGCCTCGGGATCCTGCGGATGGTCCGGCGCCCGGCCCAACAGGCCCAGGCTGCCGTCCACGCGATGCGACCTCTGATCCTTGGCGATCCATTGCTGCTCGACCCGGTAAAAGGCCGCAAGAGCCAGGAAAAACAACAGGATATCGGGACCGCGCGGCAGGGTGCGGGCGTTTTCTGGCAGCACGGTCAGAATCCAGGTCAGCCCGTCTTTCGCGGTTGGAGCGGGCGGCAGACACATGACCCGGTCGGGCTCTACCCCGCAGAAATACCCCACCGCGATCAGCCCCAGCAGCGGGGCCAGCCCGCAGAACGCCAGCAGAACCGTCAGTCCACTGCGCAGGATCATGATGAAGGCAAACGGCGCGAAGGGACGCAGATAATTGTTTATGTCTTTGACCTTAGGCGATCCGTCTTCGTTGGTTTCACCCAAGGACGGATGCCCCTTACAGCGCCATCCGAACCTCGCAATCACCGCGCGCTGCACAAGCAACAGGAATGCCTGCGCCAGCAACACGATGATGTAGTTCTTCATGTAGGTCTGGCCGCCCTCGATGCCGAGCGTTTGCCACGTCATGTCCGGACTGCCAGCGGTGGGGGCAACAAGGCGCAGGTCCGTCAAAAGCAGCCGTCCCGAGGAAGGCAGGGAAAAGCCGTTGAAATAGGGCTCTATCAGGAATGCAAAAGCAAAAAGACCCAGCCCGCTGACCAGAAGTGGGTGCAGGAGCCAGTGCATTATCGACATGGGTGGAGGAGCATCTTGCCGTCTTTCACCCAACAGCCGACCCAATGCCTGGCCTGTCAGGGTGGACATGTACGTCAGCACCAGAATTGCGCTGGCCGCATAAAGCACACGAAGGACAGAGCTGTCCTTGTCGATCTCGATGGTAAAGACCACCGCGCCAAGCAGACCTAGCACACAATTGAAGACCTGAAAGCGCTTGAATTCATATGTCTTGATCGGAAATGAACTCCCGAAAGCCGCTTTCGTCGTTCTCACATGCAGCGCGGTCAGCATCGCGCAGACGCCACCAAAGAACACTGCGTCGCCCAGGTGATCGGGAAACGCATCCCAAATGAAATGGACGCCAACAAAGAACACCGGAACAAGCGCGATAATAAACAGGTTCAAAGCCAGCCAACGCATCCGCTTTGCCGGCGTGTCATATCGCCCCGAAAGCGCCCGCGCGGTTCGAAAGGCATGGCGCATCATTCCAAGATACCCGGCCGAAAGCACCACCAATGGAAGCCAAACCCAGGCAATGGTCTGCGATGGCACGACACCTGCAGAATTTGTCAATGTCAGCAGGGCGTTCTGGGACAGCAGTTGCGTGGCCTGCAGGCTCAGGGCGAAACAGAAACAAGCGATCAGACCCAGGATCGCAAGAAACACCGACTCTGCAAAAGGCGCATTGCCGATAACCCGAATAGAGCGCTGGTAGGCCGCCGCCGTATATTCCTGCAGGCAATAATGAACGAAACTCGTTTTCCCGGCCCCGCGTTGGCCGGTGACCAGATAGGCTCCAAACCTTTCCTGATGAACCAAAAGCTCGATGAAGGTTGCCCGTTCGCGCTGCCGGCCGACAAAGACCTGATTGTACGGAGCGTGCCCCCGACCTGAGAGGGTGAACTTGCCGAATGGAATAAACCTGTACAGGTTTCGAATCTCACGCATTGCACAGTGCCACTCGTGTTCATGTAAAGTCTTGCTTGCTGTCGTATTTTAAGGATGACGCAAGCCTCAAGTAAAACTTAAAATTGCCGAAATATTCGATTTGGCTTTTTGGCAGTGAAGTATTGGAAAGGAAAGGGTTTTTGGCGCCTGGAAATAAGAGAGTCGCCAAATGCTCTAATAATTGACAATGCAATGGCAGGATTCGTTTCCAGGAATAGAACAGTCTCGGGCCGTCCAAGGCCGACAAGACGCCCTCGGGCGGCCGAAATGGCCATTGGGATGGCCCGCCCGACCCATCTGCGCCGGGAGCCTGCGTAAAAAACGGGGCATCTTTACCGAAAAATAAGCACGGGGCCCGAGATTGAGCCCAAGTGACTCGGGAAGGAGCTTTGGATGAGCGTTAACGTCAAGGAAATGATCCGGCCGTGGGACAGTGATGCCCGCAAGAACGGGGCCATCGTGCACGACCGGGTTCTGCCCGCTCTGCGCGATGTGCTGCTGGATGCCTACCGCCAGGTCGATCCTTCGATGATGGCCGTTCCGGATGACCTCTACGCGGTCGAGGAAAAGAAATTCCGCCACATCACCCACGGTGATTTTTCCCCCGCCTATTTCGAGTTGCAGGCCGGGCTGTCGAAGGACATCGCGGACCGGACCGACTATGCGACCTATCTCAAGGGTTATGCCGTCTATTGTGGCAAGATGGTCGGAGCACTGGTCCGCGCGTCGCAGCATGACGATGTCGACACCCGCTGCGCCCTTGCCGAAAGCGCGATCGCGTCGGTGTTTGCGGATCTCACCGTGACGATGGATGAATATTTCCGGCGCGAGGCCGAAGCGGATTCCAAGGCCCAGGCCGTGCTTGGCCGGGCGCTGAATGCCCTGGCGGAAATGGACCTGACCCACCGTGTCGGTGATGATGCTCCGCCCAAGATTTCCGAGGCGCGGCAAGACTATAACACCGCCACCGACCGGCTTGAAAACACCATGGGCATCATCATCGGCACCGGCAACGAACTGGGCAACGGGGTGTCGGAAATCAGCCGAGCGATCGCGGAGCTGTCGGACAGGACCGAAAACCAGGCCCATATGCTGGAACGTGTGTCTGCGTCGACGACCTCGGTCAGCGAGTCGGTGCACGCCAATGCCGGTGCCGCGCGTGAAGCGACGGATGCGGCGCAATCGGCCATCACGTCGGTCGCGCGCTCGACCGAGGTGATGGAGCAGGCGCACGAGGCAATGGGGCTGATTTCCAAGAACTCGGACGAGATTTCAAAGATCGTGTCGGTGATCGACGAAATCTCCATGCAGACCAACCTTTTGGCCCTGAATGCCGCGGTCGAGGCCGCCCGGGCTGGCGATGCCGGGGCCGGCTTTGCCGTGGTCGCACAAGAGGTCCGCTCGCTGGCGCATCGCAGTGCGGACGGGGCCAAGTCGATACGCGATCTGATCCAGACGAGCGCGGTCAACGTGGGGCGTGGCGCCAAGACCATCGACGAGGCCGGCCTGACCTTGAAGGACGCGGCCCAGCATGTCGAAACCATCGACACGTTGCTGTCTGGAATTGCCGAAAGAGCGACCATGCAGGCCGAGGATTTCCTTCAGATCAACGATTCTGTCGGCAATATCGAAGGTCTGACGCAAAGCAACGCAGCGATGGCAGAGGAAACCCGGGCCGCGATGTCCGTCCTGGAAGCCAATTCCGATCGCCTGGTCGAGCTGATGCGCCAGTTCCGCCTGCGCCAGCGGCATGGCGGCGGGCATGCCGGGTATCAGATGGCAAGCTGACGGGATCTGTCGGGTCGTTTCCTGACCTGGCGGTCGCTGGGCCTGCGACAATCGGCCTGAAATCCGGCGATGTCAGATTGTACAAAACGCACAATCTGCGTCGCCGGGTGTGTACAAAACGCGCAATTCCGCGCTCAGGGCAGGATCTGGCCGACGTCTTTCGCCACGATGATGTTGGCGTATTTCTGTTTCATGTCGAACAGGTTCGCCTCGTGCGGGCCCAGTGCCCGATCGCCCACGCAATCGGCAATGACGGTGGGGCGGAAATCATGGCTCATGGCGTCAACGACGGTGGCGCGGACACAACCACTTGTGGTGGCCCCGACGATGACCACAGAATCCACACCCTTGGACCGCAAGATCGCCGACAGGGGCGTGTCAAAGAAGGCCGACGCCTGGCGCTTGCGGATGATCACGTCACCCGGTTCCGGTGCCAGGAAGTCCACCACCTGGCTCATCGGATTGGTTTCCGTAAGCTCTTTCAAACGCGGAACTTTTTCGCACCACACCCCGGCGTCGGACCCGTCTTCGGCATAGATGACGCGGGTAAAGACCACCGGCAAGCCCGCCTGACGAAAGGCGGCGACCACCGGAACCGAGGCCTCCGCCGCCTCCAGGCAATTGCCGCCGCCAAAGACCTCTGGGTCGATGAAGCCATTGACGAAATCCACCACGATCAACGCGGGTTTCGTCCCCTTCTCCAACCCGGCCCCAAAGCTTTGCTTCTGATAAATATCGTTTTCAGTCAAAGCCTTGTCCTTTCATGGGATCGTCCCTTCGGGCAGCGTCCGGCAATAACCCGCGATGTCCCCGGCCCGCGTTATCCAGATGTCATCCTTATGCGTCGCGATATGCTCCAAAGCCCGCCGCAACTGCCGCAGCCGGAACGGTTGGCCGACGATATAGGGATGCAACGCGATCCCCATGACCAACGGCCCGTCAGCCGATTGTTCAAGCATTTCATCAAAATTGTCGATGATCATGTCGGCGAATTCCGCCGCTCCGGTCTTGCGCGCGACAATCGCCGGTATGTCATTGATTTCCTGCGGATAAGGCAGCGCCAAGATCCGCCCGGACCGGGTCTTCATCCAGACCGGCTGATCGTCCATGCACCAATCCAGCACGTAGGAATAGCCCGCCTCGGCCAGCAGATCCGGAGTCACCCGGCTTTCCGAGATCCACGGACCCAGCCAGCCCTGCGGCCGTTGCCCATGCGCGTTTGTGATCACAGAGCTCACCTCGGCGATCATGCCAGCCTCGTCCGCTTCGGCCATGGTGCCCTGGCGTTCCGAATTGGTCCGCCCGTGGCCCACGATCTCATCGCCGCGTGCGGCAAAAGCCTCAATCAATTCAGGGCAATAGCCATACATCTCGGAATTGACCAGCACGGAACACGGCCAGCCCAAACCATCAAACATGTCCAGCATGCGCCAGGCGCCAACCCGGTTGCCGTAATCCCGCCAATTGTAGTTCAGGACATCCGGCTGGGGCCCACCCGGCGCCAGCTCGGCCCCCAACCCCTCGGCAAAGGCGAAATGTTCCAGGTTCAGCCCGACGTAAACCGCCAGCCGCCGCCCGTTCGGCCAGTCATAGACCGGCCGGCCCCTGATCGGACGATAGGAAAACCGCCCGTGTTCCGGCAAACCCGTCATGCTGATCAGCCTCCAAACCCTTGTGCCATAACGATTTAGATCCACCATCCCGGCATCGCAATTCCACCGACACCACAGTGGCCCGAAGCGGTCTTCCCCGTTATACTCTGCCTCAAAGGCGGGCAAACCGCCCGGGTCAGAGGTAGCAGTAATGAGTGATACGACGAACCGCATGCGCCGCCTGGCCACCTTGGGCCTGGCCCTGATTGTGGCCGCCTGCGGTGGCAGCAGCCCGGACCTGCCCGAACCCTCGGCCGGGGGCACGGTCTACGAGGCCGGTCGCTACGACGATTACGACCCGCATGGCTGGGACGGCCCCGGCCCGGACCGCTACACGATCCACGGCATCGACGTCGCCCGCTACCAGGGCACGATCAACTGGCCCGAAGTCCGCCGCGCCGGGATCTCCTTCGCCTACATCAAGGCCACCGAAGGCGGCGACCTGGTCGACCCCCGGTTCCAGGAAAACTGGCGCAATGCCCGCCGGGCCGGTATCCCGCGCGGCGCCTACCATTTCTACTATTTCTGCCGCTCGGCCGAGGAACAGGCCCGCTGGTTCATCCGCAACGTGCCCAAGGATCCGCAGGCCTTGCCCCCGGTGCTGGACATGGAATGGAACCCGTTCTCCCCCACCTGCACCAAGCGCCCCCCGTCCTCCGTCGTCCGCTCCGAAGCACAGATCTTCGTCCGCATGATCGAGCAACATTACGGCAAGCGCCCGGTCATCTACACGGCGATCGACTTCCACCGCGACACCCTGATCGGCCGGGTCCGCCGGGTGGATTTCTGGCTCCGCTCGGTCGCAAACGAACCTCACGTGACCTATCCGGGCCAGCGCTGGAAGATTTGGCAATACACCGGCACCGGAGTAGTGCCCGGCGTCACCGGGCCGGTCGACATCAACGTCTTCAACGGCAGTTCTGAAGCCTTCTCTGCCTGGGCGCGCTGACGGACCGCCTAACGCTTTCGAAACACCGCGATTTTCGCCATGTCGTCCTTGTGCGCGCCGGCGGCATCGTCGCCATAGATCCGCACCTCGGGCAGCGCCAGCCCCTCGATCCGGGGCGCCAGCCGGTCGAAGGCCGCGGCAAATCCCCCGGCCTGGAAATGAGCGGCATTGATGGCCAGGGCCAGCACGGCACCAGGTGCTGCCAGCCGCAACACCTCGTCCAGAACCTCTGGCCCGACATGGCCGTGGGTGAACGTCCCCGAGGACACGATCCCGCCATAGGCCCCGTCCGCAACCGTGACACCGGCATACAAATCCGCCTCCAGCAACGTGCGATACACACCTTTCTGCCCCGCCACGGCCAGCATTTCCGGAGAAATATCAACCGCATCCACGGGCCCGGCACCCGCCTCGGCCAGCGCCACGCCGCACAGCCCGGTCCCGGCTCCCACATCCAGCACCGGCCCGCCGCCGCCCGCCGCCACAAAGGCCCGCGCGGTCGCGGCCGGCAAGGCATAGGCCTGCCCGGCCGCGAAATCGGTATCGTAATCCTCGGCCCACCGGGCATACAGCGCGCGGCTGTCGTTCGGGGTCTGCAATGAATAGGCGGCCTTCAGGCCCGTTTTCTCTGTACTCATGTCCCAAGGGAACCGCGCCCCGGCCGAAAGCGCAACCGGTCTTCTTCATCTTTGCCAAAATACGCCGGGGGAGTCCTCTGCAAGAGGACGGGGGCAGCGCCCCCTCTGCCGCTGGACATCCCGCGCCGTGCCCCGCACAAAGCCCCCATGACCAGTACGCTCTTGTCCTTCGGCCACGGATTTTCCGCCCGCGCCCTTGTTCCGATGCTCGGGGAGGGATGGCGCGTCATCGGCACCACGCGTACGCCTGACAAGGCCGCCGCCATCGCCGCGACGGGGGTCGAGCCCCGGATCTGGCCCTCGACCCGGCCCCAGGACGTCCTCCCGTTCGACGACGTCACCCATTTGCTGATCTCGGCCGCGCCGCAAGCGGACGGAGACCCGGTCCTGAACGCCTTCGCAAGTGAAATCGCCGCCCGGGCTGACCAGTTCGAATGGGTGGGGTACCTGTCGACAACGGGCGTTTACGGCGATCACCAGGGCGGTTGGGTGGACGAATCCACGCCGCTGACGCCCTCGACCCGCCGTGGTCAGTGGCGCATGGCGGCCGAGGCCGCCTGGTCCGCGATCCCCGGGCTGCCCCTGCACATCTTCCGCCTGGCCGGCATTTACGGCCCGGGCCGGGGGCCCTTTGCCAAGGTCCGCAACGGCACCGCCCGCCGGATTATCAAGCCCGGCCAGGTGTTCTCTCGCATCCATGTAGATGACATCGCCCAGGTCCTTGCCGCGTCCATCGCGCAGCCCAACCCCGGGGCGGTCTACAATCTGTGTGACGACGATCCGGCCCCGCCCGAAGACGTCATTGCCCATGCGGCAAGCCTGCTGAACCTGCCCATCCCCCCGGCGATCCCTTTCGACCAGGCCGAGATGACGCCGATGGCGCGCAGCTTCTACGCCGAAAGCAAGCGAGTGCGGAACGACCGGATCAAGTCCGAACTGGGCGTCCGCCTGCGCTATCCCGACTACCGGGCCGGCCTGGCCGCGCTTTTGAAGGGCGAGGGGTAGGGGTCAGTAGACCTCGTCCAGCACCGCATCCGCGCGCTTCAGCCAGTCCCACAGGGGTTTTTTCTGGTGGCTCAGCCGCAGGCCCGAACTGCGCAGCAGGGCCAGGGCTTTCAGGTGGGCCGAAAAATCGCCGGGCAGGGTCTTTAGCACGGCATGCAGCCGGCCCGACCGGTCTATCACCGCTTCCGGCGCGATCCGCCCCGATTTCATCGCCTCGTCCAGGTCCGCCCGCAGGCTGCGCAGCCGCTGCACGGCGGCCGGGATCCGGCACTGGGCGGCCGACATCTGGGCGCGCTCGAACCGCGACACCATCGTCGCGCGCGAGCACATCTGGTCCTGGCAATCCTGCGTCAGATCCATGATCGCGTTGATCCCGTCCGGCCCGCTGGCCACGAAATCGAACAGCGCATCGCGCAGGCGTTGCTGGCGTACGGTGATCACGTGGGGCTTCAGCAGCGGGGCGAAGCCGAGGGTGGCCAGGGCTTCCTGGCCGACCGCCGCGATACGGCATTCCTCGACCCGGTCCAGCGCGGCCCAGGCGGTGCGATAGGCATCAAAGGCCGCGGCATCGTCGACCGAGGCATCATTCAGCA
The DNA here is from genome assembly GCA_002709405.1 of Paracoccaceae bacterium. Lineage (GTDB taxonomy): Bacteria > Pseudomonadota > Alphaproteobacteria > Rhodobacterales > Rhodobacteraceae > Marinibacterium. Next base: position 43,751 of record PAQV01000026.1, read on the forward strand.
GGCCAAGAAACGTCTTTTCCGCCGCGCTATAATCCTTCAGCGCGGCCCCCATACCGGTCTTGCCCAGCGTATGCGGTTTGTTCTGTGCCCACCAATCGTAGGTAAGGGTCCAACCCATGACGAACTCCAAACAAAAAAGAACTCTTTGCCCCTCAATTGGGGCCGAAAACACAATCAGGATGAGCCAAATTTAACCATACGTCCATGAACTGGGTCACATTGGCCCGGTTTGGTCGCAGAATCAGGGGGTTTGCGCCGTTATCTCCGGCAAAAAACAGGCCGGGGACGGCCGTGATCGGGCCGAATCCCCCGTGTTTGGGCCTGTGTCCGGACAGGGGGCCGGGGTCAGGCCCGGCGCTCGTTCAGGCTGGCGATGCCCAGGGTGGACAGGACCTTGGCCTCGATCTGGGGGGCGTTCATGCCCGCCACGGCATACATGTCGGCCGGGCTCGCCTGGTCGATGAAGGTGTCGGGCAGCACCATGGAACGGTATTTCAGCCCGCTGTCAAAGGCACCTTCCTCGGCCAGAAGCTGCGCCACGTGGCTGCCGAACCCGCCGATCGCGCCTTCCTCGACGGTGATCAGGGCTTCGTGGTTGCGGGCCAGGTTCAGGATCAGGTCGCGGTCCAGCGGCTTGGCGAACCGGGCGTCCGCAATGGTGCAGGATATGCCGGCTGCGTCCAGGGCCTCGGCCGCCCGGGACACTTCGGCCAGCCGGGTGCCGAAGGACAGCAGGGCCACGCGCGTGCCTTCGCGGATGATCCGGCCCTTGCCGATCTGCAGCGGCACGCCGCGTTCGGGCATGTCGACGCCCGCGCCTTCGCCGCGCGGGAAGCGGAAGGCGATCGGCCCCTCGTCATGGGCGGCGGCGGTGGCGACCATGTGGACGAGTTCCGCCTCGTCGGCGGCGGCCATCACGGTGAACCCGGGCAGGTTGGCCAGAAAGGCAACGTCGAAGGACCCCGCATGGGTGGCCCCGTCGGCCCCGACAAGCCCCGCCCGGTCGATCGCAAAGCGGACGGGCAGGCGCTGGATGGCCACGTCGTGCACGACCTGGTCATAGCCCCGCTGCAGGAAGGTCGAATACATCGCGCAGAAGGGCTTTAGCCCGCCGGCGGCCAGGCCCGCACAGAAGGTCACGCCATGCTGTTCGGCAATGCCCACGTCGAAACAGCGCGAGGGGTAGCGTTCGGCAAAGAGGTTCAGCCCGGTGCCGTCGGGCATCGCGGCGGTGACGGCGCAGATGCGATCATCAGCCTCGGCCTCGCGCATCAGGCTTTGGGCAAAGACCGAGGTATAGCTGGGCGCGTTCGAGGGCGCCTTCTTCTGCTCGCCTGTGATCACATCGAACTTGGCCGTGGCATGACCCTTGTCGCGGGCGCCCTCGGCGGGGGCATAGCCCTTGCCCTTCTTTGTGATCACATGCAGTAGGATCGGCCCGGTGGCCCGCGACCGGATGGTCCGCAGGACGGGCAGCAGCTGGTTCATGTCGTGGCCGTCGATGGGGCCCAGGTAGGAAAAGCCCAGCTCCTCGAAGAGGGTTCCGCCCACGGCCATGCCCTTCAGCATCTCCTTGGCGCGCTTGGCCCCTTCGCGGAACGGGCCGGGCAGCATCGACACGGCGGCCTTGGCGGCGGCCTTCAGGTCCTGAAAGGGCGCCTCGGCGTAAAGCCGCGACAGGTAGTTGGACAGGGCCCCGGTGGGCGGAGCGATGGACATCTCGTTGTCGTTGAGGATGACGATCAGGCGCTTGCCCAGGTGGCCGGCGTTGTTCATCGCCTCAAAGGCCATGCCCGCGCTCATGGATCCGTCGCCGATGACGGCGATGGCGTCGCCCAGGCCCTCGGGCGGCTTGCCGCCCAGGTCGCGGGCCACGGCAAAGCCCAGGGCGGCCGAGATCGAGGTCGACGAATGGGCCGCGCCGAACGGGTCATAGGGGCTTTCGGACCGCTTGGTGAAGCCCGACAGCCCGTCCTTCTGGCGCAGGGTGCGGATGCGGTCGCGGCGGCCGGTGAGGATCTTGTGCGGGTAGGATTGGTGGCTGACGTCCCAGATCAGGCGGTCGCGCGGGGTGTCGAAGACGGCGTGCAGGGCGACGGTCAGTTCGACCACGCCCAGGCCGGCGCCCAGGTGGCCGCCGGTTTCGGACACGGCCGAGATGGTCTCGGCCCGCAGTTCATGGGCGATCTGCGTCAGTTCAACGTCGTTGAACCGCTTCAGGTCGGCGGGGATGTCGACCTGGTCCAGCAGGGGAGTCTTGGGTCTGTCGGTCATCGGCGCCTCCCTTCGGCGCGGAACTCAGCATTCGCGGGCAATAACGAAGCGGGCCGTGTCCCGCAAGGCATCGGCGCGGGGTCCGAAGGAGGCCAGCGCGTCGCAGGCCTGGTCCACCAGGTCGGCCGCCCGCCTGGCCGCGGCCTCGCGGCCCAGCAGAGACACGAAGGTGGCCTTGCCCGCCTTGTCGTCCTTGCCCACGCGCTTGCCGGTCTTTTCCACGTTGCCCGCCACGTCGAGGATATCGTCGTGGATCTGGAACGCCAGCCCCAGCGCGTCGGCATAAAGCCGCATGGGGGCGGGGTTTTCTCCGGCCAGGCGGGGCCCGGCCATGGCGGCCCAGGCAAAGAGCGCCCCGGTCTTGCCGGCCTGCAGGGCGGTGATGTCATCCAGCGACAAAGGCGCGGCGGCGGTTTCGGCGGCCATGTCGAGCGCCTGGCCCAGCACCATGCCATGCGCCCCGGCGGCCCGGGCCAGGGACAGGGCCAGGTCGGCGCGCACTTCGGGTTTACCCACGTCGGGGCGGGCGGTCAGTTCGAAGGCCAGCGATTGCAGGGCGTCTCCGGCCAGGATGGCGGTGGCCTCGTCCCATTTCACGTGGACGGTCGGCTGGCCCCGGCGCAGGTCGTCGTCATCCATCGCGGGCAGGTCGTCATGGACCAGCGAATAAGCATGCATGGCCTCTATCGCCGCGGCCGGCCAGATCGCCCGGTCGGGCGCGACATCATGCAGCCGGGCGCCTTCGAGCACCAGGAAACCGCGCAGGGCCTTACCGCCCCGGGTGGCCCAGTGCATGGCCCGGGTGACGGGCAGGTCATCCAGCCCGGACAGAACGTCATCCAGATGCGCCGCGATGGCGCGGGCATCGGCCTGCAGCCGCTCGGTAAACATGCCCTACTGGCCGTCGACCGGTTTCAGCCCCACGGGCGTGCCATCGGCATCGGTGGTGATCGCGGCGACCTTTTCCTCGGCGCTCTTCAGCAGGGTCTCGCAGCGTTTCTTCAGATGCGCGCCGCGCTCGTAAAGCGCGATCGAGGCTTCCAGCGCCACGTCGCCGCGTTCCAGCTGCTGGACCACGCCGTCCAGTTCCTTCATCGCTTCCTCGAAGCTCATCTCGTCGACGGGTGTGTCGGTCATCCTGCGGCCTTCATCAGTTCTTCCACATGCGCCTTTGCCGAGGCGGCCAGGGCCTGCAGGTCGTAGCCGCCTTCAAGGCA
>PAQV01000027.1 GCA_002709405.1 Paracoccaceae bacterium
TCGGGAATGGTTTGCAGCCCGCAACCAGTTCGCCATAATGTTCGGCGAGCGCTTCGACGCTTGAGTATCTGAAACCGCATGGGCCGGGAAAGATACACAGAGTTCATGACACTCCCCAACACGCCCATCTTCTTCGTCCGTGATGCCTACAAGTTCCCGGACTTCATCCATACGCAGAAGCGCCACCCGAAAACCAACATGCGCTCGCCCGAGGCGATGTTCGACTTCTGGGCCGGTCAGCCGGAGTCGGTCCACCAGGTGACCATCCTGATGTCGGACCGGGGCATCCCCGAGACGCCGGCGCACATGAACGGCTACGGGTCGCACACCTTCTCGATGTGGAACAAGGATGGCGAGCGGCACTGGGTGAAGTTCCACTTCAAGACCCATCAGGGCCACGACTGGCTGTCCGACGCGAAGGCGGCCGAGATCATCGGCCAGACCCGCGAGAGTTACCAGGAAGCGCTGTGGAACATGATCGAGGAGGGGAAATACCCCAAGTGGACCATGTATATCCAGGTGATGACCGAGGAGCAGGCGCTGGAGACCGACTTCAACCCCTTCGATCTCACCAAGATCTGGCCGCATGGTGAGTACCCGCTGATCGAGGTGGGCGAGCTGGTGATGGACACCTTCCCCGAGAACTACTTCCAACTCGTCGAGAACGCCGCCTTCAACGTGAACAACGTCGTCCCGGGCATCGGCTTCAGCCCCGACAAGATGCTGCAGGCACGGATCTTCGCCTACGCCGACGCGCACCGCTACCGCCTTGGGACGCACTACGAGATGCTGCCGGCTAACCAGCCCAAGAATGCGAAGGTGAAGCACTACCACAAGGACGGCCCGATGCGGTTCTTCACCAACGACTTCGGCAATCCCGACGCCTACTATGAGCCGAACCAGTACGACGGTCCGGTGGCCGACGAGACCGTCGCCGAGCCGCCGCTGCGCATCGATCCCGAGGCCGTGGCCGCGCGCTTCGAGCAGGTCGAGGAAGACGTGGACTACGTTCAGCCGCGAGCCCTCTACGAGAAGGTAATGTCGGACGAGGAGCGCGATCGCCTTCACAAGAACATGGCCGGCGGCATGGCACCCTGCACCGACGGTGTGAAGGAGCGCTGGCTCGCTGTCCTGAAGAAGGTGCACCCGGACTACGAGGCCGGTGTGCGCCGCGCGCTGGAAACCGGCGATCACGGCGACCCGTCGCTGCCGGTGACCGACGACACGCCGATCAAGGCTGCCGAGTGAACCTGTGGCCTTGACGCGATGAAAGGGAAAGGGCGCCCGGTTCGGGCGCCCTTTTTCGTGCGCCGCGATCCGGGCTCCTGCGTCGGGCCGGCATTGGAGGGGAGGGGGGCTCTGCCCCCTCTTGGCGCGGTGCGCCAATTCACCCCCGAGGGTATTTGAGAAAGAGAAGAAGGCGCAGGGGTGGTGCGCCTGCTTGCGTGGCGCCTGGCCCTCAGCCGCCCGTGGCCTGCGCGTAGATGCGTTCGTAGGCGAGCTCGGCCACCGGCAGCAGCTGGTGACCGCGCAGGCGCAGCAGCGAGAAGGGCGGCACCAGAGGGTGCACGGCGAGGCGGATTTCGCGGATCCCGAGGGGGCCGAGCCGGTCCGCGACCAGAAGGTCCTTCACGTCCGATGCGACCGCGGCGATGGCGCGCGACCGGGTCACCATGGCCACGTGGATGAGCAGCGAGGTCGTTGCCGTGACCACGTTCGGCGGCTCGAGCCCCTGTCCCATGAAATGACGGTCCACGGCGCGGCGCAGCGGCGTGCCCTGCGGCTGCATCACCCAGCGCTCGCCGGCGAGATCGCGTTCGGGCACGACCCGGTCGGCGAGCGGATGGTCACTGTGGGCGATGATCGAGATCCGCTCGTGCTTGAGCTGGCGGGCCTCGAAGAGCCGCGCCTCCATCCGGTCGGGGATGCGGCAGAGGGCGAAGTCGATGGCGCCCTCGAGCAGTTGCTGGGCCAGCGCCTCGGAAGTGCCGACGCTGATCTCGGTGCGGATGCCGGGGTGCGAGGCGGTCAGCTCCTCGAGCACCGGCGCGACGATGGAGATCGAGGCCGCGGTCACCGCACCGACGCGCACGCGGCCCTGTTCGCCGCGCGCCACGAGCGCCAGTTCCTCGTTCGCGGTGTCGAGTTCGATCAGGATGCGGCGGGCGCGCTCGGCGAAGACTTCGCCCACAGGGGTCAGCAGCACGCCGCGCGGGCCGCGGGTGCAGAAGGGCACGCCCAGAATGGTCTCGAGCTCGCCGAGCATCCGGCTCGCGGCGGGTTGGGTCAGGCCGATCTGTTCCGCCGCGAGGCTGACCTGGCCGCTTTCCTGCAGCGCGGCCGCGAGCCGCAGGTGGCGCATCTGCAATCCCTGTCCGATCAGTGCGCTGGCAAGCCCCGTGGCCATGTCCATTCCTCCCGACATATCAATACTGGTATAGCTGTCGCGTGATAACTCATTTGTTCTGCATGACGCCAGTGCCCTAGGACTCGGTTCGAACGTGAAGACCGGGAGGGGACATGCATCTATCACAGATCACCGACGGCAGCGGCGCGCTCCGCGTCGTGCTGCGCGAGGGGGAGGCGGCCCACGAGCTGACCGGTGCCACCTCGACCTACGATCTCGCCATGCAGGCGATCTCGGAGGGCCGCAGCCTCGAGGCCCTTCTGGCCGATGCCCCGCGCGGCGCGGCGGTGGACCTCGAGCAGGTTGCCCGCGAGGGACGCTTTGCACTGCCGATGGCGCATCCCGATCCGGCGCACATGTATCTCTGCGGCACCGGGCTCACCCATCTCGGCTCGGCCTCGACCCGCGACGCGATGCACGGCGGCGGCTCCGAGCATGTCTCGGACAGCATGAAGATGTTCCGCCTGGGCATCGAGGGCGGCAAACCGGACGCCGGCCGCGTCGGTGCCCAGCCCGAGTGGTTCTACAAGGGTCCCGGCAGCCACGCCGTGCCCTGCGGCGCGGCGCTGACCTCGCCCGCCTTCGCGCTCGACGGTGGCGAGGAGCCCGAGATTGCCGGCTACTACGTGATCGGGCCGGACGGCACGCCGTTCCGCGTGGGGTTCTCGCTCTGCAACGAGTTCTCGGACCATGTGACCGAGCGGCTCAACTACCTGTTCCTCGCGCATTCGAAGCTGCGTCCGGCGGCCTTCGGCCCCGAGCTGCGGCTGGGCGAGCTGCCGCGCGACATCCGCGGGCGCTCGCGGATCTTCCGCGACGGCGAGGCGATCTTCGACCAGCCCTTCCTGTCGGGCGAGGAGAACATGTCGCACAGCATCGCGAACCTCGAACACCACCACTTCAAGTATGCCGCCTTCCGGCAGCCGGGGGATCTGCATCTGCACATGTTCGGCACCGCGACGCTGTCCTGCGGGGCGGGAATCGAGACCCGGCCCGGCGACCGCTTCGAGATCTCGGCGCCCGATTTCGGCCAGCCCCTGACCAACACGCTTGCGCTCGAGGACGCGCCCGCCGAGCGGGCGGTCGAAACGGCGCCGCTGTGAGGACGACATGAAGGCAAGCGACTTCAAACCCGCCGAATGGCCCCGCAAGCTGCGCAGCCAGGAATGGTATGGCGGCACCAGCCGGGACGCGATCTACCACCGGGGCTGGATGAAGAACCAGGGCTACCCGCATGACGTCTTCGACGGGCGTCCGGTGATCGGCATCCTCAACACATGGGCGGATCTCACGCCGTGCAACGGCCACCTGCGCGAACTCGCCGAGAAGGTGAAGGCGGGGGTGTGGGAGGCCGGCGGCCTGCCCGTCGAGGTGCCGGTGTTCTCGGCCTCGGAAAACACCTTTCGCCCGACGGCGATGATGTTCCGCAACCTCGCCGCGATGGCGGTCGAGGAAGCGATGCGCGGCCAGCCGATGGACGGTGCGGTGCTGCTGGTCGGTTGCGACAAGACCACGCCTTCGCTGCTGATGGGCGCGGCCTCGGTCGACATGCCGTCGATCGTGGTCACCGGCGGCCCGATGCTGAACGGCTACTTCCGCGGCGAGCGCGTCGGCTCCGGCACCCACCTGTGGAAATTCTCGGAGGCTGTGAAGGCCGGCGAGATGACTCAGGAAGAGTTCATGGAGGCCGAGCAGAGCATGTCGCGCTCGTCGGGCACCTGCAATACCATGGGCACCGCCTCGACGATGGCGAGCATGGCCGAGGCGCTGGGCATGGCGCTGTCTGGCAACGCCGCGATCCCCGCGGTCGACAGCCGTCGCCGGGTGATGGCGATGGAGTCGGGCCGGCGCATCGTGGACATGGTGAAGGAAGACCTGAAGCCTTCCGACGTGCTGACCCGCGAGGCCTTCGAGAACGCCATCCGCACCAACGGGGCCATCGGCGGCTCGACCAACGCGGTGGTGCACCTGCTGGCCATCGCCGGACGCGTGGGCGTGGACCTGACGCTTGACGACTGGGACCGCTGCGGCCGCGACGTGGCGACCATCGTCAACCTGATGCCGTCGGGGAAATACCTGATGGAGGAATTCTACTACGCCGGCGGTCTTCCGGTGGTGCTGAAACGCCTGCTGGATGCCGGGCAGCTCAACGCCGAGGCGCTCACCGTCTCGGGCACCGCCATCGGTGACGAGGTCCGCGACGTGGTGAACCACAACGAGGACGTGATCCTGCCCGTCGAGAAGGCGCTGACCCCGCAGGGCGGCATCGCGGTGCTGAAGGGCAACCTCGCGCCGAAGGGGGCGGTTCTGAAACCCTCGGCGGCAACGCCGGAGCTGCTCACGCACAGGGGGCGCGCCGTGGTGTTCGAGGACATCGACGACTACAAGGCGCGCATCGCCGACGAGGATCTCGACATCGACGAGACCTGCGTGATGGTGCTGAAGAACTGCGGACCCAAGGGCTATCCCGGCATGGCCGAGGTCGGCAACATGGGGCTGCCGCCCAAGGTCCTGCGCAAGGGCATCACCGACATGATCCGCATCTCGGATGCGCGCATGTCGGGCACCGCCTATGGCACGGTGATCCTGCATACCTCGCCCGAGGCCGCCGCCGGCGGCCCGCTGGCCGTGGTGCGCAGCGGCGACATGATCGAGGTCGACGTGCCGAACCGGCGGCTGCATCTCGACATCTCCGAGGCCGAGCTCGCCGAGCGCCTGACCGCCTGGGAAGCGAAGCACGAGCAGGCGGCGTCGGGCTACCTCTGGCTGCACCAGACGCATGTCGAGGGTGCCGACACCGGCGCGGACCTCGACTTCCTCAAGGGCCGTCGCGGCTCTTACGTGGCGAAGGACAGCCACTGATGGAAGGGGGCGACACCATGACGACGCCTTGTCTTGCCATCGGGCCGTTCACCGACACGGAGGCCGCCGCGCTGTCCGAGACCTTCGGCGCGCGCCGCCTGGCGCATCCGTCCGAGGTCGCTGACGGCGCCGGGATCCGGGTCGTCGCCTACAAGGGCGGGGCGCCCTTCGGCGCGGCCGAGATGGACCGGCTGCCCGAGCTGGGGCTCGTGGCGAATTTCGGCGTGGGCTACGACGCCATCGACGTCGACGCCGCCCGGGCGCGTGGCATCGCCGTGACCAACACGCCCTACGTGCTCAACGACGACGTGGCCGACCTTGCCGTCGCTCTCACGCTGGCGCAGTTCCGCCGGCTCGCCGAGGGCGACCGGCACGTGCGCTCGGGCGCCTGGGCCGACGGTGCCATGCCGCTGGCGCGGAAGATGTCGGGCCGCCCGGTGGGCATCCTCGGGCTCGGCCGGGTGGGGCGCGAGATCGCCGACCGTTTCGCCGCCTTCAAGGGGCCGGTGCACTACTGGTCGCGCAGCCCCAAGGACACCCCGGGCTGGACCCATCACGCGACCCCCGCCGCGCTTGCCGCCGCGGTCGACATCCTCGTGGTCGCCGTGGTGGGCGGTGACGAGACGCGGCACATCGTCGATGCCGAGGTGCTCGCGGCACTCGGGCCCGACGGCGTCCTGGTCAACGTGGCGCGCGGCTCCTGCGTCGACGAGACGGCGCTGATCGCGGCGCTTGACGAGGGCAGCATCGCAGGGGCGGCGCTCGACGTCTTCGAAGGGGAACCGGCCCCCGACGCACGGCTCGTGGCCTCGGACGCGGTGGCGCTCTACCCGCACGGCGGCTCGGCCACCCGCGAGACCCGCGCCGCCATGGCCGCGCTGCAACGCGACAACATCCGCGCCTTTCTCGAAGGCGCGCCGCTCATCACGCCGGTTTCCGGCTGACGTTCATCATCATCGGAGGAGGACACAGGATGAACAGAACGACCCTCAAGACAGGCATCGCGGCGCTGGCGCTGCTCGCCGGAACGGCCGCCAGCGCCGAGACGCTGCGGATCCAGACCTACATCGCGCCCGAGACCATCTCGGGCAGGAACGCGCAGGCCTTCGTCGAGGACGTCGCGACCATGTCCGACGGCGACCTGACCATCGACATGTTCTTCTCGTCCTCGGTGGTGAAATCGGTCGAGGGCTGGGACGCCTCGGTCAACGGCATCATCGACTGCGACATGACGCAGGCGAGCTACCAGACCGGCAAGGACCCGGGCTTCCAGTTCCTCGGCGACATCATGGGCGGCTACGAGACCCCGTGGCAGCAATACGCCTGGCTTTACGAGCGCGGCGGCCTCGAGATCGCGAACGAGCTCTACAACGAGTACGGCATGCAGCTTGTCGGCTGGTGGCTCTACGGGCCCGAAAGCATGAGCTCGACCACGCCGCTCGCCGGTGTCGAGGACCTCAAGGACTGGAAATTCCGCTCGCCGCCGGGGATGGAGACCGAGATCTTCGCCAAGCTGGGCGCGTCGCCCGTGGTGATGGACTTCAACGAGATCTTCACCGCGCTGGAAACCGGCATCATCGACGGCGCCGACGCCTCGGGGCTGGCGAACAACGTCGGGCTCGGCCTCTACGACGTGGCGGGCTACGCCACCTTCCCGGGCTTCCACTCGATGCCCTCCGACCACCTCGCGTGCAACAAGACCCGCTGGGATGGCCTGTCTGAGAAGAACAAGCGCATCATGTCGGTGGCGATGCACAAGCTCGGGATGCGCACAACGCTCGCCATGATGGTCGCCAACGAGACCGCGGCCAAGGAGCTCGAGGCCGAGGGCGTGACGCTGCACAACTGGGGCGAGGCCGACCGGTCCGAGTTCCGCAAGGCGGCGCGCGACACCTGGGAAGAGTGGGCGCAGAAGTCGCCGGCCGCGCGCAAGATCGTCGACAGCCACGTGTCGTTCATGACCGAGCTTGGCCTGATCGAACCGTCCGAGTCCAACTGATCCGCCGGGCGGCCCCGGGGCGCGTCGCGCGTTCCCGGAGCCACCCGCCCGGCACCCGGGCCCCTGCGGCGCCGGGTGCCGCTGCCGTTCCGCGCGCCGAGCGGACCGGCGGAGGCCATTCCAAGGAATTTCAAATGACATCCAATCCCGGACATCCGAAGCGGACGCACGCCCTGGGCGTCGCCGAGGTCGCCTGGCCGATGGCCTTCGTGGCCTGCGCCGCCTGGGTGACATGGCAGATGCCGCACCTCCTGGTTTCCCTCGGGCTCGCGACCGAAGGGCTGGCGCGCCAGACGGCGCCCGCCGGGCCGGTCGAATGGCTCGCGGTGCTGGGGGCGCTGGTCTGCCTCGCAGGGGGCATCGCCACGGTGCGCACCCGCGCGATCGAGGTCGCCCCGCGCACGGTCGTCGACCGGCTGGGGCTGTTCATCGGGCGGGCCTGCATGCTGCTGGTGGCGCTGACGGTGGCGGTGATGTTCTACGAGGTCGTCCTGCGCTACATCTTCGAGCGCCCGACGCTCTGGGCGAACGAGCTGTCGCTGTGGATGGCGGGCTTCGTCTTCGCGCTGTCGGGCGTCTACACGATGCAGCAGCGCAGCCACATCGCCATCACCATCGTGCACGAGGCCGTGCCGGTCTGGCTGCGCCGGATCTTCGACACGGTCAGCACCCTGCTGATCGTCGCCTTCGCGGTCTGCCTGACCTGGGGCGCCTTCAACGAGGCCCGCGACAAGTTCCTGCGCTGGGAGACCTTCGGCACCGCCTTCGATCCACCCATCCCGGCGACGCTGAAGCCGCTGGTCATCCTCGTGGTGATCCTGATCGCCGTGCAGGCGGTGGTGAACCTTGCTTCCGACTGGAGCCGTCCGGTGCGGGGCGCCACCGGGGCCGAGGACGACCTTGCCGGCACGCTCAAGACCGCCGGTGAGCGGACGGAGGGGCTCTGAAATGGATATCGGAACGCTTTCCCTGATCCTGCTCGTGGGCATGGTCGTGCTGCTGGTCATCGGCATGCCGCTGGCCTTCGCCTCGGGCGTGCTGGCCGCCGCCGTGCTGGTGATGAAGTTCGGTCCCGACCTGCTGTTCGGCAACTTCGGCATGGGGCCGATGTCGATCCTCGGGCAACGCATCTACGGCATCCTCACCGACTACGTGATGATCTCGGTGCCGTTGTTCATCTTCATGGCGAACCTGCTGGAGAAATCCGGCATCGCCTCCGAGATGTACAACTCGCTGCAGGTCTGGCTGAACCGCACCCGCGGCGGCATCGCCGTCGTGACCTCGGTGATGGCCGTGGTCATGGCCGCGATGTCGGGCATCGTCGGCGGCGAGGTCGTGCTGCTGGGCCTCATCGCGCTGCCGCAGATGCTGCGGCTGGGCTATGACCGCAACCTCGCCATCGGCACGATCTGCGCGAGCGGGAGCCTCGGGACCATGATCCCGCCGTCGATCGTACTCATCATGTACGGGCTCGTGACCGAGACCTCGATCAAGGCGCTGTTCACCGCCTCCTTCCTGCCGGGGTTCATGCTGGCGATGTTCTACATCTGCTACATCCTCGTGCGGACCCGGCTCGATCCGAGCCTCGCGCCGCTGCCCGAGCCGGACCCGTCCGAGCCCTCGCGTAACGAGAAGCGCGGCCTCTTCGGGATCTTCGTGGCGCTTCTGGTCGCGGCCTTCGCCGGCCTCTGGGCGCTGAACGGGCTGGTGGGCCTTGCCCAAGGTGGCGCCGGGTTCCCGCTGGTCGCGCTGCTCGTGGCCGTGGCGGCGGGCGTGGTGCTGGTACTTGGCCGGTCGCGGATCGGGACCGCCTGGGCGATGGGGCGCGGGCTGGTGGCACCGCTCATCGTGATCGGCGTCGTGCTGGGCTCGATCTACGGCGGCATCACCGGAATCACCGAGGCCGCCGGCATGGGCACCGTGGCGGTGCTCGTGCTGACCGCGATGCGTCACGAGCTGACGCCGAGCCTCGTGTGGGACAGCCTCACGCGGACGCTGATGTCGACCGGCACGATCCTGTGGGTCACCATAGGCGCGACCGCGCTCGCCGGGGCCTACACCATCGCCGGAGGCCCCACCTACATCGCCGGGGCGATCACCGGTGCGGAGCTGCCGACCATGGCCGTGATCCTCGTGATGATGGTGATCTTCCTGTTCCTCGGGGCCTTCATGGACTGGATCGGGATCGTGCTGCTGGTGATGCCGGTGTTCCTGCCGATCGTGCGCGCGCTGCCGGTCGAGGAGCTGGGCTTCATCGGCGCACTCGACCCGTCGCATGTCGCGGTGTGGTTCGGGGTGGTGTTCTGCATGAACATGCAGGTCAGTTTCCTGTCGCCCCCCTTCGGTCCGGCGGCCTTCTACCTGAAATCGGTGGCCCCGCCGCACATCCAGCTGACCGACATCTTCAAGGGCTTCCTGCCGTTCATCGGCATCCAGCTTGTGGCCCTGTCGGTGCTTCTGATCTGGCCGCCCATCGTTGAAATCCTGCTGGAGTGGGGCAAGTGATGCCCCCTCCCGTCCCTTCGGGGCGCCGCCCGGGCGCCCCCCGCACCCTCCAAGGAACAGCCAATGCGCGCCCATGTCCGTCTCGACCCGAGCGACAACGTCGTCACCGCCACCCGTCCCCTTGAAGCCGGCACGGTCCTCGACGGCGTGGCCACCCGTGCCCTGATCCCCTCGGGGCACAAGGTCGCCACGGCCGACATCGCCGCGGGCGGCGAGATCCGCAAGTATGCCCAGCTGATCGGCTATGCCGCGCAGGACATCGCGGCGGGCGATCACGTGCACACCCACAACGTCGAGTTCCGCAACACCGACGTGGCCTATGAATTCGGCACCGACCTGCGGCCGGTGGCCCCGGCCACGGCGCCCGACACCTTCATGGGCTACCGGCGCGAAAACGGCGCGGTGGGCACGCGCAACTACATTGCCATCGTGACCTCGGTGAATTGCTCGGCCACCGCCGCCCGGCGCATCGCCGATGCCTTCGGGCCGGACGAGCTGGCCGACTATCCCAATGTCGACGGGGTGGTGGCCTTTGTCCATGGCACCGGCTGCGGGATGGGCGGAAATGGCGAGGGCTTCGAGGCGCTGCAGCGCGTCATGTGGGGCTATGCCAAGCACCCCAACCATGGCGGGGGGATCATGGTCGGCCTTGGCTGCGAGATGAACCAGATCGACTGGCTGCTGGAGGCCTACGGGCTGAAACAGGGGCCGCTGTTCCAGACGATGAACATCCAGGGCGTGGCCGGGCTGCGCAAGACCATCGAGATGGGCATCGACAAGGTCCGGGCCATGCTGCCCATCGTCAACGAGGCCACGCGCGAGCCGTGCCCGGCCTCTAGCCTGAAGGTCGCCCTGCAATGCGGCGGGTCCGATGCCTGGTCGGGCATCACGGCGAACCCGGCCCTGGGCTATGCCTGCGACCTGCTGGCCGCGCAGGGGGGCACCGGCGTGCTGGCCGAAACGCCCGAGATCTACGGGGCCGAGCACCTGCTGACGCGGCGCGCGGCGGACCGGGCGACGGGCGACAAGCTGGTCGGGCTGATCCGCTGGTGGGAGGACTACACCGCGCGCAACAAAGGCTCGATGGACAACAACCCCTCGCCCGGCAACAAGAAGGGCGGGCTGACGACGATCCTGGAAAAGTCGCTGGGCGCGGCGGCCAAGGGGGGCACCTCGCCCCTGACCGGCGTCTACCGTTACGCCGAGCCGGTGACGGCGGCGGGCTTCACCTTCATGGACAGCCCCGGCTATGACCCGGCCTCTGTCACCGGGCAAATCGCGGGGGGGTGCAACCTTGTCTGCTTCACCACCGGGCGCGGATCGGCCTTCGGGTCGAAGCCCGCGCCGACGATCAAGGTGGCCACCAATTCCGAGATGTTCACCCGCATGATCGAGGACATGGACGTGAACGCCGGCGACATCCTGACCGAGGGCGTCACGGTCGAGGAAAAGGGCCGCGAGATCTACGAAGTGTTCCTGCGCGTGGCCTCGGGCGAGATGTCCAAGTCCGAGGCCCAGGGCCTGGGCGACTACGAATTCGTCCCCTGGCAAATCGGAGCGGTGATGTGATCGCCAGGTTGAACATCAAAGCAAAGGGCCGCGCCCGACCCTGGGTGGGCGCTCCCGCCCTCGGATCGACTTGGAGCGCATCCGCCCACTCCATCAGGCAGGGCAGATTGCAACGCTGCAATGCGCCCTCCCGGGGGGAGGGTACTCGGAGGGGGGCATCGTCCACTGGACGATCCCCTTATCCCTCCTCGTCGCGGCCCGGCGTACCGCCGGGCCAGACATCGGTGATGGGCGCTCCTGGCCTGCAAACGGAAGTTCTGACATGACCCGCCTCCTGATCGCCGGCACCGGCATGATCGGCCAGCGCCACATGGCCCATATCCGCGCCAACCCCGCCCTGACCCTGGCCGGGGTCATCGACCCGGTGCCCGAGCGCCGGCCCTCCGACGTGCCCGGCTTTGACGACATCGCGCGCGTCGACGTGCCCGCCGACGGGATCGTCATCGCCACCCCCACGCCCAGCCATGCGCCCCTGACCCTGGCCGCGCTGGACCGGGGCTGGCACGTGCTGGTCGAAAAACCCGTGGCCGAGGACCTGGACGCCGCCCAGGCCATGATCGACGCCTCGGCCCGTTCCGGCCGCCACGTGCTGGTCGGCCACCACCGCCGCCACCACCCGCGCATCGCCCGGCTGAAACAGGTCATCGCCTCGGGAGAACTGGGCCGCCCGATCACGGCCGCGCTGCTGTGGACCATGCGCAAGCCCGACAGCTATTTCGACGTCGACTGGCGGGCGGGCATGGACGGCGCGCCGGTCAAGCAGAACCTGATCCACGATGTCGACACCCTGCGCTGGCTCTTCGGCGAGGTCGTGCATGTCTCGGGCTTCGGCTCCAATGCCGTGCGGGGGGCCGCGCGCACCGAAAGCGGCGGGGCCGTGCTGGGGTTCGACAGCGGCATGACCGCCACCATCGCCTTTGCCGACACCACCCCCACCCCCTGGGGCTTCGAGGCCGGCACCGGCGAAAGTCCGGCGATCCCCAAAACCGGCCAGGATTACCTGCGCATCGCCTGCACCCACGGGGCGATCGAGTTCCCCTCGCTGCGGACCTGGTCGGGGGCCGAGACCTGGAACGACCTGCCCCGCCCGACGGAGACCACCATCGAAGACGCCGAGCCCCTGGCCCGGCAGCTGAGCCATTTCGCCGAGGTCATCGCGGGTCGCGCCAGCCCTGTCGTCAGTGCTGAAGACGCCCGCAAGACGCTCGATACCACCCTGAAAATCGAGGCCGCGACCCGGCCCGAAGGAGTACCCCCATGACATTACCCAAGATCGGCTTCATCGGCCTGGGCCTGATGGGCGCGGCGATGGTCGGCCGCCTGCAGGACAAGGGCTATGCGCTGAGCGTGCTGGGCAACCGCGACCGCTCTGGCATCGAGGCCGCGACGGCCCGGGGGGCGACCGAGGCCGCCTCTGCCCGCGACCTGGCCGAGGCCAGCGACATCATCATGCTGTGCATGGGCACCTCGGACCATGTCGAGGGCCGGATGCGCGGGGCCGATGGCGTGCTGGCCGGGCTGGGCGCGGGCAAGGTCGTGGTCGATTTCGGCACCTCGCTGCCGTCCTCGACCAAAGAACTGGGCGCCGAGACGGCCGCGACGGGGGCGGTCTATCTCGACGCGCCGCTGGGCCGCACGCCAAGCCATGCCAAGGACGGGCTGCTGAACATCATGGCCGCCGGAGACCGGCCGACCTATGACCGCATCAAGCCGGTGCTGGACGATCTGGGCGAAAACGTCTTTCACCTGGGCCCGCTGGGGTCCGGCCACACGATCAAGCTGATCAACAACTTCTTCGCCATGACCACGGCCAATGCCATGTCCGAGGCTTTTGCCATGGCCGATGCGGCGGGCATCCCGCGCCAGGGGCTGTACGATGTCATGTCCGCCGGGCCGCTGAAATCCGGCATGATGGATTTCGTCCGGGCCTATGCCGTCGACGGCGATGCCACCCAGCTGGCCTTTGCCATCAAGAACGGGGCCAAGGACGTGGGCTATTACCGGCGCATGGCCGATGACCTGGGCGCGGCGACGATCATGTCGGCCTGCGCCGACACCGCCATGCAGGCCGCGCTGGCCGAGGACCGGGGCGAGGCGATGGTGCCCGAGATGGTCGATTTCTTCGCCGCCCGCTTCGGGTCCGGATCCGGGGAGTAAGCCATGGTCGACGTCATCTGCATGGGCGAGGCGATGGTGGAACTGTCGCTGGCCTCGGAGCCCGGCGGCCGCGCGGCCGTGGGCTTTGCCGGAGACACGCTGAACACGGCGATCTACCTCAAACGCCAGGCCCCGGACCTGGGCGTGGCCTATGCCACCTGCCTGGGCCGTGATCCGCTGTCGGACCAGATGGTGTCCATGATGGAGGCCGAGGCGCTGGATTGCAGCCTGGTCGCCCGCCACGACACCCGCCTGCCGGGCCTTTACGCGATCTCGACGGATGGGGCGGGCGAACGGTCGTTCTACTACTGGCGCGATCAATCGGCGGCGCGCCAGATGCTGGCCCCGGGCGGCCTGCGCCTTCAGGACCTGGCCCGCGGGCGGATCCTGTACCTGTCCGCGATCACCCTGGCGATCCTGCCGGCCGACCACCGGCAGGCGTTCCTGGACTGGCTGCCGGTGTTTCGCCAGGCGGGCGGGCAACTGGCTTTCGACAGCAATTACCGGCCCCGGCTGTGGACCGATCCGGCCACGGCCCGGGCTGCCGTCGAAACCGCCTGGCGCCAGACCGACATCGCCCTGCCCAGCGTCGATGACGAAATGGCCCTGTTCGGCGATGCCTCCGAGGTCGACGTGCTGAACCGGCTGGCCCGCTTCGGGGTCCGGTCCGGAGCGCTGAAACGGGGGGCGCTGGGGCCGGTGTCACTGGACGGCAGCGCCGCCGGGCCCTTCCCGCCCGCGCCCCGGGTGGTGGACAGCACCGCCGCCGGGGACAGCTTCAACGCCGGCTACCTGGCCGCCCGCCTGACCGGCGCGCCCGAGGACCAGGCGCTGATGGCCGGCCACCAGCTGGCCGCCCGGGTGGTGGGCGTCAAGGGCGCGATCCTGCCCCGGGTCGAGGCGGTGTCCGGACCGGATGCCGAAGGGGCGGCATGACCCCGCGCCGGGCCGTGCTGATCGGGCTGGGCATGGTGGCCGACACCCATGCCCTGGCCCTGCGCGATGCCAGCGGGGCCAAGCTGCACGGCGTCTGGGCCCGGTCCACGGACAAGGCCCGGGCCTTTGCCGCGCGTCATGGGGGGCCGCGCGTCTATGGCTCGCTGGACGACATCGCGGGCGACACGGACCTGGATTTCGCCATTGTCCTCACCCCGCCCGATGCCCGCCTGCCCATCGTGCGGGCCCTGGTCTCGGCGGGCCTGCCGGTCCTGATGGAAAAACCGATCGAGCGGGACGCCGCCCGGGCCACCCGGATCGTCGAGCTGTGCGAGGCGGCCGGCCTGCCCTGCGGCGTGACCCTGCAACACCGGATGCGCCCCGCGGCCTGTGCCTTGCGCCAGCAGCTTGGCGCCCAGGCCCTTGGCCGGATCGGCACCGTCGATATCCGCGTGCCGTGGTGGCGCGACCAGTCCTATTACGACGCGCCCGGCCGCGGCACCTATGACCGCGACGGCGGCGGCGTGCTGATCACCCAGGCGATCCACACCCTGGACCTGGCCCTGGACCTGTGCGGGCCGGTGGCCTCGGTGCAGGCCATGATCGCGACATCGTCCCTGCACGATCTGGAAGCCGAGGATTTCGCCACCGCCGGCCTGCGCTTTGCCAATGGCGCGGCGGGCGCGCTGATGGCCGCCACGACCCAGTTTCCCGGAGGGGCCGAAACCATCACCATCAACGCCGAGCACGCCAGCGCCACGTTGACCGGGGACAGCCTTGACATCCACTGGCGCGATGGCCGGGTGGACAGGATCGGCGCGGCCTCGGCCACCGGCGGCGGAGCCGATCCGATGGCCTTCACCCATGCCTGGCACCAGGCCGTGATCGAGGATTTCGCCCGCGCCTTGGACGAAGGCCGCCCCCCTGCCATCACCGGACGGTCTGCCCTGGCGGTGCACCGGGTGATCGACGCCATCGTGGCCTCGTCGCGCAGCGGCACCCGCATCGATCTGACAACGCCCCCGCAAGGAGACCCCACATGACAACCCCCCTGCGCATGGGCGTGATCGGCATCGACCACCGCCACATCTACACGATGGTCTCTCACATGCAGGACGCCGGGGCCGTGCTGGCCGGATGGTGGACCTCAGGCACGCCCGAAACGCTGGACGGCTTCGTCAGACGCTTTCCCGACGCGCCGCGCGTGGCCCAGGCCAAGGCCCTGCTGGAGGATCCCTCGATCGACGTCATCCTGACCGCTGCCGTGCCGTGCGACCGGGCGGGCATCGCGCTGGACGCCATGGACTCGGGCAAGGACGTGATGACCGACAAGCCCGGCTGCCTGACCCTGGACCAGCTGGCCGCCCTGCGGGCCAAGGTCGCCGCGACCGGGCGCATCTGGTCGGTGGATTTCTCGGAACGGTTCGAGGTCCCCTCGGTCACCGCCGCCGCCGAGCTGGTCGCCCAGGGCGCGATCGGCCGGGTGATCCACACCACGGGGCTGGGGCCGCATCGGCTGAACCGGGACAGCCGGCCCGGCTGGTTCTTCGATCCCGCGCGCAATGGCGGCATCCTGACCGATATCGGATCGCACCAGATCGACCAGTTCCTGTTCTTCGCGGGGGTCGACACGGCGGACATCGCCATGGCCTCGACCGCCAACCGGGCGAACCCGCAGGATCCGGCATTTCGCGACACCGGCCAGATCGTCCTGAAGGCCGAGGGGGCGGATGGCTTTGTCCGGCTGGATTGGTTCACGCCGGACGGGCTGCCCACCTGGGGCGACGGGCGGCTGTTCCTGCTGGGCACCGAGGGCACGATCGAGCTGCGCAAATACGTCGACGCGGGCCGGTCGGACGCCAGCGACACCCTGATCCTGACCAACGGCAGCCGCTGCGAAACCATCGACGCGCGCGGGGCCGGCCTGCCCTATTTCGCCCGGCTGATCGCCGATATCCGCGAGCGGACCGAAACCGCGATGCCCCAGGCCCATCCGTTTACGGTGATGGAGCTGGCCATCCGCGCCCAGGCCATGGCCGATGGGGACGGCGGGCAAGACGGGGAAGCCGAGAAAGCCGCGCCCTAGCGCCCGCCCGCGCCCACGTCTTCGGGCGCAATGGCCACCGATTTCACAATGGCATGGCAGGATACGCCCTCGGCCAGGCCCAGCGTGTCGACCGACCGGCGCGTGACGCGGGCCAGCACAACCCCGGCCGGGGTCTGCAAGGACACCAGCGCCCCCGGACCGTCGCCCGAGCGCACCCGGTCGATCACCCCGGGGATCACGTTCAGGGCCGACAGGCCCTGCGGCGCCTCCCGGGCCAGAAGCACCTCTTGCGCGGCGATCCGCAACCGGATCGGCTGGCCCGGGGCCTGGTCCACGCGCGGCAGGTAGATCGGCACGCCCCCGGCATCCAGTTCGGTGATCCCGTCGTCATGGTGGCGCACCACGCGGGCCACGATGACCGCCCCGGCCGCGCGCACCCCGGCGGGCAGGACCATGGGATCGGCCAGGACCTCGGCCGCGGGGCCCTGCCGGGTGATCCGCCCGTCATCCAGGGCCACGACGGTCGTGGCCAGCCGGGCGACCTCTCCGGCGGCGTGGCTGACATAGAGGATCGGCACCGAGACCTCGTCGCGCAACCGTTCGAAATAGGGCAGGATCTCGGCCTTGCGGGCCTCGTCCAGGGCGGCCAGCGGTTCATCCGCCAGGATCAGGCGGGGCGCGGCCAGCAAGGCCCGGCCAATCGCCACCCGCTGCTTTTCGCCCCCCGACAGCAGGCCCGGGCGGCGGCCCAGCAGGGGGCCGATGCCCAGCATCTCGATGATGCGGGCGGGGTCTTCGCGCGGGGCCCCGCGCGGGGCGAAGAACCGGCCGTACATCAGGTTCTGGCGCACGGTCAGGTGCGGGAACAGGCGGCCTTCCTGGAACACGTAGCCCAACTGGCGGCGGTGCGGCGGCAGATGCACGCCCGTTTCGGTATCCAGCAGCACCACGTCGTCGACCACGATCCGGCCGGTGTCGGGCCGCAGCAGACCGGCCACCGCGTTGACGATGCTGGTCTTGCCCGAGCCCGACCGTCCGAACAGCACGGTGATGCCGGCCGGCGCGTCGAAATCCACGTCGAGCGTGAACGCCCCCTGCCTGTGGTGCAGCCGGACCTGCAGCATCACGCCCCCGCCACCCGGCGGGCGACGCGGGCCGACACGGTTTCCGACACCAGCAGGGCGGCCATGGCCACGGCCACCGACACGGCCACCAGGCGCAGGGCCGCGCCCTCTCCGCCCGGGACCTGGAGAAAGGCATAGATGGCCGAGGGGATCGTCCGGGTCTGGCCGGGGATGTTCGACACGAAGGTGATCGTGGCCCCGAATTCGCCCATCGCCTTGGCGAAGGCCAGGATCGCTCCGGCGAGGATACCCGGCAGGATCATCGGTAGGGTCACGGTCAGGAACACCCATGGCCCCGATGCCCCCAACGTCGCCGCGGCCTGTTCCAGGCGCGGGTCGACGGCCTCGATCGACAGGCGGATGGCCCGGACCATCAGCGGAAAGGCCATGATCCCCGCGGCCAGCGCCGCCCCGGTCCAGTGAAAGGCCAGGGTGATGCCGATGCGCTCCAGCAGGCTGCCCACCGGGCCGCGCGTGCCGAAGGTCAGCAGCAGCAGGTAGCCGGTGACAACAGGCGGCAGGATCAGCGGCAGGTGCACGATGCCATTGACGATCTGCTTGCCCGGAAAGGTCCAGCGGGCCAGGGCATAGGCCGTGAAGATCCCCAGCGGCAGGCTGAGAAGCATGGCCCAGAAGGACACCCGCAGCGACAGGGCCACGGCGGTCCATTCCTCGGGTCCTAGCCAGCCCAAGCGCTAGTCCCCGGGCCGGGAAAAGCCCAGCCGGTCAAAGACGGCGCCGGCCGCGTCGCCCTGCAGGTAGGCCAGGAAATCCGCCGCGCCCGCCCCGGCGTCGGACAGGAGAGCGGCCGGGTAGCGGATGGGCGGATGGCTGGTTTCGGGGAAGACATCCAGCACCGACACGCCCGGTTCCACGCCCGCGTCGGTGGCATAGACGATGCCCAGGGGCGCCTCGCCCAGGGCCACGAAGGCCAGGGCGGCGCGCACGTTGTCGGCCTGCACCACGCGCGGCGCGGCCGCATCCCACAGGCCCAGCGATTGCAGCGCGACCTTGCCGTAGATGCCCGCCGGAACCGCATCGACAAGGGCCATGGCGATGCGCGCATCCCAGGCCAAAGCCTGGTCCAACGGCATCGCCGGCCGGTCGCCATGGCCGATCAGCACAAGGCGGTTGCCGACCAGGTCCAGGCGGCTGCCCGGGGCCAGCAGGCCCTCGTCTTCCAGCACATCCATCCAGGCCTCGTTGGCCGAGATGAAGATATCCGCCGGCGCCCCCAGCTGGATCTGCCGGGCCAGCGCGGACGAGCCCGCGAAGGACAGTGTGACCGCCGCGCCGGTTTCGGCCGTGTAGGCGGTGGCAATGTCGTCGAGGGCGGTTTTCAGGCTGGCCGCCGCGAAGACGGTCACTGGCTGGGCTGCAAGCGGCGCGCCAGTGCACACCAGCGCCAGCAGCGCTGCCATGATCCCGCCGGAAGCAAACCCGGCCCAGGCCCTGAGTTGATCCCGGCCCACCCCTGCCCCTGTCATCTTCGGCCTCTCCTTCGCGCTGCGTGCCCGGCGCAGGAAACAGGCCCCCCCGCGCGGGCGCAAGCCGTTTCTTGCGGGGGCGGTTCTTGCAAGGCCGGGCACCCGGCCCGGGCGCGGTTCATGTCGTCAGGCCCAGGGCCTCGACCGCCTGGTCGACCGCCAGCCGGAACACCTGTTCGACCGGAGAGGGGGTTTCCCCCGCCCGGGTCATCAGCCCGACCGACCCGGTCGTCATGCCAGTTTCAAAGGGCAGCTGCACCAGGTAACCATCGGCGATTTCATTGGCCACGACCCCGGCTGAAATGATCCAGACCGCATCCGAGCGCCGCACCCAGACCCGCCCGAAGGCGCCCGACACGGTTTCCACCTGGCGCGGAACCTCGGCCACGCCCTGTTCGATTAGGTAGCGGTCGACCAGCGGGCGGATGGCCGACCCGGGCGACGGGTAGACCACGGGCCATTCGGTGATCCGCTGCAGATCGGGATCGTCCAGCAGCGGATGGCCCGCGCGCACGACAAAGACCACCTGTTCGGTGTACAGCTGACTGAAGGATATGCCCTGCATCTGTTCCGGCCCCGCCAGCCGCCCGATCACCAGGTCCAGGTCCCCCAGTTTCATCCGGTCGGTCAGGAAGCCATGCGGCCCGTCCATGATGCGCAGCCGGGCCTGCGGGCGCATCTCGGTGAAGGCCGTCACCGCGGCGGGCATCAGCCGGGCCGCCACGCTGGGCAAGGCCCCCACGACCAGGTTCTCGGCGGCCAGCGCCCCGGCCTGTTCGACCCCATCGAGCCCCTGTTGCAACGCCGCCAGCGACATCTGGGCGAAATGCAAAAAGACCTCTCCCTGCGCGGTCAGGGCCACCCCGGCCCGGCTGCGCGTCAGCAGGGGAGCACCAAGGATGTCTTCAAGCTCTTTGAGGGTCTTCGAAATGGCCGGGCCGGTCAGGTACAACCGCTCGGCCGCACGTTTGAAACTTCGTTCGCGGCTGATTTCGACGAAGCACTGGATATGGCGGAACTTGATGCGGCGGTCGATCAAGGTTGTTTCCCGAAACAGAAAGTAAACATGTTTTTATCGCAGTTTGGTTTACGAAACCAGCAGGCGATGCCACGCGCATGGCTGGCATGCGCCCCGTGGTCGGGACCGCTGCCCCGGTGCGGGGGGCCAGGGCCCACGTCGCGCACACGTCTGCGCGATATGCTTGACCACCCGGCCAGGGCGCGGTTCTCTGGCCCGGCTGCGGGGGCATCCCGGCCCGGGCAGCAGGGGAGGACACCATGGGCATCCGATTTTTTTCCGACCGGCGGCGGCCGGTTCACATGGGCCCTTGCCCGCTGGAGCGGCTGGCCCGCACGGATACGGCCGAGCCGGGCCCTGTGCCGCCGATGGCCACGCTGCGCTTTGACCGCCCCGAGACGCCCCGCAGCATCGCCAATGCCATGCGCGACTACCAGGCGATGCTGGACGCCATGCGCGACGGGCTGGTCAACAAGGCCCTGGCCGAGATCCCCTCGGACCCGCTCGACCGGGCCAACCACCTGAAAGCCTTCGGCTATTTCTGCGATGCGACCATGGTGGGCATCTGCGCCCTGACCGATGACCACCGGTTGGACCAACCGCGCGACAACCCCGACATTCCCCGGCTGGCCGAGGACCTGCGCACCCGCCAGACCAAGACCCTGGCCTCGGGCATCGACATGATCATGGCCGAGCTGAAAGAGTCGATGGAGGCCCCGCCAAGCGCGATCGACGGCCATACCCATGCGCTGGTGTTCCTGTATGCCAACCCCCGCCCGCCCCGCGCGGACGAGCCCGGCACCGACTGGATCCGCGATGCCCAGGCCGAACGGGGCTGCCTGCTGGCCAATGAAACCGCCTGCGTGATCGCCAATTACATCCGCCTGCTGGGCCGCCCGGCCAAGGCGCATTCGGGCATGGCCTCGGACGTGGATCTGAACCGGCTGGCCGTGACCGCGGGCCTGGTCTGGCCCGATCTGGAAGCCCCCTACGTCGGGCGCGATTTCGGGCTTGCCGTGGTGACCTGCCGGATGGACCTGGCCTGCGACCGGCCGCTGGCGGCGCGGGCCGCCCAACACGGGCCAGCTGCCTTCGGCCCGGCCTGGTGGCTGGGGGCCGGGTTCCGCCGGTCGGCCCTGAACGGCGATCCCTTCGCCCGGCGCGATTTCCGCCAGGGCCCGCACACGTTCGAGCGGCTGAAACGGGTCGACACGCCCACCACCTATATCGACGAACCGAACGTCCCCCGCGTGCCCAAGCGCGCCGACATGTTCGCCCGCGCCCAGTTCGGCGACATGGGCAAGAAGGTTCAGGACGGCGCCAAAGGGGGGCATTATGCCCGCAAATCCGCCCCCTCGCTGGCGCAGCGGCGGGCGCTTGGGGCCTTTGTGCTGTTGCAGGACGGACCGGCCGAGCAAGGCCCGCGCCCGTCCGACCCCCGGGACAATTACGACAACGTGCTGGCCGCGACCTACTGGCTGGGCATCGACGCCGCCGGGATCTCGCGCTGTCCGGACTGGACCTGGTACAGCCACGATGCCACCGGCACGCCCATCGACCCGCCCCACGACCAGGCGGTTTCGATGATCGTCGACCAGGGGTTCGAAACGATGGAAGGCGCGTCGGGCGACGACTGGATCTCGGTCGCGCAATCCATGCGGGCCTACCTGAGGTTTTCCCACCTGGGCGGCGTGATCGCCCGGCAGATCCGCGCCTTGGGCTATTCGGCCAAGGCCCATACGGTGATGGATGGCGAAGTCTTGCAGCCGCCGCTGCTTTTGCTGGCGGGGCTGGGCGAGGTCTCGCGCATTGGCGAAGTGATCCTGAACCCGTTCCTCGGTCCGCGCCTGAAATCCGGGGTGGTGACGACGGACATGCCGCTGGCCCATGATCGGCCCGTCGATTTCGGCCTGCAGCGGTTCTGCGAGGCCTGCAACAAATGCGCGCGGGAATGCCCGTCGGGGGCGATCACCGCCGGGCCGAAGCGCATGTTCAACGGCTACGAGATCTGGAAGTCGGACAGCCAGAA
The DNA here is from genome assembly GCA_002709405.1 of Paracoccaceae bacterium. Lineage (GTDB taxonomy): Bacteria > Pseudomonadota > Alphaproteobacteria > Rhodobacterales > Rhodobacteraceae > Marinibacterium. The sequence continues at coordinate 22,141 of PAQV01000027.1, forward strand.
ATGCGCGACCTACCGGATCACCACCGAAGGCGGGGCAATGTGCGGGCGGTGCATGAAGACCTGCCCCTGGAACCTGGAGGGGCTGTTCGCCGAGGCGCCCTTCCGCTGGGCGGCGATGCATGTGCCGGGGGCCGCGCCCTGGCTGGCCCGGCTGGACGATGCCCTGGGCAAGGGCGGGCTGAACGACACCAAGAAATGGTGGTGGGACATCGAGCTGCAGGACGACGGGGCCTATCGGCCGTCGGCCCACCCGCTGAACCGGCGAGATCTGCAGCCGGACCTGGCCGTGCGCCCCGAGGATCAGACCCTGGCCGTCTACCCGGCCCCTCTGGCCCCGCCCCCCTGGCCCTATCCCTTCCCGATGGACCGCGAGGCGGGAATCGCGGCCTACAAGGCCATGCTGTCGGTCGACGACTACCGCGCCGCCCGGGCGCAGGGCGGGACGGAGGGGCTGCACGTCTACCAGGTCCCCGGAGACGCCCCAGTCGTGCAGGCCCTGGTCTCGAAGGTCGACGCGCTGAGCGCCACGGTGACGGCCTATGAATTCTCGTCTCCGGATGGTGGGCCCTTGCCCGCATGGACGGCCGGAGGCCACGTGGACGTTGTGGTCGCCCCCGAATTTCTGCGGCAATATTCCCTGGCAGGCGATCCCGCCGACCGGTCCCGCTACCGGATCGGTGTCCTGCGCGAAGACGGCGGGCGGGGCGGATCCGCCCTGCTGCACCGGATCTTCTCCGAAGGGCGGAAAGTGTTCCTGTCCCGGCCGATCAACCATTTCGGCCTGGAGGAAACGGCATCGCACAGTGTGCTGATGGGCGGCGGGATCGGCATCACCCCGATGATCGCCTTCGCTCACCGGCTGCACGCCCTGGGACACGCGTTCGAGCTGCACTATTCCGCCCTGACCCGCGCCGGAGCGGCATTCTGGGCCGAGCTGGAAACGGTGCCCTGGGCGGACCGGGTGACACTTCACGTCAGCGACGAAGGCAGCCGGGCGGATCTTGGGGCCATCCTGTCGGGCTACCGGCCGGGCTGGCATGTCTACACCTGCGGACCAGACGCCTACATGAACGCCGTGATGCAGGCCGCCGAGGCGGCGGGTTTCCCCGACACCGCCCGGCATCTGGAGTATTTCGCCCCGCCCGAACAGCCCGAGCGGGAGAACCATGCGTTTACCCTGCGCCTGGCCCGGTCGGGGCGCGACATCATCGTGCCGGCGGACGAAAGCGCGACCGATGTGCTGGCCAAGGCCGGGGTCCACGTGGATCTGAAATGCGCCGACGGCATCTGCGGGGTCTGTCGCTGCGGTTTGATCTCGGGCGCGGTCGATCATCGCGATTTCGTCCTGTCCGCGGATCAACGCCGGACGTCGATCATCCTGTGCCAAAGCCGTGCGGCAGAGCCGGATGCCACCATCGAAGTGGACCTGTAACCGGGGCATGGGCGGCCGATTTTCTTCGTCCGAAGAAAATGGCCCTTGTTCGACCGGCTGCGCAACGGAGTCCGCCCCGCGTATAACGGGCGGACGGGCAGATTTTATTCGTCGAATAAAATCGACACCTGTCCGAACGGCCCGAAATCGGCGTCGATGGCGGTCCCGGGGGGGCATTCGACCGGCCCGATGAACGACCCGGTCAGAACAACCTGGCCTGCCTCGATCTGTTGGCCATAATGCTGCATCCGTTGTGCCAGCCATACCAGCCCCGTCACCGGGTCATCCAGAACCGCCGCCCCCAGCCCCGTTTCGACCACCGCACCGTCCTTTTTGACGATGGCCCCGACCCAGCGCAGATCGACCTCGCGCGGGTCATGGCGCTTGGCCCCCATGACGATGCCCGCATTGGCCGCGTTGTCCGACACCGTGTCCTCGATCCGCCGGCGCTGACCGGTCTCCGGATCGGTCCGCACGATTCGCGTGTCCAGGATCTCGATCGCCGGCCCCACGTAATCCGTGGCCGCCAGCACCGCCTCGCGCGTGACCTCGCCCTGCAGGGTGTCCTTCATGACAAAGGCGATTTCGGCCTCGATCCGGGGTTGGATGAACCGGCCGCGGGGCACCCGCGCGCCGTGGCCAAAGACCATGTCATCGTAAAGAACACCCGAATCCGGCGTGTCGATTCCCAGCGCATCCTGCATCACCTTCGATGTCAGCCCGATCTTCCAGCCGACGATCCGGCAGCCCTGGGCCTGTTTCAGAGGAATCTGCGCGGCCTGGATCGCGTAGGCATCATCCAGCGTCATCCCCGGATATCTCAGCGACAGAAGACCGATCTGGCGTCGGGTCTCTTCGGCCTCGATCAGGGCGTCGGCCGCCCAGGCCACCTGGTCCGCGCTTAAAGGCATTCGTCTTCCACCCCGTTGCGCAGCACCCCGATGCCCTCTGCCTCGACCTCGATCACATCTCCCGGCTTCAGCCAGATCGGAGGATCGAACCGCGCCCCTGCCCCCGTGGGCGTGCCGCAGACGATGACGTCGCCGGGCACCAGCGTGGTATAGGTCGAGATGTAATTCACGATGTAGCGGAAATCATACATCATGCGCCCGGTGCGGTCCTGCTGCCGGACCTCGCCGTTGACCCGGGTTTCCAGCCGGATGTCGTCCAGCTGGGCCGCCTCGCGGAAGGGCACCAGCCAGGGCCCGATCGCCCCGGTCCGGTCCCAGTTCTTGCCCTGGGTCACGTTGAATTTGGCATGGCGCACCCAGTCGCGGATCGTGCCCTCGTTGCACAGGGACAGGGCGGCGATGTGGTCATAGGCGTCCTCGCGGGCGATGCGCCGCCCGGCCTTGCCGATCACGATGACCACCTCGCCCTCGTAGTCCAGCTGTTCGCTTTCCGGCGGGCGCACAAGGTTCTGCCCGTGCCCGGTGAAGCTGCGCGGGAAGCGGATGAACATCGACGGCCGCCCGGCCTCTTTCGAGCCATCCTTGTATTCGGCGTTGCGGTCCGGGAAGTTCACCCCGATGCAGATGATCTTTTCCGGGTTGGCCAGCGGGATGAGATAGTCGACGTCCTCCTCGCGGAAGGCCGGCGCCCGGCCCTCGGCCGCCGAGACCAGCTCTTCCAGGGCCCCGGCCTCGATCACCTCTTTCAGGCCGGCAAAGCGGGCCCCGTAATCGGGGGTCAGGTCGACGACGCCATCATCGGTCACGACGCCGTAGCGGTCGGCCCCGTTGGCCCGGAAGGCGGCGATGCGGGCGGGAATGGTCATGTCAGCTCCTTTCAGGGCGCGATGATCGGGGTGGCCTCGAGCGTAGCCTCAACCGGGGCCACGCCTTCGAAGACGGATCCGTGTTCGAACCACGACCGGGGCGCCGGGGCCCCCCAGAGGGTCTGGCGCTGCGGGTCCTTCAGGTCCCACTTGATCGGTTCAAGGTCGGGATCGACGGTCTGGTAGTCGGAACAATAGATCTCGATCCGGTGGCCGTCAGGATCCAGGATATAAAGGAAGAAGGCATTGGAAATGCCATGCCGGCCGGGGCCGCGTTCAATGTTGCCGACGTAGCCCGTGGTGGCCATCAGGTCGAGCAGGTCGATGATGTTCAGCGGCGTCGGCACCCAGAAGGCCGTGTGGTGCAGGCGCGGGCCCAGACCGTTGGTGAAGGCAATGTCGTGCACCCCGCCCTTGCGGTGCATCCAGGCCGCCCAAAGCCGCTTGCTGTCCTCGTCCTCGGTGTATTCCGTCACCCGGAACCCGATGGAATTGTAGAAGGCCACGGCCTTGTCCACGTCCGGGGCGAAGCAGTTGAAATGATCGATGCGCAGGGGCTTGACCCCGTTGTACAGCTTGTACTGCTGGTGGATCGGGGGCAGCCGGTCCATGCGGAAGTAGAACTCCATCGGCATGCCGAAGCAATCGGTCGTCGCCAGGGTCCGGCCCTGGAACGGCCGGTCGACCCAGGCCACGGGATGGCCCTGGCCCGAGAACCAGTCATGGGCCTTGTCCAGTTCCTCTTCGTCGTAGACCTTGAACGACAGGGCCCGCACGGCGCTTTGCGAGGACTTGCGCAGCACCATGCAATGGTGGCCGCGTTCCTCCATGGCGCGCAGGAAGATGGCCCCGCCGTCTTCGTGGGTCACCTGCAGGCCAAGCGTGTCGACATAGAAGGCCCGGCTGGCCGCCAGGTCCTTGACGTCGAACTCCACGTGGCTCAGCCGGACGATGTTGAACGGCGGGTAAAGGTTGGGATCCGGGATCGGCATGTCTGTCCTCCTCCTGACAGAATGGCGGAAAGGGTGGGCTCAGCCGCCCAGCTTGGGCACGCGGTGCATTTGGCGCGGGAAGGAAACGTTCACCGTTTCCATGTAAAAATCGAAGGACCAGTCGCCGCCGTCGCGGCCGATGCCCGATGCTTTGGTGCCCCCGAAGGGCGACGGCAGGTGGCGGATGTTTTCCGAGTTCACCCACATCATGCCCGCATCCAGGTTGTCGGTCATCCACATCGCGCGGTTCAGGTCGTTGGTCCACAGGTAGGCCGACAGGCCGTAGGGCACGCCGTTGGCGATCTCCAAAGCCTCTTCATCGGTGCTGAACGGGATCGCCGTCAGCACCGGGCCAAAGATCTCTTCCTGCGCGATGGCCATGTCGTTCGTGGCCCCGGTGAACAGGGTGGGCTTGACGTAACAACCCGTATCGCCGGCCTTTTCCCCGCCTGTCGCAATGGTCGCGCCTTCCGACCGGGCTGTGTCGAAATAGCTTAATACCTTCTTTTCGTGCTCGGGGTGGATCAGCGGGCCCACGACCGTATCGGGGTCCAGCGGATGGCCGATCTTGATCCGGCTGGCCGCGGCGGCGACCTTTGCGCAGACCTCGTCATAGATCGTGTCCTGCACCAGCAGGCGCGAGGACGAGGTGCAGCGCTCGCCGTTCAGCGAGTATATCATGAACACCGCCGCATCTATGGCGCGCTCCAGGTCGGCATCGTCGAAGATGATGACCGGGTTCTTGCCGCCCAGTTCGAAATGCACCCGCTTCAGCGTCGGCGCGCCCTGGGCCATGATCATCGACCCGGTCCGGCTTTCGCCCACGAAGGCAATGGCCTTCAGCCCCGGATGTTCGGTCAGGGCCTTGCCCGCGTCCTCGCCGAACCCGTTGACCAGGTTCAGCACGCCCGGGGGCAGCCCGGCCTCTTCGGCGATCTCGACCAGCAGCTTTGCGGTCAGCGGAGAAAACTCGGCCGGCTTGTGGACCACGGTGCAGCCCGCAGCCAGGGCCGGAGCGATCTTCCAGGTCGACAGCATGAACGGCGTGTTCCACGGTGTGATCACACCCACCGGGCCGATCGGCCGGCGCGAGGTCACGTTCATCTGGGTCGGGTTGCGCAGGGCGGCGCCGTCCTCGGCCGTGGGCGCCTGGTCGGCGAAGAACCGGAAGTTCGCCGCCCCCCGGATCGCCGCCTTGGACATGAACCGCAGGGCCTGGCCGGTGTCCAGGCATTCGACAAATGCGATTTCCTCGGCCCGGGCCTCGATCGCCTCGGCCACCTTGATCAGGATGGCCCGGCGCTCCTTGCCGGGGGTCCTGGACCAGGTCTTGAAGGCCTCTGTCGCGGCGGCCACGGCCCGGTCGACATCCTCGGCGCCGCCTTTCGCCACATGGGCCAGCGGCGCCAGGTCCACCGGCGAGATCGTCTCGAACGCCTCGCCAGACACGGCGGGCACTGAGTCCCCGCCGATGTGGTTCAGCACACCGGTTCTTCGGAATCCGGCCAGGTAGGTTTCGGCGCGGGCAAGATTGTCCTGCAGGCTCATGAGGCATCCTTTTCGGGCTGTGCCGTCAGGCGGGCGTGGATGGGCGTGTCCTTCCAGCTGAGCGCCGGGTCGTTCACCCGGATGTCCAGCGAAAGCGCGAAATGGGGGGTCGACAGCGGACCGGCCAGGACGGTGCGGGCGGCGTCGAAAATCGCCTGGCCCGCGCGCTGCAACGTCTCGGTGTCGCGCCCGGCGCCTACGCAAAGGGTCATGGCGGCAAAGTCGTTGTCCGGCAGGTCGTCCGCCACGATGCAGACATCCGCCCGAAAGGCCCGCACCCGGATGCCGGCCAGCGGAAAGACCCCGCAGGCTTTCATCGCGGCATGGACGGATTGGCAAAGCGCGGCCACATCGGCGCGCTTTTCCAGCCCGGGCGAATATTCGATCGTCAGGTGTGGCATGGCTCCTCCCTCCATTAAATTAACATGTTAATTTTGCAACCGCAAGTCAAGCGTGATCCGGCGGCGCGCAAAGACACGCCGCCGGGGAAGGACCTACTTGGGCGCCATGCGGATCGCCCCGTCCAGGCGGATGGTTTCGCCGTTCAGCATCGGGTTGGTGACGATGGCCTCGACCATTTTGGCGTATTCCGCCGGATCGCCCAGCCGGTTCGGGAAGGGCACCTGGTGCCCAAGCGAGGCCTGCGCCTCTTCGGGCAGCGAGGCCAGCAGCGGGGTCAGGAACAGCCCCGGGGCAATGGTCATCACGCGGATGCCATGGCGGGCAAACTCGCGGGCGATGGGCAGGGTCATGCCGACAATGCCCCCTTTCGACGCGGCATAGGCCGGTTGCCCGATCTGGCCGTCGAAGGCCGCGACCGAGGCGGTGTTCACGATCACGCCGCGTTCCTCGCCCACCGGGTCAGACCCGTGGATGCGGGCGGCGAACTTGGAAAGGACGTTGAAACTGCCCAGAAGATTGACCTTCACGATCCCCGCGAAGGCATCCAGGGGCAAGGCCGCCCCGTCGCGGTTGATCACCTTGGCCGGCGGGCCGATGCCCGCGCAGTTCACGCAGATCCGCTGGGCCTCGCAAAAGGCCTGGGCCGCGTCCAGCCCGGCCTCGACCTGCGCCTCGTCGGTCACGTCGACCTTGACGAACCGGCCGCCGATGGCCGCGGCATGGGCCTCGCCCAGGTCCTCGTTCAGGTCGAAAATCGTAACCTTTGCGCCCAGGGCCGCCAGGCGCGCCGCCGTGGCGCCGCCCAGGCCCGATGCGCCGCCCGTCACCACTGCGCCCGCTCCGTCGATCTCCATGTGTCGCCTCCCTCCCGTCAGTTGCGTTGGCCGAACCATTCCGCAAGATCCCGCCCGCCACAAGGGCAGACCCGGGGAAACGGCCGGCAAGCGGGGTGGGCCACGCCGTCGCAGGGGGCCCCGCGCGCCCTCTCAGGGGTGGGAGCGCGCCGGCCGGACTGACCTTCAAAACCCGGCCTTGAAAACCCGACCCTAAAAACAAGGACCCCGCCCGGGGGAGAAACCGGGCGGGGGGAGAGAGGCGCCAGCACCATGCCAGCGCCCGGGGGGAGCGGAAATCAGATCACGCGGTCGCGCGGAGGCCGGCCGCCAAAGAAATCGTCCAGGTTGTCCAGCGCCCGGAACCCCATGGCCTCGCGCGCCTCGCGCGTGGCGGTGCCCAGGTGCGGCAGCATCACCAGGTTGTCGCAGTCCAACAGGTCCGGCGCGATGCGCGGCTCGCCGTCGAACACGTCCAGCGCTGCCCCGCCGATCGTGTCGAAACTCAGCGCCTGGATCAGAGCCCGTTCGTCGATCAGCTCGCCCATGGCCGTGTTGATCAGGAAGGCATCGGGCTTCATCATCTCCAGCCGGGCATTGTTGATCAGGTGCCGGTTGCGCGGTCCGCCCCCGCAATGCAGCGACACGAAATCGCACAGCGGCAGCATCGCCTCCAGGCTGTCGACCTGGGTCGCCCCGCATGCGGCCAGCAGTTCGAGGTCGATCTTGACCCGGTCCTGCACCAGGATCGTCATGCCGAACCCGTGATGCGCCCGCCGGGCCACCTCGCGCCCGACCCGGCCAAAGCCCACGATACCCAGCACCTTGCCCGACACCTTGGTGCCCACCAGGTGCGTCGGCCGCCAGCCGGTCCAGCGCCCTTCGCGCACCTCGCGCTCGCCCTCGCCGGCCCGCCGTGCCACCATCAGCATCAGCGTCATCGCCAGGTCGGCCGTGCATTCCGACAGCACGTCGGGCGTATTGGTCACCGTGACCCCCATGCGCTTGGCCGCATCCTCGCAGATATGCGCATATCCCAGCCCGTAATTCGCCAGGATCCGCGTGCGTGCCCCGGGCACGTCCAGCGCATCCTCGCCGAACCAGTCGGTCGAGGTCGGCACCACCGCATCATAGCGCCGCAGCGCCTCGCGGAACTGGAACAGGCCCAGCTGGCGGTCGGTCCGGTTCAACGTCACCTCGTAGCGCTCTTGCAACTGAGCCTCGACGGCGGCCGGCAGGCGCCGGGTGACAAAGACGGTTGGCTTGCCCATCACGCGGCCCTCCCCATGACCCGGGCGATCGTGTCGCCGATCACCGCCGGGTTCTCGGCCACGGTCACCCCGGCCTCTGACAGGATCTCGACCTTCTCGGACGCGCTTTCCCCGAAGGCCGAGATGATCGCCCCGGCATGGCCCATCGTCCGCCCCTTGGGCGCGGTCAGACCGGCGATATAGGCCACCACCGGCTTCGATATATTGTCCCGGATGAAGGCCGCCGCCTCGGCCTCCTGGGGTCCGCCGATTTCACCGATCATGCAGATCACCTCGGTGTCGCCGTCCTCTTCGAACCGCTGCAGGATGTCCTTGAAGCTGGACCCGTTGATCGGATCGCCGCCGATCCCCACGCTGGTCGAAATGCCGATGCCGTGTTCCTTCAGCTGGGCCGCCGCTTCGTACCNCAGGGTGCCCGAACGCCCGATCACGCCCACCGGCCCCTGCAGATAGATGTGGCCCGGCATGATCCCCAGCAGCGCCTTCCCGGGCGAAATCGTGCCCGCGCAGTTCGGCCCCGTCAGCACCATCCGCCGCTCCTTGGGATAGCGGTACATGTAGCGCTTCACCCGGATCATGTCCTGGGCGGGGATGCCGTCGGTGATGCAGACGCAATAGCGGATGCCCCCGTCGGCGGCCTCCATGATGCTGTCGGCGGCGAAGGGCGGCGGCACGAAGACCAGCGAGGCCTCTGCCCCCGTTGCCNCGACGGCCGCCTTCACCGTGTCGAAGACCGGCAGGCCCTCGGCCGTCTCGCCGCCCTTGCCGGGCACNACGCCGCCNACGACATTGGTGCCGTAATCCAGCATCTCGCGGGTGTGGAACCGGGCCATCCGCCCGGTGATGCCCTGGACGATGACAGGAGTGTTGCGGTCAAGAAAGATGCTCATCAGACGGCCCTCACGCGCGTGTTCTGGTTCAGATCGGACGACCAGGCGCCCACCGCCCGCTCGGCCGCTTCCATCAGCGTGCCCGCCCGGATGATCGGCAGGCCGGACTTGGCCAGGATCTTCTGGCCCTCCTCGACATTGGTCCCGGCCAGGCGCACCACCACGGGCACCTCGACCTTGACCTCGCGCAGGGCCTGCACGACCCCCTCGGCCACCCAGTCGCACCGGTTGATCCCCGCGAAGATGTTGACCAGCACCGCCTGGACATTGCCGTCCGACATCACCAGCCGGAACGCCTTGGCCACGCGATCGGGCGTGGCCCCGCCGCCGATATCGAGAAAGTTCGCAGGTTCCCCCCCGGCCAGCTTGATCGTGTCCATCGTCGCCATCGCCAGCCCGGCCCCGTTGACGATGCAGCCGATGTTCCCGTCCAGCCCCACGTAGGACAGCCCCCGGTCCGCCGCCCGGCTTTCGCGCGGGTCTTCCTGGCTTTTGTCGCGCAGCTCGCTGACTTGTGGATGCCGGAACAGGGCATTGTCGTCGAAGGTCATCTTGGCATCGAGCGCCAGCACCCGGTTGTCCTTGGTCACCACCAGCGGATTGATTTCCACCATGGTCGCGTCCAGTTCCGTAAAGGCCCGGTAGCAGCCGTGCAGGGTGCGCACCATGTTCTGCACCAGCCCCGGCTCCAGCCCCAGCTTGAAGGCCATTTCCCGCGCCTGGAAATCCTGCAGCCCCACCGCCGGTTCAATGGTCGACCGCACGATGCTGTCGGGCCGGTCGGCCGAGATATCCTCGATCTCCATGCCGCCTTCAGACGAGGCCACGATCATCACCCGCTGGCTGGTCCGGTCCAGCACCAGCCCCAGGTAGATTTCCCGGGCGATCGGCACCGCGCCTTCCACGTAGACCCGGTAGATCCCCTTGCCCGACGGCCCGGTCTGGTGCGTGACCAGCTTCTTGCCGAACATGTCCTCGCAGGCATCCTGGATCTCGTGATCGCTGTGGCACAGCTTGACGCCCCCGGCCTTGCCCCGCCCGCCGGCATGGACCTGGGCCTTCACGACCCAGCTGTCCCCGCCCAGTTCGCGCGCCNGGTAAGCCGCCTGTTCGGGGCTGTAGGCCAGGGCGCCCGGCGGGGTCTCTACCCCGAAATTCGCCAGGATCTCCTTGGCCTGGTACTCGTGAATGTCCATTGGGCTCCTCCTTCCCGTCTGGTTCCGGGGTCTGGCCCGGATCTGCCTGTGCTGGCAGGGTGACGACGAAATAATCTTACCTTGAGGAAACCCGCAATATTCCTTACTCCTGCTTTCTGGTATCTTAAAGTATGGGGAATTTCCCCCCCATTCCGGTAAGTATGCATATGTATGCGGCAGATACCCCACCCAAATGGGTAGGTTTTGACGCCAGACACAAAGGATAACAAATGGTTACCCTACCCGACGGCAAACCGGTCGACATCATGCTGGCCGATGCCAACCCGCTGGTTCTGTCCGCCATGAGCGAGCTTTTCGACCGCGATCCGCGATTCTCGCTGGTCGCCACGTCCTCCACCGCCGAGGGCTTTCTGGGCACCGTCATGCGCGTGCCCGTGCAGGTCGGCGTGATCGACTGGAACCTGCCCGCGCTTGGCGGGGCCAAGCTGATCGAGGTGCTGCGCGATCACGACAGCGCGCCCCGGCTGGTGGTCTACGGCCACGACACCGGCGACCTGCCCCGCATGGCCATGACCGCGGGCGCCGCCGGGTTTGCCTCGCGGTCGGGCGAGGTCGAAACCCTGTTGCAGACCTGCGTGTCCGTCGCCGCCGGCAACATGGTCTTTCCGTTCATCGACATCCGGGACCTGCAACAGGACCCGATCCAGACCCTGTCGCGCAAGGAACGCCAGATCCTGGAATCCCTGGCCACCGGGATGACCAACAAGGAACTGGCCGCCGAGCTGGGCATTTCGACCAACACGGTCAAGTTCCACCTGTCGAACCTTTACGACAAGCTGTCGGTCCGGAACCGCGCCCAGGCCATCGCGTTCTTCTACGCGGCACGCAATCCGGGGAGCGAATAGAGCCGAAATATTATTGCTTCAGTATACAAAAGTATGTAATTAAATTTCTTGACAGACTCGCCGCGCCCGCCCTTTTCTGCCCGTCATGTTCCGACGAACGGCAAGAGGAGTGCCCGTCCCATGAGTTTCCACACCATCCAGCAAGCCCCCGCCCGGCTGAACCGCAGCGAATTGGCGGTGCCCGGATCGCAGCCTCAACTCTTTGAGAAAGCGGCGAAATCCGATGTCGACGTGATCTTCCTCGATCTCGAGGACGCAGTCGCCCCGGACGAAAAAGCCCAGGCCCGGAAAAATGTGATCACAGCCCTGAACGACTTGGACTGGGGCACCAAGACCATGTCCATCCGGATCAACGGGCTGGACACCCACTACATGTATCGCGACGTGGTCGACGTGGTCGAAGCCTGCGAACGGCTGGACCTTATCATGATCCCCAAGGTGGGCACGGCGGCCGATGTCTATGCCATCGACATGCTCGTCACCCAGATCGAGGACGCCATGGGCCGCAAGACGCGGATCGGCTTCGAACACATCATCGAAACCGCCCTGGGCATGCAGAATGTGTCCGACATCGCGGCTGCCTCGACGCGCAATGAAAGCCTGCATTTCGGGGTGGCCGATTATGCCGCCTCGACCCGCGCGCGCACCACGATCATCGGCGGCGTGAACCCCGATTACGCCGTGCTGACCGATCCGCTCGACGGCGGAGACCGGGCCAGCCACTGGGGCGACATGTGGCACTACGCGCTGGCGCGGATGGTGGTCGCCGCCCGGGCCAACGGNCTGCGCCCGATCGACGGGCCCTTCGGCGATTTCCAGGATCCCGACGGCTATCGCGCGGCCGCCAAGCGCGCGGCCGTTCTGGGCTGCGAGGGCAAATGGGCGATCCATCCGAGCCAGGTCGCCCTGGCCAACGAGGTCATGAGCCCCTCGACCGAGGAAGTCGACAAGGCCAACCGCATCCTCGCCGCCATGGCCGAGGCCGAGGCCGCCGGCAAGGGGGCCGTGTCGCTGGATGGCCGCCTGATCGACTATGCCTCGATCCGCCAGGCCGAGGTGCTGGTGGAAAAGGCCCGCCAAATCGCCGCGTAACGTTCTGGGCGCGAAACCTGTTGGGGTCGCGCCCTTTTTTTCGTGATCACACCCTCTGCCAGCCGGGCCGACAGCTTGCGCGGGACACACGACAATCCCCCGCCCCGATCCTTGTGATCACATGAGGCCCCCGCGCACCGGGCAGCGGGTGCACCGGGGNGGGCGGGCGGGAGGTGTGCCCGCTGCCCGGTCCCTACCTCTGCATCAGGACCGGCGGTTCGAACGGCGCGGGCTCCAGGTTGGATGTGTCCTTTTCGACCTCGACCATGCAGGAATGCGCAATCGGCCCCTGAGCCAGCCGCGAGGTCCCCTTGTCCAGCGTCAGCACGTTCGGGTTGCCATGCCGGCATCCCGGCCGCCCCTGGTCGTCCACCGCCGGGTCGTACCATGCCCCGGTCGACATCTGCACGACCCCGCGCCGCACCCCGGCGCTTAGCGTCGCCGTCGCCAGGCACCAGCCTCGATCATTGAACACCCGCAGCCGGTCGCCCTCGGCAATCCCCCGCGCCGCCGCGTCATCCGGATGCAGCGCCAGGACCTCGCGCCCGTCCGGCCGCAGCGACCGGCAATGCGCCCCGTGATCCAGCTGTGAATGCAGCTTGCCCTTCGGCTGGTTCGACATCAGGTGAAGGCCACCCCCCTGCCCCAGCCATTCCACCGGCTCCAACCAGGCCGGATGGCCCGGGCAATCGTCGTAGCCGAACCCTGCGATCACGTCCGAAAACAGCTCGATCCGCCCCGAGGGCGTGTCCAGCGGCGCCCCCTCCGGATCGGCCCGGAAGGCCTTCAGCATCACATGCGGTTCCTCCGGCGCAGGGATCTTGTGGGTGCCCTTCTCGCGCAGCTCGTCCAGCGAGGGCAGCTCGATCTCCATCGCCGCCGCGTTCTGCCGGGTCCGGTCATAAATCCAGCGCAGCCATTCCTCGGGCGTCCGCCCCTCGGTGAACGCCGCCTCGACGCCCAGCTTGCCCGCGATCCCGGCAAAGATCGCATGGTCGTCCCGCGCCTCGCCCGCCGGCTCCACCGCCTTGTCCATCCGGGCCAGCCAGGGATCACGGTTGGTCAGCGCCAGGTCGGTCCGTTCCAGCGGCACCGTGCAGGGCAGCACGATATCGGCATGCTTGGCCAGCGCGTTCCAGCACCATTCGTTGGCGATGACTGTCTCGGGCCGCGCCCAGGCCCGGCGCATCCGGTTCAGGTCCTGGTGGTGGTGGAACGGGTTGCCCCCGGCCCACCAGATCAGCCGCGCATCGGGATAGGTCAGNNGCNGNCCGTCGAANTCNAANGNCCCNCCGGGGTTTTCCAGCATGTCGGTGATCCGCGCCACGGGCACNANGCCCGTCACCGGGTTCTGGCCCTGNGGCANGGCGATGACCGGCAGGTCGTGCAGGTCGTTGCCGATNGCATTNACCGCCGANTAGCCNAANCCGATGCCNCCNCCGGGCAGCCCGATCTGGCCGACCATCGCNGCCAGGGCAATCGCCGCCCAATAGGCCATCTCGCCNTGATCCTGNCGGGTCAGNGACCAGCTGATCGANANCATCGTCCGCCCGCCGCACCATCCGCCGGGCCAGGNCNCGGATCNNNTCGGCCGGCAGATCGCAGATCGCCNCCGCCCANNCCGCATCCTTGACCACCCCGTCCGNCNCGCCGGNCAGGTAGGCCGCGAACCGGTCGAACCCGNNGGTGTANCGCNCNANGAANNCCGCATCNTGCAGNCCCTCGGCCATCAGNGTNTGGCACANGGCCAGCATCANCGCCGTGTCGGTCGAGGGNCNNGGNGCCAGCCANTCGGCCCCGGCGTCCTCCATCACGTCCGACCGCAGGGGCGAGATGTTGACAAAGTGCACCCCCGCCGCCGTCGCCGCCTTCATCGCCTCGCGCTGGACATGGGCCCCGACCCCGCCCTGGGCGATCTGGCCGTTCTTCAGGGGCACGCCCCCGAAGGCCACGAACAGGTCCGTGTCGGCCACGATCGACCGCCAGCTGGTGGCGTCATAGACCAGGTTGTAGAAATGCCCCATGACGTGGGGCACGATCACCTCGCCGGCGGCAAAGCTGTAGGTGTTCACCGACCGGGTGAACCCGCCGATGCAATTGAGAAACCGCTTCAGGTTGCTTTGCGCATGGTGGAACCGCCCGGCCGAGGCCCAGCCATAGGACCCGGCGTAGATCGAGGCATTGCCGTGCTTGGTGCGCACCCGGTTCAACTCGTCGGCCACCAGGCGCTCGGCCTCGTCCCAGCTGACCTCGACAAAGGGCTCCTGGCCGCGCAGATCGCCCCGCGCGCCCGGCCCGTGATCCAGCCAGGATTGCCGCACCGCCGGCCGCTTGATCCGTGTCGGCCCGTCCAGCACGTCCAGGATGCCCGGCCCGATGGGCGACGGATCGGGGTCCGCCTCGAAGGGCCGCATCGCCGTGATCCGCCCGTCCGAGGTCTCTACCCGGTAGGTGCCCCAATGGGACGAGGTCAAAAGATCCTTGCGGTCGGACATCAGGCGCTCCCTGGCGGCGGCCCACCCAGCGGACCCTTGCGTTCAGGCGCATCCTTTGGCCAGGGGGCCGGCAAGGTCAACATCCCGTGGCAGCGCCAAGGCAAGGGCCCGCCCGGCCCCGGGGCCGGGCAGCGGCCGGTCCCCCTCGATGGGGGGCCGGCCGCTTTCCCCCTTATTCGACGGCGAACAGGGACACCTGGACCTGCGCCGCCAGCCGCGCGCCGGTGCCCACGAACAGCGTCCGGTTCACCCAGTCATAGCGCGGATCCCCGGTTTCCAGCCGCGCCTGGGTGCGCATCGAATAGGACGTGGGCGCCACCGCCTCGCCCCGCGCCAGGGCCTCGATCACGTGCCGAGGCCCGAACCGGTAGCCATAGTTCACGATCTCGATCACCGCCCCGTCGTGGGTTTCCATGGCATAGCGCGTGTCCAGCTCGGCCACGCCACTGGCAAAGATCGTCTGCCAGTCGGCCCCCACGTCCAGGATCCGGCCCTGCAGCTCGGGCCCCTCGACGGTTCCGCCCACGATCGGGATGATCCGCCGCTGACCGGCCCGGCCGGCGCCCATCTCGCGGATTGGCGACAGGTCGACGTACAGGTCGCAGACATGGCGCAGGCCGGGCTTCGGCAGGCTCATGACAGGGTCCCTTCCCGCATCATCATCAGTAGATCGCCCAGACCAGCCCCAGCGTCAGCGCCGGGAACAGGGTCAGGATCACCACGCGGATCAGGTCGGTCAGCACGAAGGGCAAGGCCCCCCGGAAGGTGTCGCCGATCGGCACGTCCCGGGCCATGTTGTTGATGATGAACAGGTTCATCCCCACCGGTGGCGTGATCAGCCCGACCTCGACCACGATCAGGACCAGCACCCCGAACCACAGGCCGAAATCGTTCAGGTCCATCCCGAAATCGAGCGTGATCATGATCGGATAGATGATCGGCACCGTCAGCAGCACCATCGACAGCGAATCCATGATGCAGCCGAAGGCCAGGTACATCACCAGCACGACGATCAGGATCACCCAAGGTGAAAGCTCCTGCATCGACACCCAGGCCGCCGTCTGCTGGGGCAGCTGGGTCAGGGCCAGGAAGGAATTGTAGATCCCGGCCCCCAGCACGATCATGAAGATCATCGCCGTCGACGAGGCCGTGGTGTAGACCGACTGCGAGAAGGTCTTCCAGCTCATCTGCCCCGACACCACGGCCGCGATGAAGGTGCCCGCCGCGCCCACGGCCGCCGCCTCGGACGGGGTGAAGATGCCGGAATAGATCCCGCCCACGACCGCTCCGAAGATGACCAGCACCGGCCAGGTGCTGCCCAGCATCCTCAGGCGGTCGCCCCAGGGCACCCGGTCGGCCAGCGCCGCCGAGTTCGGCGACACCCGCACCCAGACCGCCACTGCCAGCATGTAGCCGATGGCCGCCAGGATGCCCGGCCCGATGGCCGCGACGAACAGCTTGGCGATGTTCTGCTCGGCCAGGATGGCGTAGATCACCAGGATGACCGACGGCGGGATCAGGATGCCCAGCGTGCCACCGGCCGCCAGCGCGCCGGTGGCCAGCGTGTTGGGATAGCCGTAACGGCGCAGCTCCGGCAGGGCCACCTGGCCCATCGTGGCCGCCGTGGCCAGCGACGACCCGCAGATCGCCCCGAACCCCGCGCAGGCGCCGATGGCCGACATGGCCATGCCGCCCTTGCGGTGGCCCAGGAAGCCCTCGGCCGCCCGGAACAATGAGGCCGACATCCCCGACAGCGTGGCGAACTGGCCCATCAGCAGGAACAGGGGGATGATCGAAAACGAGTATTTCGAAAACGTCGAATAGGTCAGCGATTTCATCTGGGCCAGCATCATCATCGGCGAGCCGGTCACCAGCCAGGTGCCGCAGAAGCCGACCAGCAGCATGGCCAGGGCAATGGGAAAGCGCAGGAAGATCAGCAGCAGCAGGACCGGGAAGGACCAGAGCGCGAGGTCGTAATCAGACAATGAGGTCCTCCTCCTGGCCAGCCAGCGCCCGGATGGACCGCAGCACGCAGAACGCCGCGACCAGGGCAAAGGCGCCCGCGCCCACCAGCGCCAGGGCATAGGCCTTCCACATGTCGAATTGCAGGATCAGGGTGGTTTCGTAGTAGCTTTTCTTGTCCATCATCCCCAGCCACAGCCGCCAGGCGATGATGACGGACACGGCCAGGAAGGCCAGGTCGGCCAGCAGGTCGACGATCTTGTTCATCAGCGGCGGGAAGGCCGGCAGGAACAGGTCGACGGTGGCATGACCCCGGGCATAAAGCCCCCAGGGCAGGAAGGCGAAGACGGCAAAGCCCATGCCGATCGACACCAGCTCGAAGTCGCCCTTGACCGGCTGCAGGCCGATCGGGATCAGGGCGCGGCCGGTGATCGAGACACAGGTCATCGCCACCACCGCCAGCAGCGCCAGGCCGCCAGCCAGGGCCATGCCACGGGCGATCCATTCCGCTACGCGGGAAAGCAGGACATACATGCGGGGTATCCCAAAACGGATCCGGGGCGCGAAGCCGGGCGGCCTGAACAGCCGCCCGGCTTCGACCGGATCATTCGGTTTCGTGCTTGGCGATCAGGCCCTGGGCCTGCTCGATCAGGGCACGGCCGTCGATGCCGCGCTTGTCCATCTCGGCAACCCAGCGGTCGACCACGGGCTTGGCGGCCTCTTGCCAGCGCGCCACCTCGGCCTCGTCCAGGACGACGATGGTGTTGCCCGCGTCCTCGGCGATCTTCTTGCCCGGAGCGTCGTATTCCCACATCACCTCGGCCGCCATTTTCGACAGCTTGGCCCCGCTTTGCGCGTCCAGGATTTCCTTCAGGTCGTCGGGCAGCTTGTCATAGGCCCGCTTGTTCATGACCGCCACGATGGCCGCCGTGTACAGCGCCCGGTCGCCCCCGAACTCGGTGTGGTTGCCGATCAGTTCCGACAGGCGCACGGCGGGCGTGACTTCCCACGGGATCACGGTGGCGTCGATGACACCGGTCGACATCGCCTCGGGGATGGCCGGCAGGGGCATGCCCACGGGGGTCGCGCCCAGTTCGCTCAGCAGGTCGTTGATGACCCGGGTCGGCCCGCGCAGTTTCAGGCCTTCCATGTCCTCCAGCTTGGTCACGCCGTTGCGGCTGTGGATCAGGCCGGGGCCGTGGACCCAGGCCCCAAGGACGTGCACGTCCTTGTATTCCTCGTCCTGCAGGTCGCTTTCGACCAGGTCCCAGAACGCCAGCGACGTCGCCACCGGCGAGGTCATCATGAACGGCAGTTCGAACACTTCGGTCTTGGGGAACCGGCCGGGCGTATAGCCCACGACGGTCATGATGATGTCCACCACCCCGTCCTTGGCCTGGTCCATCAGTGACGGCGGGCTGCCGCCCAGGGCCATGGCATCGAAATGCTGGATCTCGATCCGTCCTCCCGAGGCCTCCGTCACGCTTTCGGCCCAAGGCTTCAGGATATGCGCCGGAACCGGAGCCTGCGGTGGCAGGAACTGGTGCAGGCGCAAGGTTACGTCTTGGGCAATGGCGGGCAGGGCTGACAGCGCAAAAGCGCCGGCGACCAGAGTCGCGACCACAGAACGTCGTTTCATGTTTTCCTCCCTCGAAACGCGATCTTATCAGATTTTTCTATCATCCGCCGGGGCTTGCTCCAATACACGAGTCCCGACGGAAAGATGAATAACAAGGTAACTATCGTGCCGGATATTCACCCAAGTTTTTCAGACATTGCCCGCCGGTTCCTGGCGGGTCCGGTCTTGGGTCACGTCCGGGGCCTGGTCCGGGGTCTGCTCCAGGGCCACCCGCGCACCCGGCGCAATCGTGCGCGGGGCGGCGTTCAGCTTGTCCATGGCAAAGCCTGCGGCGGATTTGTAGGCCCCCATGAAGGCCGCGCGTTCCTCGGGCGGGATCACCGCGTCGATATCGTCGAATGTGCCCCCGCAGCGCTCGTCGACCAGGTTCAGCAGGCCGAAGGGCCCTGCCCCCCGGTTGCGCAGCACAACCTCCGAGATCGGCGCGCAGAGGCGCGAGTCATAGGCCGCAAGGGCCCCGGGCGTCAGGCCGTGTTCCAGGAAGGACGCGCCCAGAACGCGGGCGTCGACGATCGCCTGGCTGGCCCCGTTCGAGCCCGTCGGATACATGGCATGGGCCGCATCGCCCAGCAGGGCCACCGGCCCGTCGACCCAGGTCGGCACCGGGTCGCGGTCTATCATCGGGTATTCCCAGACATCGCCGGCCCGCCGGATCAGCTGGGGCACGTCCAGCCAGTCATAACTCCAGCCGTCGAAATGGTGGACAAAGTCCTCGACGGCGACCTTCTTGTTCCAGTCGTTGCCCTTCCAGCCGTCGGAATTGTCGACGGTGACCTCGGCGATCCAGTTGATTTCCGCCATACCGTCGGCGTCGGGCTGCGAGATCGGGTAGAACACGACCCGGTGGTGATGGGTGCCGAAACCCACGAACGAGGCGCCGGTCCGCGTCGGCCGGGCCCGAGTGGTGCCCCGCCACATGATCGCCCCGCCCCAGTGGATCGGCGGCTGGTCGGGGTGCATCTGGGCGCGGATCGCCGAGTGGATGCCATCGGCTCCGATCAGCAGGGTGCCAGCCTGGCGCGTTTCGGTGCCGTCGCTGTCGACCAGAGTCACCGACACGCCGTCGGCCGTGCGCGCGTACCCGGTCACCCGCTGGCCGGTGCAGATGGCATCGGGGCCCAGCCGCTTCAGGGCCTGCTCCAGCAGCAGCATCTGCAGCTTGCCCCGGTGCACGGAATATTGCGGCCAGGTATAGCCCGCATCCACCCCGCGCGGTTCCGAGTAGATCTCGGACCCGTTCAGCCCCACCAGGGCCCATTCCCGCGTGGCGATGCCCACCTGGTCCAGGGCCTCGGGCCCGATCCCCAGGTCGAACAGCTCGCGCACGGCGTTGGGCTGGATGTTGATGCCCACGCCAAGGGGCCGCAATTCGGGCACGGCCTCGAAGACGCGGCAGGGCACGCCGATCTGGTGCAGGGTCAGGGCGGTCGCAAGGCCGCCGATGCCGCCGCCGGCAATCAGGACAAGGGGGGCGTCCATGGGGTCTCCTCCGGGTGGTCTGAGCCTGCCCCTAGCCCATTTGCGCCCCGCAAGGCCAGCATCCTTTCCGCCGCATCGCGGCACGACGGCCGGGAAAGTTCCGGAAAAGAACTGGGAAAGATCCGGGCAACCGGCCCTGGGGATGGCCTTGGGATTAATCCCGAGATTGGCCGAGCAGGCGGCCCGGATCAGGTGTTGTCAGGACCGGTCAGGGACCGGTCCTCGACGGGCCGTCTGTGCGGTCCCGGTTTGGTGACAGCGCGGCCTCAGTTCGGGGCCGGCCAGACGAATTCCGGGCGCAGGGCCTCGTAGACGGGCCGGCCGTCCGAGGGCTTGGGCTCGCCGGTCGCCGGATCGTAGAAGGCGTGGTAGGTGGCGGGCATCTCGGCGGCATAGCCCATCAGGTTGGGCACGATCACCCGGATCCGGCTTTCCTTGTCGTCCAGCATGATCGGCGTGCCGCAATCCGCGCAGGTGCACAGCTCCAGCGGGCCATCGGGATTGTTGGCATTGAACGGCTGCCGGTTCATGCTGCCGCCGTCGACCTCCAGGTCGGAATGCTTGAAGAAGACCACGTGGGTGGTCGGCTGGCCGGTCACGCCCTTGCAGACCGAGCAATGGCAGGTGTGGTTGTCGATCGGCTCTGCATCGGCATGGGTCTTGATGTGATCGCACCCGCCTTCGTATTTATGAGACATCGGTATCCTCCCTTGGATAGGCAGGCCGCGCAGGGGATCCGGCACGTGCCCGCGCTCCCATGGGGGCGCAGATCCTTCTCCTGCGTCAATTCCACCTTTTGGCAGGTCCGCCCCGCGATCGGCGGGGAAGATGGGCAAGAATTGCCCATCCTACGCCCAAACCCAGCCCAATCCTGCGTGATACCCCGCCGGGGGATGTAGGATGGGCAATTCTTGCCCATCATTCCCCTCAACGCCGCATGGTCCGCCCGTCGTGGAACAGGTGCACCTTGGCCGGGTCCGCCGCCAGCCCGACACTGGTCCCGCGCAGCCCCCGGTGCACCCCGGGCAGCTTGGCGATCACGCCCGGAGCACTGTCGGTTTCCTCGAAATAAAGCAGCGTCACCTCGCCCAGGGCTTCGGTGAAATCCACCTTGCCCCGGAAAATCGGCTGGTCCTCGTTCGGCACCATGTCCTCGGGCCGCACGCCCACGTTGACCGTCTTGCCCATGTCGCCCTCGACCGTGGGCACCGCCGACACGACCGTTTCACCATGGGCCAGGGCCACCGTCGTCAAGGCCCCCGTCCCGGTGATCGTCCCGGGCAACAGGTTCATCGCCGGAGACCCGATGAACTGCGCCACGAACTCGTTGTCGGGCGTTTCATAGAGCTCCAGCGGCGTGCCGACCTGGGCGATACCCTTGTTGGCCAGCACCACGATGCGCGTGGCCAGGGTCATCGCCTCGACCTGGTCGTGGGTCACGTAGATCATCGTGCGATCCGGCATCGCCTCCTTCAGCCGGGCGATCTCGATCCGCGTGGCCACGCGCAGCGCCGCGTCCAGGTTCGACAGCGGTTCGTCGAACAGGTAGACCTTCGGATCCCGCACGATCGACCGGCCGATCGCCACCCGCTGGCGCTGCCCCCCCGACAGCGCCTTGGGCAAACGGTCCAGGAACGGTTCAAGCTGCAACGCCGCCGCCGCCCGGTTGACCGCCTCGTCGATCTCGGCCTTGGACTTCTTGGCCAGCTTCAGGGCGAAGGCCATGTTTTCCCGCACCGTCATGTGCGGGTACAGAGCATAGGACTGAAACACCATCGCGATGCCCCGCTGCGCCGGAGGCACCTCGTTCATGCGCTGGCCCTCGATGGTCAGCTCGCCCCCGGTGATCTTTTCCAGCCCCGCGATCATCCGCAGAAGCGTGGACTTGCCGCAGCCCGACGGCCCCACAAAGACCACCAGCTCGCCTTCCTCGATCTCCAGGTTGATGTCGCGCAGGACCGGTACGGACTTGCCGTAGGTCTTCGCGACATCTTTCAGCACCAGCTCTGCCATGGCGTCACTCCCCCTCGCGCTTGGCGATCACGTAGCCCCAGCCGGGCAGATCCATCGCCCCGGCCTCCAGGTCCGAATGCACCCCGGCGATGGCCGTCCACTGGCCCTCGGGGATCGTCAGATGCGCCGCGATGTCGCTGAGGTTGAAGGCGCAGAAGATCTCTTCGTCCCCGTCGGTGCGGGTGAAGGTCAGCAGGTCGCCCTCGGCGCTCATGCCCGTCTGGCTGCCATGGGCCAGCGCCGGGTAATCGTGGCGCAGGGCCACCGCGCGGCGGTAATGATGCAAAAGCGAACCGGGGTCGTCCTCCAGCCGGTCGACCGAGAACTCGGACTGCGCCGGGCTGACCGGCAGCCAGGGGTCCGAGCTGGTCGTGAACCCGGCCATCTCGTCCTGGATTTCCCAGACCATCGGCGTCCGGCAGCCGTCGCGGCCCTTGAATTCGGGCCAGAATTCCTTGCCGTAGGGATCCTGAAGCGCCTCGAAGGGCACGTCGGCCTCGTGCAGGCCCAGCTCTTCGCCCTGATAGAGGCACGCCGACCCGCGCAGGCACATCATCAGCATGACATAGGCCCGGTTGGCCCCGTCGCTCAGATCCCAGCGGGTGGCATGGCGGCGCACATCGTGGTTGGAAAACGCCCAGCAGGCCCAGCCGTCGGGCGCATGGGTGTCGAACCGGCGGAAGGTTTCCACCACCCAGTCGGCCGTCGCCTTCCGGTTTTCCAGGAATTCGAAGGCATAGCACATGTGCACGCGCTTTTCGCCCTTGGTGTATTCGCCCAGGATCTGCATGCCCCGCTGGGCATCGCCCACCTCGCCCAGGCAGGCGCGGGCATCGTATTGATCGGTCAGGGCGCGCAGCCGTTCCAGGAAGGCCAGGTTTTCGGGCTGGTTCTTGGAATAGAGGTGCTCCTGGTGGTTGTAGGGGTTCACCTGCGGCGCGATGGAATCGTTGCGCAGCTCGTAGGGCAGCGCCGGGTTCGACCGCAATTCCCTGTCGTGGATGTAGAAGTTGATCGTGTCCAGGCGGAAGCCGTCGACACCCCGGTCCAGCCAGAACTTGGCCACGTCCAGAAGCGCCAGCTGGACCTCTTCGCAATGGAAGTTCAGGTCGGGCTGGGCCACCAGGAAATTGTGCAGGTAATATTGCTGGCGCCGCGAATCCCATTGCCAGGCCGGGCCGCCGAAGATCGACAGCCAGTTGTTGGGCGGCGTGCCGTCCTCTTGCGGATCGGACCAGACGTACCATTCCGATTTCGGGTTATCGCGCGAGGCCCGGCTTTCCTGGAACCACGGGTGTTCGTCCGAGGTATGCGACAGCACCAGGTCGATCATCACCTTCAGGCCCAGCTTGTGGGCCTTGGCCAGCATCCCGTCGAAATCGCCCAGTGATCCGAACATCGGGTCGATGTCGCAGTAATCGCTGACATCATAGCCGAAATCCTTCATCGGCGAGGTGAAGAACGGCGAAATCCAGATTGCGTCCACGCCGAGCGAGGCGATGTATTCCAGCCGGCGGGTGATGCCGTTGAGGTCTCCGATCCCGTCGCCGTCGCTGTCCTGGAACGAGCGCGGGTAGATCTGGTAGATCACCCCGCCCTTCCACCAGTCGGTCTGCGTTTCGGGTTGGGCAAGTGTCTGATCGTTCATTGGTAAAGCCTTATTTCACCGATCCGGCCAACAGGCCCCGGACCAGGTATTTCTGCATGAAGAAGAAGACGAGCAGCGGCACCACGATGGATACGAAGGCCGCCGTGGCCAGGATCTCCCAGTTGCCGCCCCGGGTGCCCATCAGCTCGACGATCTGCGCGGTCATCACGGTCGTCCGCCCGGTGGCGTCGATCAGGAAAACCTTGGCCACCAGCAGATCGTTCCATGTCCACAGGAACTGGAAGATCGCAAACGAGGCCAGGGCCGGGAAGCTGAGCGGCAGGATGATCTTGACGAAGATCTGGTATTCGGTCGCCCCGTCGACCCGGGCGTTTTCGATGATGTCGCGGGGCAGGCCCGCCATGTAGTTGCGCAAGAGGTAAATCGCCAGCGGCAGGCCGAACCCGGTATGGGCCAGCCAGACGCCCAGGTAGCCCTTGCCGATGCCGATGCCCAAATGCAATTTCAGCAGCGGGATCAGGGCCAGTTGCAGGGGCACCACCAGCAGACC
The DNA here is from genome assembly GCA_002709405.1 of Paracoccaceae bacterium. Lineage (GTDB taxonomy): Bacteria > Pseudomonadota > Alphaproteobacteria > Rhodobacterales > Rhodobacteraceae > Marinibacterium. Next base: position 46,187 of record PAQV01000027.1, read on the forward strand.
GACGATGACGGCCACCAGCAGGGCCCGGCCGGGGAATTCCATCCAGGCCAGCGCATAGGCCGCGAAGGCCGCCACCAGGATCGGGATCACGGTGGCCGGGATCGACACCGTCAGCGTGTTGAAGAAGGCCCGGCTCATGCCGTTCACGTTGCTTTCGTCGAACAGCATGAAACGGTAGTTTTCCAGCGTCAGCTCGGGCGGGACCATGGCCGTCAGGAACACCCGCTGCCCGCGCCGGCCCTCGAAGGGCGCGTCGCTTTCCATCCGGTAGGACCCGTCGCCCATCAGGGTCAGCGTGCCCCCGTCGCGCAATTCGGCCGCGTCGCCGGGCTGGAAGGCACTGACATCGCGCGAGGAAATCCCCCAGGACGCGATCTCGCCGGCCTGGCCGTCTTCCATCACGTTGCCCTCGATGACGTACAGATCACCCTCCTGCACCTGGGTATCGGGCGCGGCGGTGCGCATCTGCAGCACCTGTTCGGCCGCAAACGGCGCCCGCCACCAGCCCGAGGTCGAAATCTGGTCCGCCGTCCGGAAGGATGAAATGAACAGGCCCAGCGTGGGCAGCACCCACAGGATCACCAGCAGGGCCACCGAGATATGGACCGCCCAGGTCAGGATGGCCTTCTGGCCGGCAACGCCGCTGGGGCCGTAATGCACGTCCGACATGCGCCCTTACTCCATTTCCTTGCGCGCATTGCGCACGTTCCAGACCAGGATCGGCAGCACCAGCACCATGATCACGATGGCCGAGGCCGACCCCACCCCCCAGTCATTGGCCACGAAGAGCTTGTCGAACATGTAATTGGCCAGCACCTGCGTCTGCCATTGCCCGTTGGTCATCGCGTAGACGATGTCGAAGATCTTCAGCACCACGATGGTGATCGTCGTCCAGACCACCAGGATGGTCGTCGAAATCTGCGGCACCTTGATCTTGAAGAAGATCTGGAACGGGTTCGCCCCGTCGACGATCGCCGCCTCGACGGTTTCTTCCGGGATGCCCCGCAGGGCGGCCGACAGGATCACCGTGGCAAAGCCCGTCTGGATCCACACCAGCACCAGCATCAGGAAGAAGTTGTTCCAGAAGGGCACGGTCAGCCAGGTCTGGGGCTCTCCGCCCAGGCCCACGACCACCGCGTTCAGGATGCCGATCTGGTCCTGGTCGATGGGCCGCGCGTCGTAGACCAGCTTCCAGATCACCGCCGCGCCCACGAAGGAAATCGCCATCGGCATGAAGATCAGCATCTGCGCGATCCGCCCCCAGCGGATCGAATCCGTCAGCTGGGCCGTCAGCAGCCCGAAGGCCGTCGACGCCGCCGGCACCACCAGCAGCCACAGCATGTTGTTGCGCATGGCCTCCCAGAACTTGGGTTCCCCCGCCATGCGGATGTAGTTCTCCAGCCCGACCCATTCATAGCCCCCGCCCGGCACCCGTTCCAGCAGCGACAGCCGCAGCGTTTCGAACACCGGGTAGCCCAGGTACAGCCCCAGCGCGAACAGCGCGGGAAACAGGAACAGCCAAGGCCGGATCATGTTCGCCCGGTTGATGTTGCGCCCCGCGTTCGGCCCCCGCGGAGGCCAGATCACGTCGACCAGCCGGTTCGACAGGAAGAAATAGCCGACACAGGCGCCGAGCCCGATCAGGATCGTCGTCAGGGCTTGCAGGGCTTGGGTCATTGCGCGCTCCGCTGGGCAGGAGGAAAAGAGGGCACCCCGATCCGCGCCGGAATGCCCTGTATCAGATCCGTCGGACGGTTACTTCAGGCCGTCCCACGAGCTTTGGATCTGGTCGGCGACCTCCTGGGCGTCCTTGCCGCCCGCGTAGTCGACCATGCCCGTCCAGAACGAGCCGGCGCCCACGCCGCCCGGCATCAGGTCGGAGGCGTCAAAGCGGAAGGTCGTAGCGCCCAGCAGGATCTCGTTCATCTGGCGCAGCGACGGATCGGCAAAGACCTCGGGATCGACGCCCATGTGCGGGGTCAGGAAGCCCTGGCGCGCCATCCAGATTTCATGCGCTTCCGGCGTCTTGAGGTACTCGATCAGCGCCTGCGCGCCCTCGCTGTCGGCCGTGATCGCCCACAGGGTGCCCGCGCCCAGGACCGGCGTGCCCAGGTCCTTTTCGGCATAGGCCGGGAAGTAGAAGAAATCGGCATCCTCGCCCATCATCGTGCCTTCGGGGAAGAAGGACGGGATGAACGACGCCTGGCGGTGCATGTAGCAGGCCGGCGGCGCATCGAACAGGCCCTTGGGGCTGTCGCGGAAATCGGTGGTGGCCACCGCGCCGGTGCCGCCCGACACGAAATCGTCGTTGCGCGCGAACCAGCCGAATTCCTCGATCGCGGCCACCACGGCCGGGTCGTTGAACGGCATATCGTTGGACACCCACTGGTCATAGACCTCGGGCGGCTGGGTGCGCAGCATCAGGTCCTCGACCCAGTCGGTCGCCGGCCAGCCGGTCGCGCCCCCGGATCCCAGCCCGATGCACCAGGGCGTTTCGCCGTCGGCCACGATCTGTTCGGTCAGGGCCTTCAGCTCTTCCATGGTCTCAGGCACTTCGTAGCCCGCGTCCTCGAAGTTTTCCGGCACGTACCAGACCAGCGACTTCACATCGACCTTGTAGAAAAAACCGTACAGATCCTCGGACCCGTCCGGCCCGGGATAGGTGCCCAGGTCGACCCAGGACTGGCCGGCCGCGTAATTCTCCTTGACCCAGTCGGCCGTGCCCGCGGGCAGCGGCGTCAGGAACCCGGCCTCGGCCATGTTGGCCGCCAGGCCCGGCTGCGGGAAGATCGCGATGTTGGGGGCGGATCCGGCCTCGGCGTCGATGCGGATCTGCTGTTCGAAGCTGTCGGACCCCACGTAGGAATAGCTGTGGCCGGTGGCCTCGGTGAACCCGTCCAGCACCGCCTCGACATCTTCCTGGTCATTGCTCAGCCAGGGGCCGAAGACGGTCACGTTGTCGGCATAAGCCACACCGGCCGTCAGTGCCAGCGCCGCCGCCCCGGCAAAAAGTCTGGTCTTTGTCATGTCGTCAATTCCCTCCCGATCGCGCTTGAGCGCCTGTTGTCTTTCAGCGTCCAAGCGAATCAATTTCAAAGCGCTTTGGATGACCGGGATAAATGCGCTTTGGATGCAATCTGTCAACATGGCGCTTCCATTCGTCAGGAAGTTTCGTGTTTTCGGTAATTTCCAAGAAGGTTGGAACCATCTCCGAACAAATGCGTTGACGTTTCGAGGCTTTGCACCCACACAAGGGGCCGAGAATCCAAAGCGCTTTGAGAGCCGATGAACCTCAAGACCCTCGCCGAAGAACTGGGCCTGTCACAGACCACGGTCAGCCGTGCCCTGAACGGCTATCCCGAGGTGTCCGAGGCCACCCGCCGCCGCGTCGAAGAGGCCGCGCGCCGGCACAACTACCGGCCGAACAGCCGGGCCAAGGGGCTGGCCACCGGTCGCGCCATGGTTATCGGCCAGGTCATTCCGACCTCGGTGCAGCATGAAATGGTCAACCCGATCTTCGGGGATTTCGTGGCCGGGGCCTCGCTGACGTTTTCGCGTTTCGGCTACGACATGATGTTCACCCGTGTTCCGGATGCCGACGAAAGTGCGGTCTACCGGGAATACCGCGCCCGGGGGGCCGTCGATGCGGTCATCCTGCAGGGCCCCCTGGTCGAGGACCAGCGCATCCCCCTGCTCAACCAGATCGGCCTGCCCTTCATCGTGCACGGCCGGTCCACCGGCATCACCGAGCCCTACGCCTGGGTCGACGTGAACAACAAGCGGTCGTTCCAGCACGCGACCGAATTCCTCATTCACCTGGGTCACCGCCGCATCGCCCTGATCAACGGGCTGGAAACGATGGATTTCGCCCAGCGCCGGCGGGCGGGCTACCTTGCCGCCCTGGCCGAGGCCGCCATCGCCCCGGACCCCGCCCTGATGCGCTCGGACGAGATGACCGAACATTTCGGCTATTCCCAGACCCGCCAGATGCTGGCCATGGACCAGCCGCCCACGGCCATCATGGCCTCGTCGATGATCGCCGCGCTGGGCATCCGCCGGGCCATCGAGGAATCCGGCCTGACCATGGGCCGCGACGTGTCGGTGATCACCCATGACGACGACCTGAGTTACCTCAAGAACGGCCAGGACGTGCCGATCTTCACGGCCACCCGGTCCTCTGTCCGCAAGGCCGGAGAGGTGCTGGCCCAGTGCCTCGTCGACCGCATCAACACCCCCGACGCACCGCCGCAAAGCCGGATGCTCGAAGCCGAACTTCTCGTGGGCCGGTCCACCGGCCCCGCGCCCCAAAGGACCTGACCCCATGCAATTTTCCCGCAAGGACTTCCCCGAAGACTTCCTCTTCGGCACCGCCACCTCGGCCTACCAGATCGAAGGCCATTCCTTCGGCGGCGCCGGCCAGACCCATTGGGACACCTTCGCCGCCACCCCCGGCAACGTCGTGCGCGCCGAAAACGGCGCCGTGGCCTGCGACCATTACCACCGCTACGAGGAAGACCTGGACCTGATCGCCGCCGCGGGCCTGGATTGCTACCGGTTTTCCACCTCCTGGGCCCGCGTCCTGCCCGAAGGCCGGGGCACGCCCAACGCCCAGGGGCTGGATTATTACGACCGCCTGACCGACGCCCTGCTCGAACGCGGCCTCAAGCCCTGCGCCACGCTCTATCACTGGGAACTGCCTTCGCCCCTGGCCGACCTGGGCGGCTGGACCAACCCCGACATCGCCAACTGGTTCGCCGATTTCACCGAAACCATCATGTCGCGCATCGGCGACCGCATGTATTCCGTGGCGCCCATCAACGAACCCTGGTGCGTCGGCTGGCTTAGCCATTTCCTGGGCCACCACGCCCCGGGCCTGCGCAACATCCGCGCCACCGCCCGGGCCATGCACCACGTCCTGCTGGCCCATGGCCGCGCCATCGAAACCATGCGGGGCCTCGGCATGACCAACCTCGGCGGCGTCTTCAACATGGAATGGGCCAACCCGGCCGACGACAGCCCCGAGGCCGCCCGGGCCGCCGCCCTCTACGACGGCTATTACAACCGCTTCTTCCTGTCCGGCGTCTTCCACAAAACGTACCCCGACAACGTCATGGAAGGCTTCGCCCCCCACATGCCGAAAGGCTGGGACAACGATTTCGACACCATCGCCGCGCCGCTCGACTGGTGCGGTGTCAACTACTACACCCGCAAGAACATCGCCCCCAACGACGGCCCCTGGCCCTCGCTCGACGAGGTCGACGGCCCCCTGCCCAAGACCCAGGTCGGCTGGGAGATCTTCCCCGAGGGCCTTTACAACTTCCTCACCCGCACCGCCCGCGAATACACCGGCGACCTGCCCCTTCATGTCACCGAAAACGGCATGGCCAATGCCGACCGCATCGTTGGCGGCACGGTCGACGACCCCGAACGCATCGCCTATCTCAATGCCCATGTCGCCCAGGTCCAACGGGCCATCGCCGACGGCGCGCCCGTGAAAAGCTATTTCATCTGGTCGCTGATGGACAATTACGAATGGTCGCTCGGCTACGACAAGCGCTTCGGCCTTGTGCACATGGATTTCGACACGCTGGCGCGCACGCCCAAGGCGTCCTATTACGCGCTTCAGAAAGCCCTGACCTGACAGGACCCGCGACCATGACCAGCCCCTGGCTTCTTTGCGCCGACATCGGCGGCACCAACCTGCGCCTGCGCGCCTTCGACGGTCACCGGGACCGCGCCTCGGAACAGCATGAAACCGGGGGGCCGGGCGACCTGGCCGAGATCTTCGGCACCTTCGCCGCGGCACAGGGCACGCCCCCCGAACTGGTCGTCGCCGCCGTGGCCGGCCCGGTGTCGGACAACCGGGTGAACCTGACCAACGCGTCCAAATCGCTCTGCGGAGAGGACCTCAAGCGCACCACCGGCGCGGCCGAGGCCTGGCTGATCAACGATTTCGCCGCCGCCGCCTGGGCCACCGCCCGCGTGGCCCCCGCCGACCTGCTGTGCCTGCAAGGCGCCCCCGCCCCCCATGACGAGGGCCTGCACGTGGTCGTCGGGCCCGGCACCGGCCTGGGCGTCGGCACCCTGGTCCTGCGCGACGGCGTGGCCACCGCCCTGCCCGGCGAAGGCGGCCACGTGGCCCTGGCCCCCAATTCGCGCGAAGAGGTCGCCATCTTCGAGGCCTTCCGCACCCTCTGGCCCGAAACCTTCTTCGGAGACGGGCTGACCTGCGAAGCCGAGGCCATGCTCAGCGGCACCGGTCTGCCCCTGCTGTACCGGGCCGTGCAGATGGTCACCGGCGACACCGGGCCCCACCTGGATGCCCGCGGCGTGCTGACCGCCGCGCAGGAAGACAGCTCTCCGACCGCCCACCGCGTGGCGCAGATCTTCAAGTCGCACCTCGCCCGCATGGCCGGAGACCTGGGCATCGCGCTGCGCGCCGACAGCGTGTTCCTGGTCGGCGGCGTGGCCACCAAGAATCCCTGGCTTTTTGACGCCGATTTCGTCGAGGCCTTCCGCCAGGGCGGCCGCTTCACCGGCCTGCGCAGCCAGATGAACCTCTACCTGCTGCGCAATCCCGATTTCGGCCTGATGGGTGCCCACAATTACGCCACCCACCGGCAAAGCCAACGGCACGGCTGACGCGGCGGCCCCGCCCCTTGGCAGGGGCGGACACCGCACATAGCTTCTGCCCTGAAAGGGGCTCATCCATGCAACGCTATTCTCTCCTCGATCTTTCGCCCGTGCCCGAAGGCGGCTCGGTGGCGGATGCGCTGGCCAATACCGTCGACCTTGCCAGGCATGCCGAACGGCTGGGCTATCACCGCTACTGGCTGGCCGAGCACCACAACATGCCCGGCATCGCCAGCGCAGCCACGGCCCTGGTCATCGGCCAGGTGGCCGCGGCCACGAAGACGATGCGCGTCGGCGCGGGGGGCATCATGCTGCCCAACCATTCGCCCCTGATGGTGGCCGAAAACTTTGGCACGCTCGCCACGCTCTATCCCGGCCGCATCGACCTCGGGCTGGGCCGGGCGCCCGGGTCCGACATGAACACCGCCCGCGCCCTGCGCCGTCACATGGCCCCGCAGGACACCTTCCCCCAGGACGTGGTCGAACTGCTGGGCTTCCTGGGCGACAGCGACCCCACCCAGCCGGTCCGCGCCATCCCCGGCGAGGGCACCCACATCCCGGTCTGGATCCTCGGCTCGTCCCTCTTCGGAGCCCAGCTCGCCGCCCACCTCGGCCTGCCCTACGCCTTCGCCTCGCATTTCGCGCCCGCGGCCCTGACCGAGGCCCTGCACATCTACCGCGAGAACTTCCGGCCCTCGTCCTGGCTCGACCGCCCCCATGTGATGGTCGCCGCCGGCGTCTGCGCCGCCGACACCGAGGAAGAGGCCGCCTATCACCGGTCCTCGCAACTGCTGTCCTTCGCCCGCCTGCGCACGGGACGGCCGGGCAAACTGCCCCACCCGGTGGAAAACGTCGAAAGCCAGATCCCGCCCCATGTCATGGAGGGCGTCCGAGCGGCGCTTTCGGTCTCGGCAACCGGGACGCCAGCCACGGTGCGCCGGCAATTGTCCCAGATAGTGGACGCCCATGCGCCGGACGAATTGATCATCACCGGCATGATCCACGACCACACCGCCCGCATCCGGTCCCTCGAAATCGCCGCGGACATCCTGTCGGACATGGCACGTGAAAGCGCCGCCGCCTGACCTTCGACCGTCACACCCCTGGATGCGTGGCATTTTGGGTATTTGGAAAGAGAAAGAAGCAGCAGTGCGCGCTCTTGCTTCTTTCTCTTCATAAATACCCAATCGGGACATCCGCCAGGGGCGAGACGCTTATCGTGCCAGGTGCTCGAACAGCCGCGCGACGGCCTCGGCGCCGGGGTCGTTGTGTCCGGCAAGCTTGTCCTGCCCTATGTACGACGCTCGGCCGGCGCGCGCGCGGGTAATTGAGGCGGTGTGGTTGGCCCCGCGCCGCGCCGCTGCTGCCGCAGCTCCGATGCCTTCGGGCAGGGCTTGCAGGGCCGGGGCCAGGGCGTCGATCATCGTGCGGTCACCGGGGCGGGCACCGCCCACCTGCATCACCCGGTCCAGCCCGTCCGACAGGGCGCCTATCCCGTCCCGCCCGCTGGCCGAGGCGTCTCCGGCGGCGGCGAAGAAGATGGCCAGCAGCACGCCGGACGATCCGCCCATGGTCTGGCTGAGTTCAAGCCCGATCGCCCGGTAAAGCTGCGTCAGGTCCGCCAGCGGCATCCGGTCGAGCGCTCCGGCCAAGGCGCGGGCTGCCGTGGCCAGGGTGCTGCCGGTGTCGCCGTCGCCTGATTTGGCATCGAGCGCGTTCAGCTCGGCCTCGGAGGCGATCAGCCGGGTGCAGCAGCTGTCGATCAGCGCCCGCGTTTCGGCATGGGCCGAGGGCATCGGCTGGATCGGGGTCAGCCCGTCCGGCAGGGGCAGCACCGCCACCGGCCCGACGCCCAGGCAGCCGGGCCAGGCCCAGGGCGCGGCGGGGGCGGACAGGGCCGCTTCGTCCGCCTGGCTGACCGGCATCAGCGACACCGAAAACCCCTGCATGTCCAGCGACGTCATCATCGGCGCCGGCCCCACCATCCAGCGGATCTGCCCGCCGATCCCCGAGCCCAGCAGCTCTTCGGCCAGCACCGCCATTTCCAGCGGCGTCGCCCCGCCGAGGTTGTTCAGCAGCGCCACGTGCGGGCCCGGCCCCATCTTCGGGGCCAGCCGATCGACCACCATGCCCATCGCCTCGCGCGCGGTCGAGAAATCGACCTGCTCCACCCCTGCCTCGCCATGGATGCCCAGGCCCAGCTCGGCCTTGCCCGGCCCGATCCGCGCCTCTTTCGGAGACCCCGGGATCGTACAGGTATCCAGCGACATGCCGATCGACACGACCCCCGCGATCACCCGCTCGGCCGCCGCCGCCACCGTGTCCAGGTCGGCCCCCTGGTCGGCCAGCGCTCCGGCGATCTTGTGCACGAAGAGCGTCCCCGCCACGCCCCGCGCCTGTGGCAGATCCGGCAGCGCCACGTCGTCGTCGACCACCACCATCGCCACCTTCAGCCCCTGCGCCCGCGCCCGTTCCGCCGCAAGGCCAAAGTTCAGCCGGTCGCCCGTGTAGTTCTTCACGATCAGCAGGCACCCCGCCTTGCCCGTCACCGCCAGGATCCCCGCCAGCACCGCATCCACGGACGGAGACGCGAAGACCTCGCCGCAGACCGCCGCCGTCAGCATCCCCTGCCCCACGAACCCCGCATGGGCCGGCTCGTGCCCCGACCCGCCCCCCGACACCAGCGCCACCTTCGACTTGTCCCAGTCGGTGCGCACCACGACCTTGATATGCGGATACCCGTCCAGCCGGGCCAGCCGCCCGCCCCCCGTCCGCAGCGTCCCGTCGATCGCCTCGGTCACCAGCGCCTCGCGCGTGTTGATGAACTGGGTCATGTCCGTCCTCCCTCGACAATCCCGGCCTCAGCCGATCCGAGCCCCCGCGGCATCGAAATAAAGCGCATTGCGCGGCGCCACGGCCAGCCGGTCCCCCGGCCCCAGCCCCGTGTGCACATCCGTCAGCGTCACGATGTCATGGCCCTGCACCCGCAGGTGCAGCCGCGTCTGGTCGCCCAGGTGTTCCACCCGCAAAACCTCGCCCTCCTGGCCCGCCCCCTGCTGCAGATGCTCCGGCCGCAGCCCGATGGTCCGCGCCCCCACCGGCGCCCCGGGAAAGACATCGGCCGGCAGCGCATTGATCCGCGGCAGTCCCAGCCGGCCGGCCACGTACAGGCTGACCGGGTCCTCGTAGATCTCACGCGGGGTGCCGAACTGCACCAGCCGCCCGCGATCCAGCACGCCCACGTGGGTCGCCATCGTCATCGCCTCGATCTGGTCGTGGGTCACGTACAGCATCGTCGCGCCCAGCGACGACTGGATCCGCTTCAGTTCCACCCGCAGATCGGACCGCAACTTGGCATCCAGCGACGACAGCGGCTCGTCCATCAGGTGCACCGCCGGATCGCGCACCAGGGCCCGCCCGATCGACACGCGCTGCATCTCGCCCCCCGACAGGGCCGTCGCCTTGTTGTCCAGCTTGTGGGCGATGTGCAGCACCTCGGCCACCTCGCCCACCTTGCGCGCGATCTGGTCCTCGGGCGTGCGCAGGATCGGCGAGCGCAGGGGAAAGGCCAGGTTCTCGCGCACCGTCAAATGCGGGTAAAGCGAGTATTGCTGGAAGACCATCGCCACGTTGCGTTGCGCCGGGGTGTCGCGCACCACCGACCGCCCGCCAATGCGGATGTCGCCCGCGTCCAGCGCTTCAAGCCCCGCGATCAGGCGCAGCGTCGTCGTCTTGCCCGCCCCCGTCGGGCCCAGCAGGACCACGAAGGCCCCGTCGGGGACCTCCATGCTGACCCCGTCGACCGCCACGGTCGATCCGAACCGCTTGGACGCGCCGTCCAGCACCACCTCAGACATGATCAGACATGGGCCAACACCCCCTCGTTCAGTTCCGACACCAGGGCATGGCCCGACTGGCTGTCGAACAGGGTCACCGTCCGCCCGTCGAACGCCAGCCCCACATTGTCGCCCACCCGCACCGCGTCGGCCGAGGCCGTGCGCGCCTTGACCGGCCCGCCGGGCGTGTCCAGCGTGACGATCTGGGTCGTGCCCAAGTATTCCGTCGCCAGCACCCGCCCGCGATAGGGCGCGGCATCGTCAAGCCGGATGTGTTCGGGCCGCACGCCAAAGACCATGTCGCCCTGGAACGGCCCGCGCGCCTGGGGCACGCCCAATTCCACGTCATGCATTCGCACCGCCCGGTCGCCCGGGTGGATTTCCCCATGGAATTTCAGAAAGTTCATCGGCGGAGACCCGATGAAATCGGCCACGAACATTGTCGCCGGCTTGTCGTAGATATCCTGGGGCACGCCGAATTGCTCGATCACCCCGTGGTTCATCACCACGATCTTGTCGCCCATCTGCATGGCTTCCAGCTGGTCGTGGGTGACATAGACGGTGGTCGCCCCCATCCGGTCGTGCAGAGCGCGCAATTCCTCGGCCATGTGCTCGCGGAACTCGGCATCCAGCGCGCCCAGCGGTTCATCCATCATGAAGGCCTTGGGTTCGCGCACGATGGCCCGGCCCAGGGCCACGCGCTGCCGGTCGCCCCCCGAGAGGCCCCCCACCGGCCGGTCGAGGATGTCCTCGATGCCCAGGATCCGGGCCACCTCGGCCACCTTCGCCCGGACCTGCGCCCGCTTCATCCCCTGGCTGACCAGCGGATAGGACATGTTCTTGCGCACGTTCATGTGCGGATACAGGGCGAACATCTGGAAGACAAAGGCAATGTCGCGCTGGCTGGCGGGCCGGTTGGCCACCTCTTCGCCGTCGATGTAGATCTCTCCGCTGGTCGGCAGTTCCAGCCCGGCGATCATCCGCAGCGTGGTGGTCTTGCCGCAGCCCGAGGGGCCCAGCAGCATGAAGAACTCGCCGTCCTCGATCCGGAAGGACGACGCCTGCACGGCGGTGAAATCGCCGAACTCCTTGCGCAGGTTCTCGATGACGATCTCAGCCATGGGCCGCCTTCCGTTTCGATGCGTGGTAGGTCAGGGCCATGGCGACGCAAATACCCAAGGCCTCTTCGTCGGGCGGCCCTTGGACCAGCACCGCCCGGTTGCCCTCGCAGTGCAGCCGGCCGCCGAACATCCACCGCCAGTCCTCGACCAGGGTCGTCTGGCAATTGACCAGCAGCCTGGCCTGCGCGCCGGACTTGTCCGTCCCGATCCGCACCGTGGTCCCGGCCCGCCCCGGCAGGTAGGCCGGCTCGCCCCACTTCAGGGTCTCTTCCAGCGCGATGCCCTCGGCCTTTGCCACGCGCAACACCAGGTCACGCAACGCCAGCGCCCGCTCTCGCGCCGGAGCCTGCATGCCATCAAAGGCCGCGCGCACCTCGGGGCTCATGCCTCGTCCTCCGGGAAATGGCTGACCACCAGGAACAGGACGGTGCCAGTCAGCGTCACGGCGAACGAGTAGGTATACAGGATCAGCACATACGGCTGCATCAGCATGACCACCCCCAGGCCGATCAGGACCGAGGCCAGCATCTCCCACGGGCCCCTGCGAAACCTTGCCAATCCGTTAAGAAATGCGCGCATGGAGGGGCCTTTTCACTTTGTACAAAACGGACAAACCGGCGGATCGGGGCGATTTCAAATTGGACAAAACGGTCATTTTCGCACCGCTCCGAAGGTGATGCCCCGCAACAGGTGCTTGCGCAGAAAGACGGTGAAGACCAACACCGGCAACAGGAACAGCGTCGCCCCCGCCGCCACCGCCGGCCAGTCCTGCCCGCCCACGCCAATGATCGTCGGAATGAACGGAGGCGCCGTCTGCGCGGTGCCAGAGGTCAGCAGGACGGCAAAGGCATATTCGTTCCAGCTGAAGATCAGGCAGAAGATTGCCGTCGCCACGATCCCCGTAACCGCTTGGGGCAAAACGACTTTCCGGAACGCCTGGAAGCGCGTGTAGCCGTCGATCAGGGCCGCTTCCTCGTATTCGCGGGGAATTTCATCCATGAACCCCTTCAACAACCAGACCGCCAGCGAGATATTCACGGCCGTATACAACAGGATCATCCCAAGATGGGTGTCGGACAAGCCAAGTGTCCGGAACATAAGGAAAATCGGGATCGCCACCGCGATCGGAGGCATCATCCGCGTCGACAGGATGAAGAACAGCAGATCGTCCTTCAACGGCACCTTGAACCGGCTGAACGCATAAGCCGCCAGGGTGCCCAGGAAAACCGACAGGAATGTTGACCCAAATCCAATTATGATAGAGTTTACAAACCTTTCCCCGTACCGAGACGGCCCCGCGATGACCATGTCATACTGCCGGACGATCTCTTCGTACCAGGTCTCGGGCGGGTTCGCGTCCAGATATTCCTGCGTCTGCCGCGTCCGCGTGGTGAACAGGTTGACGTAGCCCTCCAACGTCGGCTCGAACAACACCTTGGGCGGGTAGGAAATCGCATCCGCCGGCGACTTGAACCCGGTCGCCACGATCCAGATCAGCGGCACGATCGTGACAAGCGCATATAAAACAACAAGAATTCCCGCCACCCATTTCTGCCGAGGCGTCGGCTCAGTGATCGACCACGCGCTCATGTCCAGCGCCCCTCACCCAATCTGGCCTGACGGCCAGTGCCTTCGGCATGCGTATTTTTGCAAAGATGAAGACAGACCCGCGCCCAATTCCCCGCGCCACGCCCTGCTTCATCTTTGCCCAAATACGCAAATCCAACCAATGCCATCTCAGCGCTCCTTCACCTTGTTGAGCGCCTTCACGTAAATCGACGCCAAACCGAAAACCGTCACGAACAAGATGATCGCATAGGCCGACGCATATCCCGTCCGCCATTTCTCAAAGGCTTCCCGCTTGAGGTTGATCGACGTCAACTCGGTCACCGAACCCGGGCCGCCCCCGGTCAACTGGACCACCAGATCGAACATCTTGAAATTCTCGATGCCCCGAAAGAGAATCGCCAACATCAGAAATGGCAGAACCATCGGGATCGTGATTGTCCAGAATTGGCGCCAATTCGACGCCCGGTCGATCTCGGCCGCCTCATATATGTAGTCCGGGATCGACCGCAGCCCGGCGAGACAGATCAGCATCACGAAGGGTGTCCACATCCAGGTGTCGACGATCACGATCGCCCAAGGTGCCAGGTTCACATCGCCGATCATCTGGAACGATGACGGGTCAGCGCCGGTAAAGAAGGACACAACGTAGTTAAAAAGCCCGATCTGTGGTTGGTAGAGGAAGGTCCAGAAATTTCCAACCACTGCCGGCGAGAGCATCATTGGAAGAACGATGATGGTCGTCCAGAGATCGTTCCCCCGGAACTTTCGATTGATCAGCCACGCCAATGTAAACCCAATCAGAACCTGGAAAAATATTGTCCAGAACAGAAAATGCGCCGTGGCCTGCATGGTCAGCCATATGTCGCTGTCCGTCAGAATGCGCTCGTAATTCCGCGTTCCGATCCATTCGATCGGACGGTTTCGGTTCGCCTTGAAATTGGTAAAGCTAAGACGGATCGTCCAAATCAGCGGGAAGATGTTCACCGCCAGCAAAAGGAAGATCGTCGGCGCGACGAAGATCCATGCTATTGCACGGTCGCTCAGGCCACGGATCCGGCGGGCCACCCGGGGCGGAGTCGCCCGGGCCGCGCGTGTCATGGGACTGTCGGTCAATTCTCTGCCTCTGGTCGATGAGGGGCGGCGGGTGCGGACCCGCCGCGCCGGGCCTCAGATCTTGCCTTCATCCTCGAAGACTTCCGTCCAGTCCTCGATCAGCTTGTCCAGCGCCTCTTGCGCCGTTCCCTGGTCCGCCACGATGTAATCGTGCAGGCGTTTTTGCATGGCCAGTAGTAGCTCGGCATAGGCCGGCTCCTGCCAGAAATCCTGAACGGCATCCATGGCTTGTAGGAAATCCGGAGCAAAGGGAGCACTTTCCTTGAACCCCGGCGCATTCAGCACATCCAGGTGGCAGGAATAGCCACCCAGGTCCCACCATTTCTGCTGCACATCCGGTTGCGCAAACCATTTGATATACTCCAGGGCCGCATCCTGCTTGTCGGAATAGGCCACAACGGAAATGCCCTGTCCGCCCAAGGTCGATGCCGCGACCTTCTGCGGTGGATTGACGAAAAATCCGATCTTGTCGCCGCCCACATTCGGATCCGCATAAAGCCCCGGGAAAAAGGCGAACCAGTTCATCGCCATTGCCACCTGCCCCGATTTGAAGGCGTCCAGCGATTGTTCCATGTAACTGTCAGTATAGCCGGGCGGCGTGGCGGTCTGGTAAAGTTCTTTATAGAACTCAAGGGCTTCGACTGCGTCCGCCGAGTTCACCGCCCCTTCCATGTCGTAGCTGCCGGGGGCGTTTTCGTACTTGAACCCCCACGTGTACAGCGCCCCGGTCGCGCCCATCGTGATCCCTTCCGAGCCACGTTCGGTAAAAATGGATGCCCCGTAACGGGTCTGACCGTCGATCTCACGCCCCTGGAAGAACTGGGCAATCTGCATCAGCTGCTCCTGGGTTTCCGGTACGCCCAGGTCCATCCCCGTGGCCTCCTTGTAGGCGGCCTGGATCGCGGGATCTTCGAACCAATCCTTTCGATAAAACCAGCCGTTCGCATCGCCCATGGCAGGCAGCGCGTAGTAATTCGGCTCGCCCTTGGGCCAGGTCGAATAAGCGTAGACGGTCGCCGGCGCGAAATCGTCCATGCTGATGCCTTCGGCGGCGAAAAAGTCGTTCAATTTGAGGTAATGCCCATTCTCGGCCCCACCGCCGATCCACTGGCTGTCACCTATCAACAGATCGCAGAGTTTTCCGCCGGAATTCAGCTCATTGAGCATGCGATCGGCGAAGTTGGGCCAGGGCACGAACTCGAAATTCATGGTGTGGCCGGATTGCGCCTCGAAGTCCTTGGACAATTCGACCAGCGCATTTGCCGGGTCCCAAGCCGCCCAACACAAGGTCAGATCCTCGGCCGACGCGCTGGCGGCGACAAGGCCCGAGGCCGTCAGAACACTGGCGGCCAGCCATCTGGATGTGGTCATTTCCCTTCCTCCCTTTTGTCGACCCGCGCCGGCGGTCTCCCCCTTCGACAGCTGGCGGGATATTTCCAAATGGTAGTTGAGGTACGTATATCACGTAAAGAAATTTGTTGAGGCACGCACATCAAGGTAAGATTATTTCAGAATTTGATGGGATTGGCCGAGACCCAGACCTTTGAGATCTGGATTTTGAAGGCCGGGAATTGGACCCGGCTGACATCTCAAAATGCTGCCGCAACGCGAATCAGCGGATGGTCAGGGCAAGTTTTCGCGAAGAACGATATCGATCCGAATGCGCTCTTGCGCCTCGAAGATCTCGGACCCGTCGCATTTCGCGCGCAGCACCCTGAGCGCACTGCGTACCAGGTGCCCCACGTTCTGATTGATCACGGCGTCGATTTCCCCGTCTTGCAGCGCAATGCGCGTGGACGGCGTCAGTTCATGGGCGACGACGACCAAGTCTTGCAGGCGACCGGTTGACCGAAGGGCGTTCAACAGGGCTACGTTGCCGGGCCCCATGGAATACACTCCCAAAAGGTCCGAATTGGATCGAAACGCCTCGGCGATGATGCGGTCCGTGCGGTCTGGATCGTCGTGGGTTTCCAGTGATGGGAGAACCGAAATGTGAGGGAACGTTTCTGCCATGACCTCGTCGAATCCAAGCCGGCGTTCGACTGAATCCCTTGCGTGCATCGAATTGGTGACGACCAGGACCTGACCCGATTTGGCGCAGGCGAACCGGCCCATCAGGACTCCGGCGGTTCGACCAGCCTGGAAACTGTTAATGCCGACGAAATGGTCGCGGCCGGAACTGGGTAAATCAGAGACCAATGCCACCACCGGCAAGCCCTCGTCCTTCAACCGAGCCACGGCGTCCCGGACCTGAGGTGTTTCGGGTGTCATGATGGCAACCCCATCCAGCTTGTCCGCCGGCAAGGCGTTCAGGACCCGAACGACGGCATGTGGATCGTGAGACGGAACGGCTTCGATCCGGGCAGAGATCCGCTCGCCGATCTGAGCGCCGATCGCCTCTTGAAGGGCGGCCTTGAAGGTCTCCACGAACTGGCTTGCGCCATCCGGCAGGACGAAAGCGAAGCGGTATTCCCGCTGCCGGGCCAGGTTGGCGGCATATGTGTCGCGGACGTAGCCTAGCCGCTGCACTGCGTTCTGGACGCGTTCCACCGTTTGCGCGCGAACACCCGGGCGCGCATTCAACACGCGATCAACCGTGGCCAGGCTGACACCCGCTTCGCGTGCTATGTCGTGAACGGTCGGCCTGCCCATGCGCCCTCCTACAGTCTCAAAGGGTGGCGCGCTTTCTGAGGTACGTCAATCAGGTCCGGTCGATACCGTTGCTTCCTTTGCTGTTAGCAGGACAGATCTCGCCGTGAAACCGGGCACATCAGAACAACCCGGCCTCGCGGGCCAAGAGCGCCGCCTGGGTTCTGTTTGCGGCTCCGACCTTGCGATAGAGAGTTTTGACATGCAGCTTGACCGTGGGCTCTGACAAGTCGAGATCCCTTGCAATTTCCTTGTTGGACTTCCCTTCCGTCAGCCCTTTCAAGACCTGCATTTCACGTTCCGTCAGCGATGCCGCCATCGGATGATCTGCCGGTGCCGCGTCGGCGGTCATGAAATCGACGGGGGCATATTGTTCTCCCATCGCCATGAATTTTATGGCGTTTACGAGTGACTTGGCTGGCAGAGTCTTGGGTACGAAGCCGGCCGCACCGCATTCCAGTGCACGTTCGGCAACCTCCCGCGACGCCTGCCCGGAGATCAAGGCGACGCGCGGTGCGCCGTCCAGATGCAAGGCACGTTCCAAGCCATCAAGACCGTTCATCCCGGGCATGTTCAGGTCAAGCAGTACCAGATCGAATGGACCTTCGCTTTTGACCAGAGAGCACGCCGTATCGAAATCGGGCGCAGTTTCGGTCTGGATATCCCCGGCGGCCTCAACGAAGGCGACCAACGCATCCCGGACGAGATCGTGATCATCGGCTATTAGGATTTTCACGCCGGTTTCCTTATGGCCCCAGGTTTCTGAGACACCGATCGTGCAGCCCATTGGTTAAACATTGGCGAACACCGACGCTGACATTTCCGAAAATGCATCGTAATCCTCGAGGCCACGGCAACCTCTCCTTAACGTCCCCCCCCTACCCTTTCGGATAGCGCCGTATCCCTATGCCCGTCTGACAGCGTTTGCCGGTTTCGGGATATACACCTTGTACCGAGAGAGGACCGCCAGAAATGTTCAGCATTCGCAGGATCATTTTCGGGTTGGCCGCCGTGCTGATGCTACCACTCACGACCGAAGTTTCCGCTTCGGAGCCTTTGCAAGCACCCACTGGCCAGGTTCTGTTGACTGTGTCGGGCGAAATATTCGCCACGAATCATGGGGATGCGGCACAGTTCGACCTGGACATGCTGCGGCGGCTGCCGCGGATCGAGTTCCGGACAACGACCCTTTGGACGGATGGAGAGAAAACATTCGTTGGCGTGCCTCTCTCGGCGCTGCTTGATCACCTGGGGGCAAACTCTGGGCAGCTTCGCGCACTGGCCATCAATGATTACTCGGTAACCTTCGACCTGGCGGATATCGGTGCCGACGCTCCGATCGTCGCTTACCTGATGGACGGGCAGACGATGTCCCGCCGCGACAAGGGACCTCTTTGGGTTGTATATCCCTACGATTCCGACGCGGCTTACCAGTCGGAAGTCATCTATTCTCGCTCTATCTGGCAGTTGGACCGTCTTGTCGTAACCCGTTGAGGCTGCGGTTTCGGGCATGATCGGCTTAACGTCTCGGCCTGACACCCGGCGGCAAAGGCTGGTGCTTGGCTGGTTTGTTGCGTTGGTCCTGTTAATGGTCCTGTCGCTTTCCGTTCTCTACAGCCGTCAGGTCCTGAAAGACATTGCCCAGTTGCAATCCGCCAAGTCCGACAACGTCCAATGGACGCTGACCCAGCTTGAAGTCGAATACCTGATGCTGGCCAATGCCCTGGATCACCGGGCAGCCGATGGCACCGCCGATCTTGGCCAAATTCGAGAAAAATACGACATTCTTTTCAGCCGTCAGGCAACTTTGCGAAACTCTCCCTTGTTCAGGAGCCTGCTGGCAGCAGACACCGACTTTCGGGACGGCCTGGCGGTATTGCAAGACTTCCTGATGGACGCCTTGCCCCTGATCGACGGGCCTGATGACACCCTTGCAGCCTCCCTAGAACGGCTCAGCACCGGCACCTGGGCCGCACGGGACACGGTTCGGCAATTGTCGATCGCCGGGCTGTCCCATTTTGCCGTGCGCGCCGATATGCAAAGAACAGCCATTGCCGGGACCTTGCGCCAACTTGCCATCGCAACGGCATCAATGTTCGTCTTGCTCCTGGCGCTCAGCCTTTACCTGTTGCTGGTCAACCTGCAGAAAACCCGCCGGGGTGTTGCCCTGGAGCAGGCGAACCAGCGGATGAACACCATCCTTTCGACATCGCTGGATGGCATGGTGCTGGCCGACTCTCACGGGTTCGTCATCGAATTCAATCGGGCCGCGGAAGAGATCTTTCAGTATCGAAGCGCCGACGCAAAGGGCCGACTCGTCAGCGACCTGTTCGTGCCCCAGCATTTGCGCGATTCCCATGACGCCAGCATGGCCCGTCTGCGCAGGGGCGGCGAACGGCTGATCGTCGGCAAGGGACGTGTCACATTGGAAGCGATGCGCGCCGATGGCGAAGTCTTCCCGATCGAACTGTCCGTCCAATCCGCGTTCGACGGGGAAGCCGAGATCCTCATCGCCTTTGTCCGTGACATCTCGCAGCGGGTCTCTGACGAAAAGGAGCTGGTCCAGGCCCGCGACCGGGCTCTGGCCGGAGAGAAGGCCAAGGCGGATTTCCTGACGGTCATGAGCCATGAGATCCGGACGCCTCTGAACGGGCTGCTTGGCAATCTGTCCTTGCTCGCCGGGTCCCGGCTGAACGAGGAACAGCACCAATACGTGCGCAACATGGACGTGTCGGGGCGCATTCTGCTGAAACATGTGGATTCCGTGCTGGATATCGCCCGGTTCGAAGCCGGGAAAGTCGACATCGCGGAAGACCCTGTCCACCTGAGCGAGCTGTTGCAGAACCTGGTCGACGGGCAAAGCGGCAATGCCGGGCAACGGGGAAATGTACTGGAGTGGAGCTGGGTCGGGCCGCCGCAGCATTGGGTCATCAGCGACGCGCAGCGGATCTACCAGATCCTGCTGAACCTGGTGGGCAATGCCATCAAATTCACCGAGCTGGGGCGCATCACGATCGAGGCGGAGCGTGACGCCAACCCCATGCCCGACAGCCCCAAGCGCCATATCGTCGAATTCCGGGTCAGCGACACGGGCCTGGGCATCGACGGCGATCAGATCACCTCTATTTTCGACGACTTCCACACCAGCGACACATCTTTCGGGCGGGCCGCCGGGGGGACCGGTCTGGGTCTGGGCATCGCCAAGCGGATCGTGACGGCGATGGGCGGCGAAATCGGGGTGGAAAGTATTCCTAACGAAGGCAGCACGTTCTGGGTCCGCCTGCCCGTCGTGGCAACCGAAGCACCGGCCCCGGCAGACCGGCCGCGCAAGCAACGGAAAGTTCAGGCGAAACTCGACATCCTCGTGGTCGAGGACAATGAGATCAACTTGCAGGTCGCCCGCAGCATGCTGAAGCGCGAAGGTCATATCGTCACCTGTGCGCATGACGGCCAGTCCGGCGTCGACCAGGCTGCAGAGAAACGGTTCGACCTGATCTTCATGGATATCTCCATGCCCGTACTGGACGGCCTGGAGGCGACGCGCCGTATCCGGGCCGGGGGCGGGCCATCGGCCAGCACTCCGATTATTGCCCTGTCGGCCAACGTGTTACCCCAGGACAAGGAACGGTTTCGCGACGTGGGCATGGATGGGTTCGTGGGCAAGCCGTTGACCCGCGATGCGCTGCGCGGCGCGTTGACCACGGCGCGCAGCGGCGCTCCGCCGGACGATCCGGAGACAAGCGATCCGGCAGAGGACATCGACCGGGACCAGATGGAGGACATGCGGTCCAACCTCGGCCCCGAGGCCTTCGCCAAGCTGCTGGACCGGTTCATCGCCGAAGCGGACCAATTGATGCGTGATCTGCCCGTTGACGGCGACCTGCCCGACGCGACCACGCTGCACGAGGTCATTGGGCGGATTCACAAGGTGGCCGGCAGCGCGTCGGTCTTCGGGGCCGCCAAATTCCGCGAGTTGCTGAACGAAACCGAACGCGCGGCCGAACGGAGTGACAGGGAAAACGTCAGCGCCCTGATGCGCCGACTGCCGTCCTGCTGGACCGGAACGCGCAACCACCTGGCCCCCTGAAAGCCAAGAAACTCCAGGGATTTACGACCCCAAGGGCTGGACCTTCTATCCCGACGGATAGGCGTCCATACGATCGTCCCCGCGATCGCTCCGTCCGTTATCGCGACAGTCCCATGGGCCCGGCGTAGAAGGAATTCACACCAACCGAGATCGCTGACCCATGACCCAAGCACACCAGACACCCGGCAAACTGAACCCCACCCCCACTGCGCACGTCCCGTGTGCCCTGCACGGGATGGCCGGCACGGTGAGCGCGGGCATGGGCCAGCGTCTTACCGCCGCGCCGCGGGCCAAGGCCCCGGCCGGCACCCTTCACTCCCTGACCTTGGCGGCGGACAACGCCCAGCGTTGCGCCGCCACCTTTTCCACGAATTCCGCACCGCGAGCCACTGCCATGCCCTATTTCTCGATCATCGTGCCCTGCTACAATGCCGAAGCCACGCTGACCGCCACGCTGGACAGCCTGGCCGCGCAGACCTTCCAGAACTGGGAGGCCATCTTCGTCGACAATGGTTCGACCGACCGCAGCCTGCGCCTGCTGCAGGACCGCGCCGCCCGTGACCCGCGCATCGTCGTCGTGTCGAACCCCGGCTCGGGCCCGAGTGCCGCGCGCAACCACGCCGCCTTCACCGTCGCCCGTGGCAAGATCATCGCCTTCTGCGACGCCGACGACATGTGGTCGCCGGACAAGCTGTGGGACCTGCACCGCTTTTACCTGAAGACCCCCGTCGATGGCGCGTATGGCCGTGTCGCCTTTTTCGACAAGACCCCGCATGACATCCGCCGCACCTCGCAAGTGGGCACCGGTTCCCTGACCGTTCAGCAGCTGCTGCACGGCAACCCGGTCTGCACCCTGTCCAACCTGTCGATGCGCCGCGCCGCCTTCGTCAAGGCTGGCGGCTTCGACGAGACCCTGGCCCTGAATGCCGACCTGGATTTCCTGGTGCGCATGATCGACGGCGGTGCCCGGATCGAAGGGCTGGACGCCCTGCACGTCTGGTATCGCCGCACCCGCACCGGCCTGTCCGCCAACCTGGTGGCCGAACGTCAGAGCCGCGCGCAAGTGCTCGCCACCGCACGCCGCCTGGGCTACGTGCCCTCGCCCCGCGCCGAGGCCCGCCACCTGCGCCGCCTGGCCCGCCGCGCCATCCGCATCGGTGCCGGCCCGATCCGGGCCGCCCGGCTTGGCCTGGCCGGCCTGGCCCAAAGCCCCGCGGGCTTCCTGTCGGCAGACAGCTCTGCCGCCCGCCCGAACCCCGCCTTCGCCTGAAGTCCCGTCTGACCCGCTTTCCAGAAAGGTCGCCCCCCATGCCCAAAGCATCGATCATCGTCCCCGCCTACAACGCCGCCCCGACCCTGCTTCAGACGCTGGATTCCCTGCTGAACCAGACCTTCCGCGATTTCGAGATCATCCTGGTCGACGACGGATCGACCGATGCAACCCGCCGCATCGCCGAGGCCTACTGCGCCGATCCCCGCATGCGCGTGGTACGCCAGGCCAACCGGGGCCCGGCTGCGGCCCGCAACACCGGGATCGCCGCCGCCCGCGGCCGCTACCTGGGTTTCTGCGACGCCGACGACACGTGGCACCCGCAAAAGCTGGCCACCCATGTCGAGCATCTGGATGCCAACCCTGACGTGGGCCTGAGCTATTCGGCGACCACCATCATCGACGAAGACGACCGGCCTTTGGGACAGTTTCAGCAGCCCAAGCTGAACAACGTCTCGCCCGCGCACCTGTTCAAGCGCAACCCGGTCGGCACCGTGTCGACCGTGGTCGCCCGGCGCGAGGCGCTGGAGGATGTGTCCTACCGCCCCTATTGCGAGAACGACCGCGACTGGGTCTTCGACGAGCAGCTGAAGGGCTACGAGGATTTCGAGTGCTGGCTGCGCCTGGCCCTGACCACCAGCTGGAAGATCGAAGGTGTCCGTGGCCTGCTGACGCGCCAGCGCGTGAACCTGGGCGAGCTGCGCGAGGGTGTCGATAGCCAGGTCGCCGCCTGGGAACAGATGGTCGCCGCCCTGCGCCCGGCCGATCCGTCCTTCTTCTCGCAGAATGAACCGGCGGCCCGGGCGCACCAGCTGCACTTCCTGACCCGCAGCCGCGCCGCCGATCCCGAGGCCGCCCGGGCCGATGCGATGCGGCAGGACGCGCTGGCCGCGACCATGCGCCCGGTGCTTGAAGCGCCGCGCCAGACGCCGGCCAGCTTTGCCGCGATGGTCCGCGACGCGATTGCCAGTGCTCCGGTCCAGTCGGTCCGGCGCGCCTCGCCCGCCAACTGGGTCTGACATCGAGATCAGGTCGGGCTGCCTGTCCCGACCTGTCTACCCTGCCGCCACGGCTCCCGGCGGCAGGGGCCCCCGGTCCGCTGCCCCACCCCAGGACCGGGACCCACCTGGCCGCCCCCCCTGTCTCAGGCGGCCAGGTGCCGGCGGGCTTCGCGCGCCAAAACGCCTTCTTCGTCCGTGGCCAGGGCCAGGACTGTCACGCTGCCGCCCGGCCCCGTCAGGTCCGGGCCGTTTTGCGTGTTGGCCGCCGTGTCGATGGAGATGCCGATCCAGCCCATGCCCTCGCAGACGCGTTCCCGGACAAGGGCCGAATGCTCTCCGATCCCGCCTGTAAAGACCAGGCCGTCGATCCCCCCAAGGGCAGCCGCCAGCCCGCCCAACTCGCGCCGGATGCGGAAGACGAAATAGTCGATGGCTTCGGCCGCAGCCGGATCGTCCGACTCTTCCAGCGTGCGCATGTCATTGGACACGCCCGACAGGCCCAGAAGGCCGGACCGCTTGTAGATCAGGTCGGTGATGGCATCGGCGTTCATGCCTTCCTCGGTCATCAGGTAGAGCAGCACGCCCGGATCAAGCTGGCCTGTCCTGGTGCCCATGGGCAGCCCGTCGACGGCGGAAAACCCCATGGTCGAGGCAATCGAGCGCCCGCCAAGCAGCCCGCACATCGACGCCCCGTTGCCCAGATGTGCAACCACCACGCGGCCGGCGTAAAGATCGGGGTAATCGGCGGCCAGCTTGGTCGAGATGTAATCGTAGCTGAGCCCGTGGAACCCGTAGCGCCGCACGCCCTTGTCGTAATAGGCGCGCGGCAGGGCGAAGGTGTCGTTCACCCAGGGGTGCCCCCGGTGAAAGGCGGTATCGAAACAGGCGATCTGAAGCGCATCGGGAAAGGCCTCCATCGCGCCGCGCACGCCCGACAGGTTGTGCGGCTGGTGCAGCGGCGCATAGGGCGCCAGGGCCGCCAGTTCCTTCATCAGGGGTTCGGTCAGCACGATGCTGTCTGTGCGCTCGGTGCCGCCATGCACGATCCGGTGGCAGACCGCGTCGATATGGGCGTCCGGCGCGCCTTCCAGCACCAGGTCCAGCACCGCCTTCATCGCCCCGGCGTGGCCCGCCTCGGGATGGCCGATCGAGCGTTCAACCGTCGCGCCGTTCGCCCACTTGGCCTTCAGGAAGGGGGCCGTCCCGATGCGTTCGATCAGGCCGGTCATCAACGGCGCGCCCTCGGCAGAGGCCTCGTAGAGCGCGGTTTTCAAAGAGGACGAGCCGGCGTTCAGGGTCAGGATCAAAGAGGTCACGGGATTACTCGGCGGCCTTCTTGAAGGTGTCGGGCTGCGCGGTGCGGGCATAATGCAGCGCGGCCACGGCGCAAGAGGCCAGCCGGGCCATGTCGTCATCCGCGCGCGAGGTCAGGATGATCGGCACCGACGCCCCAAGCACCAGACCCGCGCCCTCGGCATGGGACACCACGGCCAGCTGCTTTGCCAGCATGTTGCCCGCGTCGATATTGGGCACGATCAGCACCTCGGCCATGCCCGCCACGGGCGAGCGGATGCCCTTGGTCCGGGCCGCGCCCAGGTCCATGGCGTTGTCCATGGCCAGGGGCCCGTCGACCAGCCCGCCGGTGATCTGCCCGCGCTCGGCCATCTTTGAAAGCAGGGCCCCGTCGATGGACGAGGGCATATCGGGATTGACCGTTTCCACGGCTGAGAGCACCCCGACCTTGGGTTGCTCGATCCCGATGGAAATCGCCACGTCGATGGCGTTTTGCACGATATCCACCTTGGTCTTCAGGTCGGGCTGGATGTTGACCGCCGCGTCACTGACCAGGACCGGGTGGGACAGGCCCGGCACGTCCATGACAAAGACATGGGTAAAGCGCCGGCCCGCGCGCAGCCCGCGGTCCTTGCGCAGGGCCGCATGCAGCAGGTCGTCGGTATGCAGGTGGCCCTTCATCAGCGCCCCCGCGCGCCCGTCGGCCACGAGGTCGACGGCCAGGTGCGCGGCCCGGGCGTGGTCGGGTTCGTCGATGATCTCGATCCCGTCCAGGCTGCGGCCCAGCGTGTCGGCCGCCGCGCGGATCTTGTCGATGGCACCGATGAGGACCGGCGTGATCACCTGGCGTTCCCCGGCCAGCAGCGCCCCGCCCAGCGAATTCGGCTCTTCCGGAGCGACAACGGCCGTGACCAGCGTGGGCAGGCTTTTCACCCGCTCCAGCAGCTTTTCGAAGTGGTGATGACGCTGGACAACCAATCCGGGCACGTCCAGCGCGTCGAAGGTCAGCTTCTTGACCGGCGCCTGCACGACCGCCTCGCCCCGGACAATGACCGCGCCATCCGCCAGCCGCGTCACGGTGGTGGCCAGCCGCACCCCGTCATCGTCCAACTTTTCCAGCACCTCGACCGAGATCTCCAGCTCGTCGCCCGCCTCGGCGTGACCGACGAAATCGAAGGTCTGGCTGCGATAGAGCGTCCCCGGACCGGGCAGCACGTTGCCCAGCACGGACGAGATCAGCGACCCCACCCAGAGCGAGGGCGCGATGGCCTCGTCGATCCCGTCGCCATCGCCATCATAGGCCGCGATGTGCAGGGGGTTATGGTTGCCCGAGGCATTGGCGAAGATCAGGAAGTCATCCTCGCGCGCGATGCGTTTCAGGGCGGCCGTGTCGCCGATCTTCAACTCGTCATAGGTGCGGTTTTCCAGTTTCATTCCGCTGCAGTCCCCAGCCTTGGCCCGCTGTCCGCGGTTTCCAAAGGGTCATCCTTCACGTCCACGGGCGATCCGTCCACCCCCAGCAGGGCATGGAAGCGTTCCAGCAGGGTCAGCGTGTGGGGGGCCATTTCGTCGATGGGACCGGCGATATAGGTCACGACCTTGACCGCCCGCTCGCGGTCTTCCGGCGTGGTCAGCAGGTCGGGCAGCGTGTCGAGCGCGCGGTCCGGCTCGAACGTGGCGATCAGCGTCTGTTCGTGGATGATCTCGCGCCGGGTTTCCGTCGACATTGACCGGAAGGGTTCGTCCTGCGTCAGCACCCGGGCCGAACGTTCCAGCCGGTCGCGGCGCACCGCGCGGCGGCTGTCGACCATCAGGACAAGCATGCGGGCCACGGCCTCGACGAACCCGCCGCGAGAGATCTGGCGGATGGCCGTCTTGACCACGGGCAGGCTGCGCAGTTCGTCCTGCGATTTCAGCGTGCGCGGCGCATAGCGCGACAGGCCGAAGCGTTGCGCCCAGGGCGGGGCCCAAAGCGCGTAGAACGCCTCTTCGTAGCCTGCATCGCGCACGTCACGGCCCATGTCGATCAGCTGGGCGATCAGTTCAAAGCCGATGTGTTCCAGCCGCAGGAAGGGGTTGTCGGGCTCGGCCTTCTGGCGGCTTTCGGACACCCCGGGCGCGAAGGCGGTCATCATCTTCATGAAGGGGTTGGCGCTGGACATCAGCTCGCGCTGGAACCGCAGGGGGTGGAAGCGGCGCAGGGCCTTGGCGCTTTCCGGCGTGACCATGGCCTTGACGAAGGGCCGCACGGTCATGTCGTAAAGCTCGGCCTGCAATTCGGACATGCGGGCGACGGCGGCAAAGGGCCGTTCGTCGGCCCGGCCGTCATCGACACCCCGGATATCGTCGAAGGTGCGTTCGTGGAACGACACCCGGAAGGACTTGTCCTGCCCATGGCCCGACACGTCGTCGATGGTCATCTCGTAAAGACCCGGGGCCAGGGCCTCGATCGTCTTCATGGTCGAGGCGACCTCGGTATGTTCCTTCTTGGCGATCGTCGAGGACACGAAGATGCCCAGGTGGCCGACCTCTTCGTGCACCATGTAGATGATGCGCTGGCCGCGGACCTGGATTTCCTGTTCATCGGCATAGCTGTCGATGATCCAGTTCAGGGCCTGTTGCGGCGGGGTGATGTTGTCGCCGTGGCTGGCAAAGACGATGATCGGCGCTTCGACGCGCTTGACGTCTACCGTGCGCCCCGGCTCCAGCTGAGCCATGTTGCGGGTCAGCTTGTTGCCGACAAAGAGGTTCTCGACGATCCACTTGATCTCGGCCTCGTTCATCAGGAAATAGCCGCCCCACCAGCGTTCGAACTCCAGGAAGCGCTCGCGCCCGGTGTCGACGGTTTCGAACAGGTCGGTGTACTTGGCAAACATCGTCCGGCTGGGGTTCAGCATTTCGAAGTTCATCACCAGGTTGGCCCCGTCGAAGACGCCACCGCCCAGGTCCGAGATGAACATCGGGATCCAGGTGCCGCCCAGGATCCCAGCGTTGTAGCGCATCGGGTTCTTGCCGACCTCGCCCGACCAGGGCGCCACCGGCGCGCCGTTCAGCACGATGGGCCCGACGATGTCGGGATTGGTCGCGGCCAGCAGCAGCGTGGCCCAGCCGCCCTGGCAATTGCCCGTGACCACCGGCCGGGGGCTGTGGGGGTGCAGCTCCATCACCTTGCGGACAAAGGCGGCCTCGGCCCGGGTGACGTCGGCCAGCACCTGGCCCGGCTCGGGGTCACGCTTGAAGTTTACGAAATAGACCGGGTGGCCATCGCGCAAGGCAACGCCGACCTGGCTGTCGGGCTTGAACCCGCCGATCCCCCCGCCGTGGCCGGCGCGCGGGTCGATGATGATGTAGGGCCGCTTTTCGGGCAGCACTTCGATCCCGTCGGGGGGCACGATGCCCAGCAGCTGGTAATTGCACGGATGCGGCAGATCGGCCCCGTCCAGGACGACCTCGTAATCATAGACCAGCACGGGCGGACAGCCCTTTGCTTCGTGCTCCAGGAAGATGTCCCCGCGCTCGCGCAGGGTGTCCAGCGTCAGCATGGCCCGCTGGGTGGCATCCACCAGGTAGGCCCGCCAGTCCGCTATGACCCGGTCGGCAGTCAGGGATTCCGCCGCCTCGGCCATCGCTTCCAGCGTGGCCTTGGTGCGCTTGCCGTGGGTCCGCGCGATCGATTCCGAGTGGATGTGGGACGAGCGCATCAGCAGGTCGATCATCTCGCTCGATTCCGACAAGCGACGGGACCGGCCGGCCAATTGCCGTTGGATCGCTTCCATGGGGGCGGCGCGCAACTCGGCCGCGTCGAAGGTATCGGTGCGTTTAGGCGACAATGCCGTATCCTCCGTCGATAAGATGCACGCCGCCGGTCACGTTCGCGGCCTCGCGGCTGGCCAGGAAGGCGCAATAGGCCCCGACGTCCTCGATCGTGGCCAGGTGATGGGTGGGCGCGCGGGCGGCGGCCGCTTCAAGCAGGTCGTCGAATTCGGCAATCCCCGAGGCCGCCCGGGTTTTCAGCGGTCCCGGCGACAGGGCGTGGACCGAAATCCCCTTGGGCCCCAGCTCGGCGGCGGCATAGCGCACGGTGGCCTCCAGCGCGGCCTTCACGGGGCCCATGACGTTGTAATGTTCGACCACCCGGGTCGAGCCCTGGAAGGACACGGTCATGCAGGTGCCGCCCTGCGGCATCAGCGGCTCGGACCGGCGGATCAGGCGCAGGAAGGAATGGACCGACACGTCCATCGCCATGCCGAACCCCTCGGCCGAGCAATCGACCACCCGGCCGTGCAGATCGTCGCGGCTGGCGAAGGCGATGGAATGCAGCAGGGTATCCAGCCGCCCCCATTTCCCGGTGATCTCGGCATAAAGCGCATCGGCCTGTGCCTCGTCGCGCACATCCAGCGGCATGAAGATCTCGGCCTCCAGCTTTTCGGCCAGCGGCGCGACGTAAGGCTTTGCCTTTTCATTCAGATAGGTAACCGCAAGCTTCGCGC
Organism: Paracoccaceae bacterium; assembly: GCA_002709405.1. GTDB lineage: Bacteria > Pseudomonadota > Alphaproteobacteria > Rhodobacterales > Rhodobacteraceae > Marinibacterium. Next base: position 75,249 of record PAQV01000027.1, read on the forward strand.
CACGGTTCTTCAACGCCTCGGCACAGCCGTAGGCGATAGAGTTTTCATTGGCGATGCCGATGACGAGTGCGGTGGTTCCGTCGAGCGAGAACATGGGCGCCTCCTGCCTTTAGCTGCACTGCAGCACATATCTGTAACAAGCGCGCGAATTTCAGGCGGTCAAGCGATGGGTTGGCACTTGGCCGCTGTGGGCAAGGTGTCGCAGTTCTGTCGGAACTCTGTGCCAGTCTATTGTGCAGGCGCAGAAACAAGTGACGGAGGACCGGATTCTCATGAAAGACGCCATTTCCCCTGCGGAGGCCGCCGCCCTGATTCCCGACGGCGCGACGGTGCTGATCGGTGGCTTCATGGCCGTGGGATCTCCGCATCGGCTGATCGAGGCCCTGGTGGCCGCCGGTCGGCGCGACCTGACGGTGATTGCCAATGACACCGCCATGCCGGGCAAGGGCATCGGCCACCTGATCAGCGCGCGCGCGGTGCGCAAGGTCATCGCCTCGCACATCGGGCTGAACCCCGAAACCCAGGCGCAGATGATTGCCGGCGAGATCGAGGTCGAGCTGGTCCCCCAGGGCACCCTGGTCGAACGGATCCGGGCCGGCGGTGTCGGACTGGGCGGGGTGCTGACGGCCACCGGGCTGGGCACGCCCGTGGCCGAGGGCAAGCAGACCGTTGAGGTCGACGGCAAGACCTACCTGCTGGAAACGCCCCTGCGCGGGGACTTCGCGCTGGTGGGCTGCCACCAGGCCGACTACATCGGCAATCTCGAATATTCCCTGACCGCGCATAACTTTAACCCGATCATCGCCATGGCCGCGGACGAGGTCATCGCCGAGCCGCGCACCATCGTGCCGGTGGGCGTGATCTCTCCGGACGCGGTCAAGACGCCCGGCGTCCTGGTCGACCACCTGATCGAAAGGGCCCTGTGATGGACGTCAAAGAACGGATCGCGCGCCGCGTCGCGCTAGAGGTCGAACCGGATTCGCTGGTCAACCTCGGGATCGGCCTGCCCTCGATGGTGGCCAATTACCTGCCCAAGGACGTGCACGTGTTCTTCCAGGCCGAAAACGGGGTCATCGGGCTGGGCGCCCGCCCGCCCGAGGGCATGGAGGATCCGGACCTGACCGATGCGGGCGGCGGGTTCGTCACCGCCGTGCCCGGCGCGGCCTCGATCGACAGCGCGATGAGCTTCGGGCTGATCCGGGGCGGCCACCTGGACATGACCGTTTTGGGCGGCCTTCAGGTCGACCAAAAGGGCCACCTGGCCAACTGGATGGTGCCGGGCAAGATGGTGCCGGGCATGGGCGGCGCGATGGACCTGGTGGCCGGCGCGAAGAAGGTCGTCGTGGCCATGGTCCACGCGGCCAAGGGCACGCCCAAAATCGTGCCCGAATGCACCCTGCCCCTGACCGCTTTGCGCCGGGTCGACCTGATCGTGACGGAACTGGCCGTGATCATGCCCACCGAAGAGGGCCTCGTACTGCGCGAAACCGCCGAAGGCGTGTCGGTCGACGAGGTCCGCGCGGCCACCTCGGCCGAGTTGCTGGTGCCCGCAGCCCCCGGGTTGATGCGCCTGGCCTAGGCATCTGCCTGATAAATGGCAGACCACCCGCCCCGCGGCGGGTGGCGATGCCGCAGGGGGGACGTCGGCCCTTGATTTCTGCGCTGCAGCGCGGCATGGCTGAATTCATAGGCACCTGACACATTTTCGACCACCCGAGCCGGACAAATCCGGCCCAGCATCCACAGGCGATTTCCATGCCCGACCCACAGCCCCGCCAAGTCCTGATCGGAGACGACGACAGCATTGCCCTGCGCATCTGGGACGGAGACACCGACACCGCCGTCCTCCTGATCCATGGCATGGGCGATTGCAGCTGGATCTGGGACCCGCTGTTTCAGACCTGGCCCGGAGCCCGCCCGACCCTGATCGCCGTCGACCTGCCCGGCCATGGCGACAGCGCGCCGGTGTCGCGGCGCGAGATGAAAAGCGATGCCGTGGCAGAACGGCTGTCGGCCGCTCTGGCCGGGTATACGCAGATGCCGATGTGGCTGGTCGGTCATTCCGCCGGGGCCAAGGTGGCCATCGGCCTGGCCCGGCGGGCGGCCGTTCCGGTCCTGGGCCTGACGCTGGTCGATACCGCCGACGATCACGCGCCCAACGTGCGCGACCGGCTCTTTGCCCATGTCGCCGGAATGCGGAAGGGCGCGGCCAATGTCCGGGGCCTTGTCCAACTGGTGACCGGCACCGACCCCTTCGCCGACGAAGACCTGCTGGACCGCTACTTCCGCGCCGCCGCCAAGCATGACGGGGCGATCTGGAAGGTTCCCGTGGCCCGCGGGATCGAGGCGATCCTGGCCACCGATATCGACATGACCGGCGACCTGGCCGCGCTGGATTGTCCGGTGCAGGTGATCCGGGGGGACAAGTCCTCGATCTGCCCCGAGGACATGGCCGCGAAGTTCCACGCCGCCTGCGCCCACCCCCTGCCCGTGGTCGCCGTGCCCGAGGCCGGGCATGGCATCACCATCGAGAACCCGGCCCCGCTGGCTGAAGCCATCTCGGGCGCCATCGCGGAAGTCCAGCCAACGGCCGAACCCCTGCGCTGTTCAGGCTGACCGCCCTCTAAAGCGCATCCTGCGCCGGGGCCTGGGCCAGGATCCGGTCCAGCGGATCGTGTTCGGCCACCCAGTGGCCGGGCGCCACCTGGTCCAACCGGGGCACGTAATCTTCATCTCCAGCGGCCAGTTTCGACGGCAGGAAGCGCAGGGCCGCGCGCAGGTCCAGCGGCGAGGGCAACTCTCCGGGGATGCGGATGCGCTCGCGCGAGCGTTCCAGGTCGGGATCGGGGATCGGCACCGCCGAGATCAGCGATTGCGTGTAGGGATGGCGCGGCGTGGCACAGATCATGTCGCCGTCACCCATTTCCACGATCCGCCCGAGATACAGCACCATGATCCGGTTGGAAATCTCGCGCACCACCGAAAGGTCGTGGGAAATGAACAACATGGACATGCCGAACTCGGCCTGAAGATCCTTCAGCAGCTTCACGATCTGGGCCTGGATCGACACGTCCAGCGCCGACACCGCCTCGTCGCAGATGATCAGCTTGGGCCGGTTGATCATCGCCCTGGCAATGCCCACCCGCTGGTTCTGGCCACCCGACATCTCGTGCGGGTAGCGGTTCTGCATGTCCGGATCCAGCCCCACCCGTTCCATCATCTCGGCCACCGCCGCGCGGCGTTCGCGGGCGGTCATGTCGGGCCGGTAGGTCTTGAGCGGCTCGGCGATCGAGGCCGCGATGGTCATGCGCGGATCCAGCGAGGCCAGCGGATCCTGGAAGACGATCTGAAGGTCCTTGCGTTCTTTCTTCATCGCCCGCTTGTCGAGGTCGGTCAGCGGCGTGCCCAGCCACGACACGTTGCCGTCCGTCGGCTCGATCAGGCGCAGCACGGCGCGGGCCAGGGTCGACTTGCCACAGCCGGATTCGCCCACGATGCCAAGGGTTTCGCCGCGCGCCAGCGAGAAGCTGACGCCGTTGACGGCCTTCAGCGGGATCGGCTTGCGGAAGAACCCGCTCTCGGGGCGGATCGGGAATTCGACGCGCAGGTCGTCCACGTCCAGCAGGGTCTCGGTCTCGGCCGGCATCGGCGCGGGGGCGTCGCCGGCGTCGATCCGGGGCATGGCGTCCAGCAGGCGGCGGGTATAGGCGTGATCGGCCGCGCCGAAGATCTTGCCCACCGAGCCGCTTTCGACCACCTCGCCGTATTGCATGACCTCCAGCCGGTCGCACATCCGCGCGACCACGCCCATGTCATGGGTGATCAGGGCCACGGCGGTGCCGTGTTCCTTCTGCAGCCCGGCGATCAAGTCCAGCACCTCGGCCTGCACGGTCACGTCCAGCGCGGTCGTCGGCTCATCCGCGATCAGCAGGCGCGGTTCACACAGCATCGCCTGGGCGATCATCACCCGCTGGCGCATACCGCCCGACAATTCATGGGGGAATTGCCTGAGCCGCCGGCTGGCCGCCGGAATGCGCACCCGCTCCAGCCAGTCGAGGCACAGCCTGCGCGCCGCCGATCCGGTCATGCCCCGGTGCACCTTCAGCACCTCGGCCATCTGTTCGCCCACCCGCAGATGCGGGGTCAATGCGGTCAGCGGGTCCTGGAAGATCATCCCCACATCGGCCCCGCGCACGTCGTTCAGCTTGCCCACCGGCAGGTTGAGGATCTCGTGACCGTCCAGCCTGACCGAGCCGCTGGCCCGCCCGTTGGATGGCAAGAGGCCCATGGCGGCCATGAAGGTCTGGCTTTTGCCCGACCCGGATTCGCCCACGATGCCAAGGCATTCGCCGGCCTCGATATGGAAGGACGTGCCCTTGACGGCCGAGACGGGGCCGTCGGGCGTGTCGAAAGAGACTTTCAGGTTGTCTACGGTCAGAACGGCCATGTCAGCGGTCCTTCGGATCAAGCGCGTCACGCAGACCGTCACCGATGAAGAACATGGTGATGATGATGGTGACATAGAAAAACAGCGGGAAAAGCAGCTGCCACAGCGTGCCGTAGGCCATGGTGCCCGCCCCCTCGGCGATCAGCCGGCCCAGCGAGGTGTTGGGCTCGGCGATGCCCAGGCCCAGGAACGAGATGAAGCTTTCGGCCAGGATCATTTCCGGCACCAGCAGCGAGGCATAGACGATGACCACGCCCAGCAGGTTGGGCAGGATGTGGCGGACGATGATCGCCCCTTCGGACACCCCGCCGGCGCGGGCGGCCTCGATGAACTCGCGGGTCTTCAGGGTCAGGGTCTGGGCCCGGACGATGCGCGACATGGTCAGCCAGCTGACCGCGCCAAGGGCGATGAACAGGGTGATGAAGGACCGCCCCGCGACAACGAGGATCAGGATGATGATCAGGGTCGTGGGGATGGCCAGCAGGATGTCGACGAAACGCATCATGCCCGCGTCCAGCCGGCCGCCGTAGAACCCGGCGATGACGCCATAGGCCGTGCCCAGGATCAGGGCCATGGCCGCGCCGATCAGGCCGACCAGCAGCGAGGTCCGGGTGGCCTGGATGACCCGCGCATACAGATCGCGGCCAAGCTCATCGAGGCCGAAGTAATGGCCGTTCTCGATATTGGGCCGCCCGTCGCGGACGATGTCGCCCATGCGGGACCAGTCGATTTCCTCGTTGGACCATTGGGCCAGCAGCGGGCCGAAGACCACGAAGACCACGATCAGCCCCAGCACGAAGACACAGGCCATGGCGGCCTTGTTACGCAGGAACCGGTCAAGCGCGTCGCGCCACAGCGACCGGCCCTGGATGGCCGTGTGATCGGTGACCTCGCCGGCGAGGTCGGCGGCCTTGTCGGATTTGCCAAACATCTGCGCCTCCCTCAGTAGCGCATCTTGGGATCGAACCAGGCATAGGCCAGGTCGGTCAGCAGGTTCACGAAGATGGTCAGCGCGCCGTAAAGGATCGTCACGCCCAGCAGCACCGCATAGTCGCGGGTCAGGGCGGAATTCACGTAGGATTGCCCCAGCCCCCCGGTCGAGAAATAGAGGTCAACAAAGACCGACCCGGTCAGCACGTAGACAAAGACCGGTCCGAGGTACGAGATCACCGGCAGCAGCGTCGGTTTCATCGCATGGCGCCAGATGACCGAACGCGCGGGCAGGCCCTTGGCCCGGGCCGTGCGGATGAAATTGGAATTGAGCACCTCCAGCATCGACGAGCGCGTCAGCCGGGCGATGTTGCCCATGTAGGACGTGGACAGGGCAATGACCGGCATGATCAGGTATTGCCATTGCCCGCCGTTCCAGCCTCCGCCCGGCAGCCAGCCCAGCCACAGCGTGAAGGTCAAAATCAGGATCGGGCCCATGATGAAGTTCGGCAGGGCCTGGGCGACGATGCCCAGGCTGACGGCGAAATAGTCGATCCAGGAATTGTGCCGGATCGCCGCGGCGATGCCGAGACTGACACCGATCAGCGTGGCGACGATGAAGGACAGGGTGCCGTAGGTCAGCGAGATCGGGAAGCCCTGGGCAATGATGTCGTTCACGTCCCGGTCCTTGTAGCGGAAGGACGGGCCGAAATCGAAATGCAGCACGATGCCCGTGACGTAATCCCACAGCTGTTTCCACAGCGGCTGGTCCAGCCCGTACTGGGCCTCGATATTGGCCAGCACCTCGGGGGGGAGCTTGCGTTCGGACGTGAAGGGCCCGCCGGGGGCCATGTGCATCATGAAGAAGGCCGCGACCACCAGGAACAACAGGGTCGGGATCGCGCCCAGCAGGCGCTTGACGATGTAAGCAAACATGTGGGGTGTCTCGGAAAAACGGCCGCCCCGCCCCCGGTCAGGGGACGGAGCGGACAGGGTTGGGGATCGCCCCGATTACTCGGCGATCTTGTACAGGTTCTTCGAATACCAGTTCTGCTCGACGTTGTTGACGGGCCAGTTGCCCACGTCGCTGTCCATCATGTAGACGCCCGCATAGTGGTAGATCGGGATGACCGGCATGTCGGCGGCCAGGATCTGCTCGGCCGAGGTGTAAAGCTCGGTCGTGTCGCCGGCGGTCTTGGCGCTTTCCAGCAGGGCGTCGTATTCCTCGTTGGAATACTTGCCGTCGTTGTAGCCGCTGTCGCTGTCCAGCAGGTCCAGGAAGGTCGAGGCTTCGTTGTAGTCGCCGCACCAGGCGCCACGGGCCAGTTCAAAGTTCTGGTTGCCGCGCTCTTCCAGGAAGACCTTCCATTCCATGTTGGCCAGTTCGACCTGCACGCCCAGCTTCTGCTTCCACATCTGGGACAGGGCCACGGCCACCTTCTGGTGCGCCTCGGACGTGTTGTAGACCATGTCGAAGGACAGCGGGTTGTCGGGGCCATAGCCCGCCTCGGCCAGCAGCTCCTTTGCCATGGCATCGCGGTCGGCCTGGGTCATCTCGGCCATTTCGACCGACGGCGGGGTAAAGCCGGCCACGGCCTCGGGCGTGAAGGTATAGGCCTCGGGCTGGCCACCGGCCATGATGTTCTCGGTGATGATCTTGCGGTCGACGGCCAGGGCCAGGGCCTTGCGCACGTTCACGTCCTTGAAGGCCTCGGGGCCGCTGTCGGACAGGTTGAACGTGTAGTAATAGTTGCACAGCCGCGGGAAGCTGATCGCCTCGTCTGGGTGTTCTTCCTTCAGCCGGGGGAATTGGCCGGCGGGCACTTCGGTCCGGTCCAGTTCGCCGGCAAGATAACGGGTCAGGGCCACGTTCTCGTCGTTGATGACCAGGGTCACGACCTTGTCGAGGATCGTGTTCTCGTTGTCCCAGTACATCTCGTTGCGCACGCGGGTCGAGCGTTCGTTGGGCAGGTGCTCTTCCAGCACGTAGGCCCCGTTCGACACGATGTTTTCCGGACGGGTCCATTCCTTGCCGAATTCCTCGATCACCGCCTGGGGGGCGGGGAAGGTCGTGGCATGGGTGGTCATCTGGGGGAAATAGGGCAGCGGCGCGGCCAGCGTGACCTGGAAGGTGTGGTCGTCGATGGCCGTCACGCCCAGCTCTTCAGGGGGCATGTCGCCGGCGATGACCTCTTCGCCGTTGGCGATGGACATCAGGCCCATGTACCACTGGTAGGGCGAGGCGGTTGCCGGATCGGCCGCCCGGCGCCAGGCGAAGACGAAGTCGCTGGCGGTGACCGGATCGCCGTTCGACCACTTGGCCTCGGGGCGCAGGGTGAAGGTATAGGTCAGCTTGTCGTCCGACACCTCGTAGCCGGTGGCCACGCCGGGCACCAGGTTGCCGTCCTCGTCCTGGCTCATCAGGCCTTCGAACAGGTCGCGTGCGAATTCCGAGCCGGTCACGTCCTCGACGATCTGCGGGTCCAGCGAGCTGAGTTCGTCGAGCACGCGGTAGGTGAAGGTCTGGTCGTCGGCGAGCGCCTCGCCGGTGTCGGGATGGGTGCCGGCGGCCAGGGCCGCGCCGCTCAGGAACGTGCCCGACAGCAATGCTGCAAGGGCCAGCTTGGGCGTATGTTTCATGGGGGATACCTCCTTGTCGAAAGCGCCTGGCCTGTGTTCGGCCATTCCGGCGCGGTTACTCATCCGTACTCA
>PAQV01000001.1 GCA_002709405.1 Paracoccaceae bacterium
CGGCACCCACGAACATGAAGGGACCGAAGACCAGCCATTGCCAGGCGCTTTCGCCGGGCGTCTGATCGAAGAAGGCAAAAATGAACGGCGTGGCGACAAGCGCTCCGAGCATCGCTCCGAACAGGACAGCGCCGACCATCCAGCCCAGCAGGATGGGCGTGAAGATCAACCGACCGAAGAAGCGGAACAGCCCTCCGAAAACGAGCATCACGCCCCGCATCAGGACGGCGTTTCCGGATCAGAGCTGGACGGGGCAGGGGAGGGCGTCCCCCAGTCCGCGAAAGCCTTGCGATCCTGTTCGCGGGGCAGGTTGCGGATCAACCGGTCGAGCATGGCGGCAGCACCAGAATCCCGCTCCGCCAGGTCCATGAGCGCCCCGCCCAGGATCACCTTGCGCCGCGTATCCAGCTTGCGCTGTCTGGTGGCTTCCCGGTTCTTCAGCGCCTGAAGACGGGCCTTGGCCTGGGCGTAGCGTTTCTCGGCGCGTTCAAGCTCAGTCTCGGCCAATTCGGGAATCCACTTCAAAGAGGGCAGGTGTAAAGGTTAGGCTTGCCACAACCAGCGATAGCGCTTACCCGTAGACCTGTAAAGGACAAGGGCGCACTTATGCAAACTCTCCACCTGCGGTTCCGAGATTTGCGTGCGATCTCCTTGAGGCAGGGCCTCAGCCGATGGCGAACTCCGTCCGACGCGATGCGCGCCGGAATGAAAGGCCCTCCCGGCCTCTCAAACTCTCCAGGGCCAACTTCGGCAGTTGGATCGCGTCCCGCAATGTCGCGCCAGCGTCTCGCCCGATGCCCCACGGTGGGGGCCGGTCTGCCGCTGGTGTCTCCCTTGCGGGAGGTATCGCGCCCAGGAGCTGCCGCCCCCTCACGATACCGGGTTTGCCCCCGGCAAACCGCCAGTGATCTGTCCCCATATCTCGCCCCCCATGAGGCTGGGGATATGGGGACAGATCACTGGCAAGCCCGCGCGTCAGTGAGCCAAAGGCTCGCTTCGGGCGGGCTGTCTTTTCCCCTCCAGCCCCAGCGGTGCGAACGCGCACTGCGATTTGGGGCGCGGGCCTCCGGGGAAAAGACGGTTGCGCAAAGCTGCGGCGGTCTTGGATCACTGATCTCCAAAACCACCGTCTTACGCCCAACAGGGAGGACGAAGCCCTTTCCCAAGGGAACCGGAAGAGGTTGGGCTTCATCCCCACTCTGCACCAACACCTCAGCTCTTGTCACGAGCCAAGAGCTGGGCACTCTGCCACGGCGGCAACTATCGGCTTTGAGAGAGGAGGGCGAATGGCCAGCTACCACCTCTCTGTGAAGACGATCAAACGCAGCGCCGGGCGCTCTTCCACGGCGGCAGCAGCCTACCGTGTCGGGGAGCGCATCGAGTGCCAGCGCGAAGGCCGCGTCCACGACTACACCCGCAAGCAGGGCATCGAGGAGACCTTCATCCTGACCCCGAAGGATGCCCCCGATTGGGCGCTGGACCGCTCGAAACTCTGGAATGAGGTCGAGGCCAGCGAGACCCGCCGCAACTCCGTCACTGCCCGCGAGTGGGAGCTGGCCCTGCCGTCCGAGATCAGTGCCGAGGACCGGTCGCAGATCACCCGCGACTTCGCCCAGGAGCTGGTCAGCCGCTATGGCGTGGCCGTCGATGTGGCGATCCATGCCCCGCACCGGGAAGGCGATCAGCGCAATCACCACGCCCATGTGCTGACCTCCACCCGCAAGCTGGAAGCGGATGGCTTCACGACCAAGACCCGCGTACTCGATTCCGCGAAAACCGGTGGTGTCGAGATCGAGCAGATGCGCGGCCTCTGGGCCGAGTTGCAGAACCGCGCGCTGGAGCGGGCAGGGGAGGTGGAGCGTGTCGATCACCGGTCGCTTGAGGCGCAGCGCGAGGCGGCGCTGGAACGGGGTGACGAGCTGACGGCGGAGGAGCTGGACCGCGACCCTGAGCTGAAGCTGGGACCGGCGGCCAATTCTATGGAGCGGCGGGCAAAGGCGATGGCCGAGCGCCAGGGACGGGAATACAAACCCGTCACCGAACGTGGCGCTGTCGTCCATGCCGCCCGCCAGGCTCGTGCCGCGTTCCGCGAAATGCGCGCACGGCTGGAACTGGCGCGCGAGACCTATGGCATCGAGCGTGAGGCTGGGCAGGGTCGTGTCTCTGCTGGTCTGGCAGCGCTCAGGGCCGCGACGGCAAAAGATCGCGACCGCACCCCGGAGGATTTCCGGGAGCGGCTGGCGCGCGTTGTGGGCCGGTCACCGGACCAGGACGACACGCCCAAGTCGGAAGGCCGCAATTATGCGCGGGAGCGGCTCAAAGAGATCATGGAGAAAGACGCCGGGCGCGATGGCCAGGCAGCGGTTCACAAGCTGGACGGACACAGCGAGTATGACATGGGCGAGGGCACAGGGCGCGAGGCGCGCAAGCCGTCCGTGAACGAGCGGCTGAAGGACGTGCTGAACAAGCCGCGCGAAAAGCTGGAGATCGAGGACGAGCGCGAGCAGGAGCGCGGCGACGACGAGAACGAAAACACGCGGGACAGGGATCGTGGTGAAGGTCACAGCCTGTGACGCAACCCGGTGAAACGACAGAGGAGACTGATCGGATGTATGAAGTATTCAACGTGGGCGAGACTATCTTGCTGGACGGCAGTCCACTATCGCTTGTGACGCCCGCAGGTGTCGAAGGCTGGATCGAGAAGGGCATTTCGCACAGCTACCGCTACGACCAGGTGCGCGATCCGCTCGACGGCAAGATGAAGTACCGCTGTCTCTATGAGAAGGACGGGACCGATGTGCCGTTTGTGCTGGTCAACGATCCGGACGAAGGCGATGGACGCGTGATCTTGTTCGACAGCTTGCCAGAGTCAGTTCACTAGATGCTTGGACCTGACAACGCCATTTGGGATGATGGCGAATGGGTAAGCTGGGACGAGATCAACCGGCAGCTACAATACAAGGAATGGGGCGCGAAATATCCGAACGCGGATCGGGCGCTGATCCCAATCTTCGAAGACTTGTTGTCGCTCGCGGAAGCTTACCATTTGCAAACAGGCCTTCACCTGCAGGTCTATGGCGACATTGGAGAGCTGTTTGCTGCAATCACCCATGGCGTGAAGCTGCACAGAAACTACGCCAAAGGATCGGATGGCAGGCTCGGGAACGACTTCATCGAGGTCAAGACGATCACGCCGTTCAAAGCCCGCGATTTTGTCACGATCAGTTCGGTAGGCAACTTCAGCAAGTTGTTTGTGGTGAAGATCAACGAGGATTTCGAGATCGCAGGCAGGATGGTGGACCGCAGCGTGCTCAAGTGGGGCGGCAAAACCGAGATCAGAGTTCATTGGAGCGAACTGGAAGTAGGCACATCATAGGCCTATCGGGAGAGAGCTTAAAATTCAGGGGTCCCCCCCCTCGCGCTCCCCCATACCACGATACCGCGATACCGCGATACCGCGATACCGCATTACACGACACCCCGACACCGTGGGAAAGGAGAATTAGTGTTCAATTACAGCAATGTATGAAGACTCGTTGGCATTTTCATGCGAACTCATAACTTGAGTTTGACAAATACTAACCATCTCGGATTTGGAATTTTACATATATCGGTCATACTTAAGCCAAGAATACGAAACTTGGCATTCGACTTTGCGCGCTCGATACCCTATCTTCAGAGCATCGTGAGGGCAGAGCGAGCTAGCTGTGGGTCCAAACCCAGCCGAACCGCTAAAGCGACAAACCAACGGGGTGTTTGCGCGATGCCGTTAGCGAAGGGGCCGGGGTCCACACCCGGCCCCGCCCAATTAGAAGGATGAGCTGATGGCAGGTCGTAAGCAAAACGATATTTTGAAGAAGCAATTGGAAATTCGTGCCAAGCTTTGGCCGGAGCTGAATTCCAAGATGCTTTGGAGCATGGATAGTGACGGTTGGGTCGCGGTGCCACGCCTCATGCCTTTGATGATGAGCATCATGGATGACTTGTCTGGCAAGGGATATCCTGTCAGCCGCACCTACTTGGAAATGTGGGCGCGCTTACGTGACGAGCAATTCCTTACCCTGAATCGTCCTGAGGAGATGGCGTTTCATGCGGGATTCGAGGGCCAGCGCGCGTTACGCACGTGGAAAGATCGGGTCCAGCGCCTTGCCAATCTTGGCTTCATTGGCCTGAAGCCTGGCCCCCTAGGCGACTTGTCCTATGCGGTGTTCTTCAACCCCTATCACGTCGTAAAACGAGCATATTTGAACGGCGACGTTCAGGAGCGAAAGTGGCAGGCCTTAGTTGTCAGGGCGAATGAAGTCCGTTCGTTCGATCTGGATGAACTCGATGACGAGGGCAATCTCGTTCTTGATGAGGAAGAGGAAGAAGCCAAGCCCGCTGCTAAACCGAAGACAAAGCGTCGGCCTCGAAGCAAGCGATCAGCGAAGGTGAGCTAGAGCCTGCGAAGGTGATCGAGGTAACCTTCTGAGTTGTCTAAGCTGCGTGATCCCGTCAGTGTGCCGGTCTCGCTGAGAGCGATAGACAGGGCAGGGGATCGACGGGCTGACGCCCGCTCACCCCAACCCTGATAGTTTTCAGATTCTGTTGATCCGCCTGCCATCCCGGCAGGTCCGAGAAAACCGGCAAGCGCCGCCGTTGGCGTCGGTTCCGGTCGAGAATTCCGGTTCCTCCCACGCGCAGGCGCGCGGTTCCCTCCCAAATTCACGCCCTCCACCCGGTTGTCACGGCCCCGCCGGGCCGCAGGACGGGCTTTGCCCTTACCTGCTCTGCCGTCCGGAATGCATGGGCATTCCAGACAACAGAGAGGGAAGGCCCGCCCATCGGCGGAAAGGGAAAGAGACCCGGCCCGCGTCACTCAAGGAGGGTCACAAATGACCACAGAGAAGTTTGACGTTTATAACCATGTCACCAATCAGATCATCGCGCAGATCGAGGCGGGAACGCCGCCCTGGCGCAAGCCGTGGACCGGTGGCGGGGCAGGGGTCAGCTTGCCAGAACGGTTCAACGGCGAGGCCTATCGGGGCATCAACATCCTGATGCTTTGGGCGACAGCGATGGCCAAGGACTACAACTCTGCTCGCTGGATGACGTTCAATCAGGCCAAGCAGCTTGGAGGCCATGTTCGCAAGGGCGAGAAATCCGCAACCGTGGTGAAATACGGCACCGTTGAGCGCGAGGACGGGAACGGCGAGGAACGCCAGATTCCCTATGCCAAGGCCTACCGCGTGTTCAACGCCGACCAGATCGACGGCTTGCCCGCTGAATTCTACATCCTGCCCGATCCGCCCCGTGATCTTGGCACCGTGGTCGACACCGAGCTGGAGGCGTTCTTTGCCGCGACCGGCGCGCAAATCGACGTGACCAAGGAGCCGCGCGCCTACTACAACATCAGGACCGACCGTATCCACATGCCGCCGATTGGCACGTTTCACAGGGCCGCAGGATATTACGGCACCTTGGCGCATGAACTGACCCACTGGACAGGGGCAACGAAGCGGCTGGACCGTTTGGGCCGGTTCAATGACCGCAAGGCCTACGCGTTCGAGGAGCTGGTCGCGGAGATTGGAAATTGCATGCTTTGCGCACAGATCGGGGTAGAGCCTGAATTCGATCAGAGCGCCGCCTATATCGAAGGATGGCTTGAGGCGATGAAGGAAGACAGCCGCGCGATCTTCCGCGCCGCGTCGGAGGCTCAGAAAGCCGTGGATTACATCATGGAGCGCACCGCGCAGGCTGACAGGATGGCCGCCGAGTAGCAGCCCGCATCGCTGCAATGATCGAGGCCCCCGTCAAAGGCGGGGGCCTTTTGCTTGCTGGCGTGATCTAGCTGGTAGCGGTTTCAGGGTGACCTGTCGGCGGGCAACCTGAAGGCTACCTGCCGACAGGCCCGGCGCTTCGCGCGGACGCCCCAAGGGGGCGGATGTACTATGGTGGTGGGTCCGTGGACACAAAGTCGGCTTCAGACATCACTTGATCAATCGCTACGCAGTATGAATTCTGCTCGCTCGTGCAGTTCGTCAAATGTCAAAATGTCGATGGTGCGGCTCTCACGCCGAAACAACTCGAAAGTGTCGCGCATGATCTGCGCCTCTCGTCCATCTCCAGAAAATTCGTTCCTTGAGCCAATGATGAGCACTGATTTGGCATTTCGTGTCCGAGCTACAAGCTTATCTCCGTCTTTGTTCCAATGATCCCCGCTCTGAGCAAATGACAACCACTCTGCCTTTTGCTGGATGATCTGCGACACTGCGCTTGTGAATTCTGCGCTGAATTCCCATGTCCCGGCACGGCCTCCCTTCGACGGTTTGAAAATCTTGGTGTCGGGTCGCTTAATTTCGACAAGTACCGTGTAGTCCGTGAACGTACCGAGGAAATCGACAATGGGCTTGTTCCGGTTATCGGTCCCGCCGCCACTGCCAACTACCATCTCGCGTCCGAATTGGCGCATGATACGGTAATCGAGTCCGTATCCAAAAACCCACTGTTCGCGCTCGAAAAAATCCTGCCAATCTGTTTCTGCCCAATCACCAGCTTTCAGACGATCCGTGAACACCTGCAGCCCTTGTCGGCGTCCGAGCAGTAGATTGATTTCATCTGATGTAAGAGAGCCGCGTAGTGCGTCCAGAACAGCTTCGCGCTGTCCGGTATCCATCTGTCGTACCTGTTCGACAACACCTCGCTCAGAGGCGTCAATGATGGTCTTTGGGCCTTCTCCCTGAGAGATGTCCTCAATCTGAAAGTTTTCTTCGTTGGAAAGGTCCACAAACTTGATTTGGTGAAGGAAGGCCAAAAGCCGTTTTAGCTCATCCCCGCGGAAGGTAAACTCGTTCTCCTCATACCCCTGAATCCAGTCATTCTTCCGAGACTGATAGGTCTGCAACGATACTCGGCGCACCTTCTGATCGTCCTGCGATACCAAGGCCGTAACCTGGGTCTTTCGCTTCTCACCCGTCAGTCTCAAGCACATCGCACCTTCGATTTCTCCGAAATGGAGACTGTCTGATCCTTCCATGACCATTCGTACATGCCGGAAGCGTTCTATGTGTTTTTCGTCGAACTTGAAGACCTTGGAAATATAGGTCTTTCCTGACTTTCGAAGTTTGAAAAAATTTGCATCATCCATAGTCCGCAGAGTGTAGGCACAATCCATAGCGGCACAAGCTGGGAGTCTGGATAGAAATCTCGGGCTTTTCAGGTGCTCTGATGCTTCTCATCAGAATTCTCTGACGTTGGTCCTGTTAAGACACGAAAACGTTGTCTATGCGATGCAGCTTCATTGTGCTGCGACGAGACACCTTCATCGACAGCGCTCCACAGTTCGGCCCAGGTCCAGCCCTTTTCTGAGCCACCTACTGTAAAAAATTCTGTAAGAGCTTTAGCGATTAGACGTTCGCTGTCTGCTTCAGAATCCTCTTTCATCCAAGAAGTACGACAAACGAATGCCGGACCGCCCGACGGCGCACTAGATTTTTGCCTCCCCATCAAGTCGGCAGCTGCGATTAGCACCCCATGTCCCATCGTGGAACTGACAGAAATTTTGCGCATGTAAGCGCCCTTGGCACCCCTGGGCTTGGCCTTTGCAACGGCATCAACAAAAGCGCGCACGTTCTGGACGAGCTTTGCTTCGTCAAAGGATGCCTTGCCAACACCGGCATGGACGACGCCTGCCTTCTCAGTTTTGAATTGAACTTCACCGCCTTTTGCGGCTTTCACCGCTTTGGCCACATCCATGGTTACCGTGCCGACCTTCGGATTCGGCATCAAGTTGCGAGGACCTAAAACTTTACCTAGACGACCAACGATCGGCATCATGTCCGGGGTCGCGATGCACCGATCGAAGTCGATTGTGCCGCGCTGGATAGTTTCCATTAGGTCCTCAGCGCCAACGATGTCCGCACCGGCGGCTTTGGCTTCGTCGGCTTTGGAGCCGCGGGCAAACACAGCCACTCGGACCGTCTTGCCGGTGCCGTTCGGCAGCGATACCACGCCGCGGACCATTTGGTCTGCGTGGCGCGGATCGACCCCAAGTTGCATTGCGATCTCGATGGTTTCGTCGAATTTTGCGTTGGCGTTTTTTTTCACGAGTTTCACGGCTTCTTCGACGGTTAACTCGTGCCTAGCCTCGAAGGCTTTCCTGGCTGCCACTGTACGTTTGCCGAGCTTCGCCATTCAAAAAGCCCCCCCCGCACGCTTGCCTGACTCTTTTCCGCCGCCCCAAACCTCGTTGATTATCAGTGCGTTATTTAAGTTCGCACCTAACATGCACTTGTGGAGTAGCTCCGTGGGCAAGAATGGTTTTCTATTTGTGGCTCTATCAAGAAACCTTACAAGCCCATAAACTTCAGCGGAATGGATGATCCGTGACGTATCTCGTAAGAGGCGATTTGAAGCATTCAACTCTTTCGAGTTTGCGCCTCTCGACAAAAAGTTGGCCAAGGAGTTACACGTCATTGGACAGGAAATTTCTGGTCGCTCCAATCCAGCCATCATCAGGGCCTCATCGGACACAAATGAAGAAGCCGACCAAATGAGTGTTAAAACGCTACGCGCTGCTCGGGTGTCTAGCTTCTTCTCAGCGGCCAAGCATGCCTTCAGATCAAACTGCTCACCTACGTTGTTCTCGCAAAAGACAATCTGGGCGAGAGTTTTCGAAAAGTTCTCGTCTAGACGGTGCTGAATGCCTGCCGCCTTCATGCCCAGGGCAATTTTCTTGTCGTCATCACTCGACAAGGCAACCTCTCATTCTTGCTCAATACGACATTAGGTTCATTACCCGAGGCTCGCTACCCAACAATTTGTTAGTAAACTTTTGTAGGCGCGTTGTGCATTCGCTGAGCGTCCGCGAAAACTAGGGAACGCATTGTTAGAATTCCGAGCATGGTCACCGCCCACTAACCTGGGGCAAACATCTAGCGAGGAACTCTAATGCCCAAAGATGAGAAGACCGCGCCGTTCACTGTTACGCTCCCGGTTCCATGGTCCGAAAGACCAATGAAGATCGAGATATCTGGATGGTTGTCAGTGACAGCGCTTCTGCTATGCGCCATGCTCTGCTTCATCCTTCTGAGGTACTAGCTGGACACCCTAACGNGCNATANNCNNTANGGCAAAAACGGTCGTTTTTGTCCAAANGCCCNACCCNNCCCAGGATCAANNGCTTANCTNGGACAAAAACCCCCGGCAAAACCTTTGCGGTTTTGGCAGGTTTTTGTCACACTGAGATATGATCATCGGATATGCCCGCGTCAGCACTGACGACCAGAGCCTNGATTCNCANACNGATGCCCTTTCGGCAGCCGGTGCCGAGAAGGTTTTCGCAGACAAGATCAGCGGATCGAGGCGCTCCCGCCCGGAACTGGACAGAATGCTGGAGCAGCTCCGCGACGGCGACATAGTGACCGTCACGAAGTATGACCGCCTGGCGCGGTCTCTGAAGGACCTCTTGGAGATTGTAGAGGCAATCCGAGAACGCGGTGCCGGCTTTCGGTCTCTGGCAGAGGATATCGACACGACGACGCCGGCTGGTCGTTTGGTGTTTCACGTCTTCGCCTCTATCGCCCAGTTTGAGCGCGAGCGGATTTCAGAGCGGACCAAGGAAGGTTTGGCATCCGCTCGAAAGCGGGGGCGGATCGGCGGTAGGCCCCCTGCCCTTTCAGCCGCCCAGAAAGACGAGGTGCGGCGCATGAGAGACGACGAGCACCGCGCCGTCCCAGAGATCGCGCGGCTGTTCAAAGTTAGCGAGCGCACAGTGCGACGTGCTTAAATTCACCAAGGAGCCAATATCATTATGGGTGAGGCAAAACGAAAACTTGAAGCGATGAGAGCGTCTATGCTCAAGGACATAGACCGTTGGTCATTTCCGCCGTCAGAATGGGAAAAAGCTGTGGTTGCTTCGATTTCTCAACTCACCATCATAATGGTAGAGCGAGCGTCCGACGAGCAACTTGCATGGGCACGTATGAAACCACAAGAATGCCACGCCAACGCACGGTTCATGGAAGCAAATGATCCTGATGGACGAACGCGCCAGATTTTAGGGTGGTGGTTCCAACAAGGCCAGTACGTGCTGCATTCTGTAATCAAGCAGGGTGATACATTGATCTGCGTAACACCTTCTCCATACAATACCGAAAACCCGTTCCCATTCATCCCTGATGACAAGATAGAAGTGCGAGAGGAAGGCGATCATTACGTCTGCTATCGCAAAGGACAGCCTATAGGTCCTGGAGTGCGAGGCGACCCAGAAACAGCTCTTCGAGAAGGCGCAATACTGCGCAAGCGGCTTGAGTCCGGTATTAACCCTTATGAGGCAATGCGGCTGTAGCGCCAGTAACGTCAATCAAGGTCAGCACGGCGCAACAACCATGCTGCCAGAACCATACCATTGGACGCCACGAGACTGGCATCATCAGCGGTCAGCTCTTCTTCTTTGCCGACCACACGGCCATGTCCCGTACCTACAAGGTTCCGCAGTTCGTTCGAAGCAAGTATCATCTTTTTGGCGTTGTCGGCGATCTTTCGGATTTTGCCTTCAGCTTCGTTTTTTGGTTTCGTTGACGACAGCAAACCCAGTTCAGAAAAGCATGTGTTCGTCAGTTCCGGGAAGTCCATTTTGTCGGTATTAGATACGCCGTTTTCATCAAGGATAGTCCGCATCGTTGCTTCAAGCAGATCCTTGGTCGCTCCAATAGCCTGTTGAGGGTCATGTGGCAGTGCATCCTCAACGCGAGCAGCATATGCACCGAGATCGATGCCGGAGGCCGCACTATCCAGCGCTTCAAGACTATGAGACAGTGCCGTAACCAAAGGGTCTACTTGCCCATCCCAAGCATCAAGAATGCGCTGGTCTAGGTTCCTGCGAACATTGGGAATTTCGTCCATAAGATAGAAAATTGCTGGCACACTTGCGCTGCAAAGATGGTCGATAAGATCAAGCACGTGCCCTTCGTAGTCTGCATCTCCCCATTGCATGCTACGCAGGAAGCGTGGATGAGATAATATCTCATCGTCAAGACCGTACCGAATCGCGAATTTCTTCCAATCGCTCTCATCCATCGCGCTCGCTACAGCTTCTGAGAAAGCCACTTTAAATTCCCCGAACACATCAGGGTCATCAGTGATTGAATCAGGTAGTTGAGGGCGTTTCTTTTTAGGCATATCCAATCGTTCCCCTCGCTCAATATGGACTGATCTTGTCGCGTTTTTGACAATACATATATCGGTCTAATTACCGTTATTAATCGCTCACGTACTTCTATTGAAGAGCGCCTTGGGCGCGGAGATCGGTCGAGTCCGAAGATAATCTTCGACCTCTCTAGAAATCGTGGCAGCCGTTTCCGGGCGTTCTCTACATTTTTCAGCCCAACCTCGCCCTGGGTGCAAAACATCCCACCGCGGCCGCAGGCCATTGTACCGCCCGTTGCCGGGATCATGGTTGCCAAAGCCATCAATTAAACTGTTCCAAATCGGCGAAAAACGACTGATCATTAGGTTTTCGCCCAAAGGTATCCAAATGTCCTCGACCACGAGATACCGGCAAAAGAAGTCACCAATATCCAATGTCGAGCCTGCGGATCGAATGCTTTCCGCATGTTCGTCGAGTCTCTTTCTGAGATATGGCTTTGGTTTTGTAGTGGGATTGATCCCGCCTTTCCTGCCACCTGCGGGAATTGCTTTGCCAACATAGATGGGCGCGAGCCACTTCCCGTCTTTGTTTGCGTCTCTAAGCTGTCGATAAGGGTGAAAATCACCTGTGTAGTAGATCGCATAGACACCTGCCCCGAGAAATGTGCCCAGTCTCCCAAGCGGAGTCGGCTCTTTCTCAAGGAGCGCTTCACCTACCGAGGCGGCGAGGTTCTCGCGATCTAATGGATTGAAAGGATTGTAGTCGCTCATCAGTGCATTGTGCCGTGCTTTGCTATGAGGGCCAAGTCGGCCTCAAGCAGTTTCTGGGCGACGCTGGACGCCACGGAGTGGGCAAGCATGACCGGAACCGCATTGCCGAGCTGACGCATGGTTTCACTCCACGCCCCATGAAAGACATAGCCATCAGGAAAGCCTTGCAGGCGGGCTGACTCACGAACAGTGAAGTAGCGGACTTCGCCGGTGGGCAAGACCATCATGTTCTCACCACCAGGAACCCCGTGGTCGCCTGCTTTGAGAGCCTTCGATGGAAGGTCGATCGGAGACCCCGTATGTCCCTTGTAGGCTCTTGCGCCGGGTTGAAGCCGGTGGTTGGCAATACCAGCAGTTTGTCGTCCATCAGAGCGTGGCTCTGGTAGAGTTTGAAGAGCATCCCGAACCGTTTGCCAAGGCATGAGGTTATCGCTTGAGTTCTGGACCTGCAGTTTTTCAACACGGGCCTTGAAACGATCTGGGACCGTACCGCGGGCCTTTCTTGAGACCTTGTGCCGCTCCCAATAGTCGCCCGTAACCCATTGCTCTCTGAGCAGCGCGTCAAAGCTGTGAGTTGCATCGGGGAAATTCCAGTGAACGTCTTGGTCTTCACGAAAGCCAACGATGAATACTCGTTCACGTTTTTGAGGAGCCCCAAAATTTGCCGCGTTAAAGAGCTGGCGAGCGACGTTGTATCGAACGCCATGATCGCCAGTGGAGGTTCTCACTCTCTCCAAGCGTTTCAGGTGTTCCTGCCACGTCTCACCCGAGCGCTGCGTCACCTCTGGCATGGACACGCGATGCTCGATGTACGCGACATAATTTGAAAAAGCGGCCCGTGTCAGGCCTTTTACGTTCTCGATGATGAAGGACCGCGGTTTCAAGCGAGCAACAACGTCGGCAAAGGCGGAGAACATGTCGCGTTCATCTTCGAAGGCTTTGTGCTTTCCTCCGATGGAAAACGGTTGGCATGGAGGCCCACCAGAAATCAGGTCAAGGTCAGTGGGTATGACGGAATAGTCCAGCTCTCGAACATCTCCGCAGATCACACGCAAATCTTTGACTAAAGGATAGCCGCGCGCCTTGTTTTCTTCGAGCGTTTCGCACGCCCATTTATCTTTTTCGACGGCAGCAACCGCATGGAAGCCAGCAAGCTCTGTTCCAAGTGCGAGGCCACCTGCACCGGCAAAAAGCTCTATAGATTTCAGCATACTGCCCCTCCTGTTTCGTTCATATCAAATGCCTAATGATGGCCGCTTATGATTAATTTTAGCCTTCATATTTTTCCCACATTAACTCGATCAACTGGCCTTGCGTTATACCGAGTCTTTCTGCTTCTGCGGCAATGGCCTCGCCCACCCTCGGGAAAACCTTGGGGTGTAGTTGATACGTCCGAGGACTGGGCTTACGCCCAGGCTTCTTGCGAGGTGTCCTATCTAGGAATCCCCTCGCCTCACCAACCTCATCCACGCGCCGAACTTCTTCAATAGTCGTGTCCTTCGGACGTGCCTTGAGGCCTGCAAGTCTATTTGAGCCGCTCATAAACAGCCTCCGCGAATGCTTGGGCGTTGATCAACGCCTTATCCACTTTTCCGCCTGTCATCATCTCAGGGTCGTTCATCATCGCGGTTAGATCGCCGCCATAGGCAAACAATTCCGAGAATGCCGCGCGTGCTACCAAGGATGGCTCGATCACGTCGATCCCTGCCCCTCTGAGCTGCTCTTCCAGCTCCTTCTGGACGCGGCTTTTGACTGCGGCACTTGTCTTGGTCAAAACTACGGCATGCCGGATCGAACGTCCGAGCGCCTCTTCTTCCTCTCGCACCAATGCCAGGGCTTCGGAACCGATCTCTGCGTCGAGAGCTGTCGGCTGCATCGGAACAATAACCAAGTCGGCTTGTGAAATCGCACGGCTGACCAGCTGTGATGCGACGCCTTCCAAGTCCACAATGACGATCTTGCCGTCGCCATCAGCACTCCGAATAGTGGGAACGATCTCTGAACGGCCGATCTCGCTCTTGAGCGTCACGCCAGCGGGCAATCCATGCGAAGCCCATCTGGTCAGAGATTTGTTCGGGTCGCAGTCCAACACTGTGACATCCGCACTCATGCGCGCGAATTCTGACGCCAGCAGTACGGCGCATGTGGATTTGCCGACCCCCCCTTTGGGGCTTGCCATGACGATGACGGGCATTGCTCGATCCTGCTAGTTTTATGTTACCGGATTTATATCTCTTACCAGAAAAAATTCCAATACCTGAATTTAATCTATAACCGGTTTTATTTCTCATACCGGTTTTTAATCTCATGGCCTCCCGCGTTTCTCAAACCACTTCCGGCAAAACCCGACAAAAGCTCGATCAGCATTGCGAGGGGGCTCTACACACCAGCTGCGCCATTCCTGTTCAAGAAAACGTACATCCCATCCAGGAGCAGCATGGCGCGCTTCTTCGTAGGTGTCAGACTGCAAAGGCGGAATGCTGCCCTCCACGAGCGAGGTGGG
>PAQV01000028.1 GCA_002709405.1 Paracoccaceae bacterium
CAGGACGGCGCCGCCACGGGCGGCTATGCCGCGCCGTCGAGCCCCGAGTTCCGCGAGAAGCAGCTGGCCCGGTTCCGCGAACTGGCACCCCAGATGGACATCGTCATCACCACGGCGCTGATCCCCAACCGCGAGGCGCCCGAGCTCTGGACGCCGGACATGGTCGCGGCGATGAAGCGTGGCTCGGTGATCATTGACCTTGCGGCGGAGAAGGGCGGCAACTGCAAGCTCACCGTCAAGGACGAGAAGATCGTCACCGACAATGGCGTGACCATCGTCGGCTACACCGACTTCCCCTCGCGCATGGCAACGCAGTCCTCGAGCCTCTACGCCACCAACATCCGCCACATGATGACCGACCTGACGCCCGAGAAGGACGGCACGGTCAATCACAACATGGAGGATGACGTCATTCGCGGCGCGACCATTGCGCACAAGCATGACGTGACCTGGCCGCCGCCGCCGCCGAAGACCAAGGCGATCGCGGCGCAGAAGCCGAAGGAAAAGGCGCCGGAACTGACGCCGGAAGAGAAGCGCGCGGCGGAAGCCGCGGCGTTCAAGGCGCAGACCAAGCAGCAGGTCACCCTGCTGGGCATCGGCGGCGTGCTGCTGCTGGCGGTGGGCCTCGTGGCGCCGGCGAGCTTCATGCAGCACTTCATCGTGTTCGTGCTGTCGGTGTTTGTCGGCTTCCAGGTGATCTGGAACGTCAGCCACTCGCTGCACACCCCGCTGATGGCCGTCACCAACGCCATTTCCTCGATCATCATCCTCGGCGCGCTGATGCAGATCGGCTCGGGCTCGTGGCTGGTGATCCTCCTCGCCGCCGTCTCGGTCTTCATGGCCGGCATCAACATCTTCGGCGGTTTCATGGTCACACGGCGCATGCTCGCCATGTTCCAGAAGTCGTAAGGGGAGGCCAAAGACATGGAATTCGGATTCACTACGGCGGCCTATGTGGTCGCGGCAGTCCTCTTCATCCTCTCGCTCGGCGGCCTTTCGGGGCAGGAGAGCGCGAAACGCGCCGTCTGGTACGGCATCGTCGGCATGGCGCTGGCGGTGTTCGCGACGCTGATCGGGCCCGGCTCGGGCCTGTGGCTGCTGTCGATCATCCTGATCGCGGCGGGGGGCATCATCGGCATCTACGTGGCCAAGAAGGTCGAGATGACCGAGATGCCGCAGCTTGTCGCGGCGATGCACTCGCTCGTCGGTCTGGCGGCGGTGTTCGTGGGCTACAATGCGCATTTCACCATGAAGGCCGTGACCGGCCCGGATGCCGCCGAGGCGCATGGCGCCTTCGCGGAACTGGTGGCCCACAAGGCCCCGGTCGAGCTCAGCATCCTTTCGGTCGAGCTCTTCCTCGGCGTGTTCATCGGTGCCATCACCTTCACCGGCTCGGTCATCGCCTATGGCAAGCTGGCCGGCAAGGTGAGCTCGGCGGCCAAGAAACTGCCCGGCGGCCACATCCTGAATGCGGCGGCGGCGGCGATCTCGCTGCTTTGCCTGTTCTGGTACATGGGCACCGGCGGCTTCTTCCCGCTGTTCCTGATGACGCTTTGTGCGCTGTTCATCGGCTATCACCTGATCATGGGCATCGGCGGCGCCGACATGCCGGTGGTGGTGTCGATGCTCAACAGCTACTCGGGCTGGGCCGCGGCGGCGATCGGCTTCTCGCTGGGCAATGACCTGCTCATCGTGGTCGGTGCGCTGGTGGGCTCCTCGGGTGCCATCCTGTCCTACATCATGTGCAAGGCGATGAACCGCTCGTTCATCTCGGTGATCCTTGGCGGCTTCGGCGGCACCGCCGGTCCGGCAGCGGAGATCGAGGGCGAACAGGTGGCGATCGACGCCGATGGCGTGTCGACGGCGCTTGATGAGGCCGACAGCATCATCATCGTGCCGGGCTACGGCATGGCGGTGGCGCAGGCGCAGCAGAACGTGGCGGAACTGACCCGCAAGCTGCGCGCCAAGGGCAAGGAGGTTCGCTTCGCGATCCACCCCGTTGCCGGCCGTCTGCCGGGGCACATGAACGTGCTGCTGGCCGAGGCCAAGGTGCCCTACGACATCGTGCTGGAGATGGAAGAGATCAACGACGATTTCCCGGAAACGGATGTGTCCATCGTCATCGGGTCGAACGACATCGTGAACCCGGCGGCCCAGGACGATCCGAACTCGCCCATTGCCGGCATGCCGGTTCTGGAGTGCTGGAAGTCCAAGCAGGTCTTCGTGATGAAGCGCGGCAAGGGCACGGGCTATTCGGGCATCGAGAACCCGCTGTTCTTCAAGGACAACACGCGGATGTTCTATGGCGATGCCAAGGCCTCGCTGGACAAGCTGCTGCCGATGATCGACTGATCTTGTGGCATAGGATTTGGGAAGGGGCGCCTTGCGGGGCGCCCTTTTTCGTTTTTGGGGGTGGCTTGGGGAAGACGGCAGCATGGGCGGACGCTCCCACCCGCCCACCCCGCATCCGCCCATGCTGCCTGCGACGGCGCTATGGTGGTGACCGGTGGTCTGGTAGGATCGCGGCGGTAGCCGGAGGTGTCACGATGGAAAAGGTCACAGGTATCGGCGGGGTGTTCTTCCGGGCGAAGGACCCCAAGGCCCTGGCGGCATGGTATCACGATCACCTGGGCGTGGATCCGGTCGGCCCGGTGCCCTGGCGGCAGGCCGAGGGCTACACGGTGGTCGCCCCGTTCCCCGAGGACACCGATTATTTCGGCGACCCGGACCGTCCGTGGATGATCAACTTCCGCGTGGCCGACCTGGACGCGATGACGGCCCAGTTGACGGCGGCAGGGATCGAGGTGCGCACCGACCCGGACTGGGACGTGCCCGAGATCGGCCGCTTTGCCCGCATCCACGACCCCGAGGGCAATCCGATCGAGCTGTGGGAACCGGCCGGCGACTGACATCAAGAAAGGGCTTGAGCTGGAGTGCACTCCAGCACGTAACCTGCATGCGACTCATCCAGAAAGGAGAGCGCATGAAGATATCCGAGCTGTCAGCCGCCTGCGGTCTCAGCATCGACACGCTGAGGTTCTACGAGAAGATCGGCCTGATCGACCCGCCCCCGCGCGACAGCGCCGGCCGGCGCGATTACCCCGAGGAGGTGCTGGGCTGGATCCGTTTCCTGGACCAGCTGAACGCGACGGGCATGAAACAGGCCGACCGCATCCGCTATGCCGACCTGCGCCGGCAGGGGGCCTCTACCTATGCCGAACGCCGGGCCATGCTGGAAACCCACCGCGACGAGATCATCGCCCGCCAGGCCGAACTGGCCGCCGTGCGCGCCCTGATGGACCACAAGGTGGCGCTGTACCGCCAGCTTGAGGCCGAACACGACCCCGAACATGACCCCGAACAGGAGACAGCCGATGTCTGACCCCGTGATGCCTGCCGAGACCGCCGAGACCGCCCTGCAGCGGGGCCGCGACCTGCTGGACGCGATGAACCCCGGCCTGGAACAGGTGCTGTCCGACCGCTATGACCACGCCGTGCCGGAGATGGCCGAGACGCTGGTCGAATGGGCCTATGGGCGCCATTACACCCGCCCGGGGCTTGACCTGAAAACCCGCCAGTTGTGCACCATCGCTGCCCTGACCGCGCTTGGCGGGCAGACGGGGCCCCAGCTGAAGATCAATGTCGAAAACACGCTGGCGGCCGGGGCGACGCGCACCGAAATCCTCGAGGTGATCTGGCAGATGGCGGTCTATGGCGGCCTGCCGGCCGCGATCAACGGGTTGAATGCCGCGCTAGAGGTCATGGGCCCCGAAGCGGCGTGATGTATACCAAAGTATTCCTCTAACGCAATGATTTGGCGCGATTTTTTCGGTCTCACCTGGGGGGTCATGCTGATATGATGGCTGAACTTGTCCAGGAGAGGCCGGATGCCGCCCATCGAAGACCACCCGCTGCGCTATGCGCTTGCCAACGAATTGCACGCCCGCCCGTTTCCAAGCCTGGCCACGCCATCCAGCGCGATCTTCCTGGCCATCAAGCAGCCGGCCGAGGCGGTGGCCCGGGACCGCGCGCTGGACCTGGAGCACCTGACAGAGCTGCTGGATCGCCACGGGGCGGCGCATCCACAACCGGGGGCCACGCATTTCTCCGCCCAGATCGGCCGGTACTGGCTGAAATGGGAACAGCACACCGAATTCGTCACCTACACCGCGTTCTGCGACGGGGTGCGCGACCGGCCCTTCGATCCCACCGAATTCGAGGTCTTCCCCGATGACTGGCTGGCCCGCGCGCCGGGGCAGCGGCTGACATCGGCGCTGGTCCGGATCGAGGCCGCCGACTCCGAGGCCCAGATCATCGCCGACCTGGACGAATGGTTCGTACCGGAAAGCACCGTGATCTCGCAGGTGTCCGATGCCGGGGCCACCGTGGCCAGCGACTTCCGCATCGACCCGGCGGGCCACATGCGCCTGGCGGTTTTCACCGCGCCAGAGGCCGGCCAGCGCCGGGTGGGGCGCACCGTGCAGCGGCTGCTGGAGATCGAGACCTACAAGACCATGTCGCTGCTGGGCTTCACCCGGGCCCGGTCGCTGTCGGGCCGGATCGGAGAGCTCGACACCCGCCTGACCGAGGTGATGATCGAGATGACCGAAGAGGCCAAGCCGGCCGACCTGATCCTGACCGAGCTGCTGGCGATCTCGTCCGAGCTGGAAACCATGGCCGCGCGAACCTCGTTCCGGTTCGGCGCGACCGAGGCCTACCGGGCCATCGTCAGTGAACGGGTCACCGCCCTGCGCGAGGGGCGGTTCAAGGGGCGGCCGACCTTTGGTGAATTCATGGTGCGCCGGTTCGAACCGGCGATGCGGACGGTGTCGTCGACCGAGGCGCGGCTGCAGCGCCTGGCCGACCGGGCGATCCGGGCCGGAGACCTGCTGCGCACGCGCGTCGACGTGGAACGCAGCGCCCAGAACCAGGCCCTGCTGGAAAGCATGGACCGGCGGGCGGACATGGCCCTGCGGCTGCAGCACACGGTCGAGGGCCTGTCGGTGGTGGCCATCAGCTACTACGCGGTGTCGCTGGTCAGCTACCTCTTGTACCCGCTGACCCAGGCCACGGGCCTGTCGAAAGGCGAGCTGACGGCCCTGATCACCGTGCCGGTTGTGCTGGCGGTGTGGCTCGCGATCCGGCGGATTCGCAAGTCGCTGCACTAAGGGCGCCCCGGGCAGGGCAGGGCTGAAAATTTCTGCCCTCAACCGTGCAAAAAATCGCGGATGGTCACGAAAAAGCGGGTCTTGTGTGAACCAGTTAATATGTCCGTTGCTTTTGGCGGGCTATACAGGGTCCACGGCAC
The DNA here is from genome assembly GCA_002709405.1 of Paracoccaceae bacterium. Taxonomy (GTDB): domain Bacteria; phylum Pseudomonadota; class Alphaproteobacteria; order Rhodobacterales; family Rhodobacteraceae; genus Marinibacterium. The sequence goes on from PAQV01000028.1 coordinate 5,309, forward strand.
ACAAGATTAGGGCCACGAAGACCAGACTGACCAACATCTAGAGACAGACGAATATCGAACGAAGATTTTAGCTTTTTTTACCGGCCGTAATTACCGCGGCACGCCCTCAGGATTTTTCGAGGGATGACCATTTTGAAAGACAGAAGGCGCAGGCCCCAATTTCCGGGATGACCTGCGCCTTCGCTTTTTGTGGCCAAGGGTAGGGGGCGGACAGAGGCCCGCCCGATGGTCTCAACGCCCGCGGATCCGCGGATCCAGCGCGTCGCGCAGACCGTCGCCCATGTAGTTCACGCTCAGCACCGTGACCGAGATCAGCACCCCGGGCCAGATCGCCCGTTCGGGGAAGAAGGTCATCCGGTCGACCGCATCGTTCAGCAACCGGCCCCAGGTGGGGAAGTCGGGCGGAAAGCCGAACCCCAGGAAGGACAGCGCGCTTTCGGTGATGATCGCCGTGGCGATGCCCAGCGTGGCCGACACCATGATCGGAGACAGCACGTTGGGCAGGATATGGCGGATCACCATCTTGCCGCTGCGCGTGCCGATCGACTGGGCGGCCAGAACGAACTCGCGTTCCTTCAGGGCCAGCACGTCACCCCGCACGATCCGGGCGGTCTGCATCCACGACGTCACGCCGACGATGAAGACGATCAGCACAAAGATCCCGCCCTCGACCCCGAAGGCCACCTTCAGGGGCTCTCGGAACAGCAGCACGGTGACCAGCAGCAGGGGCAGCAGGGGCAGGGCCAGGAACAGGTCGGTCACCCGCATCAACGGCCCGTCGAGCTTCCTGAAATAGCCCGCCGTCACCCCGATGAACGTGCCCAGCACCAGCGACAACAGCATCGCCGCCAGCCCCACGGTGATCGACACCTGTCCGCCCTGCATCAGCCGGGCGAGCGTGTCGCGCCCGATGTTGTCGGTGCCCAGCGGGTGGGCCCAGTCGGCCTTGGCATCACCGTCCCACAACAGCACGTAGGCCGGGCGCATGTCCTTCAGCTTCAGGAACTCGCGCCCCGTGGGGACGTACTTGGCGTCCTGGGCATAGATCAGCGGCCCGATGAAGACGACCAGCAGGATGGTCACGAAGACCACCAGCCCGGCCAGCGCGCCCCGGTGGCGGCTGAACTGGTGCCAGACGTCCACCCACTGGCTGCGCGGCGGGGCCGAGGGGATCGGATCGGTCAGCGGTTCCGTCACAACGGCCGAGGTCACGGCGGTGACGCGGCTTTCATTGGCCTCAGTCATAACGGATCCTCGGGTCGAGCACGCCGTAAAGCACATCGGCGATCAGGTTGAAGAGCACGATCAGCACGGCGAAGATGAAGGTCAGGGTGTGCACCATGGGCAGGTCGTTGGCCTCGATCGCGGTGATCAGCAACTGGCCGATCCCGTTCACCTTGAAGACCTGTTCGGTGATGATGGCCCCGCCAAAGATCGACGGCACGCCCAGGGCGATCACCGTGATCACCGGGATCATCGAGTTGCGCAGGACGTGGACCATGACGACCGTCGCCTCGCTCAGGCCCTTGGCCCGGGCGGTGCGCACGTAATCCTGGTTCAGGTTGTCCAGCATCGAGGCCCGCATGAACCGCGAAATCTGGGCCGTGGTCTGCAGGGCCAGCACCATGACTGGCATGACCATCTGGCGCACCTGCAGCCAGAAGGTGTCCCAGCTGTTCACCTTCAGGGTGGTGTCATAGATCGACGGGAACCAGCCCAGCTGGACTGAAAAGATCACGATGACCAGCACGCCCGAAAAGAACGGGGGCACCGAGAAACCGACCATCGAAATGAACGTCCCGGCCTGGTCGAAGACCGAATATTGCTTGTAGGCCGAATAGATCCCGATCGGCAGGGCGATCAGCACGCCGACCACGTAGGCCAGGCCGACGACGGTCAGGGTCTGGGGCAGGCGCTGGACGACGATCTCCATGACCGGAGACCGGGTCTGCCAGGAAATCACCCGCTGTTCGCCCTCGGCCCAGGTGGTGCCGAAAAGCGTGTCGACGAAGATCGCCGGTTCGATGACGAAGAACTGGTACAGCCACTTGACGAAGCGGATGTGCACGGGCTGGCCGAGGCCAAGGGCCTCGCGCATCTTTTCCTTGACCTCAGGGGGCACCGTCAGGGGCACCTGGGCCATGGGGTCGCCGGGGGCGAGTTCGAGCAGAAGGAAGATGGCCAGACTGATGAACAGAAGGGTCGGGATGGCCAGAACCAATCTTCGGATGGTGAATGTCAGCATTCTTGGTGGATGCCTTTTCCGATCGGACGCGTGTCAGAAGATACAAAAAGGCCGGCCCCTGGGCTCAAGGGCCGGCCGCGGGCACGCCGATCAGCTGCCCTTCTTGCGGTACCAGTCAGCGACGTTCCACAGCTCGCTGTCCCAGGTGTTCAGCTTGACGCCGCCCAGGTCCAGCGCATGGGCCGACACGCGGCCACGGTGCACCAGGGGCACGATGGTCCAGCTGTCGACGGTCAGCATGTTGTTCATCTTCTTGGCAATCTCGCCCCGCGCGGCGATGTCGCCGGTGCGGGCCAGTTCGTCGATCAGCGCGTCATAGGCCGGATCGCAGAAGCGGTTGATGTTCTCACCCTGCCACTGCGACGCGGGCTTGGGCTCGTTGCCGCAGCGATAGGCCGCCAGGTACTGCTGGGGGTCGGTGCCGTTGAACGTGTTGGCGTACATTTCGACATCGGCATAGAACTTCTGGAAGGTGTCGGGCGAGCCCGGGTCACCACCGAAGAAGACCGAGGCCGACACGTTGCGCAGCTCGGTTTCGACACCGATTTCCGACCACCACTGCTTGATCAGGGCCTGGAAGTCCTGGCGCACGGCGTTGGTCGAGGTCTGGTACAGCACCTTCAGCGGCACGCCGTCCTTTTCACGGATGCCGTCGCCGTCGCTGTCGACGATGCCGGCTTCGTCCAGCATGGCGTTGGCGCCGGCGATGTCCTGGGTAAAGCAGCTGGTGTTGGCGGCTGCATAATTATCGGGCACCGGGACCAGGTCGCAGGTCGGTTTGCCGGCCTTGCCATAGCCCACTTCGACCAGCAGTTCGCGGTCGATGGCCATCGACAGGGCTTCGCGCACGACCTTGTCGCTCAGGAACGGATGCGGTTCGGCCACGGTGGCGCGCACGTCCGGCCCCAGGTCGGGCGAGGGGTTGGTCATGTTCATCTCGATGCGCTCGACCAGCGGGCCAAAGCCGGCGATGGCCACGCCCTTGCCGGCCGATTCCATCGAGGCGATGACGTCGGGGGCCAGCTGCAGGTTCCAGGCATAGTCGAATTCGCCGGTTTCCAGCACCGACCGGCCGGCTGCGGCCGCGTCGCCGCCACCCTTGAAGGTGATCGAGGCGAAGGCGGGTTTGCCCTCGACGCGGAAGTTCTCGTTGGCCTCGAAGGTGATCACGTCGTTCGGCTTGAACTCGACCACCTTGAAGGGGCCGGTGCCGATCGGGTTGAAGTTCGCCTCGGTGCATTCCGGCGCGCGGGCGCCCAGGCAATCGGCGAATTGCGCGGCCTGCAGGATGGGCGACTGGCCGCCCACGAAGGGTCCGTAGGGGTTGGGCTTGGGCTGGTTGAAGGTCACCTTGACGGTCAGATCGTCCAGCGCTTCAACGCTTTCCACCCCGTCAAAGAACGACAGCTGCGCGCAGCCACCTTCGGGATGCATGCAGTAATCGGCGGTGAATTTCACGTCGGCCGAGGTCAGCGGCGTGCCGTCCGACCAGGTCAGGCCTTCCGAGATCTTCCAGGTGATGGTGGTCAGGTCTTCGCTGACGCCGCCATTGGCCACGGTCGGCACTTCGTCGACCAGCCAGGGCACCAGGTTGCCGACTTCGTCGTAGCGGGCCAGCGGTTCGATCACCAGCGAGGAGCTTTCGATGTCCTTCGTGCCGCCCGACAGGAACGGATTCAGGATCGACGGCGCCTGCCAATAGATGATGCTGACGTTGCCGTCGCGGCCACGCTCGCCCGAATGGCCTTCGGCAAAAGCCGTGCCGGCGAGCGCGACGGACGCGGTCGCGCCGAGCAAAAGGGTTCTGAGGGTCATGTTTCACTCCATGTTGGACACGGCTTCCGCCGGCCTGGGTATTGCCGCCTTGATGGCGGTTCTGAGGGTCCCGGGGTGCAGAGCAAACCTTGCGGCGGCACAGGCACTTGGCCATGCCACCAGTCTGGCCGCGTTCAACCGCACCGGGCACGCCAATTATCGAAACAGAGATTCGGAAAATTGCAAGGGTGGCGGTAGGGAAAGCAGCGCGGGGGTTTGACACTGGCTCGGGCGCCGCCATAGCGTTTAGCATCGCAGAAACGGGAGTATCGGGTTTGCTGGATCAGCCGATTGCACAGATCAAGGGCCTAAGGGTCGAATTCCAGACCAAGGACGGCCCGGTCGCAGGCGTGAAGGGGGTGTCGTTCGACATCAACTCGGGCGAAACGGTCTGCGTGGTGGGCGAAAGCGGGTCGGGCAAGTCGGTCACATCCCTGTCATTGATGCGGCTGGTGGAATTCGGCGGCGGTGAAATTACGGGGGGCGAACTTCTGTTCGATGCCAAGGGCACGCCCGGGTCGGACATCGACGTGGCCAGCGCCGACCAGGACATGATGCGCCAGATCCGGGGCAACCAGATCGGCATGATCTTCCAGGAACCGATGACCGCCCTGAACCCGGTCTTCACGGTCGAACGCCAGCTGACCGAGGGCCTGCGCGTTCACAAGGGGCTCGGCCGCGAGGCCGCGCGCAAACAGGCGGTCGAGCTGTTGCGCCAGGTGCGCATCCCCGAACCCGAACGCCGGATGAAGCAATATCCGCACGAATTGTCGGGCGGCATGCGCCAGCGCGTGGTCATTGCCATGGCCCTGGCCTGCGAACCCCGCCTGCTGATCGCCGACGAACCGACCACGGCGCTCGACGTGACCATCCAGGCCGAGATCCTGGCCCTGATGGACCGGCTCAAGCGCGAAACCGGCACGGCCGTGATGTTCATCACCCATGACATGGCCGTCGTGGCCCAGATGGCCGACCGGGTGGTCGTGATGTTCCGGGGCGAGAAGGTCGAAGAGGGACCCGTCGCCCAGATCTTCGAAAACCCCCAGCACCCCTATACCCAGGCCCTGCTGGCCGCGGTGCCCAAGCTGGGCGAGATGCGGGGCAAGGCCGCGCCCGAGCCGATGAAACTGATGGGGGTAGAGGGCCAGAAGATCGCGCCCATTCCCGGCACCGACAAGACCCTGCTGACGGTCAAGAACCTGGTCACGCGCTTTCCGGTCAAGGGCGGGTTCTTCCGCCGTACCGTGGCCAATGTCCACGCGGTCGAGGACGTGTCCTTCACCATCAACAAGGGCCGGACCCTGTCCCTGGTGGGCGAATCCGGCTGCGGAAAGTCAACGGTCGGCCGATCCCTCTTGCGGCTGGTGCATCCGCAATCGGGGACGGTGAACCTGGACGGGATCGAGATCACCGAGCTTGACGACCATGCCCTGCGCGACGCCCGCGTCGACATGCAGATGATCTTCCAGGATCCCTTCGCCTCGCTGAACCCGCAGATGCAGCTGTCCGACCAGGTGGCCGAACCGCTTTACAATTACCCCAACCCCGGGGTCGATATCCGCGAGCGGGTCGAAAGCCTCTTTGACCGGGTCCACCTGCCGCGCAGCTTCATGCGCCGCTATCCCCACGAATTGTCCGGCGGCCAGCGCCAGCGGGTGGCCATCGCGCGCGCGCTCGCCCTGCGGCCCAAGCTGATCGTGGCCGACGAGGCCGTGTCGGCCCTTGACGTGTCGGTCCAGGCGCAGGTGCTGAACCTGATGATGGAATTGCAGGCGGACCTGCAGCTGTCCTACCTGTTCATCAGCCACGACATGGCCGTGGTCGAACGGGTCAGCCACGACGTGGGCGTGATGTACCTGGGCCGCATCGTCGAAATGGGCCCGCGCGAGAAGATCTTCGAGAACCCCCAGCACGCCTATACCCGCGCCCTGATGAAGGCCGTGCCCATCGCCGATCCGCATCGGCGCAAGTCGGAACGGGACCTGAACTTCAAGCCGATCCCGTCGCCGATCCACCCGGTCGACTACAGGCCCGAACCCTCGACCTATACCGAGGTCGAGCCCGGCCATTTCGTGCTGACCACTGACAGCGGCTACTGAACTTATGCCTGAAACGCTGAGCCCACGGGCCATACTCGAGGCGCTGGTCGCCTTTCCGACGGTGTCCAACACGACCAACCTGCCGCTGATCGACTGGGTGCAGGATTACCTGGCCTCGCACGGCATCGAAAGCCACCGCCACGACAAGCCCGGGCCGGAAAAGAAGGCGGCCGTCTTTGCCCATGTGGGCCCCTGGGAAGAAGGGGCGGTGGTGTTGTCGGGCCATACCGACGTGGTGCCCGTCAAGGGCCAGGCCTGGGACACCGACCCGTTCGAGGTGGTGGAAAAGGACGGGCTTCTGTACGGGCGCGGCTGCTGCGACATGAAGGGGTTCGACGCGCTGGCGATCTGGGCCCTGGTCGAAGCCTCGAAACGCCCGCTGAAACGGCCGCTTCAGATCGCGCTCAGCTATGACGAGGAAATCGGCTGCACAGGGGCCACCCCCCTGATCGAGGCCATGGACGCCGTCGTGCCGCGCGGAGCCGATGCGATCATCGGAGAGCCCTCGCTGATGAAGGCGGTGACCGGCCACAAGGGCGGGACCGGCTTCCACGTGCATGTGCACGGCTTCGAGGTGCATTCCTCGCTGGTGCACACCGGGGTTTCGGCGATCATGTACGGGATCAAGCTGATCGAATGGGTGAACGAGCGCAACGCGGCCAACATGGCGCGCACGCCGTCGGACATTGCGTCGATCTTCACCCCGCCCTGGTCGACGCAAAGCGTCGGCATGATACAGGGCGGCACGGCCCACAACATCACCGCCCGCGACTGCACCTTCGTCGTCGAGGCCCGGCTGGTGCCGGGCGAGGATATCGCGGACTGGAGAGCCGATTTCGCCGCCCGGGCGGCCGAGGTCGAGGCCGACATGCAGGCCGTCCGGCCCGAGACCCGCATCGAGCTGACGCCCATCGGTCCGGTTCCGGGCCTGGTGCCCGAGGAGGGAGGCAGCGCCGAGGCGCTGGTGCGCCAGATCACCGGCGACAACGGCACGCATGTGGTCAGCTACGGCACCGAGGCCGGCCATTTCCAGAACGCCGGCTATTCGGCCGTGATCTGCGGACCGGGCAGCATCGAACAGGCCCACCAGGAGAACGAGTTCCTGTCGGTGGCCGAGTTCAACGCAGGCCGGGTCTTCATGGAGCGGCTGCTGGAGAGATTGTCGTAGGATGGGTGATTTTCACCCATCTTGCGGGGCAGGCGATGGGTGAAATCACCCATCCTACGCAAACCACCAAGGACCAAGACAATGCCCATCAAGAACCGCCTGGCCGAGATGCAGGACGAGATCACCGGCTGGCGCCGCCACCTGCACCAGCACCCCGAGCTGATGTACGACGTGCACGAAACCGCGGCCTTCGTCGTCGACCGCCTGAAGGACTTCGGCCTGACCGACATCACCACCGGCATCGGCCGCACCGGCGTCGTGGCCGTGATCGAGGGCCAGTCCACCGCCTCGGGCCGGGTTATCGGCCTGCGCGCCGACATGGATGCCCTGCCGATCCTTGAAACTTCGGGCGTCGACTACCCGTCGGAAACCCCCGGCGTCATGCATGCCTGCGGCCATGACGGCCACACCTCGATCCTGCTCGGCGCGGCCAAGTACCTGTCAGAGACGCGCAATTTCGACGGCACCGTCGTGCTGATCTTCCAGCCCGCCGAAGAAGGCGGGGCCGGCGGCCTGGAAATGTGTCAGGACGGGCTGATGGACCGCTGGGGCATCCAGGAGGTCTATGGCCTGCACAACGCCCCCGGCAAGCCGGTGGGCTCGTTCCACGTCCGCCCCGGCCCGATCCAGGCCTCCTCGGACGAATTCGAGATCCTGGTGACCGGCCGTGGCGGCCATGCCGCCGAGCCGCAGACCACCATCGACACCACGCTGGTGGCCGCCCAGATCGTCGTCACCCTGCACTCGGTCGTATCGCGCAATATCGACCCGCTGAAACCGACCGTGCTGACCGTCGGCACCTTTGAAACCGACAGCAACCAGTCCAACATCATCCCCCAGACCGCCCGCCTGACCGGCACCATGCGCACTCTGGACCCGGATGTGCGCACCCTGGCCGAACACCGCGTGCGCCGCGTGGCCGAGGACACCGCCTCGGCCTTCGGAGCCACGGCCCAGGTCATCTGGCAGCCCGGCTACCCGGTCACCGTCAATGCCCCCGACCAGGCCGCATTCGCCGCCGAGGCCGCCCGGGCCGTGACCGACAACGTCGACGACAATTGCGATCCGATCATGCCGTCCGAGGATTTCTCCTACATGCTGGAGGAACGCCCCGGCGCCTACCTGTTCCTGGGCAATGGCGACAGCGCCATGTGCCACCACCCCGCCTACGTCTTCGATGACGATGCCATCCCGCTGGGCTGCAGCTGGTTCGCCGAACTGGTCGAACGCCGCATGCCCGCCTGATATCAGAACAAGGACCAAGACCCATGCCCGTCAAGAACCGCTTCGCCGAGCTGCACGCCGAAATCACCGCCTGGCGCCGCGACATCCACGAACACCCCGAACTGCTCTACGAAACCCACCGGACCTCGGCCCTGGTGGCCGAGAAGCTGACCGAATTCGGCTGTGACGAGGTCGTCACCGGCATCGGCCGCACCGGTGTCGTGGGCGTCATCAAGGGCAAGTCCGACAGCGCCGGCAAGGTCATCGGCCTGCGCGCCGACATGGATGCCCTGCCGATCCTGGAAGACACCGGGCTGGACTATGCCTCGAAGACCCCCGGGGTCATGCATGCCTGCGGTCACGACGGCCACACCGCCATGCTGCTGGGCGCGGCCAAGTACCTGGCCGAGACGCGCAATTTCGATGGCACCGTCGTGGTCATCTTCCAGCCCGCCGAAGAAGGCGGGGCAGGGGGCAAGGCCATGTGCGACGACGGCATGATGGACCGCTGGGGCATCCAGGAGGTCTATGGCATGCACAACTGGCCGGGCCAGGACGCCGGCGCCTTCGCGATCCGGGCCGGCGCCTTCTTTGCCGCAACCGACGTGTTCGAAATCGACTTCGAGGGCAAGGGCGGCCACGCGGCCAAGCCCCACGACACCGTCGACACCACCGTCATGGCCGCCCAGGCCATCCTGGCCCTGCAGACCATCGCCAGCCGCAACGCCGACCCGGTCGACCAGATCGTGGTGTCGGTGACCTCGTTCGAAACCTCGTCCAAGGCCTTCAACGTGATCCCCCAGGGCGTCAAGGTGAAGGGCACCGTGCGCACCATGTCGACCCAGATGCGCGACCTGGCGGAAACCCGGATCAAGGCCATCTGCACGGGCATCGCCACCACCTTCGGGGGCACGGTGTCCTTCGACTACATCCGCAACTACCCGGTCATGGTGAACTCCGAGGAACAGACGGAATTCGCCGTCGACGTGGCCAAGTCGGTCTCGGGCGATTGCGCCGACGCGCCCCTGGTCATGGGCGGCGAGGACTTTGCCTTCATGCTCGAAGAGCGCCCCGGGGCCTACATCCTGGTCGGCAATGGCGACACCGCGCTGGTCCACCACCCCAAGTACAACTTCAACGACGAGGTCATCCCCGCCGGCTGCAGCTGGTACGCCGAGATCGCCGAACAGCGCATGCCCGCGGCCTGAGCGCCCCTCCGGTCCCGCGCCCGGCCCCTAGCGTCTCGTCAACGTGGCCGGCCCGAAATCCGTCTGCAGGCGCATCTGTTGCGCCTGCATGACATCACCGTTGCGCTGGTAGGTGACCTCCATCCGCAGCACCTTGGGGCGCTTGTCGTCCTCGCCCGTGTAGCCGCCCACCCGCCGGAACTGGCCGGAACAGGTAATCTGCTCGGCGCTTTCCGACACCCGCGTCAGCTCCACCACCGATCGCCGCTCGCCGTCGAAGGAGAACTGGCGCAAAGGTGGGCACACCTCGGCCGCGGGCTGGTCGCGCAGCACCATGAAGATCGCCGTCAGCGGATCGACCGTATCGCCCTGATCCGCCAGGGGCAGGGGCGCGTCCAGCCGCTCGCGCGAGCGGATCTTGTCCCCTTCGGCCCGGGGAATGCCCCCCTGGTAATCCAGCGCCCCCTCCTTGCGCCGGTCGGGCTCGATCACCGTCTCGCTATACCGGTCGGGCCGAAAGTCGTTGCCCGAGCGCCGGCCCTTGGACGTGGCCACGTAGGTCACCTTGCGCACAAGGCTGGCCGCGCCCCGGGTCGTCAGCTCTCCGGACACTGTATACCCCGTGTCCGAGGTCGTCCCCGTCAGGCTGATCGTGGCCAGCTGCGCGCCAATCAGGCGGGCGACGAAATCCGCATCGGTGCGCACATCCGCGCGCAATGGCGTGCCCCCCGCGCAAAGGATGAGCAGGGCAAGGACAAGACGGTTCATGAGTGGCTCCCGGTGATGACTCGTATGCGACGCGTGTGCATGCGCCCTTTGCCGGGGTGGACAAGGCCGTCCCCGCCAAGGCATGACACGTTCCAAGGATATGGAGCGTTCATGGATCTTGTTAAGCTCGCTGACAGCATTTTAGCGGGTGACCGGCGGGCTTTGGCCCGGGCGATCACCCTGGTGGAAAGCAGCCGCGCCGATCACCGCGAGCAGGCGAGGGCGCTGCTGGAACGGCTGCGCCAGACCCCGCGCCAGGCCCTGCGCATCGGCTTGTCGGGCACGCCGGGGGTGGGCAAGTCGACCTTCACCGAGGCCTTCGGCATGATGCTGGTCGAGCGCGACCTGCGCGTGGCGGTGCTGGCCGTGGACCCCAGCTCGGCCCGGTCGGGCGGCTCGATCCTGGGGGACAAGACGCGGATGGACCGGCTCAGCCGGGCCAAGAACGCCTTCATCCGGCCCTCGCCCAGCCAAAGCCAGCTGGGCGGCGTCGCCCGCCGCTCGCGCGAGGCGGTGGCGCTCTGCGAGGCGGCCGGGTTCGACGTGGTGATCATCGAAACCGTCGGTGTCGGCCAGTCGGAAACCGTGGTGGCCGAAATGGCGGATCTGTTCGTCCTGCTGCTGGCCCCGGCGGGCGGGGACGAACTGCAGGGCGTCAAGCGGGGGATCATGGAAATCGCCGATCTGATCCTGGTCAACAAGGCGGACGGAGACCTGCGCGCGGCCGCCACCCGGACCTGCGCGGATTATGCCGGGGCCCTGCGCCTGCTGCGCAAGCGGCCCCAGGATCCCAAGGGGTTCCCCAAGGCCATGATGGTCTCGGCCATGACCGGCGAGGGGCTGGAAAACGCCTGGGACGAGATGCAGGCCCTGACCGACTGGCGCCGCGACCATGGCTTCTGGGAGGGCCGCCGGGCCGACCAGGCGCGCTACTGGTTCGACCAGGAGGTGCGGCATGCTCTGCTGGCGCAGCTGGACACAGGCGATGCCAGGGCCGCCCTGGACCGGCTGGGCCGGGCCGTGGCCGAGGGCCGCATGACACCCGGCGCCGCGGCGGGAGAGATGCTGACCACCCTGCAAGAGGTGCGCCCGACCGGCTGACGCGCACCACCGGCCACCGGGCCAAGAATTTTACAAAATTCTTGCCAAAATTCTTCGAAGAATTTTGCCTGCCCTGGCTGCGACCTGTCGCCCGACACGGTGAACGTTGGGGAAATCGGCCCGGACGGCGGCGCGGCCCTTGACTGGGACGCTGATTCCCCATAAGGACGCTGAACCGAATTCCGGGCGCTGCCGCTGGCCGCGCCCTTCCTATTTGGCGCCGGGCGAAACTGCCGCGCCGCAAGACAGAGGATACGCTTATGTCGCGCCGTTGCGAACTGACCGGAAAAGGCCCGATGACTGGCAACAATGTCAGCAACGCGAACAACAAGACCAAGCGCCGGTTTCTGCCGAACCTGAATGATGTGACCCTGCAGTCGGAAACCCTGGGCCGTGGCGTCAAGCTGCGGATCTCGGCGTCGGCTCTGCGCAGTGTCGATCACCGGGGCGGGCTGGACGCCTTCCTGGCCAAGGCCAAGGACGAAGAGCTTTCGCCCAACGCCCTGAAGGTCAAAAAAGAAATCGCAAAAGCGAAAGCTGCAACCGCAGCCTGATCCGGGTCATCCGGGGGACAGAACAGGCCCTTCGCGCCCCTGCGGTGCGAAGGGCTTTTTTGCGTTTCGGCACCAGACCAAACTGGATCCGGGCCAGCCCCCTGCGGCCAAATGCCCAGCCCGCCGGCCGGTCAGCGGCCCTCGACACCCCTTGCCGGCATGGCGGGGGTGGGGCAGGGTCTCGGCCGATGTTGCGATGGCTTCACATGATCCGGAGTGGCCTTCAGGCCGTTCTGCTCTCTGCCCTGCTGGTGCTGACCGGGCAGGCGCTGGCCCATGCGCGCGGCGCGCCGCTGCCCGTGGGACTGGTGCAGCTGTGCACCGGATCCGGGCCGGTCATGGTCCAGGTGGATGCCGACGGCCAGCCCGTCGACGCCCCGCATTACTGTCCCGAAGGTGCCCTGTCGCTGCTGCAGGCCGTGGCCTTCGCCCCGCCTCTGGACGCGGTGCCGGCCCGCCTTGTCTTGCTGGATATCCCGCCGGTCGATTGGTCGGCCCCCTCGCATCAAAGGCTTGCCGCCCGCGCGCGCGCGCCGCCTGGCGGGTTTGCCCCGGCCGCCTGATACTGCGCGCATCCCGTGCGTGGCGGCGCGGTCCCGGGGCCCTGTCCCGACACCCAAAGCAAACCCACACACGAGACATGACCATGACCACCCGTTTGACCGCGCGCCTTGGCGCGACCCTTGCCGCTGTCCTCCTGGCCCTTCCGGCTGCCGCCGACATCACCATCGAGGACGCCTATGCCCGTTCGTCCTCGCCCGTCGCCAAATCCGGCGCGGCCTTCATGATGATCCACAACTCCGGGCCCGAAGACGACCGGCTTGTCGCCGCCCGCTCCGATGCCGCCATGCGGGTCGAACTGCACACCCACAAGGAAGCCGACGGCGGCGTCATGCAGATGATGCAGGTCGAAGAGGGCTTCCCCGTGCCCGCCGGCGGCATGCATGCCCTGCAGCGCGGGGGCGATCACGTGATGCTGATGGGGCTGACCGGGCCGCTCAAACAGGGGGCGGCACTGACCGTGACCCTGGTCTTCGAACAGGCCGGAGAGATGGTTGTCGAGGTGCCCGTCGACCTGGAGCGCCAGCCCGGGGCGCAGGCCCATTCCAACTGACCCCGGCCTGTCGGGGCCTCTTCGCGGACCGTGACAGGACCCCGAAAAGCCCCGAAAGACGCGCCCGGCGCTTTGCGCTCAGGGCGCGTCACGCTCCTCTTCGGCCGGGTTGACGTCCGGCACGGTGCCCAGAAGTTCATCGACCCAGGCCGGGACGATCTGGCTCGCCAACCCGGTGCGCACCTCGTCGAACACGTGGGAAATATCGGACGGATCAAGGTTCAGCTCGATGCACTGCGCCCCCGCCTCGCGCGCCTGGTCGACAAACGCCGCCGCCGGATAGACCTGCCCCGAGGTGCCGATGGAGGCAAACAGATCCGCCTCGGCCAGCAGGTCGATGATCCGGTCCATGTGATAGGGGATTTCTCCGAACCAGACCACGTCGGGCCGGGCCGTGGGCTCGTTGCAGGACGGGCAGCGGTCACCGGCCTCCATCTTGTCCGGCGCCCGCCAGCGATGCCCGCAGGCCGAACACAGCGCCCCGGCCAATTCCCCATGCATGTGCAGAACCGCCCCAGACCCGGCCTTTTCGTGCAGCCCGTCGACATTCTGCGTCACCACCGTGACGGTCCCGGGCCAGGCGCGCTCCAGCCGCGCCAGCGCCAGGTGAGCCGCATTGGGCATGGCCTCCGCCGCCTTGACCCGGCGGATCGAGTAGAATTCCTGGACCAGCGCCGGGTTACGCGCAAAGCCCTGCGGCGTGGCCACGTCCTCGATGGCGTACCGGGTCCACAACCCGTCGGTGTCGCGGAACGTGCCCATCCCGCTTTCGGCCGATATGCCGGCCCCTGTCAGAATCACGATATTCTTCATCCACCCTTCATGCCATACTCTGACAACAAGGGACAAAAACATGCGTATCCTGTTCGTTTGCCTGGGGAACATTTGCCGCTCGCCCGCTGCCGAGGCAGTCGCCCGCGTGCGCCTTGAGGGCTGCGATGTCGACAGCGCGGGCACGTCGGGCTGGCACGAAGGAGAGCCGCCCTATCCCCCGATGATCCGCGCCGCCGGCTCGCGCGGGGTGCCGATGACCGGGCTCTACGCGCGCAAGGCCATCGCCGACGATTTCCACCGGTTCGACCTGATCCTGGCCATGGACGACGCCAACATGACCGCCATGGAAGAGCTGCGCCCGGCCGGCAACACGACCGAGCTGCGCCGGCTGACCGATTTCGTCGAAGGCACGGTGTCCGAAGTGCCCGACCCCTATTACTCGCGGGATTTCAACGGGGCCCTGGACCTGATCGAGGCCGGGATTGCAGGGCTTGGTCACTGGCTGACGCAACGCTGACCGCCCCTGGCCGCAGCACTCTCGGACAGGCCGGGCAAACGCCGCCTGCGCCCCGGACCCGGCCGCTCCCACCCGCCCACCCGCCGCGCCCGGATCCGGACCGCAGGCGGCGGGCGCGACATCGACGCGAAGAAGGGGCAGATCAGCCCTCGATCACCCGCAATTCCCCGGCCAGCCAGGGCAGGCGCCCCACGGCCGGGTCGATCATGTGGCCCTGCACCAGGCCGCGCATGGATTGCGCCACGTCCAGCGGCACTGTCGCGCTGAAATCGGTGCGCGCGAACAAAGAAATCCGCCGCGCCGCGCCGGTGGTGCTGGCAAAGGGCAGGGGGAAACAGCTGATCTCGTCGTGGAACCGCGCCGCCCGCATGTAGCCCAGGGGCGTTGTCACCGCCCACCCGATCCGCCGGGCCACCATCGCCATCAGGGCCAGGTGGCTGCCGATCTCGAACCGGTCCTCGAAGCTCAGCGCATGGCGCGCCAACAACGCCTCGACCTGCTGGGCGATCAGCTGTTCGCCCGCGTAGCGCAGGAAGGGCAGGGAGGACAGATCCTCCAGCAAGCTGTCCGGCCCGGCCGCCATGTCACGCGGCGCCACCACCACGAAGGGATCGCGCACCAGCGGATATTCCACCACCCCGCTCAACGCCTCGCCCGTGCTCGCCGCCACCGCGATGTGAAAGACCCCTTCGGTCATCGCCTGGCTGATCTCGCGGCTGGGCGCGGTGATCAGCTTGAATCGGCAACGCGTCAGGCTGTCGGCCAGGATCGTCACCAGCCGCGGCGTCAGATCGTTGTCGAAATCGTCGATCAGCCCGATATCCAGCGAGGGCAGATCCGACAGGTCCATCACCGTCAGCTCGCTCCGCGCCATCCGCAACTCGCGCAAGGCCGCCTCGGTCCGCGCCAGGAACCCGCGCCCCGCCCGCGTCAACCGCATCGGCCGCCGGGTCCGCTCCACCAGAGTCGTCCCCACCGCCTTCTCCAGGTTGGACAATTGCTGGCTGACCGCAGGCTGGCTCAACCCCGTCGCCTCGGCCGCCGCCGCAACCGAGCCATGAGCGGCCAGGGCTTCGAACACTTCGAGCCCGCGCAGGGTGACGCCTTTAAGCATGTGACGGATCCGGGACTGGGGGTCAGCCCCTTCTGGGATGCACGGGCACGCGGGTCAAGAGCCCAGCCAACGCCGCACACAAACAGCCCGGCCCGACGACATGCCCGCCCCACTCTTCATCTTTGCAAAAATACGCATGCGACAGGTCTCAACCGTCGCATCGCCCGGGATACCTCGCCGTCAGCTCAGCTGCAGACCTCTGCCGCGTGGGTGGTATAGGCCCGGTACCGCTTCCAGAACGCCTCGTCCTTCGGCCGGTCCGAGAACCGGATCTCCTGCGCCCTTTGCGGATCCCTGAAGAACTTGGCCGCCTTGCGCTGGTCGGATCGCGACAATTCCCCCTTGGCCACCTGGTCAAGGCAACCGCACAATTGCGCCGAGGCCCCCTTGCGCCCGGACTCCACGCAGGCACGGCTGATCGGCCCCGCATGCGCCGGCACGGCCGCCCCCAGGATCGGAATGCACACAATCGCCACCTTCAGCCCGGTAGCCCAGGTTGTCTTGCTCATCTGCCTGCCTCGTCTGTGCCGGTTCGGCCCGGCTTTGACCCGACTATGCCCCAGGTCACGCGCGTCTTCAATCGGGGGACCCTGTCCGCTCGCCGTCTCGTGATCCCCCGGCCACGCGGCATGGCGCGACATGTCCCTGCACGGCCCATCCCGCTGGCGCCGATCCGCCCAATCGGCCAGCCGTCACGGCCCCCGCGTGCCGCTGCCCTCACGCCCCTGTTTTACAGGCGTTCAAGGCCCATTGACCGGCACGCCTTTCCCCTGCATATCGACGCAATGACCGACCTCGCACATATCCGCAATTTCTCCATCGTGGCCCATATCGACCACGGCAAGTCCACCCTTGCCGACCGGCTGATCCAGGAAACCGGCACCGTCCAGGACCGCGACATGAAGGAACAGCTGCTCGACGCCATGGACATCGAGCGTGAACGCGGCATCACCATCAAGGCCAACACCGTCCGCATCGACTACGTGGCCGACAATGGCGAAACCTATGTGCTGAACCTGATCGACACGCCCGGCCACGTCGACTTCGCCTACGAGGTCTCGCGTTCGATGCGCGCGGTCGAGGGCTCGCTGCTGGTCGTCGATTCGACCCAAGGGGTCGAGGCCCAGACCCTCGCCAACGTCTACCAGGCCATCGACGCCGACCACGAAATCGTCCCTGTTCTCAACAAGATCGACCTGCCGGCCTCGGATTGCGACCGCGTCGCCGAACAGATCGAGGACGTCATCGGCATCGACGCCTCCGAGGCGATCCAGGTGTCCGCCAAGACCGGCCAGGGCATCCACGACACGCTCGAGGCCATCGTCCACAAGCTGCCCGCGCCCACCGGTACGCTGGATGCGCCCCTCAAGGCCATGCTGGTCGACAGCTGGTACGACGCCTACCTCGGCGTCATCGTCCTGGTCCGCATCATGGACGGCACGCTGAAAAAGGGCGAGCGCGTCAAGTTCATGTCGAACGGCACCATCCACCATGTGGACCGCATCGGCGTCTTCCGCCCGGCCATGCAGATGGTCGACAGCCTCGGCCCTGGCGAAATCGGCTTCTTGACCGCCTCGATCAAGCAGGTGCGCGACACCCGCGTGGGCGACACGATCACCCACGAAAAGAAGGGTGCCGACAAAGCGCTGCCGGGCTTCAAACCGTCCATCCCCGTGGTCTTCTGCGGCCTCTTCCCTGTCGATTCCGCGGAATTCGAAGACCTCCGCGACGCGATCGAGAAACTGGCCCTGAACGATGCCTCCTTCTCTTATGAAATGGAAACCTCGGCCGCGCTGGGCTTTGGCTTCCGCTGTGGCTTCCTCGGGCTCCTGCACCTCGAGGTCATCCGCGACCGTATCGAACGCGAATACGATATCGAGCTCATCACCACTGCTCCTTCCGTGGTCTACCACGTCTACATGCGCGACGGCACGATGATGGAGCTGCACAACCCCGCCGACATGCCCGACCTGACCCATGTCGACCACCTCGAAGAGCCCCGTATCAAGGCCACCATCCTGGTCCCCGACGAATACCTGGGCGACGTGCTCAAGCTGTGCCAGGACCGCCGCGGCATCCAGATGGACCTGACCTACGCCGGCCCGCGCGCCATGGTCGTCTATGACCTGCCCCTGAACGAGGTTGTCTTCGACTTCTACGATCGCCTGAAATCGGTGACCAAGGGCTATGCCTCCTTCGATTACCAGATGACCGGTTACAGAACCGATAACCTGGTCAAGATGCAGATCCTCGTGAACGACGAACCCGTCGACGCGCTGTCCACCATGGTCCACCGCGACCGGGCCGAAATGCGCGGCCGCGCCATGGTCGAAAAGCTCAAGGACCTGATCCCCCGCCACATGTTCAAGATCCCGATCCAGGCGGCCATCGGCGGCAAGGTCATCGCCCGCGAGACCCTCTCGGCCATGCGCAAGGACGTCACCGCCAAGTGCTACGGCGGCGATGCCACCCGGAAACGCAAACTGCTGGAAAAGCAGAAGGCCGGGAAAAAGAAAATGCGCCAATTCGGCAAGGTCGATATCCCCCAGGAAGCCTTCATTTCCGCCCTCAAAATGGACAGCTGAAACCGTCCATTTCCGCGGCCACCGGGTCAGCGCGGGGCCACAAATTCCCGCGATCCCGTGCCGCACAGGTCTCACATTCCGATCAACCCCCTTGATCCGGCGCCCGTTTTATCCTCCACTTCCGGCAAACCGCCGGAGGTCCCCATGCGCCGTCTCACCCTTGCCACTGCCCTCGCTCTTGTGTCCGCCACCGCCGCTCCCGCGGTCGAATGGCCCTGGGCGAAACCCACGATCTATTCGCTGACCAAGGCGATGAATTGCCAATCCTGGCGGCTCGACTCGCCCTCTGAACGCGCGCCCATCTACGGCGCGCTGCCCAATTGGCTGATCTTCAACGAGGGCCCATCCCCCGTCGCAATCCGAGGCCCCGGTTCGCGTTCCCGCGACGTGCTGCCCTTCGACGGCACCCTCGAAACCGTCCTCGGCGAGCCCGAGGTCAACTACAAGGTCACCACCAACAACACCGGAGGCAACGACGTCATCAACGCCCGAGGCATCCTGGGCGCAAACTACACCGTCGGCCTGAGCGCAGGCGGCTCGGCGACGGTGCATGTGTGTCGGGTTTGAAGACAAAAACCCAGGCATTTCAGGCGTACTGATGTTCAAATCATAAGAAAATGAGTTTAGTGGAGCATCTATCACTCATAGTCATTTTTAATAGCCGCGGCAGAGTATTCTATCTCTGGAAACAATGATGCTCTATGTATGCCAATATCTGCCAAATCTGCAGCTATTGATCGTTTGTGCTGGTGGTCGATGTCAATCGTATAGGTATTAATTTCGCTAAAGGACTTTGTTTCTGCAAAGTCTTCTGAGAATAGGCCGAAGACAAGAAATGCACCTTGCTGAGATATTAACCTCGAATGTAGTTTTCGAGGAGAGGCAGCGACAGCTTTTCCGAGGTCAAGAGGGTGTATTCTGGGGCTAAATCCAGGTTTTTCGCCTCTTATAAAATCAACGAGCCGCCTTACTTCCGTGCATTTGTTGAACTCCTCGATGAGGATCGCATTCGTTGATTTCTCTGAGGAGAAACTCTTAAACTTTGAGTGTTTCCTCGCTGAAACCGCGGCGCCAATGATTTTTTCCTTTTCGCCCTCCTTAAGGTAGCATAGATTCGCCATGCAGCTGACCACATCGCTGTCATTGTGTTTTATTTTTTCTTTCGGAGTGGAAAAGCATATTACTTGTCCATCTTCACTTTCTTCTGCGTTCGAGTTATTTTCACATTGAACGGCGAAATAAAGAGCCACCAATGGATTTAGTGAAACGTCGAGCAATCTAGTTGGAAGCCCATAGTGCTGCGCTCGAACCAACCTTTCGAAGGTGGTTGTATCATCTTTAAAGGATCCAGGTTGATCAGCAAGGAGGCGCCTTATTATTTTATCTTCATTTTCTCTTAGGCTGTCTTTTCGAAATATTGAGGGCTGGATCTCATAAGATTTTCTTTCGTGGCCGCGAAAGTAAAATTGTTGGTCAGAGTCACTCATCTTTGCCTTTTTCACTTCGTGGAGAAACTCACTCAAAGATTTCACGGCTTGCAAGAAAGTGATCCTTCGTTGGTTTTGGCGTTGAAGTGTTTCTGAAATGGGGCGATGAACTCAACGCGTAAGATCGGTTTCGGTGTGTTTTATTTTTTCCCTAAAACGAGGACGGAAACAATCCATTTTGACCCACATCAAACCCCACATTCCAAAACCTGCATATAATCCCTCCGACTCACCCCACCGGAGGCCACCATGCTCGCCCTCACCCTGATCGTGCACATCTTCACCGGCTCCACCCTCGCCGGCTCCGCCATCGTCCTGGCCCTGGTCATGGGCTACACCACCGGCGCGCCCATCATCGCCGCGGGCCTCATTGGCTTTCTCGCGGCCTTCCCGCTCTCCTGGCTTATCGCCCGGGCCATCCGCACCAATATCGGAGCCCAGCCCACACCGCAGCCAGACGCCGCGCAGGCCCCCCAGTCCTGACCCCCGGCATCCCGCGCAAACCTCGTAGGATGGGTCGTTCCGACCCATCTTCCGCCGGGGCCACCTCTGCCGCCAATTCGCCGCCCGCGACAGGGGACAGGCCGCCCTCGGCCAGCACCCGCCGTTCATCCGCCCGACTCATCTGGATCCGCCGCACCTGTTCGGCCGCCTCGCGCTGGGTGACGATCTTGCCGTCCGCCCCCGTCGTCATCCCCTGGGCCAGGATCAGCGCACCGCCCGCCCGCCGCCCGGTCAGAGGATTGCGCGGCCCCCAATCGGCCTGCTGCATCTGCCAGATCCGCGCGGCCTCCTCCATCGACACCAGCGCGGCGATGTCGCGGCCATGACGGGTGAAGACGATCGGCCGGCGCGGGTCCTGCGCCTGGGCGCACAATTGACCCAGGCACGACCGGCCGTGAGACACCGAAATTCGCATGGTTTTCCCCTTGTACAAAACGGACAGAATGCCTCTGCAGCCTTGTACAAAACGGTTAAAACTTGACGGGATCAGCGTGCGCAGGCCGCGCGCGCTTTTGCGGCGTCAGCCGCCCGGAGCATCCAGCACGGCCCGCACCGAGGCCTCGAATTCCCGGGGCTTTTCCGCATGCAGCCAATGCCCCGCGCCGGGGATCTTGGCAAAGCGAGCGTTCGGGAAAAGGCGTTTGATCTCAGGCCGGTAGTCCGTGGTGACGTAATCGGATTCCGCCCCGGACAGGAAAACCGTGGTCCCGTCGAACTGCGTGTCCAGCGACGGGAAGGCCAGGATACCGTCCATGTCCGCGGCCAGCTGATCCAGGTTCAGGCGCCACTTTTTCTCTTTTACATCAAGACTTTGGGTGAAAAATGAACACAAGGCCCCGTCCACGCCCGCGGCGCTCAGCTGCGCTTCGGCATCCGAACGCCGCTCGACCGTCTCCAGGTCGACCGAGCGCATCGCCTCGACATACTGCATCTGGGAGTGCGAATAGGTCACGGGCGCAATATCTGCCACGATCAGCCGCCGGATCAGGTCGGGCCGGGTCAGGGCCAATACCATCGCGGCCTTGCCGCCCATCGAATGGCCAACCACGTCCATCGGCGCGCCTTCGGCCTCGATCACCTCGGCCAGGTCGGCCGCCATCGACGGGTAGTCATGCGGCGCAAGCCATTGGGAATACCCATGATTTCTTTGATCCACCGTGATCACGCGGCCCCGGTCCGACAACCGTTTGGCGATCACGCCCCAGTTCCGGGCGGACCCGAAAAGCCCGTGCACGATCAAAAGCGGCGTCGCGCCGTCGGCGCCATAGGAAACCTGGTTCAGCATGACACGCGTCATACGCTGCGCTGGTTAACGATGCCAGCCCCATTGAGCTGCGCCCAGGTTGCGCGTAGAAAACCACCATGCAGGAGACATCCGAACTTTCCGCCCGCATGGACGACGTGTCGCGGCTTCTTAAGGAAAAACATGGGGTTAGAGGATCTACCCTGGCCAGGCGCCTGCGCCGAGCCAATGCCCGTTTGCCGCGCCGGCTGCGCCAGGATGCGCAGATCCTGCAAGAGGCTGAAACGCTGTCGGACCATCCCCGCCTGGCCATGACCCTGAACGACGCCCGCTACATGCGCGCGGCCGATGCCATGGTCGAGCACCTGGACACGATCGACGTGGCCGACCGGCGCAAGGGTTTTTGGCTAGGTGTGCTGGGAGGGATGGCGTTCAATCTCTTGGCCGCGCTGATCCTGTTTTTGGTCGCGCTGGCCGTGCTGGGCTACATCTAGGCCTGGCAGGCGCGGCCCCCGAAACAGGGGCCGCGATATGTGATCACAGGCTCGGGTAGACCGGGAATTTCGCACACATTTCAGCGACTTCCGCTTTGACCTTGGCTTCGACGGCGCTGTTGTCGTCTTCGCCATTCGCGGCCAACCCGTCCACGACTTCGATGATCCAGTCACCGATCTGGCGGAACTCGGCCTCACCGAACCCGCGCGTCGTACCGGCTGGAGAGCCGAGGCGCACACCGCTGGTCACGGTCGGCTTTTCAGGGTCGAAGGGCACGCCGTTCTTGTTGCAGGTGATGTGCGCGCGGCCCAGGGCCTTCTCGGTGGCGTTGCCCTTCACGCCCTTGGGGCGCAGGTCGACCAGCATGACGTGGGTGTCGGTGCCGCCGGTCACGATATCCAGCCCGCCCTTCATCAACTGGTCGGCCAAAGCCTGGGCGTTGCTGATGACCTGGGCGATGTAATCCTTGAACTCGGGGCGCAGGGCTTCGCCGAAGGCCACGGCCTTGCCGGCGATGACATGCATCAGCGGGCCGCCCTGGATGCCCGGGAAGATGGCCGAGTTGACCTTCTTGGCGATGGCTTCATCGTTGGTCAGGATCATGCCGCCGCGGGGACCGCGCAGGGTCTTGTGGGTCGTGGTGGTGGCCACGTGGGCATGGGGGAAGGGCGACGGATGCAGGCCCGCAGCCACCAGTCCGGCGAAATGGGCCATGTCGACCTGCAGGTAAGCCCCTACGCTGTCAGCGATTTCCCGCATCTTGGCAAAGTCGATCTGGCGCGGGATGGCCGAGCCACCGGCGATGATCAGCTTCGGCTTGTGCTCGGCGGCAAGCTCGGCCACCTGGTCGTAGTCCAGCCGGTTGTCCTGCTGGCGCACCCCGTATTGCACGGCGTTGAACCATTTGCCCGATTGGTTGGGCTTGGCCCCGTGGGTCAGGTGGCCGCCGGCGTCCAGGCTCATGCCCAGGATGGTGTCGCCAGGCTGGATCAGGGCCTGGAAGACACCCTGGTTGGCCTGGCTGCCCGAGTTCGGCTGAACATTGGCGAAGTCGCAGCCGAACAGCTGCTTGGCGCGGTCGATGGCCAGGTTCTCGGCCACGTCGACATATTGGCAGCCGCCGTAATAGCGCCGGCCGGGATAGCCCTCGGCGTATTTGTTGGTCATCACCGACCCCTGGGCTTCCATAACGGCTGCCGAGACGATGTTTTCAGAGGCAATCAGCTCGATCTCGTCGCGCTGGCGGCCAAGTTCCGAGCGGATGGCCCCGAAGATCTCGGGGTCGCGGTCAGAGAGCGCTTCGGTGAAGAAGCCGGGGTCACGGGTCGTCGCGGTCATGGCATGCTCCGGAGTGGACTGGAATTTGCGCCCGGTGGTAGCGCAAGGGGGGGCGCTGTGAAAGGTTGAATGCGACCAAAGCGGTGCTGGCGGCGGCTTGGGCTGGTGTGTCGGGGAAAGCTGTGGTTCTTTCGGAGCCAAGATCGGACGACCGGAAACCCTTGGGCACAATCATGAAACTCGCATTCCTGTCCAATACGGCCCCGGCCGCCGAAAGTGGCCGCGCCGAACTTGTGGAGCGTTATGGCCATGTGGACCCGGCAGATGCGGACGTGATCGTCGCCCTGGGTGGCGACGGGTTCATGCTGCGCACCTTGCACAGGACGCAAGAGCTGTCGGCGCCGGTCTACGGGATGAACCGCGGGACGGTGGGGTTCCTCATGAATGCCTATTCCTGTGAAGACCTGCTGGAGCGGCTGGCCGTGGCCGAAGAAGAAGTGGTCAACCCGCTGGAGATGCGGGCAATGGACCAGCACGGCACGATGCACGAGGCACTGGCGATCAACGAGGTGTCCTTGCTGCGGGCCGGCCCCCAGGCGGCCAAGCTGCGGATCAGCGTCGACGGGCGCGTGCGCCTGGATGAACTTGTTTGCGACGGGTGCCTGTTGGCGACGCCGGCGGGGTCGACGGCGTATAACTATTCTGCGCATGGTCCCATCCTGCCCATCGGAGCCGACGTGCTGGCCCTTACGCCGATTGCAGCGTTCCGCCCGCGCAGGTGGCGCGGTGCCTTGTTGCCGAAGACGGTGACGGTGCGCTTTGATGTGCGCGATCCGGGCAAGCGGCCGGTCATGGCCGATGCGGATTCGATCCAGTTCAACGATATCGACTGGGTCGAAATCCGCTCTGACCCCGAGATCCGCCACCGGATCCTCTTCGACCCGGGCCATGGGCTTGAAGAGCGGGTTATCTCGGAACAGTTCACCTGACGCGCTGGCAGATTTTTCCTGGGAAAAATCTCTGAACAAGATTTTTCGCCGAAAAATCTTTGCCAATGTGAAATGCTTCACAGAAGGCATGCCGCTAACCGGGCATGGTGGTCATCAGGGGGCCATCCCACCCCCTTATTTTGAGTGACGTAAGAGTGACTTGTCCCAAAGGAGCGGGCGTGGCTAAGCCGCGTCCGCTCCGCCTTTTCTCAGCCCATCCGATCCCACAGAGCCTCGTAGACCCCGCCGATCCGTGTTTCTATGGACCGCATGGCTCGCACGATCAGGTCTTCGCGCCAGCGCCGTCCGATGATCTGCACGTTGATCGGCTGCGGCCCCTGCGGCAGCTTGGCCAGCCGCGTGGGCAGGTTGCCTGCGGGAAGGCCGAGGAAGTTCATCGAATAGGACCAGATCGCCGACCCAAGCGCCTCGCGCACGCCGGCCGCCCCTTCCGCGTCCCGATCCGGCCGGAAGAACGGTTGCGGCAGGAAGGGTGTCAGGACCAGCGGGTATTCCTCCAGAAACAGTGACCATTCGCGCGCGTAATGGCTGCGCTCAGCCATCTTCTGCAGCAGGCGGGTGCCTTCATAGGGTGGGAATTGCACGAAGTACTCGTCGAAAATCGCCTTGATCGTGTCCGACCCCGTCGCCTCGATGTCGGGTTTCATCAACGCCGCGACTTCGCCCATCAGGGCGCGATAGCCCGTTTCGGCGGTTTCCCGGACCAGCGGGGGATCGACCTCTTCGACGATGTAGCCGGCGTCATCAAGCGCATGCGCGGCCAGGTCCAGCGCCGCCGAGACCTCGGGGTGCAGGTCGAATTCGTAGGTGTTGCGGGTGAACGCGACCTTCATGGGCACGTCCAGCGCGGGACCGGGATAGGGCAGGGGGACGTGGAAGGGATCGCGTGGATCGGGGGCGATCAGGGCGGGCATGGACAAGGCCAGGTCGGCAGAGGTGCGGGCAATCACGCCTTGCACGGACATGGCCTGGGCCAGTATCCCCCGTTCGGCCTTCTGACTTGGGTTCCAGGCGGGCACGCGGCCCAGCCCGGGCTTCACGGTCACCGCCCCGTTGGCTGCCGCCGGAAAACGCAGGGACCCGCCGATGTCGTTGCCATGGGCCAGCGCGCCGATGCCGGCCATCACCGCCGAGCCCGCCCCGCCGGACGATCCGCCCGGAGACACATGGTCCCCCCAGGGATTGTTTGTCCGGCCGAACAAGGGGTTGTCGGTGTCGGCCCGGAAGGAGAACTCGGGCGTGTTGGTTCGCCCGATCACCACCGCGCCTGCTTTCAGCAGGTTGTCGACGACGGGCGCATTGGCCGGCGCGACCAAGTCCTTCAGCGCGGGCACGCCGTTCGAGGTCGCGTGCCCCTCCTGGTCGACGTTGATCTTTATCGTCACCGGCACCCCGTGCAGCGGACCGGGTTCGGCCCCGTTGCTGCGGGCGTGGTCCAGCGCGCGGGCGCGCTCCAGCGCTTCGGCGCCAAGGTCTTCGACCACGGCGTTCAGCCCCGGGTTCACGGCCCGCATCCGCCCGATGGATGCGGCGACGGCATCTTCGGCGGTGATGTCTCCGTTTCGGATCTGGCGGGCGGTGTCGGTCGCGCTCAGGCGCCACAGGTCGGATGCGGCCATACGGTTTCCCCTCGGTTTGGCGGGGGAAGCCTAGGCGCGCGGCCCCGGGTTTGCCAAGCGGATCCGGGGCCTTGCAAGGCCGGGTTGCAATAAGCGACCGGCTGGACGGTCGAACACGCGCAAAGTCGGGCGGTCGGTCAGCCGCCCGCGCGCAGGATCAGGCCGGAGCCTTGTCCTTGGCGTAGCCGATGGCCTGCAGCGCCTCGCGGATTTCGTCCAGGATCACCGGGTCGTCGATCGTGGCCGGCATCTTGAACTCCTGCGCATCGGCGATCTTGACCATCGTGGCCCGCAGGATCTTGCCCGAGCGCGTCTTGGGCAGGCGGTCCACCACGACAGCCATCTTGAAGGCCGCGACGGGGCCGATCTGCTGGCGCACCAGGTCGACACATTCCAGGACGATCTCGTCATGGGCCCGGTTCACGCCGGAGGTCAGGCACAAAAAGCCCAGCGGCAGCTGCCCCTTCAGGTCATCCGACACCCCGATCACCGCGCATTCGGCCACGTCGGGGTGCGAGGCCAGGACCTCTTCCATCGCGCCGGTGGACAGGCGGTGGCCCGCGACGTTGATGACGTCATCCGTCCGCGCCATGATGTAAAGGTAGCCGTCGTCGTCGATCATGCCCGCGTCGCCGGTCTCGTAATAGCCCGGGAAGGTGGTCAGGTAGGATTTCTTGAACCGTTCCTCGGCATCCCACAGGGTCGGCAGCGTGCCCGGGGGCAGGGGCAGCTTGACCGCGATGGCCCCAAGTTCCCCGGCCTTCATCGGGTGGCCGGCCTCGTCCAGGATCTGCACGTCGTAGCCCGGCATCGGCACCGAGGGCGAGCCCAGCTTGATCGGCAGTTCCTCGATCCCTAGCGGGTTGGCGGCAATGGCCCAGCCGGTTTCGGTCTGCCACCAATGGTCGACGATCGGCAGGCCGGTCAGGTTCTTGGCCCAGGTGATCGTGTCGGGATCGGCCCGCTCGCCGGCCAGGTAGATCTGCTTGAGGCACGAGATGTCGTATTTGCCCAGGAACTCGCCCTTGGGATCCTCGCGCTTGACCGCGCGGAAGGCGGTGGGCGCGGTGAAGAAGCTTTTCACCTTGTGGTCCGAGATCACCCGCCAGAAGGTCCCCGCGTCGGGCGTGCCGACGGGCTTGCCCTCGAACACGATGGTGGTGTTGCCGGCGATCAGCGGACCGTAGCAGATATAGGAATGCCCCACGACCCAGCCGACGTCGGACGCGGCCCAGAACACATCGCCCGGATCCACGTTGTAGACGTTCTTCATCGACCAGTTCAGCGCGACCAGGTGGCCCGCGGTCGGGCGCACGACGCCCTTGGGCTGGCCGGTGGTGCCGGAGGTGTACAGGATATAGGCCGGGTGATTGCCCTCGACCGGCACGCATTCCGCGGGCTTCACGCCGTACTGGAAGCCGTGCCACGAGAAGTCGCGGCCC
>PAQV01000029.1 GCA_002709405.1 Paracoccaceae bacterium
CCCATCGAGGCCGCCTGCCCGATCACCAGGGTCGAACATTTCGGCCGGATGTACTGCATTGTGTCGTAAATCGACAGGCCGCTGGTCACCACGCCGCCGGGGCTGTTGATGTAGATCGAGATCTCCTTCGACGGGTTTTCCGCTTCCAGGTGCAGCAGCTGGGCCACGATCAGGTGGCTCATGCCGTCGTGGATCGGGCCGTTGATGAAGATGATCCGCTCCTTCAGCAGGCGCGAGAAGATGTCATAGGCCCGTTCGCCCCGGCTGGTCTGTTCGACGACCATCGGGACAAGGGTGTTCATGTAGGTATCAATGGGATCGCGCATGTCGGAAATGGCCTGCTTTGATTGTGGCGGGGGAAACCCGTTTGACTTCAGGGGATGTTAGTCACCGGTTCCGGGGGCTTCAAGGGCCAGTTCGGCTTGAGGTTGACTTTTTGTAAGCCTAAGCTTACCGTAAGCCATGACTTACGCAAAACGCACACCCAATGGGTGACGTCAGCAAGCCCGAGGCCATACTCGCCGCGCTGGCCGATCCGACCCGCCGCGCCATCGTGACGCGGCTGCGTCCCGGCGCCCTGTCGGTCGGCGCCCTGGCCGATGGCTTGCCCGTGTCCCGGCCGGCCGTGTCGCAACACCTGCGGGTGCTGTGCGATGCCGGGCTGCTGGACGTGCACAAATCCGGCACCCGCCGGCTTTATCAATTGTCGCCCGGCGGAGTGCAGGCGCTCAGGACCTATCTCGACGGTCTCTGGGACGATGCGCTGGCCGGGTTCCTCACCGCCGCGAAATCCTCCCCCTCCGCGAAAGGAGACTGACCCATGCCCAAGGATATCACCCCGGTCGAAAAGACCCTTTTGGTGCCCTTGCACCCCGATGCCGCCTTTGACCTCTTTACCGCGGGCATGGCCGCGTGGTGGCCGCTCGACAGCCATTCGATGACCGCCCAGACCGCCGGTGGCGCGGCTGAGGACGTGACCGTCGAACCCTTCGAGGGCGGCCGGATCTACGAAACCATGCCCAATGGCGCCACCTCCGACTGGGCCACGATCACCGACTGGACGCCCGGTGCCCGCCTGGCCTTCGACTGGTACGTCGGGCGCGATCCGTCGCAGGCCACCCAGGTGTCGGTCACCTTCCTGCCCGAGGGCAACGGCACCCGGGTCGAGCTTGTCCACGACGGGTTCGACCGCCTGCCCGACGGCGCGCAGATGCGCGGCAATTACCACATGGGCTGGGACATGGTGCTGGGCGCCCGCTACGGCGGCGCGGCCCGGGCCCGCGCGGCCTGAGCTAGCGGTCCTGCCGGATATACGCGCGCCCCAGGAACCCCGGCTCGGCCTGGCGGGCGCGTTTGGACAGGGCCATCAGCACCAGCACGCCGATCGTCAGCGCATAGGGCAGCATCGACAGCAGGTAGACGGGCACCTCGACGCCCATGGCCTGAAGCCGCGGGATCAACGCCTCGGCCCCGCCGAACAGCACCGCCCCGCCGATCGCCCGGATCGGAGACCATTGCGCAAAGACCACCAAAGCCAGCGCGATCCAGCCGCGTCCGGCCACCATGCCCTCGGTCCAGATGTTGGACCCGCCCACCGACAGGTACGCCCCGGCCAGCCCAATCAGCAGGCTACCCACGGCCACCGCCCCGAACTGGTAGAGCTGCACATCGACCCCGCTGGCATCCGCCGTGGCCGGGTCTTCTCCGACCGCGCGCAGGCGCAGCCCGGCCCGCGTGCGCATTAGCCACAGGGCCATGAGCCCGGCCAGGATCAGCGTCAGGTAGACCACCGCGTCCTGCTGAAACAGCATGCGCCCGACCACCGGCAGAGCGGCCCAATCCCCGCCCCAGGTCATGTTTTCCAGCCCCGGGAACGGCTTGTGCGACGCCCCGCGCCCCAGCGCGGCCGAGGCCCCCAGCGCTATCGCCGCCAGTGCCAGCCCGGCGGAAATTTGCGGCGCCCGGAAGACGATCACCGCGACCATGAAGGGCAGCGACACGGCCAGACCGCCCAGGGCACCCGCCCCCATCGCCGCCCAGGGGCTCCAGCCCGCCAGCGACATCGCCGCGCCCACCATGGCGCCCAGGGCCATCACGCCCTCGACGCCCAGGTTCAGCACGCCCGCCCGTTCACACAAAAGCAACCCCAGCGCGGCCAGCAACAGGGGCGCCATGAAGCCCGGCATCGCCCCCAGCCACGCGGTCACGGCAATCGTCATGCCAGCCCCCGTCGCGCGAACCGCACCCGGTAGGTTGTCACGAAGGTCCCGGTCACAAGGGCCAGCAGGATGACGCCCTGGGCCACCAGCACGATGCCCTCGGACACCCCGTAGAATACCTTCAACGAGGCCCCGGCCACGTTCAGCCCGGCGATGAACACCGCCCAGACCGGGATCCAGGCCGGCGTGTTGCGCGCCAGCGCCGCGATGACGATGCCGTTGAACGTCATGTTCAGACCCACCGCCTGGGTCAGGCGGAACTCGGTCCCCGCCACGATCACGCCCCCGGCCAGCCCCGCCATCGCCCCGCCGGCCAGCACCGACACCAACAGCACCCGCAATGCCGGAAAGCCAAGGGCCAGCGCGGCCCGCGGGTTGTCACCCACGAAACGCGCGGCGAAGCCAAAGCGCGTGGCGCCCAGCGTCAGCGCGGCCACCGCCACGGCCACCAAGGCCAGCGCCACCCCCGCGTTCACGTCGCCCCAGCCGAACCGGGCCAGCCGTTCGGCATCGTCGAAGACCGGCGAGGTCGGGAAGTTGAAGGTCGGATCCCCGAACGCCCCGAACAGCAGATGCTGCAACAGCAGGTAGGCGATGTTCGACATCAAGAGCGTCACGATCACCTCCGACACGCCCAGCCATGTCTTGAGCAACACCGACGGCAGGATCCACAAGGCTCCGCCCACCATCGCCGCCACCATCATCAGCGGCAGGCGCAGCGGCCCGCCGATATCATACAGCGCCACCGCCGTCGCACAGATCGCGCCCAGCCACAGCTGGCCCTCGATCCCGATGTTCCAGAACTTCAGGCGCAGGCAGAGGGCCGCGGCCAGGGCTCCGAACATCATCGGCGTCGCCATCGTCACCGTCCGCGCCAACCCGGCCGGCGACAGGAAGACCTGGACCACCAGTTCCTCGAACAGGGCCTTCGTCGGCACCCCCGCCGCCACCAGCACCGCAAGCGACAAGGCCACGCCCAAGGCCAAGGCACCGACAAAGCTCGCCGCGTTCAGCACCGGGCCCGCGCCGGACCGGCGCTCCAGGGTCACCGACTCAAGCATGGCCCAGCATCAAGTCCCCGATCTGCGCCCGGTCGGGTCGCCCGTCCGCCGTCGAAGCGATCCGCCCGCGGCTGATGACGGAAATGCGGTCCGACAGGGCCAGGATTTCTTCCAGGTCCTCCGAGATCAACAGAACCCCCGCGCCCCGCGACGCCGCCTCGATCAGGCGATCGTGCACATAGGCACAGGCGGCCACGTCCAGCCCGCGCGTCGGCGAATGCGCGATGATCAGCCGCGCGTCGCCGTCGATCTCGCGCGCCAGAATCACCTTTTGTGCATTGCCGCCCGACAACAGGCGCACCGGGCGGCGCGCGCCACCGGACGCCCCAGCAATGCCGAACGCCTCGATCAGGGATCCGGCATGGGCCCGGATCCGTCCGGGCCAGACAAGACCCCGGCCAAGAGCCCCCGTCCGAACCGCCGTCGCGGCCAGGTTGTCGGCCAGCGTCACGTTCGACGCCAGCGCATCGGCGCTGCGGTCCGCCGGGATATAGCGCATGCCCACCCCGCGCCGGGCCGCCACCGACGCCGCCTTCAGGTCATGGCCCTCCAGCACGACCCGGCCGTCCGCCAGCGGGCGCATCCCAAGAACAGCCTCGGCCAGCTCGCGTTGGCCGTTGCCGCCCACGCCGGCGAGCCCGTGAATCTCACCAGCGCGCACCGTCAGATTGGCCCCGGAGACGAAGGTAGCCCCGCCATCCATGACCGTTGCACCAGACACACTCAGCAGATCGGCCCCCGACCGGGCGCCGGCCCTTTTTGTCACGGCCACATCCTGACCGCCGATCATCGCCGAGGACAGGTCATCCCGCGTGACGTCCTCGACCGCCCGGTTCGCCAGCACCATCCGCCCGCGCCGCAACACCGAAACCCGATCGCCGGCAGATATAACCTCGCGCAGTTTATGAGTGATGAAGATGATCGCATGGCCCTGAGCCGCCAGATCGCGAACCAGGCTCAACAGGCCATCCGCTTCGGCATCGGTCAGGACGGCGGTGGGTTCGTCCAGGACCAGGATCCGCGCGCCCAGCAACAGGGTCTTCAGGATCTCGATCCGCTGCTGTTCGGCCACCGACAGCCGCGCCACGGGCACGTCCAGCGCCACGTCCAGACCGGACCGGATCACCAGTTCCGATATCTGCGCATCGACCGTCGCCCGGGGCGGCACCACCGGCAGGCCCGAGGCCGCAAGGTGCAGATTCTCGCGCCCCGTGAAGGGCTGCACCAGCTTGAAATGCTGGTGCACCATGCCGATCCCAAGGGCCACTGCCGCCGCCGGGCCGGACACCGAAACCGGCGCTCCGTCGATCTCGATCCGGCCCGCGTCGGCGGTATAGATCCCCGACAGGATGTTCATAAGCGTCGACTTGCCCGCGCCGTTCTCGCCCAGAAGGGCATGGACCTCTCCGGCCGCAAGATCGAAGTCGACCGCGTCCAACACCTTGTGATCGCTAAAGGATTTCGACGCCCCGCCGATCCGGAGCGCCAAGATCGGGCCGGCTTCGGCCCGCCCGACAGTTTTTACAGTATCTGTCAAAACGTCAGTTCAGCGTGCCGGTCACGCCTTTGACGAGGAATTCCATCCCCCAAAGCCCGCCATCGTCCAGGACTTCTCCTTCGGGCACGACGACGGTTCCGTCCTGGGCCATGACCGGCCCGGCAAAGACCTCGAAGTCGCCGGCTTCGATGGCCGCGGCGGTGTCCGCGATCTGCGCGGCGACATCCGCAGGCACGTCATCGGACAGCGGGGTCAGGCCCACGGTGCCGTCGGCCATGCCCGGGAACGCGCCCCATTCCGACGGCGCCCAGCTGCCGTCCTGGATCGCGGCCAGCGTCGGCAACAGGTACTTGTCCCAGTGGAACACGACCGAGGTCAGGTGGCCTTCGGGCGCGTGCTGCGACATGTCCAGCTGGAAGCCAACCGACTTGGCCCCCGCCTTTTCGGCGGCGATGAAGGGCGCGGCCGAGGACAGGTTGTTGCCGATCACGTCGATCCCCTGGTCCAGCATGGCCTGCGCGACCTCGCCTTCCTTGACCGGATCCCACCATGAATTGGTATAGACGACGGTTGTCTCGATCTCGGGATTGATCGCCTGGGCGCCCAGGGCAAAGGCGTTGACATCCCAGTTCACGACGCCCACCGGGAAGCCCGCGACGATCCCGATCTTGCCGCTGTCCGACGTCGCCGCTGCCGCCATTCCGGCCAGGTACCAGCCCTGGTAGGTGCGCGTGTAGAACCCTTCAAGGTTGGCGGCGTTGGTCGCGCCAGAGGCATTCACGAAGGCCACGTCGGGATGCAGTTGCGCGGCCTCCAGGATGCCCTCGGAATACCCATAGCCCGTCCCCACGATGACATTAAATCCACGCGAAACAAAGAGATCCACGGCGTTCTTCAAGGCCGTTGCCTCTTCGGGCACGCTTTCGACAACGGCGATGTCCAAGCCCAGCTCATCGGCCACCAGAAGGCGCGCGTCGTCGAGGGCTTCGTTCCAGCCGCCGTCCCGCGCGGTCGCGGCGTAGATGAAGGCGACCTTCGGCTCACCGTCGATTTCAAAGGCCGATACCGGCAGAGCGCCGGTCAGGCCAACGGCGAAGCCCGCGGCCATCAGGGCGCGGCGGGTCGGTCCGAAAGAATGGGTCATGCGGGTGGTCTCCTGTTGGGTCGTCAAATGGCGTGCCACGGTTAGTCCGTCGCTTCGCCGATGCGGTGGGCATAGGTGGCGTCAAACCGGCTCCTGACATAGTCCCCACAGGTGATCGGCTTGTATTTCGCAGGGTTTTCAGGGCCTTGGCAGGTCGTCAGGACCTCTACCACTTCCTGACTGTTGACACCGAAGAAGAACGGGATCGAATAGCGCTCCTTGCCCGTCTGGTTGATCGCCCGGTGCACGGTCGACTGGAAGTAATCGTTGGTCCAGCGCGCCATCAGGTCGCCCACGTTGACGATGAACGCCCCCGGAATGGGCGGCGCCTGGATCCAGTCTCCGGCCGAGTTCAGCACCTGCAGCGCCGGCTTTTCATCGGTGCACAGAATGGTGAAGCACTCGTAGTCGGAATGCGCCCCGATGCCGATCTGCTTCTCTCCCGATGCCGCATTCTGGTCGGGGTAATGCAGCACCCGCATGTGGGCCATCGGCTTGGTGATCTTGTCCAGGAAGAAGTCCTCGGGCAGCTCCAGCGCCAGGGCGAAGGCCCGGAATATCTTCTTGCCGACCTCTTGCGCCGCACCATGGTAGGTGGTCAGTGGCTCGCGGAAATTCTCCAACGAGGGCCACTGGTTAGGCGCATATCCGTAAACCCCGGCCTGAACGTCCGGATCATCTTCGCCCAGGTCAAGAGCCAGGTCGAACCCCTCGTGCAGATCGCCATTGTTGTCGGGATCGGTGTTTTCCCCCAGCAAGGGCGTATAGCCCCGCATTGCATCCGATTTCTCAACCGAAATGGCCTGTTTTTCGTCCATCGGCAGATCGAAGAACCGGTGCGCCGCGTCGAAGGTCGCCTCGATCACGGCCGGGTCCATGCCGTGGCCCTTGGCATAGAAGAACCCGACCTCGGTGCAGGCCTTGCGCACGGCATCGCCCACCTTGGCCCGCTCGGCCGGGTCCGCGCTGTCCATCGGGGCAAAGTCGATCACCGGGATCTCTTCGAATGGCGGCACCTTCGCCTCGGTCCCCGAAGAAAAGAAAGCCCGCGGGCCGTTGCCCGTCTGAATCGTCGTCACGGTCATCCCGCACCCCCGTCTGGTCACGCCGGGACCATCCGGCCCGCCCGCAGTCCAAGTCAATCAATGCGGGTGGCCGGCCCGACGGAAGGCCCGCGCAATCGCCCCCTAATGCGGCGAAGCGCCCACAAAACAGGCAAGCTCAACACCCGCCAGCCCACCGGCGTCAGGTTCCCCGTGCCCGCACCCCCGCTGCGCGCAAGGATCCGGTCACCAAAGCAGAGGTGAGACATGACCGACACCGACATCCCCATTCTCGACTGGCGTCGCTTTGCCAGCGGCCAGGATATCAAGGGGTTCGTGCAGGACCTGGGCCGCGCCTGCCGGGACACCGGGTTCTTTCTGCTGACCGGCCACGGGGTGGCCGACACCCTGATCGGCGACGTCTTTCACCAATCGGAAACCTTCTTTGCCCAGCCGATGGCGGACAAGGCCCCGCTGGACATCCGCCAATCGCCGCACAATCGCGGCTGGGCCGCCATGGGATCCGAGGCTCTTGACGAAAACAGCGGCCAGATGGACCGGAAAGAGGCCTTCAACGTCGGGCTCGACCTGCCCGCCGACGACCCCCGCGTGCTGGCGGCAGAGCCCTTCCGCGGCGTCAATGTCTGGCCCGACCAGCCCGGGTTCCGCGACACCATGCTGGCCTATTACGACGCGGTCCTGGCGCTTGGCACCGCCCTGCACGCGGCGTTCGAGTCGGACCTGGACATCGAACCGGGCTTTTTCGCCCCGCATTTCTCGGCCCCCATGGCCACGCTTCGGGTGCTGTCCTATCCCGCCTCGACCGAAGGCATCGGGGCGGGCGCGCATACGGATTATGGCTCGATCACGCTGCTGATGTGCGACGGCGTGCCCGGCTTGCAGGTCAAACCGCGCGGCAAGGACTGGACAGATGTGCCCCATGTGCCCGGCGCCTTCGTGGTCAATATCGGCGATTGCCTGGCCCGCTGGTCGAACGACATCTATGTCTCGACTCCCCACCGGGTACTGCCGCCACCCCGGCCGCGCCGGTCGATCGCCTTTTTCCTCGACCCCAATCCCGACAGCGTGATCGCCGCGCTGCCCGGCACGGGGGCCCCGAAATACCCCGCGATTACCGGCGCCGATTACCTCAGGTCCCGGCTCGACGCGACCTATTCGCCGCTGCCGGCCTGAGACACCCCCATCGAGATACAATCTGTCACCGCTCCTGACATCTGCATCAACAACGCCTCGTAAAGATCTGATCCAACTGTAAGATTTGCGCCCATAGGGTCCAGGGTCGCGACCGGCAGCCCGGCCTCCTGGGTGACGGCCTCCAGCAGGCCCGCGTTGAACTGGGGCTCGGCGAAGGCACAGACAACCGCGCCGTCCCGGGCCGCGTCGCGCAGGGCGGACAGCCGGGCCGGGCCGGGGTCACTTCCATCCGAAGGCGTGATCGCCCCCACCATCGACAGGCCGAAACGCGCCTCAAAATACTGGAAGGCGTCGTGGAAGGCGATCAGCCCGGAATGGCGGGCGGGCTCCAACTGGTCGTCCATCCGGGCGGTCATCACGGACAGCCTGGCGACCGCACGCACGGCATTGTCCCGGTACGCGGCCGCATGCTCGGGATCGAGCTCTGCCAGCGTCTCGGCCAGGGCCGTCAGCCACATCACCGCATTGACCGGATCCAGCCAGGCATGGGGGTCGATGCCGTCATGGGAATGGTCGTGCCCGGCGTGCGCGTCCTCGACATGGCCCGAAAGCCCCATGTCACCGAACAACGCCGCGTCGCGCGCCGGGTAAAGCTGGGTGCCCGGCACGCGCAACAGCGCCAGGGTCCGCTCTGCGGTTGCGTCCAGGGCGCGGCCCAGCCCGGGCGACAGTTCCGGCCCGACCCAGACCACCAGGTCGGCCCGCGTCAGGGCCCGAGCCTGCGATGGCTTCAGCGCCAGATCATGGGCCGAGGCGTTGGCGGGGATCAGAAGCTCGGGCTCGGTCACGCCCTCGGTGACCATCGCCACCAGGGAATGAACCGGGGCGATATCGGCCACGATCCGGGGCGGGTCGGCCGCAAGGGGGCCGGCAACGCAGAGTAACAGCGCGAGGATCCGCTGCATGGACTTCTCCATCTAGTGATAATATAACAGGTGGTGTCCTGCCTAGAGAGTCCGTTATAACATATCAATCCCGGATGACGAGCCCAGCCCATGTCCACGATCGGTTTCCATAGCCACAACCACGACCAGTGCATTGCCGACACGCTGTCCACGGCAGATGCGCATTGCGCCGAGGAGGGCCTGCAATTCACGCCCGTCCGCCGGCGGGTGCTGGAAATCCTGCTGGCCGAACACAAGGCCATGGGCGCCTATGACATCCTGCCGACGCTGGCCGACGAGGGGCTGGGATCGCAGCCGCCGGTGGTCTACCGGGCGTTGGATTTCCTGGTCAAGAACGGGCTGGCCCACCGGATCGAGCTGCTGAACGCCTATATCGCCTGCGCCCACCTGGGCCGGGCCCACCGGCCGGCCTTCCTGATCTGCCGCGAATGCAAGCTGGTGGCCGAGGCGGATGCCGAATTGGCCCGGGGCCGGCTGGGAGAGGCCGCGCGCGAGGCCGGGTTCACCATCGAACGCATGGTGGTCGAGCTCGAAGGGCTTTGCCCGGCCTGCGCCGCATGACCCAGCTGATCGAGGCGCGCGACCTGGCCCTGTCGCTGGACGGGCGCGAAGTGCTGCGCGATGTCAGCCTGTCGATCCAGCCCGGTGAGATCGTGACCATCGTCGGGCCCAACGGCTCGGGCAAGTCGTCGCTGCTGCGCGCCCTGATCGGGGCGATCCGGCCGTCCCGCGGGACGCTCACGCGCAAACCGGGGCTCAAGATCGGCTACGTGCCGCAGAAGCTGGCCATCGACCCGACCCTGCCGATCACCGTCGAACGCTTCCTGTCCCTGCCCCGCCCGGTGCCCCGCGAGGTCGCACGCGCGGCCCTTGACCGGGCCGGGGCCGAGGGCCTGGCCGGCCGCCAGATGACACGCCTGTCCGGCGGCCAGTTCCAGCGCGTGCTGCTGGCCCGGGCCCTGCTGGTGGATCCCGACATCCTGATGCTGGACGAGGCGACCCAGGGGCTCGACCAGCCCGGAGCCGCCGCCTTCTACCGCCGGATCGAGGACATCCGCCGCACCATGGGCTGCGCCATCGTCATGGTCAGCCACGATCTGCACGTGGTCATGGCGGCCTCGGACCGGGTCTTGTGCGTGAACGGCCATATCTGCTGTGAAGGCGCCCCGGAACTGGTCGCCTCGCGCCCGGAATACCAGGCCCTCTTCGGGACCGGCACCCAAGGCGCACTGGCGCTCTACCGCCACGAACATTCGCACAGCCATGACCATAGCCATGATCACGGCCACGATCACGCACACGCCTCCCAAGACGACCAGACCGGACCCCGCCCCTGATGCTCGATGATTTCCTGGTCCGCGCGGCCCTGGCCGGCCTGGGCGTCGCCCTGGCCTCTGCCCCCCTTGGCGTCTTCGTCGTCTGGCGGCGCATGTCCTATTTCGGCGAGGCCACCGCCCATGCCGCCGTACTGGGCGTGGCCCTGGCCCTCGGGTTCTCGCTGCCCATGATGCCCGCCATCCTGGTCACCGCCCTCGTCATGGCCCGCACCGTGTCGGCCCTGTCCGGGCGCGGCCAC
The DNA here is from genome assembly GCA_002709405.1 of Paracoccaceae bacterium. GTDB lineage: Bacteria > Pseudomonadota > Alphaproteobacteria > Rhodobacterales > Rhodobacteraceae > Marinibacterium. Next base: position 10,662 of record PAQV01000029.1, read on the forward strand.
GCCATGGACACCCTGCTGGGCGTCGCCGCCCATACCGCCCTGGCCGCCGGGCTCGTCGCCGTCGCCCTGCTGCCCGAGGTGCGCCTGGACCCCATGGGCTATCTCTTCGGAGACATCCTGGCCGTCACCCGCACCGACCTCGCCACCATCTGGGCCGGAGCCGCCCTTGTCCTGGCCCTCGTCTGCTGGCGCTGGCAGGCCCTGCTGACCGCCACGCTCAGCCCCGACCTGGCCTATGCCTCGGGGCTGGATCCAAGGCGCGAGGACCTGGTCCTGACCCTGGCCCTGGCCGTCGTGGTGGCCGTTGCCATCAAGGTCGTCGGCGTGCTGCTGATCGGGGCCATGCTGGTGATCCCGGCCGCCGCCGCCCGGCCCCTGGTGCGCACGCCCGAGGCCATGGCCATCGGCGCGGGCCTCGTGGGCGCGCTTGCCGCCATCGGCGGGCTGGGCGGAGCCTTCGTCCTGGATACGCCTGCCGGGCCGACCATCGTCTGCACCTCTGCCGTGATCTTTGCCCTGACCCTGGCGCTCGGCCAGGTGCTGTCTCGCCGGCCGGACTGAACCGCGAACTAAACGGGCGGCCAGCCCCAGCGGTTCTGACCCTTCTCGCCCGGACGGGTCAGCCACCAGATCACCAGCAACGGCGAAATCGCCAGCACAAACAGCGCCACAAGGGCCACCAAGGCCCCCAGCGCCCCCAACGTCTCGCCCAGGGCGCCCATCGCCGCCCCCGGATCGCTCGGCACGACCCCGGCCAGGAACCCGAAGAACGAGGTCGTCCCCACCATCACGATCAGCGGATAGAGCACGAACAGCCCCGACCGCCCGGTGTCATGCATCCGCCGCCAGCCCGCGGCAAACAGCGGAACCCCGGCCGCCAGGGTGAACAAAGACGCCACCGGCGTCCGCCCGAACCCGAACAGCGCCTCGTCGATGCGCCCGGCCAAGACCGACCCCAGCACGTAAAACAGCGCGAAATACCAGAACTCGGGACGGCTCGACCGCCCCGAGAACGTCAGGCCGCGCCGATAGCCCAGCCGGATCGCCTGGCCGAAGTCCACGGGCCTCAGGCCGCCATCGGGCGCAGGCCCAGGATCTCGCGCGCCTGGGCGGGGGTGGCCACCGGCCGGCCATGCTGGCTGGCGATCTCTGCCACCCGGCTGACCAGGGCCGCGTTCGACGGCGCCAGCGTGTCGCGGTCCAGCCGGACGTTGTCTTCCAGGCCCGTGCGCGCATGGCCCCCAGCGGCAATCGCCCATTCGTTCAGGACCAGCTGCTTGGCCCCGATCCCCGCCGCACACCAGGGCGCGCCGGGCAGCAGGCGCTCGACCGTGGCCACGTAATAATCGAAGACGTCCTTGTCGGCGGGCATCGCGTTCTTCACGCCCATGACGAACTGGATGTAGGGCGTGTCCTTGATGCGCCCCTCCTTGTGCATCTGCGCGGCCATCAGGATGTGGCTCAGGTCAAAGGCCTCGATCTCGGGCTTGATGTCGTAGCGGATCATCTCTTCGGACAGCCAGTCCACCAGCTGGGGGCTGTTTTCATAAACCCGCGTGGGGAAGTTGACCGACCCAACCGACAGCGAGGCCATGTCCGGCGCCAGAGGCAACATGCCCCCCCGCTCCTTGCCCGCGCCCGACCGGCCGCCGGTCGAGAACTGCACGATCATGCCCGGGCAATGCGTTTCCAGACCCTCCTTCAGACGGGCGAACTTGTCGGGGTCGGACGAGGGCGTCTGGTCGTCGTTGCGCACATGGGCATGGCAGATCGTCGCCCCGGCCTCGAAGGCCTCTTGCGTGCTTTCCACCTGCTCGCTGACCGTGATCGGCACGGCGGGGTTGTTTTCCTTGGTCGGCAGCGACCCGGTGATGGCGACGCAGATGATGCAGGGCTTGGACATGGCGACTTCTCCTTTTCGGGTTCTTCATGCCGCGACGGACCCCGCCCGCGCAACCGCTTAGTGACCTCGGGTTACGCGCGCCAGCTCAGCCTGATGACGCCCGGTCACGTGCGCCAGAGCACCGGTTTCCCCCATGCGCCCCGCGCCCTAGGATGCGCGCATCTGCGAACGACAAGGACATGCCATGACCAGCACACCCTCGGGGCTCGACGGCCAGACGATCATCATCACCGGCGCCAGCCGGGGCATCGGCGAGGCCACCGCCCGCCATTTCGCCGAAAACGGCGCCCACGTGGTCCTGGCCGCCCGGTCGGGGGCTGCCATCGACACCATCGCCGCCGAGATCCGCGCCACCGGCGGCCAGGCCAGCGCCCTGCCCTGCGATGTCGCCGATGCTGGGGCCGTTCAGGGGCTGGTCGATCATGCCCTGGCCGAAACCGGCCGGCTCGACGGGCTGATCAACAATGCCGCCGTCATCGACCCGATCGGACGCCTGGCCGACACCGACCCCACCGCCTGGAGCACCGCCGTCGATATCAACGTCAAGGGCGTCTACTATGGGCTGCACGCAGCGATCCCGGCCATGCTTGCAGGCCAGGGCGGCACGATCATCAACATCTCCTCGGGCGCCGCGACCGGCAACCTCGAAGGCTGGACCGCCTATTGCGCGACCAAGGCCGCGGTTCTGTCCCTGACCCGGGGCGCCCACCTGGAATACGGCGACGAGGGCATCCGCGTGATGGGCCTGTCCCCGGGCACGGTCGCCACCCAGATGCAACGCGAGATCAAGGCCTCGGGCCTGAACCCCGTCAGCCAGCTGGACTGGGACACGCACATCCCCCCCGAATGGGTGGCCCAGGGTCTCGCCTTCCTGTTCACCCCCGGCGGAGACGCCTGGCTGGGCACCGATTTCTCCCTGAAAACACCCGAAGGCCGCGCGGCCGCCGGTCTGCCCCCACTCTGAACGCCCACCCGGCCTGATCCGTCGGGCCGGGGTATTTGGAAAGAAAAAGAAGCAGCAGGTCGGTCTTGCGGGCCCGAACTCCGGTCAGATGGCAATAGTCCGGCGGAAAGCTGGCACCCAGGACGCAGGCGACCCGCGGCCAGGCGCGCCAGGCTGCTGCTTCTTTCTCTTGAAAAATACCCCGGCCGTCGCTCTCCATCCGCGCCACGCCGCATAGAGGTTGCTTGGTTATCAAAAGGTAAATCTGCGCCTGCAAGCCCTTGAAATCATTCGATCCGCCTTTTGTCCCACGCGTGGGACATCATGGCTCGGCTGCCGGCACGGGACCGGGTGGGTAGATCGCCACGCCGGTCATCGTATGGTTGACGTGCAACCCGTCGATCTGTTCGCCGTAACTGGAAAAGCCCACCACACGGAAATCACCCAGGATTTCGGACACCTTGCCGGTCAGCTGGTGATCCTCGGCCTCGATCCGGCGCAGGATGCAATCGAAGGCGAGGATCGCGTCGGGGCGAACCGGACCGGTCAGGTGGGCCAGGTTGTCCCGCAGATGATCGGCGATGTCCGTGGGCTCTCCAAGCGACAGGACCAGCCCTTCATCGATGGCCGAGCCCATCGACAGCGAGCTGCCGTTCACCCTTTCCTGAATGCCCCGCACGTAGTGCTTGTCTCCGAACCGGACGACCAGGGGGTGGGCGGCGAAGGTCGACAGGCTCACGTCCTGCGGATCGAGCCCCAGCAGGCGGGCGTATTCATCGATCGCGGGGGCTGCGTTGATTTCGTGAACGATCCGCTTGGCCGGCTCGGCCCGGGTCACCACCAGGCGCCGTTCGGTCGGCGAGAAATGATCCAGCGAAAACACCCGCACCGGACAGGCCGAACGCAACAGGGCCACCACGGCCCCCCCGGTCGACACTCGTCCCTGGTGGGCGATATGGGTCGTCCGGAAGGCCCGGCCATCTCCGGCAGACCCCCCGAAGAACGGCATGCCCGCCAGGCCCGGCGCCAACTGGCGCAGCAAGGCCTCTTCGCCCATCGAGGCCCCGTCGATCAGAGCATAGGCGAATTCCGACAGCCAGTGCTGATGGTCGGCCGCCAGCGCGTTTCGCTTGGCCACGATGTCGTTGATCAGGGCCTGGGTGTCGATGTTGCCAAGATCCGCGACCTCGACGAATTCCACCGCGAAATACTCTGCCGGGAAGCCCACGGCGACCGTTGCGCCTTCGCGATATCCTTTCGGAGTGATCTCTCCGGCCGTGGTGCAGGCCGAGAGCGGCGCATCGCAAACGGCCGTTGCCGCGGCGATCAGATCGTCGAATTCGGGGCCGGGCGAGGAAAACAGCAGAACGTGGGCAAAGGGCCCCTTGCCCAGGGCCGCGATCAGGGGGCCGGCGGCATTTGCCCCGGTTTCGTCCAACGCGGCGGTCCGCACGATACGTGACGAGCCGCGGACAAGATCACACTCCTCCACCATGCGGGCAACACTGGACTTTTTTCCGCCGAGGTCAAGGTGCTCAGAGCCTGCGATAGATGAACTCCGGTTGAGGCCCGTCCACCACGTCGATGTCCAGGGCCGCGTCGACCAGGGCCCGGTGGGGCGATTTCCGGCAGACCGGGTCGGTTGCGGCGGGATCTCCGGCGATGGCCATGGCCTGGCAGCGGCAGCCGCCGAAATCGATATCCCGCCGGTCGCAGGTCTTGCACAGGTCCGGCATCCAGTCGGTGCCCCGGAACGCGTTGAAGGCCGGGCTGTCGTACCAGATGTCGCGCAGGCTGGCCTCGGCGATGGTTTGGAAGGTCAGGCTGGGGATGGTCTCTGCCGCGTGACAGGGCAGCACCTTGCCGTCGGGCGCGATGTTGAGCCCCGTCGACCCCCAACCGCCGCCCATGCAGGCCTTGGGGTAATCGGCATAGTAATCGGGCGGCACGAAGTCGATGGCCAGCCGCCCTTTCAACGCCTTGCGCGCCTCTGCCACGATCCGCTTGGCCTCATTCACCTGGTCGCGCGAGGGCTGCAACATGGCCCGGTTCTTCAGGGCCCAGCCCTGGAACTGGACGCAGGCGATCTCGATCCGCCGGGCGCCCAGGCGCAGGGCCATGTCCAGGGTGGCCGGCAGGTCATCAAGGTTGTGCCGGTGCATCACCGCGTTCAGCGTCAGCGGAAAGCCCATCTGCCCGATCAGCTCGGCCACATGCATCTTGCGGTCAAACCCGCCGTCGTAGCCCCCGATCCGGTCGGCAACCGCCGCGGTTATGCCCTGCAAGGACAGCTGGATATGGTCGACGAAAGGCTCCAGCGCCTGCAGGCGCTTTTCCGTCAGCCCGATGCCCGAGGTGATCAGGTTGACATAAAGCCCCGCCTCGCGCGCGCCCCGGGCCAGGTCGACGATGTCGCGGCGCGACACCGGTTCGCCACCCGACAGGTGGATCTGCAGCACGCCCATCTCGGCCGCCTCGCGGAAGGCCCGCAGCCAGGTATCGGTGTCGAGCTCGGCGCCCTTCTGCGTCATCTCCAGCGGGTTCGAACAATAGGGACAGGCCAGCGGACAGCGGTGGGTCAGCTCGGCCAGCATCGCGATGGGCGGCTGGATCAGGGTGTGGGAGGTGTCAGGCATAGGCAATCAGCATCTGGTCGGCGAGACCATCCAGAAAGGCCACGACGTCCGGTTCGATGACGTCGCGCGGGGCGTTGTATGCCGCAGAGAGATGGCCGGCGATGTCGCCAAGGCTGCGCGTGCCATCGACTGCGGCCAGGATGGCCACCGCCGTGTCATCCAGCATCAAGGCCCGTTCGGGCCCCAGCAGCACCTCGCGGCCGCGCACGGCATCGTGGTGCCGACGCACGCCGCGCGGGATCACGGGGATCCGGTCGGTGGTCACAACAGCCCCTCGTGCGGCAGCCAGCCACCGGGCGGGATGCGGCCCGGCTCGACGTAGCCGGACCAAAGCGCATCCAGCTGCGCCCACAGCACATCCGTCTTGAAGGTCAGGGCCTCGGCCGCCATGTCCTGCTTTTCGGCCGTGTCGGCATGGTCGATGACCCATTGCAGGCCGAAAGCCACGTCCTTGGGCGCTTCGGTCAGGCGGTGCTGGAAATAGGCGATCGTGTCGGGATTGGCGAAATCGTAATGTTCCAGCAGCCCGGCGATACGCTGTTCATGGATCTTCGGCGCAAACAATTCCGTCAGCGAAGACGCCACCGCCTGCAACAGCGGCATGTCCCGCACGTAGCGCACGTAGGCATCCACGGCGAACCTGGTCGCCGGCATGATCCCCCGTTCAGAGGCCACGTAGTCCGGGTCCAGCCCCACGCCCTCGGCCAGCTTCAGCCAGCGCTCGATCCCGCCCATGCGCCCCTCGGCCCCGTCGTGATCCTCGATCCGGGATCGCCAGGCCCGGCGCAGCTTGTGGTCCGTCACCCGGCTCATGAAGGCCGCGTCCTTCATCGGGATGCGGCTCTGGTAATAGTAACGGTTGATCACCCAGGCCCGGACCTGGTCCATCGAGCACTGGCCCGAATGCAGCTTGTGGTGGAACGGATGCTTGTCGTGGTAGCGCTCGGCACCGATCTGGCGCAGGCGGGCCTCGAACGCGGCGCTGTCGGGGATGTCCTTCATAGCGTGAACCTCATGCCATCCTGAGCGACCGTCCAGCCGGCCGCCTGGGCCTCGGCCCGTTCGGGGCCGTCCGGCTGCAGGATCGGGTTGGTGTTGTTGATGTGGATAAAGACCTTGCGGGCCTGCAGGCCCGTCCACCGCGCGATGCTGCCCTGGGGCCCGGCCATCGACACATGCCCCATGCGGGCACCGGTCTTCTGCCCCGTACCGGTGCGGGCCATCTCGTCGTTTTCCCAGACGGTGCCGTCGAAGAGCAGCATGTCGGCATCATCGAGGCGGGTGATCAGCCAGTCGGGCACGTCGGCACAGCCGGGAATGTAATACAGTACCTGTCCGCCGCCGGAAATCCGCAGGCCGATGGTCTGCTCTCCCATGGCCTTCAGCGCCTCGCTGTCGGAGGCAATGCCCTCGGCCTCCAGGAACAACGGGATCTTGCCCGGCACCGCAAAAGGCAGGATCGTCAGCCCCGCGGCATCGAACGGTTGGTCAAGCCTGATGGCGTCCAGGGACACCAGGCTTCGGTCAAGCACACCAAAGACGGAATCCCGCTCCAGGATGCCGGCAGTCTCGGCCGTTGCGACAACGCGAAAGGACGTCTTTTCCCGAAGGGTCAGAAGGCCGGCGATATGGTCGATATCACCGTTGGTCAGCACAACCGTGTCGATGGGTGTGCCACGAAGCGATCGGGGATGGAAATCCGGTTGGCGGGCGAGCTGTTCGCGGATGTCGGGCGATGCGTTCAGGACGACCCATGCGGTGCCATCCAAAGAAACACCCACCGACGACTGGGTCATCGGTGGGATCTTGCCAGTCCGTGCGTCCGAACAATTGGGACATCCGCAATTCCACTGCGGCAATCCCCCGCCTGCCCCGGCACCAAGTACCGTGACATGCATCGTTCAGATCAGAACAGGTCGTGGTCCTCGTCTTCCGACGGGCCGTACATGTTGATTTCCATTCCGCAGGCGATCGAGGTCGCGTTGGGCTTGGTCCATGCCATGGTTCTATCCTCCTCAGGAACGTTGGCTTCATGAATGCGCTGATGCGCTACACGTGGAGATTAGGCCAGAGAAGGCGCGCCGTCATGTGCCGTGCTCGCGGTTCTCAGAAGTTGAGAATTCCCTATGAGGACCCAAGACCTTGGTCCCAGACGGCAGTTAGGAAGGTCAGCATCCGCCGGGGTATTTGGAAAGAGAAAGAAGCCGCAACTTCTGCTTCTTTCTCTTCCCAAATACCCAAATCCCGCCAGTGGGTTAGGCGCTGACGTTAGGTCAACCCGCCTCCCTCAGACGCTTGGCGGCGCTGACCTCGTTGAGAAAATCCAGCAGCTTCGTGCGGTCGATTGGCTTGTTGAGAATTTCCAGCCCGTTGTCCGTGCAATAGCGGTGCAGGTTGCGCGAGCGGTCAGCTGTCACGATTCGGCAGGCGCAGGGGCCGTGGTTGCGCGCGATGCGGTGGTAGACGTCCAATCCCGTGGGGCCCTCGCCCAGGTGGTAGTCGAGCAAGAGCGCATCGGGCTGGATGCCGGCCTCGTTCATCAGGTTGATGGCATCCTCGGCGGATTCCGCCGGCACGACCAGCCCACCCCAGCCCTCGATGTGCATCGACAGGGCCCGGCGCAGCTGGCGGTCGTTTTCCACCAGCAGGACGATGACCCCCTCGCAATTCGGCTCGGCCAGTTCGGGGGTTTCGGCGATCAGGTTGCGCTCGGCGTTCCAGTAGGCATCCAGGATCGGCACGGAAAATGAAAAGCAGCTGCCGACCCCCGGCGCGGACCTCACGTTCAGCGGGTGGTCGAGCGAGGCGCAGGCCCGGTCCACGATGGCCAGGCCAAGACCCAGCCCCTGCGCCGGGCCGGACCCGGGGTCGAGCTTGCGGAATTCCTCGAATATGACGCGCTTTTCGTCCTCGGTCATGCCGCGGCCCGTGTCCCAGACCTCGATCCGGGCCGAGTTGCCGCGCCGGCGCACGCCGACGACAACGCGGCCGGCGTCGGTATAGCGGACCGCGTTGGAGATCAGGTTCTCCAGGATCCGCCGCAGGTAGCCCGGATCGCTTTCCACCAGCAGCGACGAGGGCACCACCGACAGACCCAGCCCCTTGGCCGCCGCCTGCGGCGCGAATTGATCGCGCAGGATGCCGAAGACGTTTTCCAGGGGGATCGGTCGCCGGTCCATGACCACCTTGTCGGCATCCAGCTTGGAGATATCCATCAGCGCTTCGATGATATGTTCCAGGTGCGCCAGCGAGGTTTCGGCCTTGCCGATGACCTTCAGGATGGTCTCGTCGTCGGAACTGTCGGCGATCGACGACATGAACAGCTTGGCCGAGCTGAGCGGCTGCATCAGGTCATGGCTGGCCGCGGCGACAAAGCGGGACTTGGAGGCGGTGGCCCGTTCGGCATCGCGCAGGGCTTCGCCCAGGGCGCGGGTGCGGTCCTCGACCCGGCGTTCCAGCTGTTCGTTCAGGTCGCGCAGCGCGTTGTTGGCCAGGCGCTCGGCGGTGACATCGGTAAAGCTCATCACCACACCCCAGGACGGGATGTAGCGGGCGAAGATCTTCAGGAAGGTATGGCCGCCCTGCTTGACCTCGAAGGCAATGGGGGCCTGGCGGTCGGCATTGCGCATCCATTGGCCCAGATCGAGCGCGCTGAACCCGATGGGAAAGGTCATCGTCCGACCCAGGTGGTCGATCATCACCGAGGTCGACAGCCGCGTGCCGGACAATTGCGGTGGCAGGTGCAGCAGCTCGATCAGGCGGCGGTTCTGGCCGATGGCATCCCCGTCGTCGCCGAAGATGCAGACCCCCTGGTCGAGGTGATCCAGCGTGGCCTGCAGCAGCATCGCCTGCCGGTCCATCAGCGCGTCGCGTTCCTGCCGTTCGACCCGGATCAGGTCGGTCACGTCGGAATGCATGATGACCGTCCCGCCCGAGGCGGTGCGCTGCGACGAGGTCTGGAAATAGCGCTCGCCCATCAGGGTGACGTTGAAATTGGCCGCCTGGCTGTCGTGCAGGGCCAGCCGCCAGTTCATCCAGTCAGACGGCGACCGGCGGTGACCCAGATCGAGGAACTCGGACTTGCTGACCAGTTCAAGGTAGCGCCGGAAGGCCAGGCCCGGGCGAATATGCGGCACCACGTCCTTGAGGTTCGCGCTGAAGCGCGAATTGGCCAGGATCAGCCGGTCGTCGGGGCCGAAGAGCGCAAAGCCCTCGGAAATCGCCTCGATCGCCTCGGACAGGTGCGCCCGGGCGGTGCGGGCGGCCACGTTGGCCACGCCCAGCTGTTCCTTGCTGGCGCTCAGCTGGTCCAGGGTGCGTTCCAGCGCCCGGGTCTGCTGCAGCATCTGCGATTCGAGATAGGCTGCCCGTTCGAACTGGGCATAGGCCAGCTCGGACGGGGCACTTGCCTGTTCAACGCGCCGGATCAGGCTTTCCACGATGCGCGACAGCTTCTGGTTCTGCCGCTCGACCGTGTCCTTCGGGTCGACGAATTCCATTTTTCCTCCTCGGGCGGGACCGGTCTTGTGCCGGTTCTCACCCCCCGAGGGCTACAATAGACTTTAGTCGCTCTCAGGCAAGACGTTGGAAAACTTGGCCTGTTGAGCGACCAGCACGGCCTGGGTACGGCTTTGCACGCCCAGCTTGCGCATGATCGCCGTGACATGGGCCTTGACCGTGGTTTCGGCGATCGACAGTTCGTAGGCGATCTGCTTGTTCAGCTTGCCCTCGCAGATCAGATCCAGGATGCAGGTCTGCTGGCGGGTCAGCGAGGCCAGCCGTTCCACCGTGTCCAGCTTGTCATCCATGTCGGGCGTTTCGACGTAGCCGGGGGGCTTGTAGATCTCGTTCGCGCCCACCACCTGCAAGGCTTCCTTGAAGATCGCGCGCCGGCTGTGCTTGGGCACGAACCCCGAGGCCCCGGCATGCAACGCGGCCGAGATCATGGCGTTTTCGCACATCGACGACACCACGATGATCGGGCTGGGATTGACCGCGGCCTTCAGCTTGACCAGCCCGTCCAGGCCACTGACATCGGGCAGGTTCAGGTCCAGGACCACAAGCGAGGGCTTGGACCGGGACGAGATGGTTTCCATCGCCGCGGCGAGGCAATCGGCGGTGGCGATGTTCTGCAATGAAGAGACGGCGCGCAATGTCAGTTCCAGAGCATCGCAGAACAAGGGGTGGTCATCGATAATGAGCGCCCAATCCGACGGTTTCTCCTGGCTCATGCCTGCACGGTGCCTTCCTCCCACGGCCAATACCGAAGCATAGCCATAGACCGAAACAGGATCCCTAGGCAAAAAGTCTTAATCGAAATCGTGAATGAAGGCTTGCGGTGGCGGCGAGATGCCCGCGACCTGGTCAGTCGTCGTCGTTGAGGATGCGCCAGGCGTCCCCGTCTGGGTCGTCGTACTGGTCCGAGCGGATGGTCCAGAGAAAGCCGGCCAGGGCCAGCCCGCCCAGGGCCAGCGACACGGGGATGAGGATGACAAGCACGTTCATTCAGCGGACCCTCATGGCGTTCAAAATGACGGTGACAGAGCTTGCCGACATGGCCAGCGCGGCCCACAGCGGGGTGGCAAAGCCCAAGACGGCAAAGGGGATGGCGATGGCGTTGTAGCAGGCCGCCAGAGCGAAGTTCTCCAGGATGCGCTTGCGGGCGGCCCGGGCCGTGGCCACCGCATCGCCGATGCCTGCCAGGCGGCCGGTGACCAGCACGATGTCGGCGACGTTGCGGCTGGCCTCCAGCGCCGTGCCCGGCGCGATCGAGGCATGGGCGGCGGCCAGCGCGGCCGTGTCGTTCAACCCGTCTCCGACCATCAGCACCTTGTGGCCCTCGGCTTGCAGGGCGGCGACATGGGCCTGCTTGTCCTCGGGTGTCATGCCGGCCAGCACCGTGTCGCAGCCCAGGGCAGAGCCGATGGCCGCGGCCTTGTCGGGGGTGTCCCCGGTCAGGATCTGCACGGGCAGGTCCAGCGCGGACAGGGTGGCCAGGGTGTCGGCGGCATCGTCCAGCAGGGTTTCCGAGGGCGTCAGGGGCCAGCTTTGATCCCCCACCCGAAAGACGGTGCCCGTACCTGTCCCCACAGCCCACGCGGCGCGGCCCAGGCGGATGTCATGGCCCTGCCAGGTCGCGCGCATGCCCTGGCCCGTATCCTCGACGATGTCCTGCAGCCGGGCCGGAGCGATGTCCGACAGGTTGGCCGCAAGCCCGCGTGACAGGGGATGATCCGACGCCGCCGAAATCGCCCGCAGCACCGGCAGCAGGTCCCGGGGCAGATCCTTCGGCGGGGTCAGGCCCGAGCGGGTCAGGGTGCCGGTCTTGTCGAAGACGACCATGTCGACCCCGGCCAGCCGTTCCAGGGCAGTATCGGATTTCACCAGCAGCCCCTTGCGGAACAGCCGGCCCGTCGCCGCCGTGGCCACGGCAGGCACGGCCAGGCCAAGCGCGCAAGGACAGGTGATGATCAGCGTGGCGATGGCCACGTTCAGGGCAAAGCGGATGTCTCCGCTCAGCACCGCCCAGCCCGCGAAGGCCAGGAAGGACACCAGGTGCACCGCCGGCGCGTAGATGCGCGCGGCCCGGTCGGCCAGGCTGGTGTAGCGGGTGCGGGCGTTCTCGGCGACCTCTACCAGCCGGGTCATGCGGCGCAGGGTGGTGTCTTCGCCCACGGCCGTTGCAATGACCTCGATCGGGCCGGTCAGGGTGACCTCTCCGGCCGACAGGCGTGCGCCCTGCCCGCGCGGTACGGCCAGGCTTTCGCCGGTGATGGCCGAGCGGTCGATCTCGGCCCCGCTTGAGGCCAGTTCGGCATCCACCGGCAACCGCGCGCCTGCCGCCAGCCACAGCCGGTCGCCCACGGCAATGTCGCTGACCGGGCGGCTGACGTGGGCGTCGCCCTCGACGCGGATCACGCGCGAGGGTTCCAGCGCGGCCAGGTCGCGGGCGGCGGACCGGGCCGCCCCGCGCATCCGCTGGTCCAGCACGCGGCCCGCCAGCAGGAAGAAGGTCAGCGACAGGGCCGCGTCGAAATAGGCATGGGCCCCGCCCTGGGTGACCTCGAACAGCGACATGCCGCAGGCCAGCAGGATCGCCAGCGAGATCGGCACGTCCATGTTCAACCGCCCGGCCCTCAGCGCGCCCCAGGCGTTGGAAAAGAACGGCTGGGCGGCGAACAGGGCGGCGGGAATGGCAATCGCCGCGCTGATCCAGTGGAACATGTCGCGGGTGGCGTCCGAGGCCCCGGACCAGACGGCCACCGACAACAGCATCACGTTCATCATCGCGAAACCGGCCACGCCCAGGCGCACGATCAGCATGCGCGCACGGGCGTCGGGAACGGCCACGTCACGGGCCTCGTGGGCTTCGAAACCGGCGGCGGCCAGGGCCTCGATCCAGGGGGTCGGATCAGCCCCCGGTTCGGCCGTGATCGAGGCCCGTTTCAGCGTCAGGTTCACCCGGGCCCCGTCGATGCCCGGCTGGTCGGCCAGGACGCTTTCGACCGAGCGGATACAGCCTGCGCAATGGATCTGCGGCAGGACAAGATGGTGGGTCGGCTGGCCGGCGCCCTGCCCTGCCCGTTCGGCCGCCGGAACCGCCGCGACGCAGGCCGGACAGGCGGCCACGCTCATGGGCGGTGCTCCATCTCGAAGCGGCGGCGGAACATGGTGCCGTCCTCGGCCTGGGCTTCCAGCCGCAGGTCCCACTTGCCCCGATCCAGCCCCGGCACATGGGCGACATAGGCCGCGCCGTCCCAGGCAAAAACCGGCTCGCGGTCCTCGCTGGCCACGGTGGCCCGGCCCAGCACGGCCCGTGTGATCACCGGCTGCACCGGCCCGGCGTCGCTGTCGAAGCGCAGCACCAGGAAATCGCCGTCGAAATCCGAACTGACCTGCCAGCCCAGGGCTTCCTGCGCGGCGCGGTCGGCCTCGAAACTTTGGCTGGCCACGTAGGAGTTCTTGGTCTCCAGCCCCGGGAAGGTCTTCACCGCGTTGACCGCCAGCGCGATGTTCACCCCGATGATCACGGTGAAGGCCCCGCCGAAGATCATCGCCACGTGGCGGCCGGTAAGGGTAAAATCGCTCATTCGTCTCCCCGTCCGTTGAAGATCGTGTCGTGGTGGACCCGCTCGCCCGAGGCCAGGTCCTCGATCCAGAAGCGGATGTCGGTGCGGTCGGCCTCCGACGGATCCGCGTTGCGCGGCGCGATCACGTAGACCCTCTGGGTCATGGTTTCGTTGGCCGGCACCATGACACTCTCATAAACCGTGCCCTCAAGCGAGACCCTGAGCGAGGGATCGCCCTCGACATGGATGCGGAAGGGCCGTTCGTCGCCGTTCTTGTTGCGCAGGCGCATGTCATAGGAATTGCGGATCGAGCCGTCGGACATGGTGACATAGATCGGGTTGCGGATCGGCGTGACGTTGACGTCGATGTCCGAGCGCACGAAGAGCGCCCAGACCAGGCCCACGCCCACCAGCGACCACAGCGCCGTGTAGATGATGGTCCGGGTGCGGAAGATGTGCTGCCAGATCGGGCGGGGCTTTTCGCCGGCCTCTTCGCGGGGCTGGTCGGAGAGGGCGAGGTAATCGATCAACCCGCGCTCCTTGCCCACCTTGGCCATGATGTCGTCGCAGGCGTCGATGCAGAGGGCGCAGGTGATGCACTCCATCTGCTGGCCGTCGCGGATGTCGATGCCCATCGGGCAGACGTTGACGCAGGCCATGCAGTCGATGCAATCGCCCAGCTGTTCGGACCCTTCGGCCTTGCGGTGCTTGCCGCGCGGCTCTCCGCGCCAGTCGCGGTAGGCCACGGTCAGCGTGTCGGGGTCCATCATCGCGGCCTGAACCCGCGGCCAGGGGCACATGTAGATGCAGACCTGTTCGCGCATGAAGCCGCCGAAGACGAAGGTGGTGAAGGTCAGGATCAGGATGGTCGAATAGGCCACGGGCGGCGCGCTGAAGGTCGCGAGCTGCCCGGCCAGTGTCGGCGCATCGGCAAAGTAGAAGACCCAGGCCCCGCCCGTTGCCAGGGCGATCAGGAACCAGACGGCGAACTTGAAGATGCGCAGGCGGACCTTCTTGGCCGTCCAGCCGGATTTCCACAGGCGGACACGGGCATTGCGGTCACCCTCGATCCAGCGTTCGACCAGGATGAACAGGTCCGTCCAGACGGTCTGCGGACAGGTATAGCCGCACCAGACCCGGCCCAAGGCCGAGGTGAACAGGAAGAGCCCAAGGCCCGCCATGATCAGCAGGCCGGCGACAAAGTAGAATTCGTGGGGCCAGATCTCGATCCAGAAGAAATAGAAACGGCGGCCGGCGAGGTCGATCAGCACCGCCTGGTCGGGCAGGTTCGGCCCGCGATCCCAGCGGATCCAGGGCGTCAGGTAATAGATGCCCAGGGTGATCGCCATGATCCACCATTTGAGGTTGCGGAAAGGGCCCGAGACGCGCCGGGGAAAGATCGGCTCGCGGGCGGCATAAAGGCTTTCGGGTTCACTGCTACTCATGGGACTGGTGGCCTTTTGGTTCATGCTGCCAGGAGTTATCGGGCACCGCTCATCCAGGCTTTGACATAGGTCAATCCGAATATGTTCGAGCGGAGTCGGCACCTGTCATTCTATGCGACGGGGCCAATATCGGAAGGTGCTGCGACCATGTGACATGCGCCGGAGCGCGTCGGTCACGGTGCTGTGATCACAGGTCCATGATCGTCGGGCAAGCGATCCTGATGTGGGGCCTGACCGGGACATGAAACTGGCGCCAGAGGGACTCTGGCGCCAGCAAGGGATGTGATCCGCGGCCCGGCGGGCCTGGCGATGGACAGGCAGGTTACTCTGCCGGAGCGTCCTCGCCCCCACCCAGGCCATGGACGTACAGCGCCACGGCCTTGATCTCGGCTTCGCTCAGGCGCGGGGCCCAGGGGGGCATCACGCCATAGCGCGAGTAGGTCACGGTCTCGGTGATCGTTTCGCGGTCGCCGCCATACAGCCAGATCGCGTCGGTCAGGTTCGGCGCGCCCTGCTCGCGGTCGCCCGTGCCTGCGTCGCCGTGGCACGAGGCACAATTGTCGGCAAAGACCACCGCGCCCTCTTCGGCCATGGCCGCGTCATGCTCGGCCCCGGAAATGGCCAGCACATGTTCGACCACGCTGGCGATCTCTGCGTCCTCCAGCATGTCGCCAAAGACCGGCATCTCGGAATAGCGGGCGTCGAAATCGGCCTCGTTACGGATGCCGTGACGCACGGTGTACTCGATCGCGGCCAGGTCCCCGCCCCACAGCCAGTCATCGTCCAGCAGGTTCGGGTAGCCCACGGCCCCGGCCGCACCGGCCCCGTGGCACTGCGAGCAATTGGCCCGGAAGACCGCCGCACCGCCGGCCATGCCATAGTGGAAGGCCGCGCTGGAGGGATCGAGCGTGGTCAGATCGGCCGCGGCAAGCTCGGCGGCCACCTCGGCGTTCTGGGCCTCGACCCGTTCGATTTCGGCCGCGACCTCGCCCCGTGTGGAATAGCCCAGCAGACCGCCCGTCGCCCGGTTGACCAGCGGCCAGGCCGGATAGGCGATGGTGTAGAGCAGCGCGTAGACGATGCAGGCGTAGAACAGCCACAGCCACCAGCGCGGCAACGGGTTGTTCAGTTCCTGGATGCCGTCCCATTCATGGCCGGTCGTGTCGACGCCCGTTGCCGGATCTTTTGTCACGTTGTCAGCCATCACGCTGTCTCCGTTTTCTTGATGTCTGGCTGGATGCCGTGCGGGGCGGCACTGCTGCCACGGTGCCCCGGTTTGTCATCGCGCAGGACGATATTGGCGGTGTCGCGGTACTGCTTGGAGGCACCGGGCCGGAAGACCCAGACCACCACGCCGACGAAGAAAAGCGTCATCGCCAGCAGCATCCAGCTGTCCGCGAAGGCGCGGAAGGCGGAATAGGTGTCCATCGTCGCCCCCCTTACCGGCTTGCATCGGCGGTGAAGGTCGAGAAATCGACCATCGTGCCGAGCACCTGCAGATAGGCGATAAGCGCATCCATTTCCGTCACGCCCCGCTGGTCGTCGAAGTTCGATACCACCGCGCCCGGGTACCGTTCCAGCATTGCGTCGTAGTCGCTGTCCGGATCGGCCTGGGCCTGAAGGTCGGCCATGCCGTTTTCGATCATCTCGTCGGTGTAGGGCACACCGACCATGCGATGCGTCGACATCAGGTCCTCGATATGGGCGTAGTCGAGGTTGGTGTGCAGAAGGAATTCATACTTCGGCATCACGCTTTCGGGCACCACGGACTGCGGGTCGACCAGGTGATCCACGTGCCAGGCGTCCGAGTACCGGCCGCCCACGCGGGCCAGGTCGGGCCCGGTCCGCTTGGACCCCCATTGGAACGGATGGTCGTACATCGACTCGGCCGCCAGCGAGTAATGCCCGTAGCGCTCGACCTCGTCGCGCATCGGCCGGATCATCTGGCTATGGCAGACATAGCAGCCTTCGCGCACGTAGATGTCCCGCCCCTTCAGTTCCAGGGGCGAGTAAGGCCGCACCCCTTCCACTTCCTCGATCGTATTCTCGAGCCAGAAGAGCGGCGCGATCTCGACGATGCCACCGACGGTGACGACGAGGAAGGAGAAGATGAACAGAAGCGTGGGGCTACGTTCAAGGATGGCGTGCTTGTTGAGGATGCCCTTCTTCGGGGCCTCGGTTGCTTGCGTGTTTTCGGTATCAGCCATTGTTCTTGTCCTCACTCGGCCGGCGTTGCGGCGGCAACTTCGGCCGGCGCCTTGCCGCGGATCGTCATCCAGAGGTTCCAGGCCATGATCAGCGCACCGCTCAGGTACATCAGGCCACCCAGGGCGCGGACCACGTACATCGGGAACTTGGCGCTGACGGTGTCGGCGAAGGAGTTGACCAGGAAGCCCTGGGCATCGACTTCACGCCACATCAGGCCTTCCATGATGCCGGTCACCCACATCGAGGCGGCGTAAAGCACGATGCCGATGGTGGCGAGCCAGAAGTGCCAATTGATGGCCGCGTTGGAATACATCCCGGCCCGGCCCCAAAGGCGCGGCGTCAGGAAGTAGAGCGCCCCAAAGGTGATCATGCCGTTCCAGCCAAGCGCGCCGGAGTGGACGTGACCGATGGTCCAGTCGGTGTAGTGCGACAGCGAGTTGACCGCGCGGATCGACATCATCGGGCCTTCGAAGGTCGACATGCCGTAGAAGGCGAGCGAGATCACCAGCATGCGCATGATCGGATCGGTGCGCAGCTTGTCCCAGGCCCCTTGCAGGGTCATCAGGCCGTTGATCATGCCACCCCACGAGGGCATCCACAGCATGATCGAGAACACCATGCCCAGGGTCGAGGCCCAGTCAGGCAGGGCGGTGTAATGCAGGTGGTGCGGACCGGCCCAGATGTACAGGAAGATCAGGGCCCAGAAGTGGATGATCGACAGCTTGTAGGAATAGACCGGGCGCTCAGCCTGTTTCGGCACGAAGTAATACATCATGCCCAGGAAGCCCGCGGTCAGGAAGAAGCCCACGGCGTTGTGGCCGTACCACCACTGGGTCATGGCATCCTGCACGCCCGAGAAGACCTGCACGGATTTCGACCCGAAGATCGACACCGGGATCGACAGGTTGTTGACGATATGCAGCATCGCCACGGTGATGATGAAGCTCAGAAGGAACCAGTTGGCCACATAGATGTGCTTTTCCTTCCGCTTGATGATCGTGCCCAGGAAGGCCACCAGGAAGGCCACCCAGACGATGGTCAGCCAGATGTCGACGTACCATTCCGGCTCGGCATATTCCTTGGACTGGGTCGCGCCCAGCAGGTAGCCGGTGGCGGCCAGCACGATGAACAGCTGGTAGCCCCAGAAGACGAACCAGCCCAGGTTGCCGCCAAAAAGCCGCGCGCCCGACGTGCGCTGGACGATGTAGAACGACGACATGATCAGCGCGTTGCCCCCGAAGGCGAAAATCACCGCCGAGGTGTGCAGCGGCCGCAGCCGGCCGAAGTTGGTGAACGGCTGTCCCCAGTCGAAGTTCAGTCCGGGAAAGGCAAGTTGGAGGGCAATGAAGACCCCGGCCAGAAAGCCCACGACACCCCAGAAGGTGGTGGCGATGACACCGGCCCGGACCACGTCATCCATGTATCCCGTCGGCGACGGAACGTCGATTTTCGGCTCACCGGCCGTCCGGATCGAATAAAGGCACACGACGCCGGCGATCACCATGATCAGCAGCGCATGCACTTGATAGGCCAGATCGTGCGCCCAGTTGGCGGCCATGGCCGCCAAGAGGGCGATCAACCCCGGCACGACAATTTTGAGTACTTCCCACATAGCTTTTCCCAATAGCTTGTGCGCACGGACGGCTTCCCGTGCACGAGTTCGCCACGCTGTCATGCAGCGTCCGGCCTCGACCCTCCTTGATTTACATCAAGTCGTTCCTATGCAGCCTATCAGCGTCGCCTCTGTCCGACACTTTTTTCGTTAACCAACCGCCGGCCCGCGCCAAGCGGTCGCAGGCAAACGGCGCCACGCGTCGCGGGCGCCGAAGACGGCATCAATCGGTCAGGGAAAATTTCGGAGCAGGGGCCGGGATCGTGTCGCTAGCTGTGCGACGGCCCGCCCGACCGGGCGCGCCAGATGGCCGCAGCGGCCCCAGGGGTGATCTCAGAAGATCATGCCACCGTCGTCATCGTCTCCGGTTTCGGCCAGCAAAGCGCCAAAATCGGGAATGAGGATCGTCCGCTTGCCTTCCAGCTGGATGATCCCGTCCTTGCGCAGGCGGGTCAGCTGGCGGCTAACGGTTTCGATGGTCAGGCCCAGGTAATTGGCCATGGTCTCGCGCGTGATCGGCAGTTCGACCCGGCCCTTGTCGCCCAGCACCCCGCCATCGGGCCGGATCGAGCGTTTCACGATCAGGGCCAACAGGCTGGCGATCCGTTCCCGCGCGGTCTTACGGCCCAAGAGCAGCATCCAGTCGCGCGCCGCGTCCAGTTCGTCCAGCGCCATCTCCAGCAGCCGCTCGCGGACATGGGGCATTTCGTCCAGCAGGTCCTCGAAGGGTTTGCGGTGGAAGCAGCAGACCGTCAGGTCGGTGACGGCCGTCACGTCGTATTGCGCCTCGGACCGGCCCGGGCGGCCAACGAAATCCGACGGCAGCAACAGGCCCACAAGCTGGGTGCGCCCGTCCTCGATCGAGCGGGTCAGCGTCGCCGTGCCGCTCACGATAGAGGCCACGGTCTCCAGCGGTTCGCCCCGGATCGCAATGATCTGGCCCGCGGAATAGGTCTTGTAGAACTTGATCCGGCTCAGCGCGTCCAGCTCGTCGGGTTCACAACGCGCGCAGACCGCGCGGTGCCGAATGGGACAATCCGAACAATCGTGAAGTACAGCAGAAGCCAGGGCCATGAAGCGATTTGTCCGGGTTGATCTGTATCAATGTGCCGTCACACCCCCGCAGTAAGGTCGTTGCCATGACCGACCTTCATGCCCGCCTGCGCCGACACGGCCTATTTAACGCGAAAGTTCCGCGCTTTACAAGCTATCCCCCGGCCAACCGTTTTTCCGAGGATGTCTCGGGCGACACGGTCGGAACATGGCTTTCGTCGGTGCCCTCGGGCGCCGATGTTTCTCTTTATGTGCATGTGCCCTTCTGCCGCAGGTTGTGCTGGTTCTGCGCCTGCCGGACTCAGGGCACCAAGACCGACGTGCCTCTGGGCCGCTATGTCGATGCGCTGAGAGAAGAAATTGACCTTGTCCGGGCGCAGCTGCCCAATGATCTGCGCGTGGCTCGCCTGCACCTGGGCGGCGGAACGCCCACCATCCTGCCCACCTGGCTGATGGAAGACCTGCTGGCCGCGCTGGACGAGGCCTTCGGGATCCGCGACTGCGACGAGTTCTCGGTGGAAATCGACCCGGTGGAAATCGACCGGCCGCGGCTGGAACAGCTTGCCGGGTACGGGCTGAACCGGGCCAGCCTCGGCGTTCAGGATTTCGACCCCAAGGTGCAAGAGGCCATCGGCCGGATCCAAACCGTCGAGCAGACCCGCGACACCGTGAGCATGCTGCGGGACCTGGGCGTCGAGGCGCTGAACTTCGACCTGCTCTACGGCCTGCCCTTCCAGACCGCCGACAGCCTGTCGCGCACGCTGGACCAGGTGCAGGACATCGGCCCCGGCCGGCTGGCGCTTTACGGCTATGCCCATGTGCCCTGGATGTCGAAACGCCAGATGGTCATCCCCACCGACGCCCTGCCCGGGCCCGAGGATCGCTACGCGCTCTTTGAAATGGCCCGCAAGCGGCTTCTGGGCGACGGCTATGCCCAGATCGGCATCGACCATTTCGCCCGGCCCGGAGACGGCCTGGCCCGCGCCCTGGTGGAACACCGCCTGGGCCGGAACTTCCAGGGCTATACCGACGACCAGGTGCCCTGGCTGATCGGCCTCGGTGCCTCGGCGATCTCGCGCTATCCGCAGGGCTACGTGCAGAACCAGCCGGCCACGGCGCTCTACCAGATGGCCGTGGCCCAGGGCCGGTCGGCCGCCTACCGCGGCATTGCACTCACCGACACCGACCGCGCTCGCGCCCAGGCCATCGAACAGCTGATGTGTTACCACGCGGTGCGGCTCGACGACATCCGCGCGCCGGTTGCCGACCTGCCCGGCTGGCTTGGTGTGCTGGCGGACACCTACCCCGACGCCCTGCGCTTCGATGGCCAGATGCTGAGCATGGAACCCTGGGCCCGCCCCCTCGCCCGGATCTTCGCCGCCCGCCTGGGCGAAACCCGCCCTGCCGAGCAGACCTTCAGCGCCGCCATCTGAACTGGCCGGAATACAATGCGGTGCCGGCCGGATCACGCGGCCGCGCCGCTTCCGGCGGCGCCAGACTGTCATCGCGCGCAAGCGCGGCCTTTTGGGAACCGCCCCCCGCCACACCTACCGCCCACATTCACCGGGGCGTGAACGCGACACCGGGTCACGGCGCAACGCCCGGCGGGGGCCGTACATAGCCCCCATGAGCATTCTGACCCCGATCCCCCGCGACACCCCCTGGTATGCCCGCCTGTTCTTCGCCCTGCCCGTCCTGGGCTGGATGGCCCGAGACGTGGCCTTCGGCCACCCGGAAAACCTCTACTACGCCCTCATTGCCCTGGTTTCTGCCTGGATGATCGGCATCATGACCTTTGGCGTCATAGCTCTTTACCTGCCGATGGTCGTCCTCACCCCGGTCTGCCTGGCCATGCTGGTGTTCATTTCCCGCGGCTAGGCCGCCGCCCTGACACACCCTCCGACACGCATAATGACGGGCGCCCCGGCCCCATCGCCGGCGCGCCCGTCATCCCCTTACCTGCCCGACAATACCGCCTTTACCCGAACATGTCCGCGGTGATGCCCGCGTACCAGCCAAGGCTTTCCTCGTAGGTCGCCTTGCGCAGATCGGCATCCTCGCCCCTCTGGCTGATGAACCCGTCGACCTTGGAGATCTTTTCCTCTGTCGCCTCGTAGGTCGCGCCCACCTTCACCCCGTCGTCGCTGTCGATCAGCGACCAGCAGGTGTTCGAGAACCGGGCCGGGAACACCTTCGACCCGGTCAGAGCCCCCCGCACGGCCATCGCCGCAACCTTGGCCTGGCTGTTGGCCGAGAACCCCGACTTGGGCATGTCCCCCTGGCTGGTGGCATCGCCCAGCACATGGATGTTGTCATCGGCCCGGGCCTGCATCGTCGCGGGCACGACGGGCGCCCAGTTGCCCTCGGACACGCCGGCCAGATCGCAGATGCGCCCCGCCTTCATCGCCGGGATGACGTTGCAGACATCGACCTTTTCGACCTCGCCATCGATCACGACCTCCATGGCATCGGGCCGCACCTCGACCGACGCGCCACCGAAATCCGGGCCGATCCGCTCGATCATGCCGCCGTAATGGGCCTGCCATCCTTCCTCGAAGAGGGCCTGTTTCGAATACTTTTCCTTCGGATCCACGATCAGGATCTTGGCCGTCGGGTTCTCGGCCTTCAGCTTGTGCGCCACCATCGACACCCGTTCATAAGGTCCCGGCGGGCAACGATAGGGATTGGGCGGCGCGATCATCGCAAAGACGCCCCCCTGCGGCATGGCCTCGACCTGCGCCTTCAGCAACTCGGTCTGCGACCCGCCCTTGTAGGCATGCGGCATCGCGTTCTGAGCGGCAAGCGACCAGCCCGGCACCGATCCGTCGACAAAGTCGATGCCCGGCGACAGGATCAGCCGGTCATAGGGCACCTGGCCGCCTCCGGCCAACGAGACGGTCTTCGCGTCCCGGTCGATACCGATCGCCCAGTCGTGGACCACGTTGACACCGTAGTCCGCCGCAAGGGTCCCGTAGGAATGCGCCAGCGAGGACAGCTCGCGGAAGCCGCCGATGTAGAGGTTGGAAAAGAAGCAGGTGTAATAGCTGCGCGAGGGCTCGATCAGGGTGACGTCGATCGCCCCCTTGCTGTCCTTCGCGACATAGCGCGCGGCCGTGGCCCCCCCGGCCCCGCCGCCGATCACGACCACCCGGGGCGAGCCCTGCCCCATGACCATGGGCGCGGCCAGGCTGGCCGCCGTCGCTCCCAGAAACGTCCGTCTGTGAAATGTCATTGATGCACTCCTCCCTGTGCGGTCTGTCTTGGTCTTCCCCTCTGTGCGTCTCTTGCCGGTCAATACGACCTGTTACTCAAGCCCTCCGAAATAGGCCGCCAGGGCGGCAATCTCCTCGTCCGACAACCGGCCGGCCATCATCTGCATCACCGGATGGGGCCTGACCTTCTGTTTATAGGCGTGCATGGCAACGACGAAATCCTCGTCGGGCCAGCCGGTGATGGCCGGGATGCCCGCATCGCTGCCGTCCCCCTGATGGCAGGTCTGGCACTCGCTTCCCAGGTACTCACCGTAGTCCGGATCCCCCACCAGGGCGAGGATTTCCGGCGGCAGATCGACCTCGGCCGGACGCGCCGTGGGCTGCGCCTCGGGGATATTGGCCGGGTCGTCGGAGAAAAGCCGCAGGTAGGCCAGGACGTCGTCGCGGTCCTGCTTGTCCTTGAGCCCGCGGAAATTCATCCGCGTCCCCGACACAAGCGCCTTGGGGTTTTCAAGGTAAGCATCCAGGCGCACGAGGTCCCAGATCAGCCCGTCACTGCCCGCCCGCGCCAGGCTCTTGGAATACACGTAGGTGTCGACCGAGGCGGCCTTGCGGCCGAATATCCCGTTCAGCTGAGGCCCGACCCGGTTTGTCGCATCGGCGCCCACCTGGTGACACGGGGCGCAGGCGCGAAAGACGTCCCGGCCCCGGTCAGCATCCCCGATCTCGTTGGCCGCCAGCTTGCCGCCGGCCAGAAGGGCGCTTGCCAGGATACCGACAGCCAGACCGGCCAGCCCCGATATCCCCCCCGACATCATCAAGTCAGTCGCCCGGGAAGGACTGCAGATAGGCGACGATGGCCGCCAGGTCCTTGTCCTTCTTCAGCCCGGCAAAGGACATCTTGGTGCCCTTCATGTAGTCGCGCGGCTTGGCCAGGAAGGCCGACAGCTCCTCGGGCGTCCAGACCAGGCCGGCCGCCCCGGCCTCTTGCAGAGGGCTCGAGTAGGAAAAGCCCTCGACCGAGCCGGCGGGACGCCCGATGACGCCGTTCAACTGCGGACCGGTCTTGTTGGTGGCCCCGTCGCCGACCTGGTGGCAGGCCTTGCACTTCTTGAACACCCGTTCGCCTGCGGCGATCAGTTCGGGATCCGCAGCGGCGGTTTCCGTTTCGGGTTCGGTGACAGTGGCGGCCGCGGTCGTTTCTGTGGTTTCGGCCGGAGCGGGGTCCGCGACCTCGGCCGCAGCCATTGTCACATCTTCGGCCGGAGCGGCGGATTCAGCGCCTTCCTCTTCGGGGGTCACGTCCAGCACACGGGCCCGCATGGTGATTTCGACACTGTCCTTGCAGGCCTCCATGCAGGGGTCCGCCTCCCAGAAATGCGCCTCGGAGGTTTCGCGGTCGTCGATGAAAAAGCCCGCGGCATTGGGCATTTCGACATCCAGGAAGTTTTCGTCCGACAGCACGAAATCGTCTTCGACCAGGTAGTTGGAATACAGGATGTAGGCGACAATGGCGTAGACATCATCGGTCTCCAGCGACTGGGCATGTCCGAACGGCATCGACCGGTGGACGTAATCCCAGACCGTCGACAGGTACGGCCAGTACGAGCCCACCGTCTTGACCGGGTCCTTGTCGGCCAGCGTGTCGTCTCCGCCCGCCAGTTTCGGCCAGTTGTCGACCCCTTCGGCGAATTCGCCGTGACAGACCGCGCAGTTTTCCGAAAAGAGCATCTCGCCGGTTTCCACGTCGCCCGAGCCGACCGGCAGACCGGTGCCATCGGGGCTGACGTCCAGATCCCAGGCGGCGAGTTCATCCGCCGTGGCGGCCCGGCCCAGCCCGAAGGAGCCCCCGTCGGGGGCCGAGGTCGGAGACTTGGCCGCATCCTGCCCGGTGGCCAGCACGACCGGATCCGCCGTGCCTTCCGTGGGTGCGGGGGCCGCCATGGCCTGCTGTTCCTGCCGTTCTTGTGCGGTGGGGCCAAGGGGTTCGGGCGCGTTCAGGTGATAGGCCGACAGCCATGCGCCACCCAGGACAACGGCGGTGCCCCCCAGCGCGGGGCCTAGGATTTCAAGAAACTTCGACATTTTCCGCCTCGCCGGTCGGCCGCACCCACCAGGTCTGGATGCAGTTGTTGTGGTAGATCGAATTCTCGCCGCGCACGTCGCGCAATTGGGCTTTGGTCGGTTGCACGTAGCCGGTGTCGTCCATCGCCCGCGCCTGCAACAGCATGTCTTCTCCGTCCCAGTCGGTATCCAGGTAGAACCGGGTCAGGGCCTTGTTTTCGCCCGGCTTTGCCAGGCGCGCGGTTTCCCAGGTCTTGCCCCCGTCCTTGGACACGTCGACACGGGTGATCGCCCCGCGCCCGGACCAGGCCAGGCCTGTGATCACAAGAGGCCCCGGCCCATGGGTGATCGGCGCTTGCGGGCTGGGCGATGTGATCACGGATTTCGCATCCATCACCCAGGTCCACTTGCGCGAGCTTCCGTCGGCCATCGTGTCGGTGTACTTCGAGGTCTCTTCGCGGCTTTCCACGGGCCCGTTCAGGACCTCGATCCGGCGCACCCACTTGACCCACATGTTGCCTTCCCAGCCCGGCACGACCAGGCGCACCGGATAGCCGTGTTCCTTGCGCAGCGCCTCGCCATTGGCCTTGAAGGCCACCAGCACGTCATCCAGGGCCTTGTCCATCGGGATCGACCGGCCGTTCGACGAAGCGTCCGCGCCCTCGACAAAGATCCACGTGGCCGAGGTGTCGTAGCCCGCCTCGTTCAACAGGGTGCGCAGGGGCACGCCGGTGTATTCCATGTTGTGGATCATGCCATGGGTGAACTGGGCCCCGTTCAGCTGAGCGCCCGCCCATTCCATGCCCGTGTTCGCCGCGCATTCCAGGAAATAGGTGTGGTTTTCGCGCGGGAAGCGTTCCAGGTCGGCATAGGTAAAGACCAAAGGCTTGTCGACCAACCCGTTGATCATCAAGCGGTAATCGGACTTCGACAGCTCGATCGCCCCTGAATGGTGACGTTCGAACGCGCAGCCCTGGGGGGTGATGGTGCCATCCAGCGCATGGATCGGCGTGAAGTTGATTGAACTGATCGTGTCGGCCGTCAGCCATTCGACATTGCGCCGCACGACGTCGTCCTCGAACCGGATCGGCAGGCCGTAGGGCGTGGCATCGACGCCGTCCCCGAAGCCTTGCGCCCAGTCCTGGACTTGCGTGATCAGCGGGTCGCCCTCGGCCTGGGCGGTGCCGGCAAGGGCGAGCCCGGTGCCGGTGGCCGCGGCCCCGCGCAGGAAGGCGCGGCGCGAGGGTTTCGGGAAGGGTATGTCAGACATCTCGGTCTCCTTCGCTGGCGTCTGGTCCGGGGTCACGTGCCGGTCACGGTGACGCTGTCGTTGGGCTGCAACTGGACGGTACCCAGTTCGCGGATATGGGTTTCGACCACGTCCCAGATCGGCGGGCCTTCGGTGCCCTCGTTGACCGAGGCCCAGCCGGCGATCGTGTAGGTCTTTGACGCGTCGATCTTTTCGCCGGTTTTCAGCAGGGTCATGTCGGTGATGCGCTCGCCCTGCGGCCGGGTCACGTCGATCCGGTAGCCCATGCCCCCGACCCGCACCATGTCGCCGCCCTGCTGGTAATAGGGATCGGGGTTGAACAGGTTGTCGGCCACGTCCTCCAGCACCACGTGCAGCATCTCGCCGGTCATTTCCGAGCGGTAGGCATTGGGGTAGGACATGGCCGTGGCGTTGAAGATGTCCTCGCGCCGGATGTCCGCGCCCGGTACCAGGGTCGGCCCCCAGCGGAACCCCGGAGACAGGGCAATGTCGGCCTCGCGCTGTTTCAGCAGCGCATCGCAGATCAGGTCATCCCAGGTCCCGTTGAAATTGCCCCGCCGATACAAAAGGCTGTCGGTCTGGCCGATGACCTCGGCCATGTCGGCCTCAAAGGGCGCGCGTTCGGCGTCGATCAGGGCGGCCATGTCGGGATCGGGTGTGATCACATCGGAAAAGATCGGGATCAGCTTGTGCTTGATCCCCTTCATCTCGCCATCGCGCACATCCAGGTCGATCCGGCTGATGAACTTGCCGTGGGACCCGGTGGCGATCAGGTGGGTCTTGTTGACCAGCAGCGGTTCGGGCAGCGCGTCGTGGGTGTGACCGGTGAGGATGACGTTGATCCCGTCGACATTGGCGGCCAGCTTGCGGTCCACGTCGAACCCGTTGTGAGACAGCAGGACGACGCAGTCTGCCCCGGCATCGCGGACCTCGGCCACCACCTCGGCCATGCGGTCCTGGCGGACGCCGAAGGACAGGCCGGGGAACATCCAGCCCGGGTTGGCGATGGGCATGTAGGGGAAGGCCTGGCCGATGACGGCCACCTGCACGCCCCCCCGTTCGAACATCTTGTAGGGCTCGTAGGCCGGTTCATCCCATTCATTGTCGAAGATGTTGGCGCCCAGGAAGGGGAAATTGAGTTCGTTCTCGACGATCTCGGTCACCCGGTCGATGCCCAGGGTGAATTCCCAATGGGCCGTCATCGCATCGACGCCCAGGGCGTTCATGACGTTGACCATGTCCTGGCCATGGGTCTTGAGCGCCGAGTAGGACCCCTGCCAGGTGTCGCCGCCATCCAGCACCAGGGCGTCGGGCCGGTCGGCCTTGATCGCCTTGACCACGGTGGCCACGCGGTCCATGCCGCCCATCTTGCCGTAGGCATTGGCCAGGGCCACGAAATCCGGGTAGGTCAGGGCATATTGCGCGGGCGAGCCGGGCTCGATCCCGTAAAGCTTCAGGAAATCCTTGCCCGTCACATGGGGCGGCTGGCCGCTGGCCGCGCCGACGCCGATGTTGATCTCTGGCTCGCGGAACCAGATCGGTTTCAACTGGGCGTGCACGTCGGTGATATGCACCAGAGAGACATTCCCGAAGGTGTCGAAGCCCAGCAGATCGTCCTGCGTCAATGCCTGTTGCGCGGCGAGCCTTGACCACTGGCCCAGGCCTCCGGCCCCCCAGATCGCCGAGGCTGCCATGGCCGCCTGCAGGAAATCACGACGTGAGATCATGTCGACCCCCAAGTGCTGACCCATTCAAATTCATGAATGGGTTGAGAAAGAAAAAGCCCGCGCCAGGACAGACCTTGCGCGGGCGATGGATCAGTTGCGGACCGAGGGGCCTTCGACCGACAGGCCGTTGCCGCGGCTGGCGACATAAAGCTCAAGCGCCACGAATTCGGGCGAGCCGGGGCTGTAGGTTTCCGCGCGGGTGTCGCGGATGCAGCCCTTGAAGCGCGAGTGCACGGCGTTCAGCTTGGCGTTCTTCAGCCGGTAGGTTGGGAAGCCGTTGATCTGGCCCTGGCTGAGGTGGTCGGCCCGGATCATCATGTCGTAATTGTCTTCGTGACAATTGGCGCAGGACAATTCCAGCTGGCCGGTGCGGGTGTAGTAAAGCTCTTTGCCCTGCAGCCAGGTGTCGTGTTCGGGGCCCTCGAAGGACACGTTGACCGGCATGCCGCGCGACACCGAGGAAATCAGGGCCGTCATGTTGACCATGTTGCCGCTGGTATAGCCCCAGGGCTCGGCCCCCATGCGTTCGGTCCGGCAGCCGTTGATGGCCATTTCCATCGTCCAGACTTCGCCCGCGTTGGCGTTCCACTTCGGATAGACCGCGCGCGCGCCCACCAGCCCCTCGGCATCGTCGCCGTGGCAGGACTGACAGGATTTGCCGGCGGACCCTTCGACGGTGTTGTAGGCGTCCAGGGCCTGGTCGACGAAGATCATGCCCGGGTTGTCGAAATCGTCCATCTGCAGGGCCATCGTTTCCGGCGAGCGGAACGCCCAGCCCGAGTAGATCTCGGACAGGTTCTCGGCATGGGCCGGAGCCTCTGCCACGGTGGTGATGTCGATGTCGTCGTTGATGACGAGCTTGCTTTCCGTGTCCTGAGCATGGACGGCAGAGGCCAGGCAGGCCAGGCCGAAAGCCAGGGATGAAGCGCGTTTCATGTGGTTGTCCTCCCTTTGCGGGGGCGGGCCGCGCTCCTCCTGCGGCCCTGCCCTGGCGTGCCGGTCCCGGCCTCAGCCGATGGCGATGGCCTTGGTCTCGGTGTAGACATCGCCGTCGTCGTCGTACCAGGTGAAGGTGAATTCACCGGCCTCGGGGACCTGGCTGTCGAACTCGAAATACGGGTTCGTGGAAATCGCCGGTTCCAGCGTCACGTCGATCACGTTCTGGCCGTTGAAGTCGACGGTGAAGCGGTTGATGATCGAACGCGGAATGACGTTGCCGTCGTCGTCCTTGCGCTGACCGGATTCCATCTTGTGGCTGATCAGCGTCTTGATCGTGATGACGTCACCGGCCGATGCGGACTTCGGGACTTTCACGCGGGGTTTAACACCAGATGCCATTGTCTGATCTCCTGTCCTTTAGCCGCCGCAGCCGCCGATGGTGACCTTGACGGTCGCAGATGTCTGGACGACCGATCCGTCACCCATCTTGGCCAGGGCGATGACGTCCTGGGTGCCGGCCAGGCGGATCCGGGTCGAGGCCGATTGCGATCCGGCCAGCGGGCCGAACTTGAAGGTGCAGACGGCCGGGGTCGGATTGCCCATGGCCAGGACCATGATGGCCGTGGCCCCGGGTGCATCGACGGAAATCGGCACGGTGTTGCCGTTCTCGGCGATTTCGGGCGCGGTCAGGTCGATGCCGCCCTCGCCGATGTCGGCCCCGCCGGCGAAATCGGCGATCAGGTCCTCGGCCGTGGCGCGCGCTTTCAGGGGCAGCGTTGCCAGGAAACCGGCGGCGGCCCCCATCAGCAGCGTCTGGCGTCGTGTCAGTTGCATGTAACGTGTCCTCCTCGTGGCGCCCCGATCCTCGGCGGGGCGCTGGGGTTCTGCTTACTCGTCCCTCAGGGTCATCAGGAAGGACACAACGTCCTCGATTTCCTGAGCGCTGAGCAGTGGCGTGATGGCGTCGGGGTCGATGGCCTTGCCGGTATAGGCATCGCCGGGCCGCACGAAGCCGGAGATCTTGTAGAATGACGGCATCATGCTTTCGGGAAACATGACCTTGGCATCGGCCACGATGCCCCGCAGGTCCGCTTCGGTCCAGCGGTCGGCCGCCCCGTCCAGCATCGGTCCGATGCCGCCGTGAAAGGGCAGTTCGGCCAGGGCCGTCACCTCGTGGCAGGCAATGCAATTGCCCGCCCCCTTGTTCATGAGCACCTGCCCGTTTGCCGGATCTCCCGGCGTGCCAGAGAGCGACGCGGCGATGGCGCCGTCCTCGAACGTGACATCCGTCGGGTACTTGGTCTGGGCCGAAGCCACGGTGGCGGTGAACGCCAG
The DNA here is from genome assembly GCA_002709405.1 of Paracoccaceae bacterium. GTDB lineage: Bacteria > Pseudomonadota > Alphaproteobacteria > Rhodobacterales > Rhodobacteraceae > Marinibacterium. The sequence goes on from PAQV01000029.1 coordinate 41,078, forward strand.
CGCGACGGCCGTGATTGTCGAAAGTCGCATGGTTCCTCCCTCTCGACCTTCCCTGTGTATACCGTAGTCCGCCGCACGCGCTGATTGCAACAACAAATTCGCATTAGTGAATTAATAAGACATTCGCGCTATTGATGCGTCCGTTTCGGGCGGCGCTTACTGGTTGTCGGAGTGTTCGGCGAACTTGCGGGCGTGGTACTTCTGGAAGGGCTCGTCGCTGTCATAGCCCTTCTCCAGCACCCAGGTCAGCATGTTCTGCGTGGTCCAGCGCCCGAAGGCCCCGGGGATGGTGGCCACCGCAAGATCATTGCCCGGCACCGGTCCAGCCTCTTCGGGGAAGAACATCAGGGTCGGCGTGAACAGCAGCCCCCACTTGCGGACAAGGTCCTTTTCCGACAAGACCTCGCCGTCGAAATCCACCACCTCGGTGTCGCCGAACATGTTGATCTGGACCACGAAGAAGTCGTCGGTCAGCAGGGCGTCGATCTCGGGGATCGGGTAGATCTCTTCGTGCATCTTGGTGCAGTAGATGCAGCCGCGCTGCTCGACGATGACCAGCAGGCGCTTGCCCTCGGCCGTGGCCTCGGCCAGGTCCTCGGGCAGGTCCTTGAACGTGTCGCGCATCCAATGCGCCTTGTGCAGGCCGTCGTCGCCCAGCTCGGCCGCCCAGACGGGGACGGCAAGCAAAAGGGCCAGGGCCAGGCTGAACAGTCGTGTCATTGTAAACCTCCCGGAAATCATATGGTCGGACAGTCGGACGCTCATCCGATCTGGGGCCAGAACAGCACCAGCCAGTTGGCGATGTAATTGACGGTATTGGTCGCGATCAGCAGGCCGAAGATCACCAGCAGCGCGCCCATGGCCTTTTCGATCCGGGGCAAATGCCGGCGAAAGCCCTTCATCCAGCGCATGAACGGGCCGATGAAGACAGCCGCCAGGACAAAGGGCAAGGTCATGCCCAGGCCGTAGACGAAGAGCAGCGATACCCCGCGCGACAGGCCTCCGCCTTGCGCGGCATCCATCGTGGCGGTCATCAGGATGGCGGCCAGCACCGGGCCCACGCAGGGTGTCCAGCCAAAGGCGAAGGCCAGGCCGATGACATAGGCCCCAAGCAGCGACATGTTCGAAGTGTCCCCGGCCTCGGCCCGGAACTGGCGATAGAGAAACCCGATGCGGATGACGCCCAGGAAATGCAGGCCCATCGCGATGATCAGCCCGGCCGCCACCCAGCGCAGGATGTCGTAATACTGGGCAATGACCTGTCCAAAGGCCGAGGCCCCTGCCCCGAGCCCCATGAAGATCGTGATCACGCCCGCCGAAAAGCAGATCGCCGACAGAACGGCGCGGCGGCGCACGGCCGGAGAGATCTCGGCCGTGTCCGAGATCTGGTTCATGCCCACGCCGGCCATGTAGCTGAGGTAGAACGGCACGATCGGCAGGATGCAGGGTGACAGGAAAGACAGAAGGCCGGCCAGCAAGGCGCCGGCAAAAGACACGTCGAGCATCGTCCTCCCCTTGATGCTTAAACATATTCATATTAGATTATGGGATATGACGACGTCAATTCCCGTCCTGATGTTATCGGGCTTTCTGTGGGCTCTGCCGACGCTGCTGCCAGCGGCCGACCTGGTCATGGTCGAAGAGCCGGGCTGCCCGTGGTGCGCCCGGTGGACGGCCGAGATCGGCCCAATCTATCCCAAGACGGCCGAGGGCCGGGCCGTGCCTCTGGTGCGGATGGACATATCCGAGCCGGCGCTGGACGGGTTTGCCCTGGCCCGCCGGGTCAATTTCACCCCGACCTTCCTGCTGGTCGACGACGGGCGCGAAATCGACCGGATCGAGGGCTATCCCGGAGAGGAACTTTTCTGGTGGCGCCTGTCGGCGATACTGAACACGCACGGATTTCTGGAGGAGGACGACCCGTGAAAAAGACCTATGTGAGTGCCGCGCTTGCGGCCCTGCTGTTGGCGTCGCCCGGCCTGGCCGAGGATGACGACGCCTTCGTGACCTTCAAGGTGATGAAGCCCGAGATCGCCCAGCAGATGGCCGAGGCGGCCATGATCCACTGCCGAGAGGCCGGCTACCAGGTCGGCGTGACCGTGGTGGACCGATTCGGCATCCCCCAGGTCTTCCTGCGCGACCGCTATGCGGGCGTTCACGTCTACGAAACATCTCGCCGGAAGGCCTGGACCGCGGTCAGCTTCCGCACCGGAACAAGTGACCTCGATTTGGCCACGCAGCCGGGAAATTCATCTTTTGGCATACGTCACCTGTCCGAGGCGCTTCCCTTGGGCGGGGGGCTTGTCATAGACGGGGGTGGCTCCATGGTGGGGGGCATCGGCGTGTCCGGTGCTCCGGGTCCGGACCTGGACGACGAATGCGCCCAGGCCGGGATCGACGCCGTGGAGGACCAGATCGCCTTTTGAAGGTACAGGACGAAAGACTATGGGACTGCCGGTTTTCACCGATGATATCTCGGACGAGGACATGGATCGGATGATCTCCAGCGCGAAGGACGCGTCGGAGGTTCTCAAGGCCATCAGCCATGAAAGCCGCCTGTTGATCCTGTGCCACCTGGTGTCGGGTGAAAAGTCGGTGACAGAGCTGGAAACGCTGTTGTCCGCGCGCCAGGCGGCGGTGTCGCAACAGCTGTCGCGACTGCGCCTTGAAGGGCTGGTCACGCCCCGGCGCGAGGGCAAGGCGATCTACTACAGCTTGACCGATGACCGGCCCAAACAAATACTCGAAGTCGTCTACGCCCTGTTTTGCGGGCCGGACGCCCGGAGTGGCATGACCTCCTGACCAAGGTGGCCCCGCTCCGGACAGGAGGAGGGGATGATGGAACTTGCGCTGAGCGATGCGCATCTGGCCGCGCTCGTTGGCGGCCTTGGAGGGATCGTGCTTGGTCTGGCCGCGCGGCTGGGCCGGTTCTGCACCCTGGGCGCGATCGAGGATTACCTTTACGGCAACAGCGACCTGCGGCTGCGCATGTGGGGCGTGGCCATTGGCGTGGCGATGCTGACCAGTTTCGGGGCCGGGTCCCTGGGCCTGGCCGACCTGACCGGTGCGGCCTACCTGGCCCCTGGCTGGAACCCGGCGGGCCATGTGCTGGGCGGGCTGATGTTCGGCATCGGCATGGCGCTTGCGGGCAATTGCGGCTTTGGCGCGCTGGCCCGCCTGGGCGGGGGCGACCTGAGATCCTTTGTCATCGTCCTGGTGATGGGCATTTCGGCCTATGTCTTCATGTCCGGCCCGCTGTCGGGCCTGCGGGTCTGGCTGTTTCCGCCCGACCTGCTGCGAACCGACGGACCGTCCGGGCTGGCCCATATGCTGGGCACTCTAGCGGGCACCGGCCCCACCCTGCCCGGCCTTCTGGCCGGCGCCGCAATCCTTGGTTTCAGCTGCCGGTCCCGGGACTTCCTGGCCGACCGCAAGTTGGTGGCCTGGGGCGCGGCGGTCGGGCTGGCCATCGCCTTTGCCTGGGTGGGCAGCAGCTGGCTGGCCCACCGCAGTTTCGATGCCGTGGCCGTGCAGGGCTATACCTTCGCCGCCCCGCTGGGGGACAGCATCCTCTTTGCCATGACCTCGTCCGGCATGCCCATCACCTTTGCCGTGGGCTCTGTTGCAGGCGTCTGGACGGGGGCCTTCCTGGGCTCGCTCGGCCAGGGCCTGTTCCGCTGGGAGGCCTGCGAGGACCCGCGCGAGCTGCGCCGCCAGATCTTCGGAGCCATCCTGATGGGCGGCGGCGCGGTCCTGTCGGTGGGCTGCACCGTGGGACAGGGCCTGTCGGCGATTTCCATCCTGTCCTTCGGGGCACCCCTGACGCTTGCGGGCATCTTCGCCGGCGTCGTCCTGGGCCTGCGCGGGCTGATCACCGGGTTCAACGCCACCTAGCCCCCGCCCCTTAGGCCGCCAGGACATGACCGGTTCGGCATGTTCCCACCCGGTTTTCCGATTTGTGCCGCATGGGCCCGCGCGCTAAGCCTTGGCCAAGGACGGCAAACGGGGGGACCACATGCGCAATATCGTCGCCATTCTGAGGGGCGTGCGCCCGGACGAGGTGCTGGACATCGCCGGGGCGCTGATCGCGGCCGGCATCACCAAGATCGAAGTGCCCCTGAATTCGCCTGGTCCCATGATCTCGATTGCCAGCCTGGTCGAGCACTACGGGCAAGAGGCCCTGATCGGGGCGGGCACCGTGCTGAGCACCGATGACGTGGCCGCCGTGCGCGAGGCGGGCGGGCGGCTGGTGGTGTCTCCGGATTGCGATCCGCAGGTCATTGCGGCGACCAAGGCTGCCGGAATGCTGTCATATCCCGGCGTGATGACGCCCACCGAATGCTTTGCCGCCCTGCGCGCCGGGGCCGACGGGCTGAAGATCTTTCCAGGCTCGCTGATCGGCCCGGCCGGGTTGAAGGCGATCCGGGCGGTGTTGCCGCCCGACACCGAAGTGCTTGCCGTGGGCGGTGCCGGAGCCGCCAACCTGGCCGAGTGGGCGGCGGCCGGGGCCAGCGGCTTTGGCATCGGCAGCGCGCTTTATGCGCCCGGCGACACGGCCCCGACCGTGGCCACCCGGGCGGCCGAACTGGTGCAGCGCTACGATGAGGCCATGTCATGACCACCGCCCCGCAAGCCGCCCCGCAAACCGCCGTGCCCTGCGATCCCCGCATTTGCGAGCTGGGCGAAGGCCCGTTCTGGCATCCGCTGCGCGGCCAGGTCTTCTGGTTCGACATCATCGGCCAGGTGCTGCACACGATCGAAGACGGAACCCCGCGCCAATGGGCCATGGGCGAATGCACCTCGGCCGCCGGCTGGCTGGACCGCGACACGCTGATGATCGCCTCGGAAACCGGGCTCTACCGCTTCGACCTGCGGACCGGGGCCCGCGACCTGATCCAGCCGCTGGAGGCCGACACCCCGGTCACCCGCTCGAACGACGGGAGAACCGATCCTCACGGCGGCTTCTGGATCGGCACCATGGGCAAGGCGGCCGAGCCCGAGGCCGGGGCGATCTATCGCTATTACAAGGGCGCTTTACACAAGCTGCACGACCGCATCACCATTCCCAATTCCATCTGCTTTTCGCCGGACGGGCAGCTGGCCTACTGGACCGATACCCCAAGCCAGGTGATCCGCGTCCAGTCGCTCGACCCCGAGGGCTGGCCCACCGGCGCGCCCCGGGTCTTTGTCGATCTGCGCCCCGAGGGGCTGTACCCGGACGGATCGGTCACCGATGCCCAAGGCGGGCTGTGGAATGCCCAGTGGGGCGCAGGCCGCGTTGCCCGCTATCACCCGGATGGGCGCTTTGACCGGGCGGTCCTCGTTGGCGGGCGCCATGCGTCCTGCCCGCTCTTTGGTGGCCCCGGGCTGGACCGGCTCTACGTGACCACCGCGCGCGAAGGCATCACGGACCCCGATGATCTGCAGGGCCGTCTGTACCAGGCCGATCCGGCGGCTGTCGGCCACCCTGACCCGCAACTGCGCCTCTGAGCACAACATTAACCAAACCAACGGTTTTTTTCCGCCGGCGCTTGCCGCTTGACACAATTTTCTTCATGACACGGCACCTGTTGGGCCTGTAGCCTAGGTTGCAAAACGGACGGAGTCACTCGACCGTCCGCTGTACGAGGCATAATTCATGAGAAAACGTAAGCTTGCGACCGGGGTCGCGGCCAATGCGGAGGACGTCGTACAGGACCGTCAGTTCGTGACGGCTCTGGACCGGGGGCTGGATGTGCTCAGGGCGTTCCGGCCCGACGACCTGGCCGGGCTGAGCAATCGGGAATTGTCGGAACGCACCGGCATGCCGAATTCCACCCTGTCGCGCCTGACCTATACATTGCTGCAATCGGGATACCTGATCTACGACCGGGCCACAGGCCGCTACCGGATGGGCGTCCCGGTGCTCAGCTTGGGCTATGCCTGCCTGAGCGGTCAGCCCCTGCGCGCGGCGGCCCAGGGGTACATGCAACAGCTGGCCGATGCCTGCGGCGAAGGCGTGCAGGTCGCCCTGGGCGGTCGCATCGATCACACCATGATCTACCTGGCCTCGGCCCGGTCGCGCAGCGTGATTTCACTGCAGCTGGACGTGGGGTCGCGGATCTCGCTGGCCCGCTCGGCCATGGGCCGGGCCTATATCGCCGGCAGCCCGGTCGAGGAACGGCAGTCCATCCTCGCGGACATCCACGCGCATTTCCCCGAGGACGAGGCCGCGCGCCGCGCAGAGGCCATCCGCCGTTCTATCGAGGACGTCGGGGCACAGGGTTATTGCACCAGCTTCGGGGAATGGATGCCCGGTGTGAATGCGATTGCCGTGCCCTTCCGCTCGGCCCGGGCGGCTACGCCGGCCCTGGCCTTTGCCCTTGGCGGGCCGGCCACCCATGTCTCGCCCGAGCACCTGGTCGAGCAATGCGCCCCCCGCCTGCTGGATCTGCTGGACACCCTGAGCCAGTGTTCGCTGTAACGCCCGGCCTGTCTGTCCTGGCCGCGCGCGAGGGTGGTCCGACTGGCAGGCAGTTCGACGGGGCCGGCGCCCCCGAAACAGGCAGTCTCCCCGGATCCGGGCGTTTGATCGCCTGCTGACCTGTCCCCTGCTGACCCGCCCGGGTAGCGTGGCGTGTCTTCTGCCCGACGAGGCCGCAGTGGACCGCAAGACAAGGACAGACAGGAGAATACCGGATGAAAGCGGTTGTGTTTCTAGAACCCGACGGCACGCCCGACTCGTTGATCATCGATGACCGGCCGGAGCCCGTCCCCGGGCCAGGGGAAGTGACCATCGAGGTCGCCTTCGCCGGGCTCAACTTCGCCGACCTGATGATGCGCACCGGTGTCTATCCGCACCCACGGGGCTATCCGCTGGTTCCGGGCATCGAGGCCTCGGGCGTGGTCCGGGCCATAGGTCCGGGCGTCACGCGGGTTGCCCCGGGCGACCGCGTGGCCACCTTCGTCGAAGAGGCCGGGGCCTTCGCCGAGATCTGCAAGGTGCCCGAAGCCTGGCTGATGCCCCTGCCCGGGGACCTGTCGCTGGAGGTTGGCGCGGCCTATCCGATCCAGGCTGTCACCGCGTGGAACCTGCTGCACGGCGTGGCCAATACCCAACCGGGCGAGACGATCCTGATCCACGCGATCGGCGGTGGTGTCGGGCTGTATCTGACCCAACTGGCCAAGATGGCCGGTTGCACGGTCATCGGGACCGTGGGCACGGCGGGCAAGGAACAGCGGGCGCTGGACTATGGCGCGGACGTGGTTGTGAACCGCGCGGACCGGGACTTTGTCGAGGTGGCGCTGGAGATGACGGGGGGCCGAGGGGTCGACAAGGTGGTCGACAGCACCGGGGCCTCGATTCTGGACCGCAGTTTCGACGCGATCCGGCCGCTGGGCCACGTGATCAGCTATGGCGAGGCCGAGGGCAAGCCGTGGGACAACCTGTGGGAACGCCTGGTGCGCAAGTCGCTGACCTTCACGCGGATGCACCTGGGGCATCTTGATCACGGCACCGAAGACTGGGCCCGCGGCGTGGACGCGGTGGTCAGCGGCATTCGGTCGGGCCAGATCAAAGTGCCGATCGAAGGCATTTTCCCGATGGAAGAGATCGGCGCGATGTTCGACGCCCTCGCCTCTCGCCAGACCGCCGGAAAGTTGCTGCTGAAAGTGTCCGGTTGACGGGGCGATTTTCTGAGCCTCAGAAAATCTGACCCCCGACCGTTATGGCCCGGCGAAGATCCATGTCCTCCGCCGGGCCGGTGCCATTTTCTGCGAAGCAGAAAATCAGCCAGCCCCACGCGAGGCGCGTTCGCCCTGGGTGGCCGCCAAATCGACCGCATCGCCAGCGATGATCACACCGTAATCCGCCTTTGCCGTCGCCACGCTCAGAAGTTCGTCCCGCACATCGTCCAGAACGGCTTCCGGATCGCGCTTGAAGGGATCACCGTAGCCACCGCCGCAGGGCCCCTGGGCCACCAGCGAGTCTCCCGCGCGGACCTTCATGTATGGCAGCTTGGACGGCAGCGCCGCATCCTCGCCATCGGCCGGGTCGAGCGTCAGAACCGCAACGTCCCCGTCGTCTCCGCCGTCGAAGCCCCAGGGTTTGAATCGGTGCCCCTCGCCTTCGATCGAGATCCCCGCGTCCTCGAGGAACCGGAACACCCGGGTCGCACCCAGCCCGCCCCGGTTCTCGCCCGCCGCCATGCGGTCCTCGCGCAGTTCATAGGCCTCGATCCGCACGGGGATGTGGCTCTCGATGTCCTCGATCGGGTTGTTGCGCGTGTTGGCATAAAGCGTGTCGACCGCATCCATCCCGTCCTTGTCGTGCCGGCCGCCGTAGGCGCCTTCCATGATCTCCATGTGCACCCAGTGCTGGCCCTCTTTCATTCCGGAAATCGCCACGACCCGCAGGTTGCCGATGCCCGCGCTAACCTTTTCTGGCACGACCTCGGCCAGCGCCCGCATGACCGTGTCGGCCAGCTGGTTGCCCGGGCAGAACCGGGCGATGACCGGCGCCGGGAAGGTCGGGTTGCACAGGGTGCCCGGGGGCGCCACGATCTCGATCGGCCGGGTCAGACCCGCATTCTGGGGGATCTCGCCGTAGACGTCGCTGTCCAACAGGATCGACCGGATCGTCAGCCAGACCGCGCAATCCACGGTCCCCACCAGGGGCATGTTAATCGGCTTGTCATCGACCTGCGGCGCGGTACCGGTCATGTCGACGATCATCCTGTCTCCGCGCACCTTGACCGTGGCCACGATGGGCAGCTCGCGCTTGGACGGGTCGGGATGATCCAGGTACCCATCGATCTGGGTGCGGGCCGTGTAATCGCCGTCGGGCAGATCAGAGATCGCCTGGCGCATCAGCCGTTCGGAATAGTCCATCAGGTCCTCGAAGGCCGCGACGACGGTGTCGTGGCCATAGCCCTCGACCAGGGCCAGGAAGCGCGCGGCACCGATCCGGCCGGCCTCGATCTGGGCTTCCATGTCGCCCACGACCATGTCGGCCGCCCGGATGTTGCCCCGCAGGATGTGCCAGACCGCATCGACCCGCTTGCCCTCGTCAAAGACCTTGATGGCCTTGAACTGCAGACCCTCGGCATAGGTGTCGACCGCATCGACGATGCCGCAGGACCCGGGCGTCAGAGCGCCAATGTCCAGATGGTGCGCCGTGGTGGCCGACCAGCCGATCAGCGTGCCGTCATGAAAGACCGGGATGCAGAAGGCCACGTCCGGCCCGTGGGACGCCCCGCCGTAGGGGTCGTTGTGCATGATCACGTCGCCTTCGCGGATCTCGTCTCCACGTTCGGCCATGACCTTGAGGATGTTCGAGATGTAGCCCGGGATCGGCCCCGATTGCAGGGGCGTGGACATCTTGCATTCGCACATCTGCCGGCCCTCGGCATCGGTGAGGGCCGCGCCGAAATCCTCTGATTCACGGATGATCGAGGAATAGGACATGCGCATCAGCTTGTGGCCCATCTCGACGGCGATATTTTCCAGCGCGCCCTGGATAACGGCGGCCGTGACAGGATCGACGGATTTTGTCATTCTGTTACTCCCGAGATATCTTGCAGCGTTATCGATACGCTACCCGAGGGATGAATTTCGGCCACCGCATTCGGCGGGACAACGGTGGTGCTGTCGGTCTGCAGCAGGATGGCCGGCCCGCTGAAGGGCGTGGCCACCGGCAGGTCGACCCGGCGGTAGACCGGCGTGTCGAAGGTTTGCAGGCCTTCGGACGTGCGGAAGATCGAGGGCTTGGTGCGCACCAGCGCGGCCTCCAGCGACCCACCCTCGGGCGCGGACAAGCTTTCCAGCTTCGGCAACGAGGCCGTGCCGACCAGGCGAATGTTGACCAGCTCGATCGGGCTGTCGGTAAAGGCATGACCATATTCGCGGGCATGGGCTGCGTGGAAATCCTCCCACAGCTGGGCCAGCATCGCGTCGGTCACCGGGCCGTCGGCGATCGGCACGCGCAGCTCGTAGCCCTGGCCGACATAGCGCAGATCCCCCAGCCGCTGGTAGCCACGGCTGTCGGCGGGCACGTCGTCGGCATCGAACCGGGCGGTCAGATCCTCGGCCATGGCATCCAGGTCCCGGCCCAGCCGGTCCAGATCCATGCCGGTCGACACCTGGAACTGGGTGCGGATGGCATCGTATTTCAGATCGGTCGTCAGAAGCCCCATGGCCGAGGTGATGCCCGGATAGGGCGGCACCAGGATCTCGGGGATGGACAGCATGCGCGCGACCTCGGCCCCGGACAGGGGCCCGGCCCCGCCCATGGCCACCAGCGCGAACCCCCGCGGGTCGATCCCCTTCTGGATGGTGCGCGAGCGGATGGCATTGGCCATGTTGGCGTTGACGATGGTCAGGATGCCCTCGGCCGCCTCGTGCAGCGACATGCCGACGGTTTCGGCAAAGGCGGCCACGGCCTGTTCCGCGGCAGCCGGGTCGAGCTTCATCGCCCCGCCCAGGAAGTCTTCGGGGTCCAGCCGGCCCAGCACCAGGTTGGCGTCGGTCACCGTGGGCAGCGTGCCGCCCCGGCCATAGGCCGCGGGGCCCGGCACGGCGCCGGCCGATTGCGGCCCGACGCGGAAGGCCCCGCCCCGGTCCACGTGGGCAATGGATCCGCCGCCCGCCCCGATGGTGTGGATGTCCAGCATTGGCTGCAGCAGCGGGAAGCCAGCGATCTGGGTCGAGCGGGCATCGGCCTCTGCGCATTGGCCGTCGACAACGATCCCGATGTCGGCCGAGGTGCCGCCGATATCGAAGGTGATCAGCCGGTCACGCCCGCATTGCGCGCCGATCCAGCCGCCGCCCAGCACACCGGCCGCCAGGCCGGACAGCAGCGTCAGGGCGGGCTTTTCCGACACCATGGCCGGGGTCGACGCCCCGCCGTTCGAGGCCATGATCCGCAGCTCGCCCTTCACGCCCAGCGTGGTCAGCGCGTCGCCCAGATCGGCGATGTACTTTTTGACCTTCGGGCCGACAAAGGCGGCCAGGGCCGCTGTGGTGAAGCGTTCGAATTCGCGGAACTGGGGCGACACCAGGGCAGAGGTGGTCACGAAGGCTTCGGGCATGACCTCTTCCACGATCTCCTTGGCGCGCAGCTCGTGGGCCGGGTTGAGATAGGAGAACAGGAAACAGATCGCCACCGATTCAACGCCTTGCGCTTTCAGCTCTTCGGCGGCCTGGCGCACGCCGGCCTCGTCCAGCGGTTCCAGCTCTTGCCCGCTGGGGGGCACCAGGCGGCCGCCCACCGTCTTGCGGTAGCGGCGTTTCACCAGGGGGCGCGCCTGCCAAGGAATGTCCTGCTGGATGGAATAATGCTGGGGCCGCTGGTGGCGGCCGATATGGATGATGTCCCGGAAACCGTCGTTGGTGATCATGCCCGCAACCGCTCCCTTGCCTTCCAGGGCGGCGTTGGTCGCGGTGGTGGTGCCGTGGAAGACATGCGCGATGTCGCCCGGGGCCACCCCGTTCTGCTCGCAGATCTCCTTCACCCCCTGCATGACCCCGCGCGAGGGGTCATCGGGCGTGGTCGACACCTTGTGGATGGCCACGTCACCGGTTTCGAGGTTGCAATAGACGAGGTCGGTGAATGTGCCGCCCACGTCGACGCCAATGGTCTTCATGAAACTCGTGTCCCTTATGTCACGCGGGGACGCTTTCAGATTGTCGACAATATAGCCATGATCATCTACCAACTGTGCCGCACAGGGCGCGAACCGGACCGCCAGGCGCCCAGAATGCGGGCAACTTGCTTACACCAAGGGCAGCCCTGCCGCAAAAGGCCGCTGTTGCCGTGCCCGAAGTCTGGCGATTCTGATCCATTCCCGCCCGGCAACTGCTCACGCCCCGACCACCCTGGACCAGACTAGCGCAGACATGCCCAAAAAACAGAAGGCGTGATCATCTTTGTCTATTTGGCGGGCATTTTTACTGGTAAGTCAAAAACGAACAGGTGAAATCTTGGACTGGGGCTGCGCCGTCCACAAGATCCGGGCGATCGCGCCTCACGCGAAGAAAACCAAATGGGGATGATACGTGCGCAATCCGCTCGACCTTGAACTGGTGTCGGTAACCAAACGCTATGGAGACGTGGTGGCCGTCGATGCCGTGTCGCATCTGTTCCACCAGGGCACCTATGCCTGCCTGCTGGGCCCGTCGGGCTGCGGCAAGTCGTCGACCCTGCGGATGATCGCCGGCCACGAAAGCGTCAGCGACGGGGCCATTGTGTTGAACGGCAAGGATATTGCCCACCTGCCGCCCGCCAAGCGCGGCACCGCGATGATGTTCCAAAGCTATGCCCTGTTCCCGCACATGACGGTGCTGGACAACGTGGCCTTCAGCCTGAAGATGAAACATGTGGACAAGGCCGAGCGCCACGCCAAAGCCCACAAGATGCTGGAGCTGGTCAGCCTGGATGCCCTGGCCGACCGCCTGCCCGCCCAATTGTCGGGCGGCCAGCAGCAGCGCGCCGCCCTCGCCCGCGCCCTGATCACCGATCCGCAGGTGCTGTTGCTGGACGAACCCCTGTCCGCGCTCGACCCGTTCCTGCGCATCCGCATGCGCAGCGAGCTGAAGAAGCTGCAGCGCGAACTGGGCATCACCTTCATCCACGTGACCCATGGCCAGGACGAAGCCCTGGCGCTGGCCGATGAAGTCGTGGTCATGAACAACGCGGTCATCGAACAGGCCGGCCCCGCGCGCGAGGTGTTCAACGCGCCCACCACCGAATTCGTCGCCAAGTTCCTGGGCGGGCACAACGTGATCGCCCTGGACGGCAAATCCTACGCGATCCGCTCGGACCGGGTGCGCCAGGTGGCCGCCGATGCCGTGGGCATCGACACCAATGTCGTGGCCGTCGAATTCCTGGGCACCCATGTCGCGGTATCGTTGGCCACGCCGGACGACGCGTCGATCACCGCCATGGTCCCGGAAGAGACCTTCTATGCAGCGCCGCTTGAACCCGGCGGGGCGTTCCGAGCCGGCTGGTCAGCCGGTGATCTGCATCCGCTGTCGGCCTGAACGCCTTACGTCCGTCAGCCACAAAATCCCAACAGAGGAGTTCATCATGTCTGTAACCACCAAGAAGGCGGGCCTTAGCCGCCGTTCGGTCCTGAAAGGCGCCGCGGCCACCGCGACCGCCGTTGGCGCATCGACCCTGGGCGCGCCGATGATCTGGGCCCAGAACATCAAGGACATCACCCTGCGCCAGTCCGGCACCGGCGTGTCGGCCTTCAACGAGATCGCCCAGAAGGTGAAGGAAGACCTTGGCTTCTCGCTGGAAATGACCGCCCTGGATTCGGACGCCGTTGCTCAGCGCGTGGCCACCCAGCCCGGTTCGTTCGACATCGCCGACATCGAATACTGGATGTGCAAGAAGGTCTGGCCCGTCGGCAACCTGCAGGCCATGGACGTCAGCAAGATCGCCAATTACGACAAGATCGTCGGCATCTTCAAGGACGGCAAGCTGACCCCGGAATCGACCATCGCCCAGGGCACCGCGCCCCACACCGTGGGCTTTGTCGAGGCCGTCGACGGCAAGGAATTCGCGTCCGAACAAACCGGCTTCATGACGCTGATCCCGACCATCTACAACGCCGACACGCTGGGCATCCGCCCCGACCTGATCGGCCGCCCGATCAGCAACTGGTCGGAACTGCTGAACCCCGAATTCGCCGGCAAGGCCTCGATCCTCGACATCTCGTCGATCGGCATCATGGACATGGCCATGGTCTGTGAATCGATGGGCGAGATCAGCTATGGCGACAAGGGCAACATGACCCGCGACGAGATCGACCAGACCATCGCGATCTTCACCGAAGCCAAGAAGAACGGCCAGTTCCGCGCCTTCTGGAAGACCTTCGACGAAAGCGTCAACCTGATGGCCTCGGGCGAGGTCGTGATCCAGTCGATGTGGTCGCCGGCGATCACCGCGGTC
>PAQV01000030.1 GCA_002709405.1 Paracoccaceae bacterium
CAAGGACCGCCTGTTCGATGGCCTCATGGCCGCCGTGATTACCCATGTCACCGTGACCTTCGACGGGGCCGGTGACAGCGGCCAGATCGAAAGCATCGGCGCCTGGGCGGGCGAAACGGCTGTCGATTTTCCCGCAACCGAAATCCCCTATGCGGCGCTGACCTGGGATGACCCCGAGGTCGAGATGCGGCAGCTCTCGCTGGAGGATGTCGTCGAGCAGCTCACCTACGACTTCCTCTCCGACACCCATGGCGGTTGGGAAAACAACGACGGCGCGTGGGGTGAGTTTTGCTTCGACGCCGCGGCCCGCTGCATCCATCTTGAGTTCAACGAGCGCTTCACCTCGTCTGAACTCTTCACCCATGATTTCTGAGGGGGCGACGATGGCACATCCCTACCACCACGCCCTGTCCTCGGTGAAAAAATGGGGCGGCACAGTCGATGATTTCATCGCGGTGCATACATGGTTCGACCAGAGCAAGGAGATCACGGCCGACTTTCGGCACCGGGCGCTGCGCCACCATGCCGAGGGTATCTTCATGGCGGAGACGATTTTCGGTCCGACCCTCACCCTCTCGACCGGACGTGTCATCCCGACTCGCTGGGTGGGGGAACAGCACGTGAAGGAAGACCTCGGCTTCATCCCGAGCTTCGCAGATTGGGTGAAGGCCATCCGACCCGAGCCGTGGATGGGCCGGTCCGAGCGGATTGAAGCGCTGGTCGATCCGCATCTCGCCTCGCCTGTGGTCGAGGTCACGTGACATGTCCGATCCAGCATACTTGCGCCTCGGTCTGCCGCCGACGGCATCGCCTCAGACAGTTCTGCGCGCGGCGGTCCGGGCGCTTAACCCCGACACGCGCGCCGTGCGCAGCTTCCGGACGGCGCGCAAGCGCTTCTACCGGCAGATGCTCTGCGCGCATGCCGCACGGCAGGCATCGGGTGACAATCCGACCGGCTGATCGCTTCCAACCAAACCTTCATCCCAATCCAGCGCCCGGCCCCAAGGCCGGGTTTCTCAATCTCAGGAGGTTCCCATGGCGGATTACTTCACCCATTTCTCATGCCTGATCGACGTTGGCACGCCCGACAAGGCCGCCCGCGCGCTCGCCCTGTTCCAGAGCTTGCGCGAAGCCGATCAGGATGCCGAGGACCCGGAGGTTGCAGGCTTCGACCTCGTGCGCCAGGATGCGCCCGAGGGCAGCACCATCTGGATCCATGACGATGACCACGGCGATGTCGATGCGGTCATCCGTTTCGTACTGCGCCTTGCCGAAGAGCTCGACCTCACCGGTCTCTGGGGGGTTCAGTACGCCCTGACCTGTTCCCGGCCTCGCCTCGACGCCTTTGGCGGTGGCGCGCATGTCATCGATCTCGGTGCCCGCAAATCCATCGGCTGGACGAGCAGCCAGGAGTGGCTCGCCGCCGCGCTGAACGGGGAGGAGGTCGATGCCTGAGATCGTCTGCACCACTGTCTACCAGTTCCCTGAACTCTCCGACGTCGCCAAGGAAAAGGCGCGCAGCTGGTATCGTGAGCTTGGGCCCCATGATGATTGGTGGGACCCGGTCTACGAGGATTTCGAGAGGATCTGCGAGATCCTCGGAATTCGCCTGAAGACCACGCCCGTGCGCCTGATGGGCGGCGGGACTCGGGTCAAGCCTTGCATCTGGTTCTCCGGCTTCTGCAGCCAAGGAGACGGGGCTTGCTTCGAAAGCTACTGGTCCCACACCAAGGGCGCGACCGCGCGCATCCGGGACTACGCCCCGAGCGACGCGACGCTGCACGGCATCGCCGACCGGCTGCAGGCCATTCAGCGGCGTAACTTCTACCAGCTCGCTGCCGAGGTCAGCCACCGCGGCCGCTACTACCACGAATACACCATGGCCGTTGACGTCACGCGGCACAGCCCGATCTGGCAGCCACCGACCGAGGACGCCGAGGAGATCGTGACCGAGGCGCTGCGTGATATGGCCCGCTGGCTCTACCGCCAGCTTCAGGCTGAATACGACCACCTGACCTCGGACGAGGCCATAGAGGAGGGGATCATCGTCAACGAGTACACCTTCACCGAAGAAGGGCGCCGGTTCGGGTGAGAGCGCGGGCAGTTCATTTGATCTTTACAGGGAGGCCATATGATCTATATTCAGCCCAATGGAGGACGCCATGTACGTCGCAGAGAAAATCCGGGAACCCGCACAGATCAACGCCGTCGCGTTGAAGGCTTACGCGCGCGTGGTCGATGCTTGGGGCCTTAACCTGAACGAAGCGGCTGGCCTTGCCGATATGACGGTGAGCACGTGGAAGCGCGCCAAGAAGCCGGACTTTGCGGGAGAACTGACCAAGGATCAACTCCTGCGACTCAGTGCGGTGATCGGCATCTACAAGTCGCTCGAACTCTACTTCTCCGAGCCGCTCGCGCGAAGCTGGTTCACCCGACCGAACACAGGGCCGCTGTTCGGGGGTAGCCGTCCGGTTGATACCGCCATCGACGGGGGCTTGCCGCAAATTCTCGCGGTTCGGACCTATCTTGATGCATTGCGCGGTGGGGCATGAAGCAGACCGAGATTTCTGATCGTGGTCTCGTTCGTCTCCTGCCCGCCACTTACCACAAGCCGCCATCCCTGCGCGGTCTCGTCGATACCGATGACGAGATGGAGATCCTCGCAGAGATCGAGGGCCTGACCAGCGGCCGCCTTCTGGCCGAACGTGGCCGCAACCCGCATCTGGACCCGCGCGAGCTTGCCTGGCAGCGCCGGAGCCGAGATCTACGCATCTACGGCGACAGTCATGTCAACGCCGCCTTCACCTATACGCGCGCCGGCGGAAACCGCTTCAACTCCGAGGAGCGCGGCGCCTGGTATTGCGCATGGGATGTCATGGTGTCCGTCAGCGAAGTGGCCTGGCACCGCACCCGTGAACTCGGCTTTACCGGCAGCTTCCATGACAGCGCTCGCTATGTGGAATTGTTGGCGGATTTCATCGGGATCTTCGATGATCTGACCGATGAGCCGGAACACCCAGCGCTGCATCCCGATCCGGCTGTCGGATATCCCGAGGGCCAAAGCCTGGCCCAACATCTTCGCCGGGCTGGATCGCGTGGCCTGATCTACCCCTCAGTTCGGGCTCCCGCGCCGGGCGGGAATTGCCTCGTCTGCTTCGAGCCCCACGCCATCCAGAACGTCCGGCCTGGCGCGTCTTGGTATCTTGTTTGGGACGGGACACCGCACTACTCGCTTACGGCCGTCGGCTGACGCCTTGCGGCGCAAGCACTTTTTTGGCGGGGTCCGAAGACATGAAACCGGCAAACGGCAACGGGCTGGACGTCACGCACTTGAAGTCATGTGACCATCAGTTGTTCTTTGAGGCTTTGGACTGAGTCCGCCGGTCTTCTGGGCTTCCTATAGACGCGCTGAGGAAGGCGACGTCTCTGCCCCAAGAGACCACTATAGTTTTCTTCGATGAGGTTGCTTTTCCAGCGTTATGGACGCTCCAATATCACCATTTCCAAAGAATTGATGGACTAGCCCCACGTGAAGGGAGATCTGAAGACGCTGGGTCGAAAGACGGCAACGACTTGCAGTGGTTGCCGAAGGTCTCAGCGGTGTACGTCCCGGTGTGCCGTCGCGACCAGACCTTGGTCCTTCGGACAGGAGCTTGACCGAGGCTGATGTCCCAAAGGGCAAATCTGCCAATCTATAGGTTGGCAACTACGCTCGGTTTGCCAAGCCACGGTATGGCAGAAGCTCTGGAAGGCCGGAGCTAGCCGGTGCCGTGCTCACTTGTTCCCGTCGATCCACTTCGACATCAGCCCCTTGTCGCGGAAACACTCATCCGGGACGGCGCGGCGTTTGATCCGGGCGAGGCGCTCGGCGAAGGCGACCTGTTTGGATGAGGGCAGGCTGTCCAGCGCTGTCGCGGGTGTGAGCTTGGCTTGCGCGTCGATCCAGGCGCTCAAGGATCGCCGATCTTGCTGAACTTCCCATGGCAGAAGCGTCTGGTTGCGCAGGGCTAGCGATCGCGCATAGGCAATCTGCTTTGGCGTCGCGGGCAGGGCGTAAGTGGTGCTTTCCATCGGGGCTCTCCCTTCTTAGCTCGGTTTCAAAATAGAACATAACATGAACAAATACAAGCCACCTGCGGAAATCATGGGGTTTGAGAGGAAGAGGAGGGCCGGGGGAGGTCAGGCTTGAGGGTGCCCGAAAGAGGGTGTCTGGGCCTGATCCTGTTCCTCATTCCGGAGTTTCCCGATGACCCATCTTGCCCCTATTGCGACCGAGCGCGCGCTTGCGCCTGTTGCCCCCATCCCATCCCTCGATACGGCCGCTGCGATCTTGAGCGTGGCCGAAGCGCTGCAGCCCGATCTGGCGCGGGGTTTCCAGATCGACGCGCTGCGCCTGCGCCTTGAGATGGAGCGCGCCTTTGGCGGCTCTGACGCGACCGGCGCCTGGGACTGGAAGCTCGCCTATGAGGCGGGCGAGGTGGCGCTGGTCCTGTTCCTGCGGAAGTTCGGCCGTGCGCTCCTGGCCCGGGCGGGCTCGCCCGCGGCTCTGCTGCCGATCCTTGCCAAGGTGTCCGGCCTTTTGCCGACCCATACGCGGCGGTCTGAAGAGATGGAGCGGTTCCAGCAATTCTCGACACCGCTGCCCATGGGGCTGGCGGCACTGGCTGCAGCACAGATCACCGCGCGCGATCTGGTGCTGGAGCCATCGGCTGGGACGGGCCTTCTGGCGATCCTCGCGGAAATCGCGGGCGGCAGCCTCGCGCTGAACGAGCTTGCCGACACCCGCGCCGATCTTCTCCGCCGCCTGTTTCCAGGGCGGCCTGTCACAGGCTTTGACGCGGCGCAGATCGACGATCATCTCGACGCGGATCTGCGCCCGAGCGTCATCCTGATGAACCCGCCCTTCTCGGCGGTGGCCAATGTCGACGCCCGCACCACCGAGGCGACAGCCCGGCATCTGCGCTCTGCGCTTGCGCGTCTGGTCCCCGGCGGACGGCTGGTCGCCATCACCGGTGCTGGTTTCGCGCCGGATGCCCCGGCCTGGGCCGAGACCTTCGCTCGCCTGACCGAGACCGCGCATCTGGTCTTTACGGGTGCGGTGTCCGGTGCCGCGTTTGCCAAACATGGCACCAGCTTCGAGACGCGGATTTCGGTCTTCGACAAATGCCGCGGTGGCGAGGCGGGCGGCATCACAGCCGATCTGGCACGCCCGATATCGCCTGATGTCGCCAGCCTGCTGTCGCTGATCACTACCCATGTCCCCCCGCGCCTCGAACTGGCGCAGGTCGCACCAGCCGGGCAGGGCCCCACTTCCCCCTTCCCGGGAAATCCTGCCCGCACCACGCGCTCAGTCATCAGCTCGTCGCGCGCCACGCCTGTAACAGCCCCCACCAACACCGCGGTGCAGATCGAGGCCGCAGACCTCGCTTATACCCTGCGCGACGCAACCGAGGACGGGGCCAGCGCGCGCCTGTCGGATGCTATTTATGAGACCTTCCGTCTGCAGGCGATCGACATTCCCGGAGCGGAACCGCACCCGACCAAGCTTGTGCAATCTGCGGCCATGGCTTCGGTCGCGCCCCCGAAACCGACCTATCGCCCGAAACTGCCCGCCGCCGTTCTGCACGAGAGCCTGCTCTCTGACGCCCAGCTTGAAACGGTGATCTATGCGGGCGAGGCGCATTCTGCGCACCTCGCCGGCTCGTGGACTGTCGATGAAACCGGCGACATGGTCTCGGCCGCGCCGGACGATGCCGCTGACGCCGTCCGTTTCCGCCGCGGCTTTTTCCTTGGCGACGGCACCGGGGCGGGCAAGGGCCGCCAGTCGGCCGGGATTGTGCTCGACAACTGGGCCCAGGGTCGTCGCAAAGCGCTCTGGATCTCCAAAAGCGACAAGCTGCTAGAGGATGCGCAGCGCGACTGGTCTGCCCTTGGCCAGGAACGCTTGCTGGTCACGCCGCTGTCGCGTTTTGCACAAGGCCGCGACATCCCGCTGACCGAGGGCATCTTGTTCACCACTTATGCCACGCTGCGCTCAGAGGAGCGGGGCGCAAAAAAGTCCCGCGTCGACCAGATCGTCGACTGGCTGGGGGTGGATTTCGACGGGGTGATCCTGTTTGATGAAAGCCATGCCATGGCCAATGCCGCCGGATCGAAAGGCGAGCGCGGCGATGTCACGGCCTCGCTGCAGGGCAGGGCGGGCCTGCGTCTGCAGCACAAGCTGCCCAATGCCCGCGTGGTCTATGTTTCGGCCACGGGGGCGACCTCGGTCCATAACCTCGCCTATGCGCAGCGGCTTGGGCTTTGGGGGGGCGAAGACTTTCCGTTTTCGACGCGGGCGGAATTTGTGCAAGCTATCGAAGCTGGCGGCGTTGCCGCGATGGAGGTCCTGGCCCGCGATCTGCGGTCGCTTGGCCTCTATACGGCGCGCTCGCTGTCCTATGACGGCGTCGAGTACGAGATGCTGGAACATGCGCTGACGCCGGAGCAGCGCGGGATCTATGATGCATATGCGCTCGCCTTCGGAGTCATACATCGGAACTTGTCCGCGGCGCTGGAAGCGGCCAACATTACTGGCGAATCCGGCGGTACGCTGAACCGCCAGGCCAAGTCCGCCGCCCGCTCGGCTTTCGAGTCCGCCAAGCAACGGTTCTTCGGTCATCTGCTGACCTCGATGAAAACTCCCACGCTGATCGCCGCCATCGACGCCGATCTCGCCGCAGGCCACGCGGCCGTCATCCAGATTGTCTCGACGGGCGAGGCGCTGATGGAGCGCCGCCTGTCGGACATCCCCACGGAC
The DNA here is from genome assembly GCA_002709405.1 of Paracoccaceae bacterium. Lineage (GTDB taxonomy): Bacteria > Pseudomonadota > Alphaproteobacteria > Rhodobacterales > Rhodobacteraceae > Marinibacterium. The sequence goes on from PAQV01000030.1 coordinate 6,800, forward strand.
GAGTGGAACGATGTGCGGGTGGACATCACGCCTAGAGAGGCTTGCCTGGATTATCTCGCCCATTCCTTCCCGGTGCAGCTCTATGAGCCCTTCACTGACAGCGAAGGCAACCTCTCCTCGCGGCCTGTCACGCGCGACGGCCAGCCGGTGGAATGTCGCGAAGCTGCGCGCAGGCGCGATGCGCTGATCGAGCATCTGGCAAGCCTGCCGCCTGTGCCCGGCGCGCTCGACCAGATCGTCCAGCGCTTCGGCACCGATCTCGTGGCCGAGGTCACGGGACGCTCGCGGCGCATTGTGAGGAAGGGCGAAGGTGCTGCCGCCCGCCTGGTCGTGGAAAGCCGGGCGGGCTCTGCCAACCTCGCGGAAACCGCCGCCTTCTTAGGTTGTGTTTCGACTCTGTATCTTAAGCGTCATCCTTGTCGGGTAGCGTGGAAGTGGAACGTTGGCGCTGGTGCAATCCAGGCCGGCCGCCGCGCTCTCCATAAAGCTGGCGGTGGCCGGCCTGGATTGCACCAGCGGGCGCCACCGTGGAGTTTGAGGGCAGTGAATCTGATGGTATCGATTATTCGAGCAGGTTCGGGTGAGGCGGGCATTCCTGAAGGCTTCCCGATTTTGCTCGACGCCGACATGGCGATCATCGAGCCGGCGTTTTCCTGGCTTTTGGAGTACGCCGTGCTTCGCGGCCGCTCACGGGCCGGTGACACGGTGCGCACCTACGGAGAGCATCTCTATGACTGGTTCGATTCCCTGGAGCAGTCGGGGCTCGACTGGCGCAAAGCCGACGAGTGTGTGATCGCGGCCTATCGCAACCGGATGCTCGAGGCACCGAGCCCGCACACGGGCCGACCCTATGCCCGATCGACTATCAACGGGCGCGTATCGACCGTGTGCCGCTTCTACGAATGGGCTGGCACCCGCGGTCTTGTTGTCGCGTCGCCAGTCCGGCGCGTTGAACAGGTAACGTTCGGCATCGGAGAGGAACAAGCGGGCCTGCGTCGTTCTGCGGTCAACCGGCTGACGGTTCGCACTTCCGAGCGGCTCCCACGGCCATTGCGCCGGGATGAACTGGCCCGCTTGTTTGAAGAACTCGATCCAACCGCGCGGCTTGCGGCCGAGTGGGCGCTGACGGCGGGCCTGCGACGAAAGGAACTGTGTGGCCTGAGCGTCGATCTCATTCCCGATTCCTTCACCATCGACCCGAAAGAACAGCCTCTTGTGGGCGTGCCGCTGACGATCACGAAAGGTGGCAAAGGGCGCACCGTCTATCCGCCATTGCGGCTGATCGACCGAACGAACTGGTATATTGGCGAGGTGCGGGGTGGTATCGTCCAGCGCGCCCGTGGTCGGCGTCGGAACTACCGGGTGCCGGACAATCTCTTGCTCAACGCACAGGGCGTTCCGCTCAGCCGTGAGCGGTTGACAGCGAAACTGGCCACGGCCTTCGCCGCCGCCGACATTGACGGGACGCTTCACTGGCTGCGCCATACCTTTGCGATGTCGATGCTGGTGCGTCTGCAGATCCAGGCGCGTTCCAATCCCGATCTCAACCCGCTGAAGGTCCTGCAGGTTCTGATGGGGCACGCCTCGATCACCACGACCGCGATCTATCTTCGCTGTGTCGAGCTTCACGGACGTGATCTCGCCGAGAGCCTATCCTTCCTCTATGGCGAGGTGATCCCGGATGAAGGCTAAGACCAGGATCAATCGCCGGATTGCGCCGATTGAGGAAGCGGTTCAGCTTGCGGCGGCACCGGCCCGCGTCATCTTCAACGACGCTTGGGGAAACATAGAGCAGACTTTCGACACCGCCGAGCTGGCGGGCATGCCCTCCGATCTCGCGGCCATTCTGGTGCGGACCTTCCATGTGCATGACCTTGCTGGTGCCCAGAGAACCCGCAAGGCACGTTGGCATGCGCTGCGAGAACTTGCTGAGTTCCTGCGCGATCACCGTGCTGTCGAGACCGCGCGCGATCTCGATGATGTCGTGCTTCGCAGGTTCATCAGCTGGATGGCGGATCGGAATGACCGGACCCGCGGCCCGCAGACTCTGGCGGGGCAGGTGTCGCTTCTGCGCCCCCTGATCGAGCGGGCGGCGCATGATAATCCGGGCATCTTCGGCGAGTTGGCCACCATTCCGGCCTATCTCTTTCCGAACGCTCACAAGCACAGGCAGCCGAAACGAAGATTGTCATCGCAGGACATGAAGGCGATTCTGGCGGCGTGTTACCGGGAAATCGACGAAGCCTGGGAGACCTTCCAGTATGGGCAGGCGATCACGGTGCTGACGGAACCGCCACCACCAATCCTGCGGGGAATTGGCAAGGATCGCCTGATCTGGCTCCACCATCGCGCGGGTGGGGGCATTGCGCCGACCGTCGAACAGATGGGCGCCCATGGCCTGAAAAAGAGTACGCTGCATCTCTATGGTCGGCAGCGGGGCTTTGCGCGGCACTTCCATTTGGTCACCGATACTCTCGTTCCATTCTACATCGCGCTGGCGATCCAGACGGCGGCCAATCCGGACCCGCTGCGCCTGATCCGCCGTGACTGCCTCGTGCCCCATCCGCTCGAGGAGGAACGGGTGTTCGTCGAATGGCTGAAGCCGAAGACCGGAGGCCGGATCCAACGTATGCAACGGCGATCCTTCGACCGGCGCCGATCCAGATCGGCACCGCACCTTGTCGAGATGTTGCTGGAAATGACGGCACCGCTTTTGCCGCATGTCGGTGAGCAGGACCGGGACCGGCTCTTTCTGATCCGCCGCATGGGGTCTTCACCGGCGCGAGGGCATCGTCATCTTGCGGGTGTGATAGCCTGGGACGCCCTGAAATATGCCATCGAACGGTTTGTCGTTCAGTCAAACGAGCGGATTGCGGCCTGGAATGCGGCCCATCCCGAGCGTCCATGGCACGAGGTGCCGGACTTCTCGGCCGGTCTCTTCCGCGGCAGCGTGGCGACCGCGCATTATGAAGCTTCGGACGGTGACATCCTAGTGCCGAAGGCGCTGCTCAACCACACAAGCGTGGCCACCACCAGCGCCTATATCGAGGGTCCCGCTGCAGCGCGGATCGAGCGGGACACGATAGCGCGCCTGCAGGAATTGATGCTCGCGTGGGTCGCGCCGGAAGCCAAGGCAGCGTCTGCCGTCGGCGAAGACCGCGGAGCGACGGCTCTGTTTGGCAATGAATGCCTGTCGCCCGTCAGCGATACCGGGCGCGTCTGTTCCAAACTTGGCGGCTGTCTCGTCTGCCCTGGCCTTGTCGTTCCGCTCGATGCCGAACATCTCGCGCGCATTCTTCAGGCCTGTGCGCATCTGGAGGCCGCACGCGAGCGGATCGATCCGCAGCGTTGGGCCCACTTCTACGCTCCGAGTCTGCGCGCCCTGACTGACGATCTCCTGCCGGACTTTCCGGAGGTACTCTTGCCGGAGGCCCGGCGCATCGCGGCTAACCTGCCGCCGCTGCCGGAGTTGGAATAGCGATGGACGCCACTGCCCTAGCCCCTTCCGGGTTGCGCGATCGCTTTCCCGATTGCGAGGCGGACGTCTGGCACTTGCCGGCCGGTGCGGCACGGCGACCAAGCACGGCGGTGATCGACTGGGGCTTTGCCATGCCCGATGGTAGTCGCTTTACCTCCCGCGAATGGTCGCCATTGCGTCACGCCGCCAAGAGGTTCCTGTTGTCGCTGCATGAGGACCCACCGGGCAGCCAACGCCGGCCCCTGAGCCTGCGCTCCTTTCCAGGCGTGTTCCGCACCCTGCGGTCGATCATTCTCTGGATGGCTGCGGACGGGACAAGGCGCTTCGCGGATATCGACGAGCCTGCCATCGACCGCTTTTTGGCGGCACTCGAAGACCGCCGTGGGAACAACGGTGGACCGATTGCTGTCGCAACGGTTCAGAACCACCTCGGTCTTTTGCGAATGATGTATTTGCAGCGGGCCAAGCTTCCGGACGCTCCGGCCCGTCCTCCGCACCGGAAACCGGCGCGTGAAACCGGGGTCTGGGCACAATCGGTTCCCTTGCCTTATACGCCCGATCCGGTTGCGGTCCCCCTGATCTCCGGCGCGCTGCAGCTTATCGGTGAACCCGCCGACAAGGTCATGGCGCTTCGGGATGAAATGCAACTCATCTTCGACGATGCGCGCGCCGAGGGCAAAGCCCGGATGACTGCGCGCATCCGCATGATGGATGCCCTGAAAGCGCGGCGCCCTTTGTTGCCGGAGTGGGACAGGCCCGAAATGATGCCGAAGGGGGCGCTCGGCCAGCTCAACTTCCTCGCCGACCGCGTCACTGACGCCTGCTTTGTCGTGATCGCCTATCTGATCGGCGCCCGGGTCTCGGAAATCCTGACGCTCGAGGCCGGATGCATTGCGCATGAGCGGGGCGAGGCGATGAACATGGCCCATGCGTGGTTGAACGGGTCGATCCACAAGGCCTTCCCGCATGACGCGGGTAAACCACATCGGTGGATTGCGCCCGAGGCCGTTCAGCGCGCCGTTGATGTGATGGAACGGCTCTCGGCTCCGCTGCGGGCGATCTCCGGGCAGAACCTGCTGTGGCTGGTGCAGTCACCGGCGAATAATGTGACTCGCACATCGGATGCTCCTATCCGATCGATCACCGGCGTGACCATGAACCTGCGCCTCAACACGCGCTTTGCGCCGTTCCTTGGCCTGCCGGACCATGAGGGCGCGACCTGGCATCTGACCACCCACCAGGGGCGAAAGACCTTCGCCCGCTTCGTGGGGCGGCGGGATCGCACCGGCCTGTTCGCGCTCCAGAAACATCTCGGCCATGTGACGCGGGCCATGACGGATCGCGGCTACGTGGGTACCGACTTCGAACTCGTTGAACTCATCGACACCCATGTTGCCGAAGAGACACGCCACGCGCTGGAAGAAATGCTGCTCGCGCCGGGTCTCGCCGGCAAGGCGGGGCGCAGGCTGTCGGAACGGTCTCCGTTCCGGGGGCGAACGCGTGGCGGCGAGTTCGACGCCTATGTCGATGGCTTGCTGGCGGACTCCGGCATGCGCCTGGGTGTCTGCGACTGGGGTTACTGTCTCTACCGCAAGCAAACTGCCGCTTGCAAAGGAGATGAACATGGTCCCAACCCCGTGCTCAGAACCCAGAGCACATGCGCGGCCTGTTCAAACTTCGTGGTGTCCGAAAAACATCGGTCGGTCTGGGCCGCCAGACTGGCCCGCAACAAGACCCTGCTTCTGCGTGATGGTCTTGATCAAGGAAGCCGCGGGCTGGCCGAGGCGCGGATCACGGAATGCCGGCGGATCCTGACAATGCTCGACGAAGGGGCCGAGGCCGCAAATGACTGAAACTGATGGACTCACGCCCCAGCAGCGCCGCCACGCGCGAACCAAAGCCCGTCTGCGCGAAGCTCTTCAGAAGCTCTCCGCCGATCCGGCACAACCGTTGTCGGCAGCGGCCCTCGCGCGCGAGGCAGGGATTGGTCGCAACGCCCTCTATACCGGTCACGCGGATGTTCTCGGTGAATTGCGCGCCCTTGCCGCGCAACGGGCTGCGGCCGCCAAGGTGAGCCGACGCGACAGGGAGGCGGACGGCGAGGAAATACGAAGGTTCAAAAACGACAAGCAAAAGCTTGCCACCCAGAACGCCGGTCTGCTGCGGCGGGCGCTGGACGCCGAAGAGCGCCTGAAACGCAGCGAAGACCGCAATGCGCAACTCCTGCGAGAGATCGCCAAGCTCAGGGCGCCCGTGGTCGTGTCGCGCGAAAATGCAGGGCAGCCCGGCCGACAAGATTGATCGCCAACCCGGTCACGGCGCCCCGCCGCTGCGCGGCGGGCAGAGGTAGAGGCGGCTAAGGAGGCGGGCGAGCCGAGAGATGGTGAAGGAGAGAGGTTTTGCCGGTTCCGCTGGCAAGCCACCGGACGTTCCCGAGACCAAAGAATACGTCATCTTTGCTTCCTGATCGGAAGGCTCGTTGCAGATCAACGCCTTACTCACAACAAGACAGGTTGACAAATGACCTATGCCTTCATGGATGATGCCAAGCGCATCCTGATCTTCTCCGATGCGGGAGGCACCGGGCGCAGCTATCACGCCGACCTTGGGGCAAAGAACCAGCGCCTCCGGGTGCATTACCTGCTGGAGCCGGGCTGGAAGGCCGACAACGCGATCCAGGGGCTGGGACGCACCAACCGCACGAACCAGGCGCAGCCGCCGCTGTTTCGGCCTGTCGCGACAGACGTGAAAGGTGAGAAGCGGTTTCTCTCCACCATCGCCCGCCGTCTCGACACGCTCGGGGCCATCACCAAGGGGCAACGCGAGACTGGCGGGCAGAACATGTTTCGCGCCGAGGACAACCTCGAGAGCCCCTATGCCCGCGCGGCGCTGCGGCAGTTCTTCTACAAGCTGCGCGCAGGCAAGATCGAGGCCTGCTCCTACGCGAGGTTCCAGGAGATGACCGGGCTGACGCTCGATGAGGCGGATGGCACCATGAAAGAAAACCTGCCGCCGATCCAGCAGTTCCTGAACCGCTGTCTCGCGCTCCGCATCGACATGCAGGACGCGATCTTCGAGGCCTTCGGCGGGTTTCTTTCGGCGATCATCGAGGATGCGCGTCAGGCAGGCACGCTCGATGTCGGGCTCGAAACCCTGCGCGCCGAGAAGTTCGAGATCACCGATCGCAAGGTCATCTTCGAGCATGAGGCGACGGGTGCGACGGCCACCGCGCTGACGGTCGAGCGGACCGATCGCAACGACCCGCTGACCTTGCCCCAGGTCAAAGCCATCTGCGCCGATACGAAGGGTGCGACGCTGTACTGGAACACCACCTCCAAACGCGCGGCCCTGATGGTGAAGGCGCCGGCGTTCATGGACGAGGACGGCGTGCCGATCCTGCGGGTGAAACTGCTACGGCCCATGGCGACCGAGATCCTCGCCCTCGCGGAGTTCTCGAAATCGCACTGGGAAGAGATCGATTATGCGATGTTCGAACAGCTCTGGCAGGCCGAGGTCGAGGCGGTACCGGAGTTCACCACCTCAAAGATCACGCTTATCTGCGGGTTGCTCCTGCCGATCTGGGATCGGCTGCCCGCCGATAACATGCGCATCTATCGTCTGCAGACTGAGGATGGGGAGCGTGCCATTGGCCGTCTGGTCAGCCAGGAACAACTCTTGAACGTCTATGCGCGCCTCGGGCTCGACTGCCAGATCGAGATGACGCCGAAGGAGGTGTTCGGCGCGGTCATGGACGCGAAGACGACCCTCAGCCTGCTCGGTGGCTACCAGCTGCGCCGGTCGCTGGTCGTGGGACAGCCGAGGCTTGAACTCATTGGCGCGTCGGGCGCGGCCTTGCCAGGTCTGAAAGCCTTGGGCTGTTTCACCGAAGTGATCCAGTGGAAGACGCGGGTGTTCATTCCGGTGGATGGCACCGAGGTGCTGGCGCGGGTTCTCGCGGAGTATCCTGTTGGCGCCAGTGCAGCGGATGCCGCAGCATGATCGCGGGGCGCAGTATCGCGGACCTCTCGGCCGAACTTGCGACCCGTGCCGAGAGTTTCTGCCGCCAGTATTTCTCCGACGGGTGCAAGCAGGGCAACTATTGGCAGGTTGGCGATACCTCGGGCGCAAAGGGGCAGAGTCTCGCGATCCGGCTCCAGGCGGAAGGCGGGCGCAAGGCAGGGTCCTGGCAGGATTTCGCGACGGGGCAATATGGCGACCTGATCGACCTGCTGCATGAACGGCTTGGGTCGGTCACGCTCAAAGAGACGATGAGGGAGGCCCGGTCTTTCCTCGGCGAGGCCCCCTGCCCTGTCGTACCTCGTGAAACCCAAAGGGCTGAGCGCCCGGATGCTGCCTCCAGCAAACGCATCGCGCGGGCGCGGAGACTTTTCGCCGCTGGCAAGCCGGTTCTCGGCACCGTGGCCGCCACCTATCTGCAGGGGCGCGGGATCACACGGCTTGGACCTGCCCTCCGCTATCACCCGCGGGTCTTCCTGCGGAAGGGCGAGGACGATCCCGATCCGCCGCACAGGGCCCCTGCCCTGCTCGCTAAGATCACCGACAATCGGGGCCAGATCACCGGATGTGCACGCTTCTATCTCGACCCGTCCACCGGCGGTTTGGCCGAGATCGAGAGCCCGAAGCGGATCCTCGGGCAGCTGCACGGCCATGCCATCCGTTTCTGGTCCGGCACCTCTCGCAACGATCTCATCGTCTGCGAAGGTCTCGAGAATACCCTTTCGGTCGGCACCGCTCTCCCGGAGTTCGATCTCGCCTCCTGTCTCACCGCCACCCATGTCGGCCTCTTCATCCCGCCGCCGGGGATCAAGCGCATCTGGATCGCGCGGGACAATGATGAAGCTGGACGGAACGCATCAATGAGATTGCGTAACCAACTGGAATCGCTTGGAATTGCCTGTGGTGAACTCGTGCCAAACATGGGCGATTTCAACGACGATCTGCGGGCATTTGGAATGGATGCGCTGCGCCGCTCCCTGCTCAACGCCATGAAAGCACAAGGTCTGGAGATCGAGGACGGGTGACCGCCAACCTCCCCGGGGATGCGTGACAGGGCAAAGGTTCCGCCGGTTCAATCTGATCCCGTTTGGATAAGGGGAGCGATGGACCGGCGGGTCGGGGCTGAGTGCCCCTCGCCCGGGCAGCAATGCGCCCCGAACCAGAAAATTCCCCTGCCCCTTCGGGCCATTCCTCGCGGGACCAATTTTCCGGTCCGGGTCACATTCTCCGCTGCGCTCCGATCCTGACGGATGCGGCCCGGTCGCCGCCGGTCCTGGTATCGCCCCATCCAAATCGGGTCAGATCAAACAGAGGAACCAGACAATGCCCCATCAGACAGACATCCAAGAGGAGACCGGCGTGACCTCCGGCATCCTCGACCACCTGGCACTTCACGGCGCAACACCGGGACCCGGCGAGACCGATCACCGCCCCCTGCCCCAGCCCGACGAAGTCGAACTCGCCATGGCGACCCTCTTTGACACCACCATCGGCCTCCTCACTGGCAGCCAGTTGGAAGACAATCTCGAAGAGATGCTCTGGTCCCTGACCTCGATTTTCCATCGCCGGCTGACCCATATCCAGAAGCTTCTCGACGACAACGAATTCGAGGTCCGGGAAAGCCTCGCGATCCAGGACGGCTCTGAGGTCGCCTCGGTCGAGCTGGAACGCCTCCAGATGATCGGGCTGAAGCTCTGGGACCATCGCGACGCTTTCGAGCAGATGCGCGATCTGGCCGTGGACCATTTCTCGGCCGCCACTGGCTCGCCCTGGCTCCCCCGCAACGGATCCAAGGTCTCGCATCGCGGCCTCACCTCCG
>PAQV01000031.1 GCA_002709405.1 Paracoccaceae bacterium
GATCACCACCCGGTCGCCCTTGCGCACGCCCATGTCTTCCAGGATGTTGGCCATCTTGCAGACGGCCACATGCAGCTGGCTGTAGGTGATGTACTTGGCCGGCTCGTTGGGATCATCGGGTTCGAAGATGATCGCCGTCTGGTTGCCCCGGGTTTCGAGATGGCGGTCGATGCAATTGGCCGCCACGTTCAGCGTGCCGTCCTCGAACCACCGGATGTCGACGTTGCCCGGGGCAAAGCTGGTGTTCTTGACCTTGGTAAAAGGCTTGATCCAGTCGATGCGCTTGCCGTGCTCGGCCCAGAACCCTTCCGGGTCCTCGATCGAGGCCTTGTACATCTCGTCATAGGTCGCCGCGTCGATCAGCGCATGCGAGACGGTGTCTTCGGACGGCGCATAGACGGCGGGTGCGGCGTGATCGCCGGTCATGTCGTTCATGGGTGTCTCCTCCTCACCTGGAAGTGCGGCGGAGACCGGCCCTCCTGTGACCGGTGTCCGCGCGTCGAACCTCTGGATAGGTCGATAATAACCGGCCTTGAAAATAATGGAATAAGCATAAGTAAAGAAACGATTTGCTTGTAAAGGTTTTTCTTGAAGGCCGGAAATCCTGTAAATTCAGGGCCGGTTTCAGGGGAAAAGGTCCGGCAAGGCAGGCGATTGCCTGTCAACAATTTCCGAACCCGCAGATAACAGCCCGGTCCGTTAGCGCCAAGCCCGGGGCGCGGTCGGGTGGCGGGGTGGTGTGACAAATTGCCGGCCCGGCCCGATGACGCGCCCGACAATGACGTTGCGGCACGGGATCGGGCCGTACATGTCCTGTGCGAGTCGCCCGGCGGCCCGGCCCGACGCCGCGAGGCGCTGCCGCAGCGGAAACCGGGCGGATCGGGGGCTTGGCACATCGAACGACAATCGCTAGCCTTCCGGGCAAGCCGCCAGCGCCATTGCATTTTTCGGGGGTGCCTCGGAACAGGTCGAGGACAGCCGGGGGATGGCCCCGATCCTGCATGGGTGACTGCGGCATCAACGGGAGGTAAACATGACCAGATTTCTGACTGGCGCCGCAACCGCGGCGCTCTGCGTGGCTTTCGTGACCGAGGCCGCGGCAACCGAATGGAACGTCTCCGTCTGGGGCAAGCGCCGGGCCTTCACCGAGCATATCGAGAAGCTGGCCGAGCTGGTGTCCGAGAAGACGGGCGGCGAATTCACCATGAACGTGTCCTATGGCGGGCTGTCGAAGAACCGCGAGAACCTCGACGGGATTTCCATCGGGGCCTTCGAGATGGCCCAGTTCTGCGCGGGTTATCACCCCGACAAGAACCGGGTGATCACCGTGCTGGAACTGCCGTTCCTGGGCGTGAACACGCTGGAAGAGGAAGTGGCCGTCAGCCACGCGGTCTATGCCCATCCGGCGGCGGTCGACGAGATGGCCCAGTGGAACGCGATGTACCTGATGACCTCGCCCATGCCGCAGTACAACATCGTGGGCACCGGCGAGCCGCGCGACGAGCTGGGCGAGTTCGACGGCATGCGCGTGCGGGCGACAGGGGGCATCGGCAAGGCCTTCGAGGCGGTGGGTGCCGTTCCGACCTCGGTGACGTCCTCCGAGGCCTACCAGGCGATGGAATCCGGAGTGGTCGACACGGTGGCCTTTGCCCAGCACGCCCACCTGTCCTTCGGCACGATCAACGAGGCCGACTGGTGGACGGCCAACCTGAACCCCGGCACGGTCAACTGCCCGGTGGTGGTCAATATCGACGCCTATGAATCGCTGTCGGACGCAGAGCGCGAGGCCCTGGACAGCTCGGTGCCGGAAGCCATCGACTATTACCTAGAGAATTACGGCAAGCTGCTGACCCGCTGGGACGAGGTCCTGGAGGAAAAGGGCGTGGAAAAGGTGATGCTGTCGGATGCCACCATCGCCGACTTCCGGGCGACGGCAGCCGATCCGATCCGCGAGGCCTGGATTTCCGACATGGAATCGCAGGGCATCCCGGGCCAGGAGCTGTATGACCTGGTCATGGAAACGCTGGACGGCACCCGCGCCGGTAACTGATCCACACGGATCGTCTGAAGGGGCCCGGAATTTTAGAAAATTCCGGGCCGTTTTCTTCGAAGAAAACGGCGGCCGGCGATCGGTCGCGCGCAATGTCCGACGCCGCGCCAAACCGGCGCGGATCAACAGGGAAGACAGGCCATGGCCGGATCCTCTACCGTTCTCGAGGACAGCTCGCTTCTGAGCCGTCTCGACCGTGCGCTGGTGCCGCTGGAACGCTTTATGGCGCTTCTGTCGGGGCTGGCGGTTTTCGTTCTCATGTGCCTGGCGGTCTATTCCGTCTCGGGGCGCAAGTTCTTCAATTCTCCGCTGCCGGGCTATGTCGACCTGATCGAGGCGGCGATGCCCTTCATCGCCTTCCTTGGCATCGCCTACGTGCAGCGAAACGGCGGCCACATCCGCATGGACATTGTCGTGGGCGCGCTGAAGGGCCGGGCGCTGTGGCTGTTCGAGCTGATCTCGACCCTGTTGATCCTGCTGTTGATCGTCATGCTGGTCTGGGGATCCTGGGCCCATTTCGACCGCAGTTTCGATCTGTCCCGCCCGATGTGGAGCCGCGACAGTTCCATCGACATTGGCCTGCCGATCTGGCCGTCCAAGCTGGTCGTGCCGGTGGCCTTTTCCGTGCTGGTGCTGCGGTTGCTGCTGCAGATCTGGGGGTTCGGGCGTGCCCTGGTGCTGGGGCTGGATCGCCCGGTGGCCGTGCCGCTGATCCAGTCGATCGAGGAACAGGCCCGGGCCGAGGCCGAAGCGCTTGAGGAAGACGCCTGATGGACGACATTACCATTGGCCTCTGGGTCACCGCCTTTCTCTTTGCCATGGTCGTCATCGGCATGCGCGTGGCCTTTGCCGCGGGGCTTGCGGGCTTCGTCGGTCTGGTCTGGCTGCGCTGGAACGGGTTCGATTACGACCCGGCGCGCTTTGGCAAGGCCCTCGAAATCTCGGTCAAGATCGCGGGGCAGGTGCCTCATTCCAAGGTCTCGTCCCAGGCCCTGTCCCTGATCCCGACCTTCATCCTGATCGGCTACCTGGCGTTTTACGCCCGCCTGACCTCGGCCATGTTCGAAGCCGCCAAGCGCTGGTTCGCCTGGGTGCCCGGAGGCCTGGCCGTGTCGACCGTCTTTGCCACGGCCGGCTTCGCCGCCGTCTCGGGCGCATCGGTGGCCACGGCGGCCGTCTTTGCGCGCATCGCCATCCCCGAGATGCTGAAGGTCGGCTACAACAAGCAGTTCGCCGCAGGGGTCGTGGCCGCCGGGGGGACGCTGGCCTCGCTGATCCCGCCCTCCGCCATCCTGGTGATCTACGCGATCATCGTCGAACAGGACGTGGGCAAGCTGTTGCTGGCGGGCTTCATCCCCGGAGCCTTCTCGGCCGTGGTCTATGCCGTGCTGATCATCGGCATCGCCGTGGTGTTCAAGACCGTCGGTCCTCCGGTCACCGGGTTCACCTGGCGCGAGCGGTTCGCCTCGCTGCCGCCCGCGCTACCCATCGTGGCCGTTGTCGTGATCATCATCTTCTTCGTCTACAACCCCTTCGGCGACGCCTGGGGCACCCCCACCGAAGGCGGAGCCGTGGGCGCGTTCATCGTCTTCGTCATGGCTCTGGCCCGGGGCATGCGTTGGGGCCAGCTGAAGGAAGCGCTGATCGAGACGGCCAAGCTGACGGTCATGATCTTCACCATCATCTGGGGCGTGCTGATCTATGTCCGGTTCCTGGGTTTCGCCGACCTGCCGGGCGCCTTTTCCGACTGGATCACGACGCTGACCATGCCGCCCATGCTGATCCTCGTGTGCATCCTGCTGGCCTATGCCGTCCTGGGCATGTTCATGGATGCCATCGGCATGCTGCTTCTGACCCTGCCGGTGGTTTACCCGGCGGTCATGGCCCTGAACGGAGGCGAGATGGTGTCGCTCGAAGAAAGCACCTTTGGCATGTCCGGTCCGATGTGCGCTGTCTGGTTCGGCATCCTGGTGGTGAAGATGGCCGAGTTCTGCCTGATCACGCCGCCCATCGGGCTGAATTGTTTCGTCGTGGCGGGGGTGCGCCCGGACCTGTCGGTTCAGGACGTGTTCAAGGGCGTGACGCCGTTCTTCATCGCCGATGCGGTGACCATTGCGCTGCTGGTGGCCTTCCCGGCGATCGTGCTTTGGCTGCCAAGCCTTGCCTGATCGGGGTGCCCGGTCGGGGCCATGCCTTGCAGCGGGACTGCTGCTTGGCCTGGTCCTGGCCGGGCCCGCCCGCCCGGTCGGCGCGCAGGGGCAGGGGTTGGCCAGTTGCGCGCCCCTCCAGGGGACGACGTCCTACAGCGCCTGCGTCAACAACAGCCTGACCCGCCAGCGCGAGGCGCTCTTCACTAGCCCGATCCAAAGCACCAGGCCCGTGGTCCGGCCGCCGTTCTCCAGCCGGGACGGTGCCTTGCAGCTGCCCTCCGAGGCAGGAACTTTGGCGGATCAGGCCAGCCAGGGCGCAAGCGCCGCGCAACGCGACAGTGATGTCAGGACCAATGCCCTGCGTGACCAGATCCAGCGGGATCTGCAATCGGGCCCCCTGGCGCCGCCTCCGCTGCGTCCTATCGGCCCCGCACCCCTGTCGCTGAGCCCCGTCGCCCCGATGCGCATTCCCTAAAATCCACCATACTCAGCCTTCGGCCGTTAACGGCCGGGCAAGGCAGATGGCCCCAGATTGCCCCCGTGCAACCCGGGTATGGAGCGTGCGATGGGGCCCATCAATGGACATAGTCTCGACCACCAGATCGAAGATGCCCTGGGCTTCCACGGGGTGGTGACGCAAAAGCTGCGCCTCGCCGCGCGTGACCGGCGCATGCGCTCTGTGCGGCCGGCCATTCTCACGGATTACTTCGGCAAGTTCGGGCATTGGCTGTGGTCCCTGCAACAGGACGAACGCATCGCCAGGTCGCCGCATTTCCGGGGCGTGATGACCGCCTATGCCGGGTATCGCAAGGCCGCGGTCCGTGCCGCGCGACTGGTCGAGGACGGATGCCCCGACCGGGCCGAGGCCTTGCTGAATGCCGGATGCTACCACCAGGCCTCTGACATCCTGGTGTCGGAAATGCAGGCCTGGCGCCGCAATATCTGACCCTGCCGCGTCAGGCGAAGCCTTGCCCGTGGTGATATGTCCGGCTTGCAACGGATGGGGGCCGCGCCCACCTGTGAAGAAACGCAACTTCACCGGGAGCATGTCAGATGATTGCCTGCACGCAATTGCCCGATACCAATATCCTCGACATCAGCCTGTCGGGCGCCGTCACCCGAGAGGATTATGAAACCGTCCTGATCCCCGCGCTGGACAAGGCGCTGGAGGACAACGACGGGCTGCGCGCCCTGGTGCGGATCGCGCCGGGCACCGACTACACGGTGGGCGCCCTGGCCGATGACGCCTGGATGGGCCTCAAACACTGGCGCGGGTTCGAACGCATTGCCGTGGTGGGCCGGGATGGCTGGATCGGCAAGGCGCTGAAAGGCGTGTCGATCCTGATGCCGTGCCCGGTCATGCTGTTCGAGGACGGCGAGGGCGAGGCCGCGCTGCGCTGGCTGCAGGAAAGCCTCGGCGCGATCCACCAGACCGACCTGGGCGATGGCGTGCTGCATGTGCAGCTTTTGGGCAAGCTCGACCCGTCGGTCTATGCCGAGGAAACCGAGGATCTGAATGCCTTCATCCGGGCCAATGAGCGGTTTCGCCTGCTGCTCGACATCCGAGAATTCGACGGATGGCAGGGGCTGGGGGCCGTGGCCGAGCATCTGAAACTGGTGCGCGATCACCGCTCCCTGATCGACAAGGCGGCCATTGTCGGCGACCGCAAGCTTGAACGCTTCGCCGCCCGTATCGGCGGGGCCGTCATCGGGGCCGAGACCGAATATTTCGACGGCGATCTGGATGCGGCCATCGCCTGGATCAAGACCTGACCGGTCAGACCGTCCTCGCCCTGCCGGGGAACATGCGCGACCGTGATCACGCGCGGCCGGGGTCTCGACCACCTTGGCCGCGGCGCAGGCAATGTGTATAAGGCCGGCTTGATCGAACGCCCCCCGGACGCGGGGCCCCAGTGGGCGCCGAGTGCCCAGACCGCCGCGATGTTGGAAGAAGATACATGACGCCACTTCATGCAAGCAGGCTGTCGGTCGCGCCGATGATGGACTGGACCGACCGACATTGCCGGTACATGCACCGCCTGCTCAGCCGCGAGACGCTGCTTTATACCGAAATGGTCACCGCGCCGGCCCTGGTGCGGGGCAATGCCCTGCACCTGCTGGATTACAACCCCGAGGAACATCCCCTGGCCCTGCAACTGGGCGGGTCCGACCCCGACGAGCTGGCCGAGGCCACGCGGCTTGGGGCCGAACGGGGGTATGACGAGATCAACCTGAACGTCGGCTGTCCCTCGGACCGGGTGCAGTCGGGCTGTTTCGGGGCCATCCTGATGGAACGGCCCGCGCTGGTGGCCGACTGCGTGGCGCGCATGATCCAGGCCTGCGATGTCGAGGTCACCGTGAAATGCCGGATCGGCGTCGATGACCAGGATCCCGAAACGGTGCTGCCCGACTTCATCTCGCGGATGCGCGACGCGGGCTGCCGGCGGATGACGATCCATGCCCGCAAGGCCTGGCTGCAGGGGCTCAGCCCCAAGGAAAACCGCGATATTCCGCCGCTCGATTACCCCCTCGTGCTGCGCATGAAAGAGGCCTTTCCGGACATGCATCTGTCGGTCAACGGGGGCATTGCCTCGCTGTCGGCGGCGCGGGCCTTCCTGGACCAGGGGCTGGACGGGGTGATGATCGGGCGGGCGGCCTATCACGATCCGACCACGATCTTGGCCGCGGCTGACCCTCAGATCTTCGGGACCGGAGAGGTGGCCGATCCGGTGGACGTGGCGCGCCGGATGATCCCCTATATCGAGACGCACCTGTCGTGCGGCGGCAAGCTGCACCAGGTGACGCGGCATATGCTGGGGCTGTTCTCGGGTCGGCCGGGCGCGCGGCGCTGGCGCCAGGTCCTGTCGTCCGAGGCGACCCGGCCGGGGGCCGGGCCCGAGGTCATCGAAGCGGCGCTTGAACCGGTTCTGTCAAGCGCCGCCTGATCCGATCAGACCGCCGGGGCGGTGGCCTCGCGCTGCACGAAGGTCAGCGTCAGGCCCATGGCGACCATGGCGCAGAAGAAGATGGCCCCGATCATCGGCAGGGCGGTGCCGTCGAAGAACAGGCCCGACAGGGCGATCATCACGCCTCCGGTCATCATCTGCAGGGTGCCGCCCATCGACGAGGCCAGCCCGGCCTTGTCTCCATGCGGTTCCAACGCAAGCACGGCGGTGGTCGGGATGACCAGGCCCAGCCCGGCGTTCGAACAGAACAACCCGGCCATGATCACCGGCAGCGGGGCCAGCCCGGCCAGGGCCAGGACCAGCAGCAGCGCGGTGGAGCAGAAGAACATGCCGACACCGGTGCGGACCACGCGGGTGACGCCCACCCGGCCGGCCATCGGTCCGGCGAACTGGGTGGCTCCGAAAAAGCCCAGGGCGTTCAGGGCGAAGGCCAGCGAGAACTGGGTGCTGTCCATGCCGAACTGGTCGATGTAGACGAAGCTGGCCGAGGCGATGAAGACGAAGAAGCTGGCCATGCCGAAGCCGCCGATGAAGGTCAGGCCCATGAAGGTGCCGTCGCTCAGCAGCGATCCGGCGGTGCGGAACAGCCGGCGCAGGTTGACCGGGGTCCGGCGTTCGGGGGGCAGGGTCTCGGGCAGCAGGAACAGCGTGACGCAAACGGTGATCACGGCCAGGGCAGCCATGAAGGCGAAGACGACGCGCCAGCCCGACACGGCGATCACGGCGGACCCGGCCAGGGGGGCCAGCATCGGCGAGACCGAAATCACCAGCATGACCAGCGACATCAGCTTGGTGGCTTCGGGCCCGCGATACAGGTCACGGACGATGGCACGGGGCATGACCATCATGGCCGCGCCGCCAAAGCCCTGGACGGCCCGCCACATGGTCAGGGCGGCGGCGCTTTGCGAGAAGGTCGCGCCGACGGCCCCGGCCAGGAAGATCGAGGCCCCCAGCAGGATCGGCAGCTTGCGCCCGGTCTGGTCGGCCAGCGGGCCGTAAAAGATCTGGGCCACGCCATAGGCAATGAAATAGGCGGTCAGAGAGAACTGGATCTGGGCCTCGGAGGCGGTCAGGTCCGTCGCAATCGTCGGCAGAGCGGGCAGGTACATGTCGATGGCGAAGGGACCGACAAGCGACAACAACCCAAGCATGAGGGCTATACGGAACATGAAAACACGCCTTTTGGGGGATCGAATCGTATGCAATGTATGATGATAACATATATATGCCAATAGCATGTAAGCGACTTGTTGCCGCGAATTGACCGTAATCGGCCTTGGGCTTGCCCGGGGCGTCGCAACGGGCCACGGTTTTTCGTAATCGATTTCAGGAGTTGTCATGACGCGCACCCTTCCGCCGTGTCCCGGGATCCGGGACGAGGGCGGTCGCAAATTCGGCTGCGATGCCTTGCCATCTGGTGTGCCTTGGCGCGCCGATGTGCTGTCGGGTGGGGGCGGACACGCGGCATGACGATGGCTGATGGGTACAGGATCTACCCGGTGCATCCGGGCACGCTCCGCTGGGCCAGGACGGCCCTGGCCCGGGCCCGGATCGTGGCGGCCGATCCGCAGGTGCGGGCGCAGAACCTGCGGCACGGGGGCACGTGGTTCGTCGGGGTCGATGCGCTGAACAGCGGGGCCTGGGGCGTGGTGGACGGATGCCCCCTGGAAGGCGCCTTCTTGCGCGACCTGGCACCGGTGAAGACCTGGTGCAGGGCGCAATTGTCCATCGTCTACCCGGGCTATCCCGGCCGCGATCCCGGCGACGACGATGCGGCCTACCGCTACCGGTTGCTGCGCGCCGCGGCCCATGTCGATGGGCTGCTCGCCGTGGGGCCAGAGCGCCGGCGGTTTCCGCTGGAACGCCATGCCTTCATCCTGGGCCTGCCGCTGACCGAGGTGCGCCAATCGCCGACGCTGTGCTGGCCGGGCTCGCACTGGATCATCGGCGAGGCCCTGCGCGCGGCCATTGGCAGCGGCACGGCGGCCGACACCGATGTCACCGAGGCCTACACCACCGCGCGCGGCAAGGTCATGGCGACGATCCGCCCGGTACCCCTGATCGCCCCACCCGGAGGCGCATTCCTGTTGCACCGCTTCCTTCTGCACGGCACCGCCCCCTGGGAAGACGACACGGTCGACGCTCCGGACGGGCGCATGGTGGCCTTCTTCCGGCCCGAAGTGGCCAATGACGCGCAATGGCTGTTGCCGGACTGGACCAAGCGCCGGCGCCGGTAATCCGCGGCCAGCCCCGGTCTCGATAGCCCCAAAGGTTTGAAAAACCGCTTACGGCCGCTTTGACCGTTCAGGTCCGGTCCAGTCGCGCCGCCCGCCCGCCGCGCCGGCGCTTCAGGCGCGGGGCGCGGGACGGCAGGTCGGCCATGATCTGTGCCCGCGTGTCGGGGGACATCCGCGACCATTGGGCGATTTCGTCCAGGCTGCGCAGGCAGCCGGTGCACAGGCGTTCCTCGGGATGGATCACGCACACCTTGATGCAGGGCGACGCGATTTCGGCGCGCTTCCAGACCTCGTCGCTCATGTGATCGCCTCTACACTCACGATCCGCCCTCGCGGGCGATATTGCGCAGCCGGTCCAGCGCGCCCTGCAAGATATAGGCGGCCGCAACGTGGTCGATGACCTCGGCCCGGCGTTTGCGCGAGGCGTCGGCCTCCAGCAGCGCCCGTTCGGCTGCCACGGTGCTTAGCCGTTCGTCCCAGAAGGTGATCGGCAGGCTGGTGATCTGGGTCAGGTTGCGCGCAAAGGCCCGGGTCTTCTGGCAGCGTGGCCCTTCGGTCCCGTCCATGTTGCGGGGCAGTCCCAGCACGATGCCGGCGGCATTGCGGGCCGAGATCAGCTCCATCAGCCTCTCCGCATCCAGGGTGAATTTCTTCCGCTTGATCGTCTGCATGGGCGTCGCCGTGCCGCGCAGGGAATCCGAGATCGCCACGCCGATCGTCTTGTCGCCCAGGTCCAGCCCGACGATGGCCCGTCTGTCCGGCAGCGCCGGGGCGAAGTCTTCGAGCGTGTCGAAAATCATTGGCCGATCCCCGCGCGGTCCGTGGCCGCCGCGATGGTCGCGAGGGCGGCGGCGTCGCCGGCAAAGGCGGCTTCGGCCTGTTGGCGGGCGGTCTCGGCCCGGTCGGTCTGGCCCAGCACGCCAAGGGCGGTGATCAGCCGGGCCCAATCCTCGGGCGCGCCGCCGTCCTCGGCCAGCCGGGCCTCGAGCCCGTCGACCATGCCGCGCACCATGTCCATCCGTTCCTCGGGCGTCATTTCGGCGGCGTTTTCAATGTCTTCGGCGCTGGGGCCGGGCAGGGTGGCCGGGGCTGCGGCCGGGCGGGGTTGGTAGTCGACCCCGGCCAGGCGGGCCAGTTCCGGCATCCGGGCCTCGACCGGCGCGCGCCAGGGCGCATCGGCCGAGCTGTCGGCCAGCAGCCGGTCCCACACCCCGAAGGCCACGTCGGGCCGGCCGATCTGCTGCATCATCAGGCCCCAGTAATAGCGCGCGACGGGGTTGCGCGGGTCCATCGTCAGGGCCTGGGCCAGGGCGCCCTCGGCGTCGGGCGAGACATAGCCTCCGGCCGCCAGCACCATCATCTCGCCCAGCTCGGCGAAATCGGCGGACGTGGCCTGGTCGCCGCGGATGCGGATCACCTCGTCCTGGGCCCGCCAGGCGGCAGAGTAATTGCCCAGCGTGGCTTCGTTCTGGGCCAGCAGGACATGGCCTTGCAGGTCGTCGGGCCGCTCGGCCACCGTGGCGCGCAGCTTGTCCATCAGCTCGGTATATTGCGGATCGGGTGCTTGCAGGTCGGGGCGAGGGGGCATGTCAGCCTCGGCCGCGGCCTGGTCGGGCCGGGTTTCGCGCAGGTAGCCGGCCTGGTCGATGCGCAGCTGGCGGGGCAGGTCGTCGTAGCCGGGGCTGCCGAGATGGCGGTAAAGCGCCGCGCCGCCCAGAACCAGCACCGCCGCCAGGGCTGCCGCCAGGATGGCATTGCCCGGCCCTTGCCGCCCGCCATCCTTCAGCTGCCGTTGCAACTGGGCGTCGGCGGCCAGGATCCGCCGCGAGACCTCGGTCCGGACCCGTTCGGCATCACCCTGGTCGATCACGCCCCGGGCCAGATCGCGGTCGACCTCTTTCAGCTGGTCGCGGTAGACGCGCAGGTCATAGGCCGCGGGCGGCTCGGCATCGGTCTTCCGGCGCAGAAGGGCCAGGGCCAGAAGGCCGGACACGGCCAGGGCCAGGGCGGTCGTGACGATCCAGAATATCATGCATCCTCCATTTCCATTCCGATCTACAGGCCCGGGCGGCCCGGCAAAAGAGGCAATTCCGTGAGCGCGACCAGAGGCGTCAAGCCGGAGTGTCGCATCCGGACTGCATTGCGCCGGAATACGGCGTGGGTAGAATTGAGTGGCGCGGCATACCCGCCGCAATGACCGGATCCGGGGAATCGCCTGACCATGAAAAGATATTCCGCCTTTGCTCTCGTCCGCGAAGCTCTGAACGATCACAAGGGCTGGTCCCGGGCCTGGGCCGATGCGCAGCCCAAGGATCGCTATGACGTGATCTTCGTGGGGGCCGGTGGGCACGGGCTGGCCACGGCCTATTACCTGGGCAAGCGGTTCGGCATCACCAACGTGGCGATCCTGGAAAAGGGGTGGCTGGGCGGCGGCAACACCGGGCGGAACACGACGATCATCCGGTCGAACTATCTGCAGGACCCGTCGGCCGCGATCTATGAAAAGGCGCGGGATCTGTACGAAGGGCTGAGCCAGGACCTGAACTACAACGTCATGTTCAGCCCGCGCGGCGTGCTGATGCTGGCCCAGACCCACCACGAGGTGCGCGGCTACCAGCGCACGGCCCATGCCAACCGCCTGCAGGGGGTCGAGACGGAATTCGTGGGGCCCGAACGCGTGAAGGAGATCGTGCCGATCATCCGGCTGGACGGGCCGCGGTACCCGGTGCTGGGCGGGCTCTGGCAGGCGCGCGGGGGCACGGCGCGCCACGATGCGGTGGCCTGGGGCTATGCGCGGGCCTGTTCGGCCATGGGCATGGACATAATCCAGAACTGCGAAGTGACCGGGGTGCGGTCCGAGGCGGGCAAGGTGACGGGCGTCGACACGACCCGGGGGGCGATCGGCTGTGGCAAGCTGGGCATGGTCGTGGCCGGCCATGCGGGCGTACTGGCGCAGATGGCCGGGTTCCGGCTGCCGGTGGAAAGCGTGGCATTGCAGGCGCTGGTGTCCGAGCCGATCAAGCCTTGCATGGACGTGGTGGTCATGGCCAACACGGTGCACGGCTACATGAGCCAGTCCGACAAGGGCGAAATGGTGATCGGTGGCGGGGCGGACGGGTTCAACAACTACACCCAGCGCGGCTCGTTCCAGCATATCGAGGAAACGGTGCGGGCGCTGATCGAGACCTTCCCGATGGTGTCGCGCCTGAAGATGCTGCGGCAATGGGGCGGGATCGTGGACATGACCGGGGACCGGTCGCCGATCCTGTCGAAGACGCCGCTGGAGGGCTGTTTCGTGAACTGCGGCTGGGGCACCGGCGGGTTCAAGGCGATCCCGGGGTCGGGCTGGGGCTTTGCCGAGCTGATGGCCAAGGGGCAGGCGCCGCTCTGCGATGCGTTCTCGCTGGACCGGTTCCGCGAGGGGCGTTTCATCGACGAAAGCGTCGCGGCGGGGGTGGCGCACTGATGACAATTTTCGGCGAAAATTGTCCTGCCGAGATTTTTCTCCGAAAAATCTTTGCCACCCCGGCGCGGAACCTTTCGCGCCGGCCCGACGTTTGTCCTGCAACATCGCCAAGCAGGAGATTTCCATGTCCGACCAGACACATCACGCGACCGGCAGCTCGAACACGGTCCTCGCGTTCATCCTCGGGGCCGTCGTGGTGGCCGTCATCGTCATCGGATACGTGGTCTATTCGGGCAACATGCCCGACGTCGACGATCCCGATGTCCGGATCGAACTTCCCGGCGGCACGCAGATTGAAGGCGACATCGACCGCGCGTCCGACTGACGCCCGCCCGGCGCGCTGCGCGCCGGCCACAGTTCCGTTCCATAAAAAGTTCCGGATGGGTTCACCTCGTGCCCATCCTTTTTTCGTGTCCGGAGGGTGCGGCGATGGCCTATGATCAGGTCCGGGCCGACATCATGCGGGCCGATTTCGGTGTCGAGCCGGGATTGTCCGAAAAGCCCATGTTCGGGGGCATCTGTTTCCTGCTGCACGGCAACATGGTTGGCGGTATCGGACCCAAGGGCGCGCTTTATCGTCCCGGCAAGACAGCCGAAGCCGAGATGCTTGCGCTCGATGGCGTTCTTCCGATGATGCAGGGCAGCCGCCGGATGGGCGGCTTTGTCCGCCTTGAACAGGACGCCTTCGACGATGACGCCCTCCGCCAAAAACTGACTGACGTGTCGCTGGCCCATGCTGCCAGCCTGCCGCCCAAGGAGTGACCCCATGCTCGTGTTCAGATGCCCCTATTGCGGCGTGGATGCCGAAGAGACAGAGCTCAGTCCGGGTGGCGAGGCGCACCTGACGCGCTTCGGGCCGGGCAGTTCGGATGCGGAGTTCTCGGGCTACCTGTTCGACCGCGAAAACCCCAAGGGCGTGCATTTCGAACGCTGGCGCCACAGCTACGGCTGCGGCAAGTGGTTCCATGCGGCCCGCTGCACCGCGACGCTTGAGGTCTTCGGCACCTATCCGGCCCAGACGACCGAGCCGCCGAAGGACATCCTCGATACCCTGGCAAAGAAACGGCCGGGCTGGACCTGGCGGGAGCTGGGCGCAAAATGACGACCGACAATAAGGGACGCGCGGCATGACCAGCACGCGGATCGCCGGCAAGGGCCGGTTTATCGACACCAGCCACACGGTGCCCTTCACCTTCGACGGCAAGCGGATGACCGGACACCCCGGCGACACGCTGGCCTCGGCGCTGCTGGCCTCGGGCCAGCTGGTGATGGGCCGGTCGTTCAAGTACCACCGTGCCCGCGGCCCGGTGGCCTGCGGCCCCGAGGAACCCAACGCCCTGGTGGGCCTGGGCGAGGGCGCCCGGTTCGAGCCCAACCAGAGGGCCACCACGACCGCGCTCTTCAACGGGCTGGTCGCCCAGTCGCAGAACCGCTGGCCGTCGCTCGATTTCGACATCGGGGCGATCAATGCCAAGCTGTCGCGCTTTCTGCCGGCCGGGTTCTACTACAAGACGTTCATGTACCCGCGCGAGTTCTGGAAGGACATCTACGAACCCTTCATCCGCCGCGCCGCCGGCCTGGGCAAGGCTCCGACCGAGCCCGATCCCGACACCTATGAACACGTCCACCTGCACACCGACATCGTCATTGCGGGCGGGGGCGTGGCCGGGCTGCAGGCCGCTCTGACGGCCGCCTCGGGCGGGGCCAAGGTCCTGCTGGTCGAGCAATCGGCCCAATGGGGCGGGCGTGCTTTGACCGACGGGGGGGACATCGACGGCAGCCCTGCCGCGACCTGGGCGGCCGACACCGTGGCCGCCCTGGAGGCAATGGAAAACGTCACGATGCGGCTTAATTGCATGGTCTCGGGCGTCTACGATCACGGCTACGCGCTGGCCTATGAACGCCTGCGCGACGACACGCCGGATCTGCCCGGACCGCGCCACCGCCTGTGGCGCATCCGGGCGGGCCGGATCATCGCGGCCACCGGGGCCATCGAACGCCCGCTGTCCTTTGCGGGCAACGATCTGCCGGGGGTCATGCTGGCCTCGGCGGTGCGCGATTACCTGGAGCTCTACGGCGTGGCCGTGGGCAAGAAGGTTGTCGTGGTCACCAACAACGATGATGCCTACCGCACGGCGATTGCGCTGAAAGAGGCCGGTGTCGAGGTGCCGATGATCGTCGACGCGCGCCCCCTGGGCGGCGGTCCGCTGGCCGCCCGGGCCGAGGCCCTGGGCATCCCGGTCGAAAAGGGCCGGGCGATCGCCACGGTCAAGGGCTCGGGCGAGGTGCAGAAGGTCATGATCTGCGCCCAGGACGGCGGCGGCGGGGCCTATGAAAAAGAGGTGTCCTGCGACGCAGTGGCCATGTCGGGCGGCTGGTCTCCGGTCGTGCATCTGTGGTCCCATTGCGGGGGCAAGCTGACCTGGGACGTCGAAAACGTCATGTTCCGGCCCGATGCCAAACGGCCGCCCACGGGGGCCGATGGCGAAGGCTATGTGCTGGCCGCCGGTGCCGCCAATGGCGAGCTGCTGCTGAGCGACGTGCTGGGCGACGGCCATGATGCCGGGCGCAACGCCGCCCGTGACATCGGCAAAGCCGCCAAGACCCGCCGCCGCCCGGTGGCCGAGGCCGAACGGCACGCGCCGATCCAGCCCGTCTGGATGATGCCCGCGAAGGCCGGCCACGACCTGCGGGCCAAGGCCTGGCTGGATTACCAGAACGACGTCAAGGTCTCGGACGTGGCCCTGGCCGCGCAGGAAGGCTACCAAAGCGTCGAGCATACCAAGCGCTACACCACGCTGGGCATGGCCACGGACCAGGGTAAGCTGAGCAATATCAACGGCCTGGCTGTTCTTTCCGATGCGCTGGGTCAAGAGATCCCGGCCACCGGCACCACCACCTTCCGGCCGCCCTACACGCCCATCTCGATGGGGGTGATCGGCGGGGTCGCCCGCGGCTCGGTGTTTCAGCCGGTCCGCCGCTCGCCCATGCATGACTGGCATGACAGCCACGGCGCCGATTGGGAGCCGGTCGGCCAGTGGCGCCGGCCCTATGCCTATCCCAAGGACGGCGAAACCGTGCACGACGCGGTGATGCGCGAGGTGACGAACGTGCGCAAGGGCGTCGGCATGCTCGATGCCTCGACCCTGGGCAAGATCCTGGTCAAGGGGCCGGACGCGGGCAAGTTCCTCGACATGATGTACACCAACATGATGTCGACCCTGAAACCGGGCCGCTGCCGCTATGGGCTGATGTGTTCGGAAAACGGTTTCCTGATGGATGACGGGGTGGTCGCGCGCATCGACGAGGACACCTGGCTGTGCCACACCACCACCGGCGGGGCGGACCATATCCACGCCCACATGGAGGAATGGCTGCAGACCGAATGGTGGGACTGGAAGGTCTGGACGGCCAACCTGACCGAGCAATATGCCCAGATCGCCGTGGTCGGGCCCCGGGCCCGCAACGTGCTGGAATCGCTCGGCGGCGACATCGCCCTGAACCCCGAGGCGTTGCCCTTCATGGCCTGGACCGAGGGCCAGCTGGCCGGCATCGACGTGCGCATCTTCCGGATCTCGTTCTCGGGCGAGGTCAGCTTTGAAATCGCGGTCAAGGCCGGGCATGGGCAGGCCCTGTGGGACAAGATCGCCGAGGCCGGGGCCGCCTACGGGATCCAGCCCTACGGGACCGAGGCCCTGCACATCCTGCGGGCCGAGAAGGGCTATATCATGATCGGGGACGAAACCGACGGCACGGTCATCCCGCAGGATCTTGGGCTCAACTGGGCGATCTCGAAGAAGAAAGAGGACTTCATCGGCAAGCGCGCCCAGGAACGGACCCACATGACCGATCCCGAGCGCTGGAAGCTGGTGGGGCTGCTGTCCTATGACGACGCGGTCCTGCCCGACGGGGCCTACGCGGTGGTCGAGGGCAAGAACGCCAATGGCCAGCGCAATGTCGAGGGGCGGGTGACCTCGTCCTATTACTCGCCGACGCTGGGCCGGGGCATTGCCATGGGGCTGGTGCTGCATGGGCCCGACCGCATGGGAGAGGTCCTGACCTTCCCCGGCACCGATGGCACATCCTACCGGGCGCAGATCGTCGACCCGGTGTTCTACGACAAGGACGGAGGCAAGCTTCATGGCTGACGCGCCCGATTTCCAGGGCATCGCCCGGATCCGTACCGAAGACAGCTGCGGCATGATCGCCCTGCGCGCAGACCCCGAAGCGGCCGGAGCACTGGCCGTGATCGGGTCTCGGCTGGGGCTGGACATGCCCGGGCCGCTGGCCGCCCAGGTGTCAGGTGACACTGCCATCCTGTGGATGTCGCCCGACGAGATGCTGGTGATCTGCCCGGCCGCCGATGTGCCGGGCCACCTGGACGCCCTGCATAAGGCGATGGCTGGTCACCATGCCATGGCGCTGGATGTCTCGGACATGCGGATGCGCTTCACCGTGGCGGGGGTCCATGCCCGCGAGGTGCTGGCCAAGCTCTGCCCGCTGGACATGTCGCCCGAAGGCTTCACGCCCGGAACCATGCGCCGCACCCACCTGGGCCAGGTTGCGGCCGGCATCTGGATCGGGGCGGACGGAGCCTTCAACATCGTCTGCTTCCGGTCGGTTGGGGCCTATGTCTTCGACCTGCTGAAAGTGGCCGCCCAGCCGGGGTCCGAGGTGCACCTGTTCACCCATCCCGCCGCCTGAATAGGGCGCGCTGGTTTGGGCGCGAAAATTTTGAAAATTTTCGGGGCGGATTTTTCAAAAAATCCGCTTCCCCCCCGGCCGTCAGGCTGTCAGCAGGATCGTGTCGAACCGTTCCAACGCCGCGTCCGTGCAGATGTCCGCCGGGTCGATCCTTTGGCCTGTAGGGTGTTGCCAGGTCGTGTAGCCTGACAGGGCCTCTCGCAGACCCGCCATCCGGTCCGCCCGCTGGGACTGCGGCAGATAGGGCGCATGGGTCGACAGCAGCAGCGGCGGGCGGGCCAAAGCCAGCCAGGGCGCCATCCGGGGCAACAGGTCGAATTCGGCGCCTTCCACGTCGATCTTGACCAGGCCGATGGCCGACAGGTCGACCGATGCGGAAAAGGTCTCCCAGTCCAGCGTCACCACCTCGGACCCGGCTTCTCCCGTCGGGTTGAGCAGGCTCGTCGTGCTGTCGCCCCGTTCGCCCCGCATGCCCGCCATGCGCGTCACGCCGACCCGCTCGGCCAGGGCCACCGGCAGGGCCGAGACATTGTCCAGGCCGTTCAGCTCGATGTTCC
Source organism: Paracoccaceae bacterium (assembly GCA_002709405.1). Classification (GTDB taxonomy): domain Bacteria; phylum Pseudomonadota; class Alphaproteobacteria; order Rhodobacterales; family Rhodobacteraceae; genus Marinibacterium. Next base: position 18,131 of record PAQV01000031.1, read on the forward strand.
ACGACAACGCCCGGAAGGCCACCGGATCAGGCTCCAGCGCCACCACGCGCCGGGCCTTTCGCGCGCCGTATAGCACCGTCGGTCCGATCCAGGCCCCGATATCCAGGTAATCGCGATCCGGCCCCAGGTGAGCGTTCAGCACGGCAAAGGTTTCCGGTTCCCATTTGCCCGCCGCGGCCTTGCGCCAAAATGTCGAATGATAGGGATCCAGGCGGAACCTCTCGCCCGCCAGATCCGTTTCCATGAAGCCACGCGCCCGGTAAAGGGTTTTTCGCAAAGTTGTCCACATGCCTGAGATGCCACCGATCGTTTGTCGCCGGACATGTCACCCGGACCAATTCTGCGCGCAAGCCTTGACCTGCCGCGGCCATGGCCGCATGTACCTGACAGCCAATTCATTAACTGGGGAGGCCCAAAATGGCTTTCGAACTTCCTGATCTTCCTTATGCCCACGACGCTCTGGCCGACAAGGGCATGTCCAAGGAAACGCTGGAGTTTCACCACGACATCCACCACAAGGCCTATGTCGACAACGGCAACAAGGCGATTGCCGGCACCGAATGGGAAGGTAAATCCGTCGAAGAGATCATCGTCGGCACCTATGACAAGACCGCCGTCGCCCAGAACGGCATCTTCAACAACGCCTCGCAGTTCTGGAACCACAACCAGTTCTGGGAAATGATGGGCCCGGGCGCCTCGGCCATGCCGGGCGAGCTGGAAAAGGCCCTGGTCGAAAGCTTCGGCTCGGTCGACAAGTTCAAGGAAGATTTCTCGGCCGCGGGCGCGGGTCAGTTCGGCTCGGGCTGGTGCTGGCTGGTCAAGGACACCGACGGCGGCCTGAAGGTCACCAAGACAGAAAACGGCGTGAACCCGCTGTGCTTCGGCCAGACCGCCCTGCTGGGCTGCGACGTGTGGGAGCATTCCTACTACATCGACTTCCGCAACAAGCGCCCGGCCTACCTGACCAACTTCCTGGACAACCTGGTGAACTGGGAAAACGTCGCCAGCCGGATGTAAGGACCCGTGTCCTCGCATGAAACATCGAAAGGCCCGCCGGATGCTTCGGCGGGCCTTTTCTTCAGGCTCTGGCAGCGGTTCATCGCACCGCCCGCCGAGGTCATGGTCAAGCGCTACCGGATCCGGCCCAAGGGGTGGCCGACGCCACTGCGCATTGCCATGGTCAGCGACCTGCACATGGGCGATCCCTACATGCCCCTGTCGCGCCTGGACGCCATTGTCGAGCAGACCCGCGCCCTGAAGCCCGACCTGGTGCTGCTGCCCGGAGACCTGGTCCCCGGACCCTCGATGGTGCGCACCCGTGAACCGCCCCTGGCCGAGATCGCCGCCCGCCTGGCCCGGCTGAAGGCGCCCCTGGGCACTTATGCAGTGCTGGGCAATCACGACTGGTGGTCCGACACCGCCGCCCAGGCGCGCAAGACCGGCCCTGTCGCGGCCGGACAGGCCCTGCAGGCGGCGGGTATCCCTGTGCTGTCGAACCGGGCGCTGGGGTTGAAGAACGGGGTGTGGCTGGCCGGGCTGGAAAGCCAAGAGGCCTTGAGGGGCAAGGGCAAGTGGGACATCACCGGGCTCGATGACCTCACGGCCACGTTGGCCCGTGTGCCGCCCGGCGCACCGACCCTGCTGCTGGCCCACGAACCCTATATCTTCGCCGATCTGCCCGACAACGTGGCCGTCACCCTGTCCGGCCACACCCACGGCGGCCAGATCCGCATCCGGGGCTGGGCGCCCATCGTGCCGCGCACGATCAACCGCAAATACCTGTACGGCCATATCACCGAAGGCGACCGCCACCTGGTGGTCTCTGCCGGGCTGGGCTATTCCAAGCTGCCCCTGCGCATCGGCACGCCGCCCGAAATCACCCTCGTCGACCTCGCCGCCGACACCGCGACCTGACCTCGTAAATGGGGGGCGGACGGGCCGCCCCCCGGCCTTCCGCGAGTGTTCACAGCAAAAAGTCGTCGGCCAGCGACAGCGCCCCGGTCAGATCGAAGGTGCGCAGCACGTAGTCGCCGACATCGTAGCCGTACAGATCGTTGGCCTCGATGTAGTAGGTCCCGGTCTCTGCCGCAGTAAAGATCAGCGCCGAATCCAGCGTGTTCGGGAAACGCTGATCGTCATTGTAGGCCACCACGTTCCCGTCATCGTCGTAAACCGTCAGGTCAGGGTCATAGAGCGAATAATAGCCGTTGTCCGGGATCAGATCGCGGCCCTTCAGAACGACACGCACGGTGTCTCCGGCCGTCATCTCGATCGAATACACATCGCCGACGCCATAATCGTCGATCGTGCCGACAACAAAATCCGTCTTGCCGATTTCGCCTTCGTAGGTCGACGTGGTGCCATAGGTATAAAGTTCGAATTCGCCGATCCCGCCCGAAACCGAGGCCACCTCGACGTAATATGTGCCGGCCGTGGTCGTCGAGAAATTCAGGTAGGACCCGTAGCCGTAGGGGTAGGAATCCTCGACCAGCAGGTTGCCACCGGAATCGTAGACCCGGAGGATCGGATCCACCAATGCGCCAAGTTGATCGTCCCAGTTGTAATCCCAGGCATAAAGATCGATATAGACTTGGGAAAAGCCGGCAAGCTCCATTTCATACCAATCGGTATCGCCAGCGGTTTCCAGCGCGCCGTTCAGGTAATCGTTTGTGGAAAGCGTCGCATCGGTGCTGATATCGCCCGCGACATAGTCCTCGGGCGGAGGGGGCGCCTCGTATTCTTCGACCGTCAGGCCGTAGTCGCCGTCATAAGAATCGGCCCAGGCCGCGACCTCGACGAAATAGGTTTCGGTTTCGTCGGCCGTGAACCAAAGAAAGGAATCGAGCGAATAGTAATCGTCGTTATACGCGACGACATTGCCGTCGCTGTCGTAGATCGTCAGGTAGCTATCGCCAAGCGCGAAACAACCGTTGGTCGTGTCGTGGTCGATGCCGTACAGCGAAACGCTGACGGTGTCTCCGGCGGTCAGGGCCAGTTGGAACCAGTCCCTGTCGCCCCAATAGTCCAGCGTATCATAGACGGTTTCGCCCACCGACACGGTGGCCGTGGTGCTGTCGTCGCCGGGGATCGTGTAGCTGGGCAGGGGGGTGGCAGGGGTCATCAGCGACCGGAAATCGGTGGCCTTTACCAGGTCTGTCAGGCTGGGGGCAGTGGTACGAGCAAACATCCAGGAAATCCTTGGTGAATGAAGGAAATGTTCAGTATTGAATTGTTCGTCCGAGGGGCGTCCGCCCGGAATTCGCCCTTTTAGAAACAACGGGCGTATGGTTTTGAAAGGAATCCTTTGGTCGAAACATCCCTCGAAGCGATAATGCGTATTTGATGACAACTATTCAAGGTTGCGTGAGGGTATTTTTTGTCAATCTGGGGTGAATAGTCCATTTTCCCAATTATGGAAAATGATGGCAGGTCGCGCCGCAGAGGCCAATCTCTGGCTGCCACGGCAGACATTGCGTGCAATTACCGAAGGAAACGCGGAAAACGGGCCAGCAGATAGGGCCGGGACTACGGGCTCCAAAAAACAGGCCCAAATTCTGGCCCCAATCCGCGCCAGGAAATTCAGGCGAGGCTGCTGCGCAAAAGGTCCATCGCCGCGTCCGGCGTGTCGGCGGATAGCAGGAACGTGCCCAGCGACGGATCGGCGAACCCCTTATCGATCACATGGGCCACCAGGTCCAGCAGCGGGGTCCAGAACCCGTCGGTGTTCAGAACCACGATGGGCTTGTCGTGCAGGCCCAGCTGGCGCCAGGTCAGCGCTTCGAAAAGCTCGTCCAGGGACCCCGCGCCCCCCGGCAACAGAACCACTGCGTCGGCATTCATCAGCATCACCTTCTTGCGCTCGTGCATGGTCTCGGTGATCACGAAGCGCGTCAGGTCGGTCTTGCCGACCTCCAGGTTCATCAGGTGGGTGGGGATCACGCCAAAGGTCTCGCCTCCGGCGCCTTGCGCCGCGCGGGCGACTTCTCCCATCAGGCCCACATCGCCGGCCCCGTAAACCAGCCGCCATTCGGCCCGGGCCAGGGCTGTGCCAAGGTCGCGCGCGGCCTGCGCATAGGCCGGGATTGATCCGGATCTGGATCCGCAATACACACAGACGGATTTGGCTGGCATGACCTGTCCTCTCTTGGGGAAACCGGGCGGGTTTGCCCCGGTTTTGACCGCAGATTGCCGCGTTGATAAACTAGCTGCAATCCGGGTCCGGGATGGACCGGACCACGCTTGCGACATACCCGGCCCACGCCGGAAGGGGAAGGACGGACATGGCCGCGAAGACCGGGCTTTTCGGGATGGGCACGGGGGGCACTCTGGCGATTGCGGTCGCCGGTGTGACCGGCCTTATCGTCTTTGGGCCAAGGGTCTACGACATCGTGCTGCCCGCGCTGCCCGGAGCAGTGGCACCCGATCTGTCTGCACCAGAGCAGACCGTGGTGCAAGACGACCCGGCGAAGTCGGGCGAGGATGTGCAGGTCTCTGCCGATGCCGCGCCCGAACCCGTTCAGCCCGGATCCAACGACGACGGCCTGGTCGAGGCCGGGGCGCGGCCGGACAGGACGGTCGCCGATGCCGCAGAGGATCATACGGACGCTCTGACCGATGACACGGTGACGGACGTCGCCCCGCCGGAGCTGGCCGCGCCAGCCGTCGACGTCGTGCGCATCGACCCGGACGGGTCAGGCCTGATCGCGGGATCCGCGCCTCAGGGCAGCGAGGTCACCAGCTATGTCGACGACAGCCTGCTGGAAACGGTTTCGGCCGATGGCGGGGGCAAGTTCGCCATGTTCGTCGATCTCGGCCCCAGCGATCAGCCGCGCCTGTTGACCCTGGCGGCCCGGCGCGACGGGCAGGAAACCTGGGCCGAGGACAGCCTTATCATCGCGCCCACGCCCAAACCCCAGCCGCCCATGGCCGAAGCGACGCCCGAACCGGCCCCCGAGCCCGCGCCACAACCGGCCGCGGACACCCCGGCCGACATCGTCGTGGCCGAGGCCGATGTTGCCCCCGATCCGACCCCCGATCTGGCCCCCGATCCGGCCCCTGATGCAACCCCGGAACCGGTCGCAGACGCGGTCGCGGAACGTGCGTCCGAGACGACCGCCGAGCCCGCTCCCAAGCCTGCCTCTGCGACCCGCTCGGTGGCCCAGGCCCTGCCGGAAGCGGCCCCCGAAGCGACACCCGAGCCAACAACCGACCCCGTCGCGGCCCAGGCCCAGGACCCTGCCGAGACCCCATCCGATCGCGCGCCTTCGGCCATGTCCGCCGCTCCGGACGGCGCGGCCACGCCCAGCGACGGCACGACACCCGAAGCACCAACCGCGCTTGGCGACGCGCCCGTGGCGCTTGCGGCCGTGCCCGACGATCTTGCCGTCGATCCGGCGGCCTCGGCGGGGGCGGATACCGCCGCCGACGACACCACTGCGCCGCGTCCCGACCGGGCGGCGTCTCCGGCCAGCCCCGAGCCACCCACGGCCCCCGACCAGCCCGGCGAAGAGCCCCGCGATTTCGCGGCCCCGCGCCCCACGCCCGCACCGGGCCCCGTGGCCGTCCTGCGCGCCGGGGCCGACGGGGTCGAACTGCTGCAACCCGGCACGCCGCAACGGCCCGAGGCGCTCGACAGCCTGTCGCTCGACACGATCAGCTATTCCGAGGACGGCGAGGTGCTGCTGGCCGGCCGCGCGCCCTCTGGCGCGGCGGTGCGCGTCTACCTCGACAACGTGGCGGTCAAGGACCTGACCATCGACCCGGACGGGCGCTGGAAGGGCGAGGTCACCGGCGTGCGCCCCGGCATCTACACCCTGCGCCTGGACCAGGTGGCAGGTGACGGCAGCGTCGACGGCCGCCTGGAAACCCCCTTCAAGCGCGAGGCCCCGGCCATCCTGGCCGCCGCCCGCGACGATCTGCCCGCAGGCGCGCCCTCGATCGCGGCGGTGACCGTGCAGCGAGGGGATACGCTCTGGGCGATCTCGCAGGACCGCTACGGGTCGGGGTTCCTCTATGTCCGCGTGTTCGAGGCCAACCGGGATTCGATCCGCGATCCGGACCTGATCTATCCGGGGCAGGTGTTCTCGGTTCCCAACTAAGGGCAGGGCGGCCCTGCGCCTGTTCCTGGGTCTGGCCGGGCCACGGCCAGTCCCTGCACGGCAAGTCCCTGCCGGCTCTGGTCAATCCCGCGCCCGGAGCCTATGTCTGAGCGGTCCACCGACCTTTGAAAGCTCCAGATGACCGACGCCAGCTCGCCCGCCCAGGACCGCCACGCGGGGTTCCGCGTGATCCGCGACGTGGCGCCCTATCTCTGGCCCGAGGGCGAACCCAATATCCGCATCCGCGTTGTCCTGGCCCTGGCCGCGCTGACCTGCACCAAGCTGATCGCCGTTGTCACGCCGCTCTTCTACAAAAGCGCGGTGGATGCCCTGGCCGAGGACGGCGGCGTGCCGATCCTGGCCCTCGGGGCCGTCGGGCTGACCGTGGCCTACGGCGTGTCGCGCCTGATGCAGGTGGGGTTCGAACAGCTGCGCGACCTGCTGTTTGCCCGGGTGTCGCAACAGGCCCTGCGCCGGCTTGCCCTGCGCACCTTCCGCCACATCCATGCCCTGTCCATGCGCTACCATGTCAGCCGCCGCACCGGGGCGCTCAGCCGGGTCATGGATCGCGGGGTGAAAGGCGTGGCCTTCCTGCTGCGCTTCATGCTGTTTTCCATCGGCCCGCTGATCCTGGAACTGGTGTTGATCTGCGCGATCATCGTCGGCGTGCTCGACTGGCGCTTCCTGGCCGTGCTGGTCGCCACCTTCGCCATCTACGTCTGGTTCACCTTCGCCGTCACCGAATGGCGCGTGAAGATCCGCAAGGTCATGAACGACCAGGACAACGAGGCCAGCCAGCGGGCCATCGACAGCCTGCTGAACTTCGAAACCGTGCGCTATTTCGGGGCTGCCCAACGCGAGGCCCTGCGCTATGACCAGGCCATGGCCGGCTATGAACGGGCCGCCCTGAAAACCGCCTATTCGCTGTCGGCCATCAACTCGGGCCAGGCCCTGATCATCAATGTCGGGCTGATCACGGTCATGGTCATGGCCGCCCAGGGCGTGCAGGCCGGCACCTACACGGTGGGCGATTTCGTCATGGTCAACGCCTACATGATGCAGATCATCGGGCCGCTGAACTTCCTGGGCTTCGTCTACCGCGAAATCCGCCAGGCGCTGGTGGACATGGGCCAGATGTTCGACCTGCTGGACGAGGACAGCGAAGTCACCGACCGCCCTGGTGCGACGCCCCTGGCCATCACCGCCGGGCGGATCGAGTTCGACGACGTGCGCTTCCACTACGACCCGGACCGGGAAATCCTGAAAGGCCTCGGCTTCACCGTCGAGGGCGGCCAGACCGTGGCCATAGTCGGCGCCACCGGGTCGGGCAAGTCGACCCTGGGCCGGCTGCTCTTCCGGTTCTACGACGTGACCGGCGGCGCGCTTCGGATCGACGGCCAGGATGTGCGCGACGTGACCCAGGACAGCCTGCAGGCGGCCATCGGCGTGGTGCCCCAAGACACCGTGCTCTTCAACGACACCATCCGCTACAACATCGGCTACGGCCGCGAAGACGCCTCCCAGGCCGAGATCGAGGACGCCGCCCGCGCCGCCCAGATCCATGACTTCGTGCAAAGCCTGCCGCAGGGCTACGACACGGCGGTGGGCGAACGCGGGCTGAAATTGTCGGGGGGCGAAAAGCAGCGGGTCGGTATCGCCCGGGCCCTGCTGAAGAACCCGCCGATCCTGCTGCTGGACGAGGCCACCTCCGCCCTCGACACGGACACCGAACAGGAAATCAAGGGCGCGCTGCGCCGGGCCGGGGAAGGGCGCACGGTGGTGGTGATCGCGCACCGCCTGTCGACCATCGCCGAGGCCGACCGGATCATCGTCCTCGAACAGGGCGAGATCGTCGAACAGGGCAGCCATGCAGAGCTTCTGGCCCATTCCGGCCGCTACCGCCAATTGTGGGACCGCCAGCAAGCCGAAGACGCCGCCTGACCCCCGGACGCAGGCCCTGGCGGCACGCGCGCCCGCCTCGGCAACGCGCCCGCCCGCCCACCCCGCGTCGCCGAGGCGGTCGCACTCCGTTGGCCCCACTCCGCCTCCCACGGGCGGCCGGCCTGGATCCGGGCCCAAACCCGCCTCTTCACCTTTGAAAAATACGCAAATTCCCACGTCTCCCTCCCGTGCCGCCCACAGGTCATCGCGCCCGGTTTGCGCATCCCCCAAGGCTTTGTTACCCTGACCCCAGGCGGCCCTACGCCGCATCCGGATCGGCCCGCACACCGGGGACCGCCCGGAAAGCCGAGCCACCCGCGATGAAGCGGCCTCGGCAAATTCATCACAGACCAGAGGACAGACCCATGACCCAAGCCGCCAAGGCAGGAGACACTTTGCGTATCCATTACACGGGCCGGCTGAACGACGGCACCGTGTTCGACCAATCCGCCGGCCGCGAGCCGCTCGGCTTCACGCTGGGCTCCGGCGAAATCATCCCGGGGCTCGAAAAGGGCGTCGTCGGCATGGAAGTCGGCGAAACCCGCGAAGTCACCATCGCGCCCGAAGAGGCCTATGGCACCCGCGACGCCGGCAAGATCCAGGCCGTTCCGCGCGAAGCCATCCCCGACCACATCCCGACCGACCTGGGCACCCAGCTTGAAGTCACGACCCAGGACGGCCAGACCATTCCCGTGGTGATCGCCAAGACGACCGAAAGCCACGTGGAGCTTGACGCCAATCACCCGCTGGCCGGGGAAACACTGAACTTCGACGTCACGCTCATCGAAATCGCCTGACGGGACCGGCCCTGCGGGGCCGGTGGCCCCCGGCGCGCTCCCACCCCGGTGAGGGCGCGCGGGGTGGACGGCCTGATCAAGGCCCACCCGACACGCCGGGGGCCATCGCCGCACCGGCCGCCCGAAGGCCGCACCGGGATGACTCGGGCTTACCCCGGATTACTCGGCGGCCTTGAGCGGCGGCCCGAAGACCTCGGCCGGACGCGTCGCGCCGTCGTCCGGGTCTTCCACGCCCCACAGGATCTCGGGGATCTTCGCCCGCCGGGCGGCCCGGCGCAGGGCCCAGTCGCGGGCGGCCCGGCTGGTCCGGCCCATCGACAGACGTGCCAGCAGCCCGGCGAACCAGCTCATGTAGGTGGCGAACCAAACCCGGATGGCCAGCAGCGAGGGCGTCACCACCAGCGTCAGAACCGTGGCCACGCCCAGCCCGAAGACCACGGCCGTGGCCAGCTGTTTCCACCACAGCGCCGTCGGGCTGTCGATCGTGTAGCCCCCCTGGATGAAATCCAGAGACACCCCGAACATCATCGGGGCCAGACCCGCCATCGTCGTGATCGTGGTCAGCAACACCGGCCGGATCCGGCTTTCGGTGGTGTAGATGATCGCCTCGATCCGCGGCATGTAGCGCGAGTATTCCTGGTAGGTGTCGATCAGCACGATGTTGTTGTTCACCACGATCCCGGCCAGGGCCACGATCCCCGTGCCCGTCATGATGATCGAAAACGGCTGCTGCATGACCATCATGCCGATCAGCACGCCCGTCGTCGACAGCACCACCGCCAGCAGCACCAGCACCGAATTGTAGATCGAGTTGAACTGGGCCAGCAGGATGATGAACATCAGCCCCAGTGCCGCGGCAAAGGCCGAGGACAGGAAGGCCTCGCTTTCCGCCTGTTCCTCCTGGTCGCCGGTCCATTCCCAGGCCACGTCCGAGGGCAGGTCGGCCGCCTCGAGCCACTCGGTGATCACCCCGATCCGCTCGTTGGCATTGATCGGCACGAAGCGGGCGCCCTTGTCCAGCGCGGCGGCCAGGTCCTCGACCGACGCCGCGCCGGTCAGCGACAGCAGCGCGTATTCGGTGCCGTTGGGCGCGGTGAACAGCTCGCCCGTGGCGCCCTCGATCATCGCGGCATCCTTGACCACGGCCAGGCGCGTTTCGCCCCCTTCCGGCCCGGTGGTCACGATCTTGGCCAGCCCCGGGGCCACGTCGGCCTTGACGTCGTAATAGCGCTGCTGGTCGACCCGGCTGATGGTGGCCACCTTGGGCACCGGCTGGCGGGTGATGAAATTCGACAGCGGCACAAGGCCCTGGGTGGTGCGCACCTTCAGGCTGTCCAGCGTCGACAGCACCCGGTCCTCGCGCGGCAGGCGCACGCGAATCTCGATTTCCTCGTCGGCGGTATCGACGCGCATCGTGTCCAGCAACATGCCCCGCGTGACCAGCTGAACCATCGCCCCGACCACGGCCACGTCCGCCCCGTAGCGGCCGGCCTTTTCCACGTCGACGTCGATCTGCCAGTCGATGCCGGGCAGGGGCATCGTGTCCTCGATCTGGATCAGGCCGGGCGTGTCGTCGAAGGCGGCCCGGGCGGCCTCGGTCGCGGTGACCAGCGGATCCCAGGCATCGGCCTTCAGGCGCAGGTGCACGGGCTTGGCCGAAGCCGGCCCACCGGTCAGGGGCAGGATCTCGGTCTGGATGCCGGGGATGCGGGCCAGGCGGGTTTCCAGCTGGTCGATCACCAGGTCGCCGTCAAAGCGCGGATCGGCGATCTCGCGGTCCAGCACCCCGTCGATCAGCGGTTCCGACAGTTTGGGCCGGTCTTCCCAGGGGATGATCTCGAACTGGACCTGGCCCACGGTATCGGCCGGAGCCTCGGACCCGCCGGTGTTCTGGTTCAGCCCGCCTTCGCCAGCGAAGGAAAACACGTTGATGACCCCGGGATGGGCGGCGATCACGTCCTCGACCTGGCGCACCAGCCGGTCCGATTCCGCCAGCGAGACATTGCCCCGCGCCCGCACATAGGCCGTGGCCTGTTCCGGTTCGGTTTCGACGAAGAATTCCACGCCCAGCTGGTTTTCGCCATAGGCCTGGAAGACGGCCATGACGCCCATGAACACAACCACGACGGTCACGATGGGCATGATCGGGTTGCCCGCGATCGCCGTGATCAGCCAGCCAAGGGCCGTGCGCCGGTGTCCCGCCCGGGGCGGGCGTTCACGCCGTTCGATCTTGGCCGCGCCCAGCACGATCGAGGCGCCAAAGGCGAAGGCCAGGAACAGCAGGCCGCCCATCAACGAGCCCATGGTCGGGGGAACCGACCCGGCGGGCAGCAGGTAATAGGGGTTCAGCACCTGCATGGCGGACAGGAACATGCCGTAAAGCGCCGGCGGCACCAGCACCGCCCGGACCACCCAGGGCAGCCGCGCGCGCAGCACGTCCGATGCATGGCCGAAGACCCGGCTGATGCGCCCCGTCACCCCGCCCATGACGGGCAGGTAGATCAGCGCCACCACCAGCGAGGCCGACAGCACGAAGATCAGCGTGACCGGCAACATGCCCATGAACTCGCCCGCCACGCCGGGCCAGAACAGCATCGGCAGGAAGGCACAGAGCGTCGTCGCGGTGGACGATACGATGGGCCAGAACATCCGCTGCGCCGCCTCGACATAGGCGTGCATCGGGCCGGACCCTTCCTTGATCCGCTTGTCGGCATATTCGACGACCACGATGGCCCCGTCGACCAGCATGCCCACGGCCAGGATCAGGCCGAACATGACGATGTTGGAAATGCTGACGCCCATGGCCGCCAGCAGGGCAAAGCACAAAAGGAACGAGGTCGGGATGGCAAAGCCCACCAGCAGCGCGGCCCGGCTTCCCAGCGCCGACAGCACCACGATCATCACCAGGGCGATTGCCGTCAGGACCGAGCCCTCCAGCTGGCCGACCATCGACGCCACCTGGCGGCTCTGGTCGTTCGACGTGCCCAGGTCCACCGCCGCCTGCAGTTGCGGCGGCCACTTGGCCTTGGCGCTTTCCAGCGTGGCCTTCACCTGGTCGACCGTGTCGATCAGGTTGTAGCCCTTGCGCTTGACCACCTGCAGGGCGACCGTGTCCTCGCCGTTGAACCGGGCCGTGCCCTCGCGGTCCTCGAAGGTGAAATTGACCTCGGCCAGTTCGCCCAGGGTGATCACCCGGTCGCCGTTGGTCTTCACCGGCAGCCGGTAGATGTCGTTCACATCCTTGAAATTCGACGGGATCTTGACCCCGAAGGTGCCCTGTTCGGTTTCGTAATCCCCGGTCGCGATCAGCTGGTTGTTGTTCTGCACGACCGAGATCAGTTCGGCCGCGGTGACGTTGTAGGCCTCAAGGCGCAGGGGGTCGATGATCACCTCGACCATCTCGTCGCGGTTGCCCGCGATCCCTGCCTCCAGCACCGAATCGAGGCTTTCCAGCTCGTCCTGCAATTCCTTGGCGATCCGCGCCATGGTCCGTTCCGGCACCGGCCCGGTCAGGTTGACGATGACGATGGGAAATTCGGAGAAGTTGATCTCGTTGATCGTGTATTGCTCGGCGCCCTCGGGGAACTTGGCCGAGGCCGAGTTCATCGCATCGCGCACATCGGCCATGACCGAGGTCTTGTCCCAGCCGAACTCGAATTCCAGCGCCACGCCCGCATAGCCCTCGGCCGCGGTGGCGCTCATCTTGTCCAGCCCGTCGAGGTCGGCCAGCTCGGTTTCCATCGGCTTGACCAGCAGGCTTTCGGCGTCCTCGGCGGAAATGCCGGGGAAGGGGACCGACACGAAGAGCGCCGGGATCTCGATGTCGGGCTCACCCTCCTTGGGCAGGCTGACATAGGCAAAGCCGCCGATCAGCAGCGACAGGATGATGAAGGCAACGACCATGCGGGCGCGCGAGGCGGCCCAGTCGACGATCCCGGTCATGGCTGGTCTTCCTTGTCACTCGTATCCTCGTAGGTCACATCGACCCGCAACCCCGCGGTCACGAAATCCTGTCCGACCACGATCACATGGGCCTCTTCGGTGGGGCCCGTCACCCAGATGCCGTCGATATCGTCGCGCAGGACGACGACCGGCTGGAATTGCACGATACCTTCCCAGTCGACGATGCGCACACCCAGCTTGCCGTCGTTGTTCAGCGTCAGGGCCGACTGGGGCAGGCGGTGGGCCAGGGTGCCCTGGGCCTCGATGGCGATCTCGGCGGTCTGGCCGTCGCGGATCGTCATGTCGGGGTTGTCGACCTGGATCTCGACCGCGAAGGTGCGCGTGACCGGATCGGCCGAACGGCTGATGAAGGTCACTTCGCCTTTCGCCGTGCTGCCATCGGCCAGCCGGGCCGAGGCCGGCGAGCCCAGGGTGACCCGGCCGACCCCGGTTTCCGGCACGTAGCCCACCAGCTTGATCGGGTTCAGCTGGATCACCGTGGCGCAGATGCCCCCGGCGGCCAGGAAGGAGCCCAGCTCTGCCGTGTCGCTTTCCAGGTGGCCGGCAAAGGGCGCGTGGATGGTCAGCCGGTCGATGTCCTTCTGGGCAAAGGCCACCTGGGCCTCGGCCGATTCGATGCCCGTGCGCGCGCTTTCCAGGCCGGCATCCGCCGACACCACCGCCGCCTCGGCCGAGCGCACCGTCGCCCGGGCCCCGGCCAGCCGTATGTCAGAGGCATATCCGCCTTCGGACAATCTCTCCGCCGCGTTCAGGTCGATTTTCGCCTGTTCCAGAACGGCTTCGGCCTCGGCCTGGCGGGCCTCGCTTTCGGGAATGCGGCTTTTGGCCAGCGACAATTGCGCCTTGGCATCGGCCAGGGTGACAAAGCGCGTGCCCGGATCCAGCACGCAGAGCTCCTGGCCCTTTTCGACATAGGCCCCCTTGCGCAGGGGCTCGGACAGGACCACGCCCGAGGTTTCCGCCGGCACCGCCACCTCGCGCATGGCCTGGGTTTCGCCCCGCAGGATCACCGCGCTGTCGACGGGCTGGGCCACCGACCGGCGCACCACGACGCCCATCTTGGCAGGGGTTTCAGCGGATCCGGGGGCACCGGCCGCCTCGGCCACTTGCGCCTTTGGGGACACCTGTGACGCCCCGCTTTCCGCGGTGGCTGCCGCAGGGGCGTCCCCGTCCTGGCCTGCGTCCTGGGCAAGCTCGACATCCGGATCGGATCCGCGCGCGAAGGCCAGCAGCTTGTCGCGTTCCAGCACCAGGAAATACAGGGCCACCATGACCACCAGGGCCGTCAGAGTGGGGATCAGTCGCATGGGTCCGCCTTTTCACCAGTCGTCCCGAAAATCATTACCGGGCCATATGTCGGGCGTTATATGGAGACCTTAATCTGAACTGACCAGTTCAGAACAACATTTTTAACGATTTTTTCGTGATTCCGTTGCGCGATCGGGTCATCCGTGCCCCTTGGCTTGGCATTTCCCCCACGATATAGCGGGCCGAACCCGCCTTCGGGCGCAGAGGAAAACCCCAACGGGCCCGCATCGCGGGCAACAACCGGAGGCGACGGCGTGAGCGACACCGACAGCTTTATCGAGGAAGTCACCGAAGAGGTGCGCCGAGACCGCCTTTTCGCGATGATGCGGAAATACGGCTGGATCGCGATCGTGGCGATTGCCCTGATCGTCGGCGGCGCGGCCTGGAAGGAATACTCCAAGGCCCAGCGGGAAACCGCCGCCCAGGCGCTTGGCGACGCCATCACCGGCGCTTTGCAGGCCGACGGGGCCGAGGCACGGGCCGCGGCGCTTGAGGGGATCTCGACCGAAGCCGCCAGCGAAGCGGCCGTGGTCGACTTTCTGCGCGCTGCCGCCCTGGCCGAAGACGACCGGGCCGAACAGGCGGTCGAGGTGCTGGACGGGATTTCCCTGAACGGTGACCTGCCGCTGATCTACCGCAACATCGCGGCCTTCAAGGCCCTGACGCTCAAGGCGCCGACGGCCGACGCGGACGAGCTGCGCACCGGGTTCGCAGCCCTCGCCACACCGGGCAGTCCGATCCGCCTGCTGGCCGAAGAGCAGCTGGCCCTGCTGGACATCCGCTCGGGCGAGCCCCAGGCCGCCATCGACCGGCTTCAGGCGATCCTTGACGACGCCGAGGTCACCGCGGACTTGCAACAGCGCGCCACGCAGGTGATTGTGGCGCTCGGGGGGGAACCGGCCAGCCGGGACACCGGCTCGCAGGGGTAAGCCCCCGGCAGCGGGGTCACGATCTGGATCTCGACGCAGGTCGGGACTTTGGACCGGGACGACAATGGGTTAGGCCCGACCGGGCAAACCGCGCAAACAGCATGGCGTCGCCGGATCAGGCGGCACCAGACCACGGGCAGGGCGCTTCCATCCGGGATCTCGCCTTGACGGTGGCAATGGACTACGGAACGGACGACGGGCAGGCACGGGCAGGCAGATGATCAAGGCAATCGACTTTACCACCGGCCGGGGCCGGACCCTGCTGCCCGCGCTGGCCGCGACGCTTCTGCTGGCCGCGTGCCAGGAACCGGACGTGGTGCTGCCCGGCGACCGCGAGGACATCGCCGAGGTCCAGGCCTTCAGCAACGATCCCAACCCCGACGAAAACACCGCCCAGTCGATCTCGTTGCCCAGCCAGACCAGCAATGCGTCCTGGGCCCAGGGCACGGGCACCGCCGCCAACCGGGTGTCGAACGCCGCCCTGCGCGCCACGCCCGTCCTGGCCTGGGCCACCAACATCGGCCAGGGCGACGACCGCAAGCACCGCATCACCGCGGCCCCCGTGGTCGGCGGAGGCCGGGTCTACACGCTTGATTCCCGCGACCAGGTCACCGCCCTCAGCCCCGGCGGCGGCGTGCTGTGGTCGACCGAGGCGCGCCCCGCCTATGCCGGCAAGGACGACGCGACCGGCGGCGGGCTCGCCTATGACAATGGCACGCTCTATGTCTCGCTGGGCTTCGGCTACCTGGTCGCGCTGGATGCCACCACCGGCCAGAAACGCTGGGAACAGAAGCTCGAGGCCACCGGCAGCGGCAAGCCCCTGGTCGTCGGAGACCTGATCTACCTGGTCGCCGGCGACGAAACCGGTTGGGCCGTGGACAAGTCCGACGGCCGCATCCGCTGGCAGATCGACGCCACCGCCTCGGTCGCCAACGTGCTGGGCGCGCCGCAACCTGCCGTGGCCGACGACCTGGTCATCTTTGCCTTCGGCTCGGGCGACGTGCTGGGCACCTTCCGCCAGGGCGGCCTGCGGCGGTGGAGCTCCACCGTGTCGGGCCAGCGTCCCGGCGTGGCCGCCTCGCGCATCGGCGATGTCACCGGCGCGCCGGTCGTCGTGGGCAGCACCGTCTACATCGGCAACGCCTCGGGCCGCATCGCCGCCCTGGACACCGACACCGGAGAACGCCGCTGGACCGCGCCCTTCGGGGCCGTCACCCCGGTCTGGCCGGTGGGCGGCAGCCTGTTCGCCCTGACCGATTCGAACCAGCTGGTGCGCATGAACGCCTCGGACGGCACCCCGGTCTGGGCCGTCGACCTGCCGCGCTACACCAAGGACAAGCCCCTGGGCCGTGGCCCGGTCTTTGCCCATTACGGCCCGATCCTGGCCGGCAGCCGCATCTGGGTGGCCTCGAACGACGGCTTCCTGCGGGCCTTTTCGCCCACCGACGGCAGCCTCCTGGCCTCGATCGAGGTGCCGGGCGGGGCCACCACAGACCCGGTCGTGGCCGGCAACACGCTTTATGTCGTGGGCACCAAGGGTCAATTGTTCGCTTTCCGTTAAGCCCGGTATAGGGTAAGGGGCGCGTCTGTTCTTATTTCGGCCCGTTCCATGACCCTGACCCTCGCCATCGTCGGACGCCCCAACGTGGGCAAGTCCACCCTGTTCAACCGCCTTGTCGGCAAACGCCTGGCCCTGGTCGACGACCAGCCCGGCGTGACCCGTGACCTGCGCGAAGGCGAGGCCCGGCTGGGCGACCTGCGCTTTACGGTCATCGACACGGCCGGCCTGGAAGAGGCCACCGACGAAAGCCTGCAGGGCCGCATGCGCAAGCTGACCGAACGGGCGGTGGACATGGCCGATGTCTGCCTCTTCGTGGTCGACGCGCGCACCGGGCTGGCCCCGGCCGACCGGGTCTTTGCGGAAATCCTGCGCAAGCGGGCCGACCATGTCATCCTGGCCGCCAACAAGGCCGAAGGTGCTGCCGCCGATGCGGGCGTCATCGAGGCCTGGGAACTGGGCCTGGGCGAACCCCTGCGCATTTCCGCTGAACATGGCGAGGGCATGACGGACCTGTACGCCGCGCTGATGCCCCATGCCGACGCGGCCGAGGCCAAGGCCGCCGAAACCGCGCCCATCACCGACATCGAGGTCGACGAGGACGGAGAGGCCGCCCTGCCGGGCGCGGACAAGCCGCTTCAGGTGGCCGTGGTCGGGCGGCCCAACGCGGGCAAGTCGACCCTGATCAACCGTATCCTGGGCGAAGACCGCCTGCTGACCGGCCCCGAGGCCGGGATCACCCGCGATGCCATCTCGCTCCAGATCGACTGGGACGGCACGCCGATGCGGATCTTCGACACCGCCGGCATGCGCAAGAAGGCCAAGGTGCAGGAAAAGCTGGAAAAGCTGTCCGTGTCCGACGGGCTGCGCGCGGTCAAGTTCGCCGAGGTCGTCGTCGTCCTGCTGGATGCCGCGATTCCCTTCGAACAGCAGGACCTGCGCATCGCCGACCTGGCCGCCCGCGAAGGCCGGGCCGTGGTCGTGGCGATCAACAAGTGGGACCTGGAAGACGACAAGAACGCCAAGCTGAAAGCCCTGCGCGAGGCCTTCGAACACCTGCTGCCCCAGTTGCGCGGCGCGCCCCTGGTGACGCTGTCGGCCAAGACGGGCCGGGGGCTCGACCGGCTGAACGCGGCCATCCTCAAGGCCTACGACGTCTGGAATCGCCGGGTCACCACCGCCCAGCTGAACCGCTGGCTTGGTGCCATGATCGAGGCCCACCCGCCGCCAGCCCCCCAGGGCAAGCGCATCAAGCTGCGCTACATGACCCAGGCCAAGACCCGGCCGCCGGGATTCGTCGTCATGTGCTCGCATCCCGACAAGATGCCCGAAAGCTACAACCGCTACCTGATCAACGGGCTGCGCGAGGATTTCGACATGCCCGGCACGCCGATCCGGCTGACCCTGCGCTCGCAGGCCGACAAGAACCCCTACAAGGGCCGCAAGAAGGCCGGCCCCAGCAAGCTGCGCAAGCACCTGAAATCGTGATCCTGACAAGCCCGGTTCTCCTGCCTTGACGCAGGGTAATCGGGCCGTTTTCCATGGTCCCGGGAACGGCTTCGGCTACGCGCCTGAAGAGGGCGCCGGTGGGCGCCGCGCCCGAACGGGGCGCCGCTTTGGCGCGGGAGATGGGGGATGCGACGATGACCAAGCTGGCGGTGTTCTGTGACGGCACCTGGAACGACATGGAGATCCCCGAGACCACCCATGTCTGCGAGCTTTTCGGAGCCACCGGCACGCCCTACGACGCCCCCGCCGGAAACCCCGACATGCGCACCGCGCCCGGCCAGATCTCGGCCTATTTCCCCGGCGTCGGCACGGAAGGCGACTTTGCCACGATCATCGGCCAGACCATCAACAAGTACGGCGGCGGTGCCTTCGGCTGGGGCCTGAACCAGCGCATCAAGGAAGCCTACGCCTGGCTCGCCCGCCAGTACAAACCGGGCGATGAAATCTTCATTTTCGGCTTTTCACGCGGGGCCTACACCGCCCGATCGCTGGCCGGCATGATCCGCAAGGCGGGCTTTCCCTCGGACGTCACCCGGGGCAGCGTCAACCGCGCCTTCCGGCTTTACAAGGAGCCGGGCAAGAACAACGCCCCCGACAAGCCCCATATCCTGGAAGCCCGCCGCCGCCTGTCGCCCGGCTTTGCCACCTCGCCCGAGGACCTGTCCTGGCGCAAGTCCCTGGGCGATGACGGCTCGGCCCTGGTGCATATCGCCTACCTGGGCATCTGGGACACTGTCGGCGCGCTTGGCATTCCCCAGCGCATTGCCGGCTCGCTCGACAAGATCATCAACTTTCGCCACGAATTCCACGACACCGAGCTGTCCAGCCTAATCGGGTCCGCCCGCCATGCCGTGTCCGTCGACGAGCGGCGCGCGTTCTATCCGCCCGCCCTGTGGGAAAACCTGGGCGAGCTGTCCAGCAAGGTGGGGCAGGGCGCCGACGATATCCGGCCCGACCGGCGCTATCAGCAGATGTGGTTCGCCGGCGATCACGGCACCATCGGCGGATCCGGCATCGACGGAGAGCTCAAGAAAGTGTCAGCGGTGACCCTGCAATGGGTGCTGGAGGGCGCGGTGAATGCCGGGCTCTGGCTGGATCCGGCGGTGCAGATCCCCGATGTCGCGCCCGATCCCACGGCGGCCACCGACGTTCTGTCGAACACTGACCTCGACAAGACGCCCTCCCGGTTCCTGGAATGGCGCAAGCAGCTGAAAAAGCCCTATGCCCTGTCGCCTACGGTCGATGCCCGCACCGCGGCCCGTCCGGACTACCGCCCGCAAAGCCTGAAAACCGTCCGCCCGGACCTCTTCTGATCGCCGCAAAGGCAGTTCTGGGCGACCTTCTGCCGCGACGTACGGTTACCGTCAGAAAAAAGATTACTAATTCGTTACAAAGGTGTAATCCGGATGTGGCACTGGGGTCACGAACGGCCTACGGCACCGGTCACAGCCCCTTGCGGAACGCCCATCCGCGTCTATTTGACAAAAAGTGTCAGGTGAACGGTCATAAGGAGACCGCAGTATGTCCATGGATATCAGAGCCCATACCCGAAAGTTCGTCGAAAAGGATAACCGGCTGGCAGCGCTCAGCTATTTCGGCACCTTCGCGGTTTACTTCACCTCGTTCTTCCTGGCGGCGAGCTATGCGTCGACCTGGTGGATCGTGGTGCCCATGGGCATGGTCATGGGCCTGGCCGCGGTGCGACTTTATGTCCTGCAGCATGACACCGGCCACCATTCGCTTTTTGAAACCCGGCAGCAGAATGAATGGGCCGGACACGGGCTTTCGGTATTCACCTTCGCCCCGTTCGAGGCGATGAAACAGAATCACAACCTGCACCACGGCTTCATCGGTAACCTTGATCACCGCGAAACCGGCGAGATCCACACCATGACCCTGCGGGAATGGAACGAGGCCGGATTCTGGGACCGCCTGGTCTACCGCCTCTACCGCAACCCGCTGATCCTGATCCCGGTGGGCGCGGCCTTCACCTATTTCCTGCGCTACCGCTGGCCCAAGAACACGTCGAAGTTCGGCATCCAGCAGGTGCTGCTGCACAACCTTGGCGTCTTCGCCTGGGCCGGGCTGATCTACCTCCTGTTCGGCTGGACGGGCATCTGGGTCTGGCTGGGCTCCAGCTATTTCGGCGGCATGTTCGGCGTCTGGCTGGTCTACCTGCAGCACAATTTCGAAGACACCTACTGGGACCGCCGCCCCGACCTGGACCCGCAGGTGGCCGCCCTTCAGGGCTCGTCCTGCCTGGATTTCGGCTGGTTCTTCGACTTCATGGTGGCCTCGATCACCCTGCACGACATCCATCATTTCAACGCCCGCATCCCCAGCTACCGGCTTCGCGCCTGCCATTACTCGATCCCCGAGGAAATGGGCCTGCGCCGCATCAAGTTCCCCGAGGCGATCCGCGCCATGAGCCTGAAGCTCTGGGACGAAGAGGCAGAGCGCCTGGTGCCGTTCCCGGCCGAGCGTCAGACCCGGACCGCCGCCCAGGCCAGCTAGGTGGGACCGGCTGCGACGGAACAGGGCGTCCTTCCTCGGGGCCGGGCGCCCGCCGGATTGGCCGGTTCCCTTACGCAGACCGGTCCATTGCCGGTTGCATCGCAGGTCGGCGGCTTTGTAAAACGCCCCGACCGCGTCGGGCAGGGGGCTTGCCGGGCGGGTCAGACAGGCTGTCACCCGGCAAAGAGGAAACCCCGTGCTAGACCTATCGGACATCAGCGGCATCGGTCCCGTCCTGGAACGCCAGCTTGCCGCGCTTGGCATCCGCACCGTGGCCGACCTCGGCTCTGCCGCGCCCGAGGACCTGCAAGCGGTGCCGGGGGTCGGCCCGCGCCGGGCCCTGAAACTGATCGAGGCCGCCCAGGCCGGAGCCGCCGCTCCTGCGGGGCCGTCCGATGACCTCAATGCCGCACCCGCCGTCAAACCCGCCACGCGCCGCCGTCGCCGCAGACCGCGCGTCTCGGATCGGGGGCCGGTCACGACGGACCCGGCGGGGACACCGGCGGCCCAGCCCGACACCCAGGAGCCCCGGATGACCGACACCCAGCCCGCGCAGACCCCAACGGCCCCAACGTCCCCTGTGCCGGCCCGCCCGCGCCGGTCTCCGCCTGTCTTCTTCACCCATCCCGGTCCGATGACCTGGGTGACCGAACTGTCCCACGATCCCGAAAGCGGCGCCGTCAGCCCGGTGGTGCCAGACATTCCCGACATCACGCCGGTGATAGCCGCTGAGGCCGCGCCGCAGGACGCCGCTCCGGACCCCGCGCCGTCAGAGCCCGTCGTGCCGGCCACGCCCGACGATCCGGCCCAGGTTGACCCGGAGGTCATCCACTACCGCGACGCCGAGATGCTGCCCGGTGCCATGACACATCTGCCCGAGGCCGACGCGGATACCGATCCCGACACGCCCTCGGCCCCCGACACGCCCATCGAAATCGACCCTCCTGCGGATCCCGCGCCCGACGTCACGCCCCCGACCGAGCTGCCCGATGTCCCGGCCCCGGCCGAAGTGCCGGACGTGGCCCCGGCCGAACTGCCCCAGGACACGCCCGATCCCGCCCCGTCGATCGACATTCCCCAACCCGAAGACCCGGCGGAGACGCCCGCGCCAACCGTGCCCGAAACCCCGGTCGAAACACCGGAAGAAACACCGGCGGACACGCCCGAGGAAGCGCCTCAGACACCGCCCGCCGAGCTACCAGACGACACCCCCGAAAGCCATGCCGCGGCCCCCGCGGACGAACCCGGTCGCAAGGCCCGCAAGAAGCTGTCCGACAAGGCGGCCAAGGCCAAGCGGCGGGAAGAGGGGGCCAAGAAGCTCAAGGCGCACAAGGTGGCGGCCAAGAAGAAACACGGCGAGAAGCGGAAGAAGAAGAAAGACAAGTAAGGGCCCCGCGTTGGGGCCCTACATGCGCAATCAGTGCGTCTCAGATTAGGGCGCTCAGACCGTCATCTTCTGGATGCCGCGCAGGGCCAACAGCCCCGTCACCAGCGCGCCCACGCCCGCCAGCGTCGCCACGTCTCGATCCACGGTCAGGGTCGATATGAAGATCCCCGCCAGCGCCCAGGCCACGGCCGCCGAATACATCGCCGTATCGCGCACCGTCCAGATCACGAAGCCCGCCACCAGCAGCGCCAGGACCAGGCAGGTCATCGCCGCCGTGTGCTGGCTCATCAGCCCGTAGCCCGCCAGGATCAGGCCCAGGCTGACAAAGCTCGCCGCCGTCAGCCAGCCCGCGAACAGCCCCGCCGGGGCCCGCGCCAGCCAATGATCCAGGAACGGCGCATCGTGCAGGGCGACAATGGCCGCCACCATCATCACGAAGATCAGCACGCCGGCCAGCAGCGGGCTGACCATCGCCACCGGCAACCATGTCGCGCCCACCGCCGTGGCCACGGCTATCGACGGCCGCATCGCCGCCCAGTCGGGCTCGCGCAGGCGGGCAAACAGCCCGTAGGCGGCACTGACCGCCAGCCAGCCATAGATCACCAGCCAGATCGAGAACGTCCACCCCGGAGGCTGGATCAGCGGATCGATCTGCGGCACCGGGAACTGGTCGGCCTGGTAGCCCCGGAACTCTCCGGTGAAAAAGGGCGAGGCAATGAACCCCGCCGTCGTCAGCGCGACAACGAGGGCCATGAGCGGCGAGGGGCGATCATTCATGCAAGCGTTCCGTCCGGTGTCAGGGTCGTCTTCCCCCCAAGATAGGGCACCAGAACGTCAGGCAACACAACCGATCCGTCTTCCTGCTGGCCATTCTCCAGCACCGCGATCAGGCAACGCCCAACCGCCAGCCCCGAACCGTTCAGGGTATGCACGTATTCGGGCTTGCCCCCGGCCGCCGGCTTGAACCGCGCGTTCATCCGCCGGGCCTGGAACGCCCCCGTCGTCGAGACCGAGGAGATCTCGCGGAAGGTGTTCTGCCCGGGCAGCCAGGCCTCGATGTCATAGGTCCGCCGGGCGCCGAACCCGGTGTCGCCGGAACACAGGATCACCGTGCGGTAATGGATCCCCAGCGCTTCAAGGATGCCCTGCGCGCAGCCCATCATGCGCTGCTGCTCCGCATCCGATTGGTCGGGATGGGTGATCGACACCATCTCGACCTTCTCGAACTGGTGCTGGCGCAACATGCCCGCCGTGTCCTTGCCCGCGCTGCCCGCTTCCGAGCGGAAACACTGGGTATGGGCCGTCATGCGGATCGGCAGGTCGCTTTCCGCCAGTGTGTCGCCGGCCACCGAATAGGTCAGCGTGACCTCGGAGGTCGGGATCAGCCACCAGCCATTGGTCGTCTGGTAGCTGTCGTCGCCGAACTTGGGCAGCTTGTCGGTGCCATACATCGCCTCTTCGCGCACCAGCACCGGGGTCTGCACCTCGGTCAGCCCGTTCTTTTCGACGTGGGTGTCCAGCATGAACTGCGCCAGCGCCCGGTGAAGGCGCGCCACGCCCCCCTTCAGGAACACGAACCGGGACCCCGAGGTCTTGGCCGCCGTCTCGAAATCCATCGCCGCGGCGACGCCGTCGATCTCGTAATGCTCCTTGGGTTCAAAGGCGAAACTCGGGATCGCCCCCCAGCGGTGCACCTCGACATTGCCCTCTTCATCGGCCCCGTCCGGCACGTCGTCGGCCAGCACGTTGGCAATCCGCGCCAACATGTCGGTCAGTTGTGCGTCCAGCTCCTTGGCCTCGGCCTGCATCGCCGCCACCTCGGCCTTCTTCTGGCCCACCAGCGCGCGCAGCCGCTCGAACTCGGCCTCGTCACCGCGCCCCTTGGCCGCACCCACCTCCTTCGAGGCCTTGTTCTGCTCGGCCTGGGCCGTCTCGGCCGCCTGGATCTTGGCCCGCCGGGCCTCGTCAAGCGACAGGATCTCCGACGACAACGCGGCGTCTCCCCGACGGGCGAGGGCGGCGTCAAAGCCTTCCGGGTTCTCGCGGATCGCGCGGATGTCGTGCATGTCCTGGCACTCCTTTGGTGAATCACTCACAAGTGGTCGATGGGCGCCTTATGACAAAGCCAGCGCCAAAGGGGTAGGGGAGCCATGGTTAACATGCCCCCAACCCGGATCACTCCGCCGCCACGACCTCGGCCACCCAGTCCAGCGCCCGTGCCACCAGCGTCCAGTCCCCCGCCCGGGCCGAGACCACGCCCACCACGCGCCAGTCCCCGTCAACCTGGCCCATCACCGGCCCACCGCTCGCCCCCGGCTCCACCGCGCACGAACTCACCGCCAGGCTCATCTTCTGCAACCGCAGGTCACAGCCGAACCGCCCGCCCATCACGTGCGGCCGCGAGCCCTGGTAGGCCACGATCGCAAACGGAGGCCCCGACAGATCCCGTCCCATCAACGGCACCGGCGCGATCTCCAGGGGCGTCTCCAGCACCAGCACCGCCACATCCCGCGCCGGATCCAGCCGCCCCTCGCGCAAGGCCTTCGGATGCAACTCGGCCCGCACCACCCCACTGTCCGCCACGGCCCGCCCCCGGTGCCATCCCGCGACAAAATGCAGATCCCCCAAAGGCACCCGCCGCCCATCGTCGCGAAAGAGGCAATGCGCCGCCGTCAACACCCGGTCACGCGCCACCAACACCCCCGAACACATCCCCCGGCTCCGGTACCCCCCGGCATTGACCCGCCCCACACCCGCCCAAATCGCATGAGCCTCCTCCGGCAAGGCCGGCAACCCCTCCGCCCAGGCCGCCCCGCCCAACACCAACAGAGCCACCGCCCCCCATTTCATCTTTGCAAAAATACGCATGACCCCCTCAAAGCCCGCGACGCCCTGCCCACAAAGGCCCCCCGGAAACCGCCCGTACCCGGCCAGCACCTGCGGCACCTAGCCTGGCTGCCTGACCCTGGGAGAGCGCTAATCCCCCCAGGTCGACGGATCCTCAGGATCAAACCCGATGGATTTCTGCCATTCGCGCCAATTGCGCCGAAAGGTCAGTATCGAAAGAACCTCTTTTTGACGAATACCTTTCAAGGAGTGATATGCCGCTCGCGGATTGTTTGAACGAAAATTCTCCTGGCCTTCGGGTGGAGAGAAAACATTTTTGGAGCGATCTTCTGAACCCAAGAGATTTATCTTGCTTGCCTTGAGCATTGCTGCGCCCCGAAACTTGGCTCCGTCGACATCCGTTTCTTCGTTGAACTCGGCGTTCAAGAAATTAGAACCTTGAGCTCTTGTATTTAGGAAACTTGCGCCACGTAAATCAGACCCGGAAAAACTGGCAATTTGAGCGGCCGAGCTTGTGAAGTCCGTGTGGCATAATGATGCGCTCACAAAACTTGCTCTTGTGAATTCTCCCCCATAAAAAATGCTTCCATCCAATGAAGCGCGGTAAAAATCAGCCCCGCTGAAATTAAGATCCGTGAACTGCAAGCCCTGCAGATTTGAGCGGGATAAATCTATTGTGCCGAACGGAAAATCCTCTCCGCTGACGACCTTTAACCGTCCAATTGCAGAAATTGCGGTTTGAAAATCTGGTCTGGCTGGCTCCAGTTCCCGCGCCCATTCTCCCAATTCCCTTGGAGACACCTCCATCGGCGGCGTTTTAGCTGGATACTCCTGCGATAATTCCCGAACATAGACGCACAACATCTGAGCCACCCGCACGGATTCCCTTGGCCGTCCATCGACCAAGCCCACCAATCGGTCGATGGCCGCATTACGGCGGGTTACATCTGCTTCCCAGACTGTTTTTCCGAAGTAGCCTGATTCATCTATTAAAGTGCGCTGACGCATTGCATGCAGGTCGTCGCTCGCGGCGTTGATCTTTTCATTGAATAGGGATGCAGCCTGCGTATCGGTCTGTTCCCGACTGACCTTCAGCCGCAGGATCGTGAAGGGCAGGGCGACCACACCGCCGATTGTTGCCGTCAGTCCCGCAAGCCGGATGATGTCGCTTCTTGCATCCGTCTCATCGTCGTCGATCCAGGGAAAGGCCGACGACACCACGTCCCAGATCATCCAGAACAGCCCGGCCACCAGCGTCAGCAGTAAGGCCGACCACAGGACCACTCCGAACAGAACCAGCACGTCCGGCGCGCTTTCCCACCCAAGCTGCGCCTTCAAGGCCTGCAGCGGGTCCCGCTTCTCTGCCGTACTGGCCGAGATCAAAAGGTAAAGAAGACCTGACCCCACCATCAGGCCGGCAATTGACACCAACCCCCAGAAGATCTCAGGGTGGATGTTCAGCGTGACGGTCTCGGCCCCCATCTCGGTCCTCGCGCGTGGTTCCCGGTGTCCACCATGACGCCCCTCCGCGCCCCCTCCAAGCCTCCATTTCCCCCGCAAATCAAATTGTACAAAACGGTCAAACCCCTGCGCGGGGCTTGTACAAAACGGCCAAAACACCCCTGTCCTCACCCGGCGTGAATAGACCGCCGCACCGCCTTGCGCCTCCTGCACATCACCCATATGTTCCGCGCAACTCGGATCGGGGGGGCCTTGGGCTGCCTCCGGACAACCCCAAAAGGACACGTTACGTTCATGGAAAGCGCAGTCGCCCAGTTCCTTCCGCTCATCCTGATCTTCGCGATCATGTATTTCCTGCTGATCCGCCCGCAGCAGCAGAAGGTCAAACAGCATAAAGCCATGGTCGAAGCGCTGCGCCGGGGCGACCAGGTCGTCACCCAAGGCGGCCTGATCGGCAAGGTGTCCAAGGTCAAGGACGAGGGCGAGGTCGAGGTCGAGATCGCCGAAGGCGTCAAGGTGCGGGTCGTGAAATCGACTATCGCCCAGGTGCTGAGCAAGACCGAACCGGCAAAAGAATAAGCCGGCACAACAACTTACAAGGCAGGGTCGCACATGCTGCAGATCGAGCTATGGAAACGGGTGCTGATCTGGCTCACCTGCGCGGTGGGCCTGTGGCTGGCGATGCCCAATGCCTTCTATACCCGGGTCGAAACCCATAACGACGCGGCCAAGGCGGTCGAGGCGGGGCTGTCCACGCCCGACACCCCGGCCGAGCTGGCGATGTGGCCCGAATGGCTGCCCTCGTCGCTGGTCAACCTCGGGCTCGACCTGCGCGGCGGGGCCCACCTGCTGGCCGAGGTCAAGGTCGACGACGTCTATGCCTCGCGGATGGAAAGCCTCTGGCCCGAGGTCCGCGACGCCCTGCGCCCCGA
Source organism: Paracoccaceae bacterium (assembly GCA_002709405.1). Taxonomy (GTDB): domain Bacteria; phylum Pseudomonadota; class Alphaproteobacteria; order Rhodobacterales; family Rhodobacteraceae; genus Marinibacterium. The sequence goes on from PAQV01000031.1 coordinate 45,375, forward strand.
GCGCGAGACGATCGGCACCATCCGCAAGCAGCCGTCGCAACCCACTGAACTCCGGGTGAAAATTTCCAACCCCGAGGGCATGAGCCGGGCCCTGACCGTGGTGCGCGGGCTGGCCCGTCCGGTGACCTCGGTCACCGGCGTGGGCGCACAGGACCTGGACGTGCAATCCGATGGCGACGAGATCATCGTGCGCCTGTCAGAGGCCGAGATGCTGGCCTCGGACGACCGCACCGTCCGCCAAGCCCTTGAAATCGTGCGCCGCCGGATCGACGAGGTCGGCACGCGCGAACCCACGATCCAGCGCCAGGGCGCCGACCGGATCCTGATCCAGGTGCCGGGCATCGGCTCGGCGTCGGAGCTGAAGGACATCATCGGCACCACCGCCCAGCTGACCTTCAACCCGGTCGTGTCGCGCACCACCGATGCGGACGCGCCGGTCGACGTGGGCAACAAGTTGTTGCCGGATCTCGGCCAGGAAGGGCTATATTATGTGGTCGAGGCCGCGCCGGTCGTCACCGGCGAGGAGTTGACCGACGCCCAGCCGTCCTTTGACCAGAACGGCCGGCCCGCCGTGTCGTTCACCTTCAATGCCCATGGCGGGCGCAAGTTCGGCGATTACACGCGGGACAACATCGGTTCGCCCTTTGCCATCGTGCTGGACGACGAGGTCATCTCGGCCCCGGTCATCCAGGCCCATATCGCGGGCGGGCAGGGGATCATCACCGGCAATTTCACCATCGAGGAAAGCACCAACCTGGCCGTCCTGCTGCGCGCGGGCGCCCTGCCGGCCGAGCTGGAGTTCCTCGAAGAGCGCACCATCGGCCCCGAGCTGGGCCAGGACAGCATCGAGGCGGGCAAGATCGCGACCATCGTGGCCTTTGTCGCGGTGCTGGTCTTCATGGCGCTCAGCTATGGTCTGTTCGGGATGTTCGCCAATGTCGCGCTGATCATCAACGTCATCCTGATCTTTGGCCTGCTGTCGCTGATCGGGGCCACGCTGACCTTGCCGGGTATCGCCGGGATCGTGTTGACGGTCGGCATGGCGGTGGACGCCAACGTGCTGATTTTCGAGCGTATTCGCGAAGAACTGAAAACCGCGCGCGGCCCGTCGCGCGCCATCGAACTTGGCTATGAAAAGGCCCTGTCGGCCATTCTGGATGCCAATATCACCACGTTCATCACGGCCGTGATCCTGTTCGTCATGGGATCGGGCCCGGTGCGCGGCTTTGCCATCACGCTGGGGCTCGGCATCCTGACATCCGTCTTCACCGCGATCTACGTGACGCGCCTGATGATCGTGATGTGGTTCGAACGCCGCCGTCCCAAGACGATCGAGGTCTGACATGCGCCTGAGACTGGTCCCCCAGGAAACCAATTTCGATTTCTTCTCCAAGTGGAAGCTGTGGCTGGGTATTTCGGGGCTGCTGATCCTGCTGGCCCTGGGCTCTTTCGCGGCCCGCGGGCTGAATTTCGGCATCGACTTCAGGGGCGGGACGACGATCCGGACCGAGGCCTCGACGCCCGTCGACGTGGGCACCTACCGTGACGCGCTGGCCCCGATGGAGCTGGGCGACATCACCATCACCGAGGTCTTCGATCCGTCCTTCGACGACGACCAGCACGTGGCGATGATCCGCATCCAGGCCCAGGAGGGCGGCGAGGCCCTGGCGGCCGACACCATCTCGGGCATCCAGGCGGCGCTGGCCACGGTGGCTCCGGACATCGCATTCGTGCAGGTGGAAAGCGTCGGGCCCAAGGTGTCCGGAGAGCTGATCCAGACCGCGGTCCTGGCCATCGTCCTGGCCATCGGGGCGGTGCTGATCTACATCTGGCTGCGCTTCGAATGGCAGTTCGCGCTGGGGGCCGTGGCGGCCCTGGTGCATGACGTGGTGCTGACGATCGGGGTGTTCTCCGAACTGCAGATCCGCTTTGACCTGGCCATCATCGCGGCCCTTCTGACCATCGTGGGCTATTCGCTGAACGATACGGTCGTGGTCTTCGACCGGGTCCGCGAGAACCTGCGCAAGTACAAGTCGCGCGATCTGAAGGACGTGCTGAACATGTCCATCAACGAAACGCTCAGCCGGACGGTGATGACCTCGGTCACGACCCTGCTGGCCCTGATTTCGCTGTTCGTCCTGGGCGGAGACGTCATCCGGGGCTTTGTCTTCGCGATGATCTGGGGCGTGATCGTGGGGACCTATTCGTCGGTCTTCGTGGCCTCGACCATCCTGCTGTACCTGGGCGTCAAGCGCGACTGGTCCAAGCCCGACAACACCGCCGGCAACCAGTTCGCCAACATCGATGCCTGACGGGCCGGGCACCCTTTTGGGTGCCCTGGCCGAGGTGTGGGCCCAGCCCGGGCTGGCCTGGCTTGCCCTGGCGTCGCTGGTCGCGGGCACCGTGCGGGGCTTTGCCGGGTTCGGCACGGGGATGGTCTTCGTGCCGGTGGCGGCGCAGGTGCTGGACCCGTTCCAGGTGCTGCTCACGGTGATGGTCATGGACCTCTTCGGTCCGATCCCCAACCTGCCCAGGGCCTGGGCCACTGCCGACCGCGGAGACCTGGCCCGCTTGCTGGCCGGCACAGTGGTCTTCCTGCCGTTGGGCCTGCTTGCCCTGGGATACGTGGCGCCCGAGGTCTTCCAGGTCTCGGCCGCGCTCGTCGCCCTGGCCATGGTCGGCTGCATGATCCTGGGCCTGCGCTACCAGGGCCGCCTGGGGCCGGGGCTTGTCTTTGGCACGGGCAGCCTTGCGGGGGTGCTGGGTGGCGTATCGGGCATTCCCGGCCCGCCGGTCATTCTGCTTTACATGGCCAGCCCGAACCCGGCCGGGGTGGTCCGGGCCTCGGTGATGATCTATCTCTTCAGCTACGACCTGTTGCTGGGCGGTGTCCTGGCGCTCAAAGGGGCGGTCAGCTTGTTGCCGGTGCTGATCGGCCTGGCCATGGCCCTGCCGAACCTGGTGGGCAACGTGGTCGGCGGCTGGCTGTTCCGGCCGGGGCTGGAACGGGTCTACCGGGCGGTGGCCTATGGGATCATCACGCTGTCGGCCCTGTCGGCCCTGCGGATCTGGGAGTGAACGATGCGGCTGAACGAGATCGACTACAATGACAGCGACCCGGTCGAGGGCTACGGCCCCGGCTTCTTCCGCATCGGCGGAGAGGTCTGGACAGGGGCCGTCCTGACCGGGCCGACAGGAACGGCCAGCTGGGGCGGGTACGACGATGCCACGCCGCTGCTCGACCTGGCCGATGCCATTGACGTGCTCTTCGTCGGTACCGGGGCCGAGATCGCCCACCTGCCGGCAACCTTGCGCAGCACGATGGAAGAGGCCGGGGTCGGGGTCGAAGGCATGACCTCTCCGGCGGCGGCACGGACCTATAACGTGCTCTTGTCCGAAGGCCGCCGGGTGGCGGTCGCCCTGCTGCCCGTGTGATCGGGCCGGGCCGCGAGACCATTTTCTTCTGCGAAGAAAATCCACCGCTCCCCCCAGACGATCTTCACCCAGATGGACACCCGCCCCCGACGTTCGACCCGCGCGCCGGATTTTATTCGGAGAATAAAATCGCCCCACCGTCCCGCGCTCTTTTTCCGCTCCCTGGAATGCGCTAATCGACGGCCATGACGCTGATTATTTCCGATCTTTGCGTGGCCCGGGGCGGGATGCGGGTGCTCGAGGGCCTGTCGCTGACCCTTGCCCCCGGCCAGGCCCTGATCCTGCGCGGCCCCAACGGCATCGGCAAGACCACCTTCCTGCGCACCCTGGCCGGGCTGCAACCGCCCGCCTCCGGACAGATCGAGGGCGCGGACGAGGCCATCGCCTATGCCGGCCATGCCGACGGCATCAAGCCGACCCTGAGCGTCACCGAAAACCTGACCTTCTGGGCCCGGGTCTTTGCCCGCCCCGACATCACCCCCGCCCTGGATGCCTTCGACCTGCACGGACTGGCCGACCGCCTGGCCGGGTCGCTCTCGGCCGGGCAAAAGCGCCGCCTGGGCCTGGCCCGCCTGCTGGTCACCGGCCGGCCGATCTGGGTGCTGGACGAACCCACCGTGTCGCTTGACACCCGTGCCGTGGGGCTGTTCGCCGATGCCGTGCGTGCCCACCTGGCCAACGGGGGATCGGCCCTGATCGCCACCCATATCGACCTTTGCCTGGCCGAGGCCCGTGTCCTGGACCTGGGCCCCTTCAAGGCCCGCCTGCCGGATTACGCCGACAGCGACGAGGCCTTCCTGTGATCGCGCTCTTGTCGCGCGACCTGCGCCTGGCCTTCCGCGCCGGCGGCGGCTTTGGCCTGGGCCTGGCCTTCTTCCTGATCATCACCGTCCTCGTGCCCTTCGGCGTCGGCCCGCAATCGGCCCTGCTGGCCACCATCGCCCCGGGTGTCCTGTGGCTGGGTGCGCTTCTGGCCTGCCTGCTGTCGCTGGACCGGCTGCTGGCCCTGGACTGGGAGGACGGCTCGCTGGACCTGCTGGCCACGGCCCCCCTGCCGCTGGAGGCCATGCTGGCCGTCAAGGCCCTGGCCCATTGGCTGACCACCGGCCTGCCGCTGGTGCTGGCCGCGCCCCTGCTGGGCGTCCTGCTGAACCTGCCCGCCCCGGGCTATGCCTGGCTGGTCGCCTCCCTGGCCATCGGCACCCCGGCGCTCAGCGTCATCGGCACCTTCGGGGCGGCCCTGACCGTCGGGCTCAAGCGCGGAGGCCTGCTGATGTCGCTGCTGGTCCTGCCGCTTTACGTGCCCACCCTGATCTTCGGGGCCGAGGTCGCCCGGCGCGGGGCCGCGGGCCTTGATCCGCTGTCGCCACTGCTGCTGCTGGCCGGGATCAGCACCGCCAGTTTCGCCCTGCTGCCCTTTGCCGCGGCCGCAGCGCTTCGGATCAACCTCAGGTGATGCGCCGGTGATTGTACGGCCCGCCCGCTCGGGATAGACACGAATTCATGTCGATCTGGGAATACGCCAACCCGAAGAAATTCCTGCGCACCACCGAAGCGGTCCTGCCGTATCTGTGGGGGGCCGCGGGCCTGTGCCTTGTGGTCGGACTCGTCTGGGGCTTCTTCTTCACGCCCGACGATTACCGCCAGGGATCGACCGTCAAGATCATCTACCTGCACGTGCCCTCGGCGCTGATGGCCATCAATGCCTGGCTGATGATGCTGGTGGCCTCGCTGATCTGGCTGATCCGCCGCCACCACGTGTCGGCTCTGGCCGCCCGGGCCGCGGCCCCCGTGGGCATCGCCATGACCCTGATCGCCCTGATGACCGGGGCCATCTGGGGCCAGCCGATGTGGGGCACCTGGTGGGCCTGGGATCCGCGCCTGACCTCGTTCCTGATCCTGTTCCTGTTCTACCTGGGCTATGTCGCGCTTTGGGCCGCGATCGAGGATCCGGACACGGCGGCCGACCTGACCTCGGTCCTGTGCATCGTGGGCTCGGTCTTTGCCATCCTCAGCCGCTATGCCGTGAACTTCTGGAACCAGGGCCTGCACCAGGGCGCGTCGCTGTCGCTCGACAAGGAGGAAAACGTGGCCGATGTCTTCTACCAGCCGCTGCTGGTGGCCATCGCGGGCTTTGTCCTGCTGTTCCTGGCGTTGGTGCTGTATCGCACGGGCACCGAGATTCGCGCCCGCCGGATCCGGGCGCTGCTGGCCCGCGACCGGGCGAGGGCGGCCTGATGCCCGATCTTGGCAAATACGCCGACACGGTGCTGTCGGCCTACGCGGTGTCGGTTGCCGTTCTGATCGCCCTTGTCGCCCTGACCATCTGGCGCGGGCGCAAGGTGCGCGCCGAAATGCACCGCGTCGAGGAAAGGATGCGCCGGAATGGCTAAGGTCTCGCCCCTGATGATCGCCCCGCCCGCGATCTTTGCCGCCCTGGTCATCACCTTCGGCATCGGCATGTTCCGCGACGATCCCGACGCGCTGCCCTCGGCCCGCCAGGGCCAGCCGGCCCCCAAGGTCCAGGTCACAAAGCTGGGCGACAAGACGGCCTTCACCGACGCCGACCTGCGCGACGGCGAGGTCAAGCTGGTCAACTTCTGGGCCTCCTGGTGCGCACCCTGCCGGGTCGAACATCCCAACCTCGACGCGCTCGCGGCCGAGGGCCTGACCATCTATGGCGTCAACTACAAGGACGAAGCGGCCAACGCCCTTGGCTTCCTGGCCGAACTGGGCGACCCCTACGACCGCATCGGGGCGGATACATCGGGCCGCATGGGCCTGGACTGGGGCCTCTACGGCGTGCCCGAAACCTATGTCATCGGCCCGGACGGAGAGGTCATCCTCCGCTTTGCCGGCCCGCTGACCCAACGGGCCATCGCCGACACCCTGCGCCCGGCCCTGGAAAAGGCCGGGTACTAAACCCCTAACCAGGGCCCATTGGACAAATCCGCTTTAAGGCGAGTTTTCCGACAATACGCGGCACATTTCCCGCGTATTGAATAACAATTGCCGTAAAATTGCCCAGATCAACGGGCAAGATGGCCGAAACGCGCCGTCTTGCATCGCTGAAAGGTGGGTCCCTTGGACGCCTATTCCCTTGCCATACTCGGAAACGCCCTGCTGTCGGTCTTCGCGCTTGGCCTGATGCTCGATCCCATCGGCCTCTTCGGCGACGACGATGATGATGACGACGACGACACCACCACGATCATCGACGACGAAGACCAGACCGTCACCCTGACCGAAGGCGACGACACCTTCACTGGGGGCAGCGGCGCGGACACCGTCTTTGCCGCCGAAGGCGACGACCAGGTCGCGGGCGAGGCCGGCGACGATGTGCTGTACGGCGGCGACGGCGACGACCTGCTCGAAGGCGGCACCGGCGACGACGCGATCGAGGGCAACCTGGGCGACGACATCCTGCTGGGCGGCGACGGAGACGACGCCCTTGTCGGCGGCTCGGGCACCGATACCCTGGTGGGCGGCGCCGGCGACGACGTGCTGACATCGGACCGGCTGGACGAGGACGCGGCCTTCAACCGGGGCGAGGCCGAAAGCCTGTCGGGCGGGGACGGGGACGACATCCTTATCCTGTCCACCGGCGACACCGCCACCGGCGGCGAGGGCACCGACCAGTTCGGCGTTGTGGTCGTGGGCGGCGAAGACCCCGCCACGATCGAGGATTTCGACACCGAAACCGAGGTGCTCGCCCTCTACTACGACCCCGCCGATTACGACGACGAGGAACCCGAACTGACGCTCAGCATCGACGAGGACGCCAACCAGACATTGTTGTCGCTCAACGGCCAGCAGGTCGTGACGCTCAACGGGGTGCAGGACCTCAATATTGAAGACGTGGCCCTGCTGACCGAAGACACCCTGACGGGCTGACCCCAAAGCCCAAAGCCAAAGGCCCTACAGCCTGTAGCCACCACTCACGGTCAGGATCTCTCCGGTTATGAACCCCGCCGCGTCCGAGGCCAGGAACCGCACCGCCCGGGCAATGTCCTGCGGCACGCCCGCCCGGCCCAGGGCGGTCTCGGCCACGAACTGGTCCACCAGCTCGGGCGGGCGCGGGGCCTCTGGCAGCTCGATCGCGCCGGGGGCCACGGCATTCACCCGGATCCCCAAAGGCCCCAGCTCCTTGGCCATGCCCTTGGTCCACAGGTTGATCGCCGCCTTCGACGCCCCGTAGGTCACCGCATCGCGCGGGGGCATCACCGCGTTGACCGACGAAATCGACACCACCGCCGCGCCGGGCTTCAGATGGGGCAGGGCGGCCGACAACAGGGCCACCGGGGCCAGGTAATTCACATCCATGATCCGCTTGTGATCGCCCGGCACATGCGCCGACTTCGGGGTCGAGGCCACGATGCCTGCGTTGTTCACGATCACGTCCAGCCGTCCGAAACGGGCCATCACCTCGTCGATGATCCGCCCCGCCGCCGCCGGTTCCGCCAGGTCGGCCCGGATCGCCAGCCGGCTGTCATCAAAGACCGGCTCGGTCGAACTCCAGGTGAAGGCGATGTCGTGATCCGAGGCCAGGTCGTCGACGATGGCCCGGCCGATGCCGCGCGCGCCTCCGGTGATCAGGGCTACCTTGGTCATGGGGGACTCCGTTTAACTGTTTACTCATCAGGAGAGGTCAGGACAGGCAGGGACCAGCCCCGCGCATGGGCGATCAGCCGCACCACCACGGCGGCCGCAAAGATGACGACCTGGGCCAGGTCGGCCACCCATGCGGACGTCCCTGCCAGCCGGTCACAGGCAAACAGCGCCAGGCCCACGAAGACCGCGATGATCCCGTAGAACCCCGACCGCAGCACCACCGGCACGTCGCCGATCAGGCTGTCGCGCAGCAACCCGCCCCCGGTGGCCGTCAGGAAGGCCAGAAGCGTCACGCCGAAGATGCCCAGCCCGTGCTCCAGCGCCAGAGACCCTCCGATCAGCGCAAAGGCCGCCAGGCCGATGGCATCAGCCGTCACGAAGGTCCAGCGCCGGTCGACCCGGCGGATTCCCGTCCAGTGCAGCACCAGCCCGGCGATCACCGTGGCAAAGATCAGCGTCGTCGCCCGCCGGTTGGTCAGGATATGGGGCACCTCTCCCAGCAGCACCTGGCTCAGCGCACCCCCGGCCGAGGCCGTCAGGAAGGCCACGATCACCAGCCCCAGCAGGTCCAGTTGCCGGCGCGCACCGGCCACGAAGCCCGAATAGGCAAAGGCCACGGTGCCGATCATGTCGAAGGCGGTCAGCCACATCCTGCTCATCCGGTTGCGTTTGCCCGTTTATCGGCCCGTCCGCCCTGCGAAGTCCATAGCCCGGCCTGCCCAGGTGACGTACCGTCGTCCTGCACCCGACCCGCAGGCCCACCGATCATGCAGGCCCAATGAACTGGCCTCTCGATCCTGCTGACACCACCCTGTCAGCAGCTGTCTGCTAGCCATGACAGGACACACCAACCAAGGATCCGACCCATGCTGACGCTGTATTATTCGCCCCAAAGCCGCGCCACCCGCGTAAATGCCCTGCTGCACGCCATGGACCGCGTTGCCGATGTGCAGATCCGCACGATGGACATTATCCGCCACGACGGCACCGGCCGCCGCGATCCGCGCAATCCTCACCCCGAGGGCAAGGTGCCGGCGCTCGACACCGGCTCGGGGCTGATGACCGAAAGCAACGCGATCATGCTGTACCTGACCGATCACTTTGCCAGCCCCATGGGGCCCGGGCCGGGCCATCCCGACCGGGGCGCCTACCTGACCTGGATGACCTGGGCCAGTGGCGTGCAAGAGCCCTGCTACATCGCGCTGGCCGGCGGCTATGCCGACAACGCCGCCACGCGCTCGGCCTATCGGGGCGTGACCGAGATCGCCGACCGTTTGGACACCGCCCTGGCCCATGGCCCCTGGCTTTTGGGAGAGCACTTTTCGGCGGCCGATCTGTTGGTGTCCTCGGTCTATCACTGGGCGCCCCAGTGGATCCCCGACCGCCCGGCAGTGCGCGCCTGGGTCGCGCGCTGCGCCGCCCATCCCAGCCAGGTCTGGGCCGACGCCCAGGACCGCATCATGCTGGCCGCCTGAAGCGGGCGTTACGGCGGGGGTTTGCAGCAGGGGTTTGCAGCGGAGGAATGTTAATTTTGGGTTAATTTGCCTCTGCAAGCTATTGAAATCATTGATGCCGGTAAATGTCCCACGCGTGGGACACCGAACACGAAAAAGGGCGCCCGACGGCGCCCTTTCCGTGTGTTTTCACGTCCAGAATCCGGCCCCGATCACTCGGCGGCCATCGGCTCCTTGGCCAGGTTCCGCAGCACGTAATGCAGGACGCCGCCGTTCTCGATGTACTCGATCTCCACGGCCGTATCGATCCGGCACTTCAGGGTGATCTTCTTCTCGGACCCGTCCGGGAAGGCGATCGTGCAGGGCACCTCAGCCAGCGGGCTGATCGTGTCCAGCCCCTCGATCGACACGGTCTCTTCGCCGGTCAGACCCAGCGTTTTCCGGGTGTCGCCGCCGGTGAATTCAAAGGGGATGACCCCCATGCCCACCAGGTTCGACCGGTGGATCCGCTCGAAGCTTTCCGCGATGACCGCCTTGACGCCCAGCAGGGCCGTGCCCTTGGCCGCCCAGTCCCGCGAGGACCCGGCGCCGTATTGCTCGCCCCCGAAGATGACCAGCGGAACGCCCTTGTCCTGCCATTCCATCGAGGCCTCGTAGATCGAGGTCTGATCCCCGTCCGGCCCCTTGGTATAGCCGCCCTCGACCCCGTCCAGCATCTCGTTTTTGATGCGAATGTTGGCGAAGGTGCCGCGCATCATCACCTCGTGGTTGCCCCGGCGCGAGCCGTAGGAGTTGAACTCGCGGACCGGCACCTGATGCTCGACCAGGTACTGACCGGCCGGGGTGCTATCCTTGAACGACCCCGCGGGCGAGATATGGTCGGTGGTGATCATGTCGCCCAGAACCGCCAGGACACGCGCGCCTTCCAGGTTCTCGATCTTCTTGGTCTCCATGGTCATGCCCTGGAAATAAGGCGGGTTCTGCACATAGGTCGACGCCGGCGGCCAGTCATAGGTCTGGGCGTCGGTCGTCTCGACCCCCTGCCATTTCTCGTCGCCCTTGAAGACGTCGGCATATTTCGACTGGAACGCCTCGCGCGTGACCGTCTTGTCGACCAGTTCGGAAATCTCGGCCTGGCTGGGCCAGATGTCCTTCAGGAAGACGTCGTTGCCGTCCTTGTCCTGGCCGATCGGATCGCGGGTCAGGTCGACGTTCATGTCGCCCACCAGCGCATAGGCCACCACCAGCGGCGGCGAGGCCAGGTAGTTCGCCCGCACGTCCGGGCTGATCCGGCCCTCGAAGTTGCGGTTGCCCGACAGTACCGAGGTCGCGACCAGGTCGTAATCGTTGATCGCCTTGGAAATCGGCGCCTCAAGCGGGCCCGAGTTGCCGATGCAGGTGGTGCAGCCATAGCCCACCAGGTTGAACCCGATGGCGTCCAGGTGTTCCTGCAGGCCGGCGGCCTCCAGGTATTCGGACACGACCTGGCTGCCCGGCGCGAGCGAGGTCTTCACCCAGGGCTTGCGGGTCAGGCCCAGCTCATGCGCCTTCTTGGCCACCAGGCCCGCGCCGATCATCACGTAGGGGTTCGACGTGTTGGTGCAGGACGTGATCGAGGCGATCACGATGGACCCGTCATGCAGCTGGTAGGCCCCGTCGTCCTCGTGCACCCAGCCATGCTTGTGATGGCCCTCGTTGCCGGGGATGTCGCGCGGTTCGGGCGCGCCGCCTTCGCCTTCCCAGCGGACCTCGGCCGTTTCCGAGCCATCCTTGCCCTCGCGCAGGCCCTTGATGAAGGCGCCAAACGCCGTCGAGGCGCTGTCGAGCGCGATGTAATCCTGCGGCCGCTTGGGACCGGAAATCGCCGGCACGATCGAGTTCATGTCCAGTTCCAGCGTGTCGGTGTAGACCGGATCGTAATCCGGGGTCCGCCAGAAGCCGTTTTCCTTGGCATAGGCCTCGACCAGGGCGATGCGGTCTTCGTCCCGCCCGGTGACCCGCAGGTAGCGCAGGGTTTCGTCGTCGATCGGGAAGAAGCCACAGGTGGCCCCATATTCGGGCGCCATGTTGGCAATCGTCGCCCGCTGCGCCAGCGGCAGGTTGTCCAGGCCCGGCCCGTAGAATTCCACGAACTTGCCGACCACGCCCTTTTCCCGCAGCATCTCGACGACCTTCAGCACCAGGTCGGTGCCCGTCGTGCCCTCGACCATCTCGCCGGTCAGCTTGAAGCCCACGACCTCGGGGATCAGCATCGAAATCGGCTGGCCCAGCATGGCGGCCTCGGCCTCGATCCCGCCGACACCCCAGCCCAGGACGGCTGCGCCGTTGACCATGGTGGTGTGGCTGTCTGTGCCGACCAGTGTATCCGGATAGGCGACCTCGACCCCGGCCTGGTCTTCATCGGTCCAGACGGTCTGGGCCAGGTATTCCAGGTTCACCTGGTGGCAGATGCCCGTGCCGGGCGGCACCACGCGGAAATTGTTGAACGCCTTCTGGCCCCATTTCAGGAAGACATAGCGTTCCATGTTGCGTTCGTATTCGCGGTCGACGTTCATCTGGAACGCGCGCGGGTTGCCGAACTCGTCGATCATGACCGAGTGGTCGATGACCAGGTCCACCGGGTTCAGCGGGTTGATCTTTTCCGGGTCGCCGCCCAGGTTGACGATCCCGTCGCGCATGGCGGCCAGGTCGACCACGGCCGGCACGCCGGTGAAATCCTGCATCAGGACGCGCGCCGGACGATAGGCGATCTCGCGCGGGTTCTTCCCGCCAAGCGAGGCCCATTCGGCAAAGGCCCTGATGTCGTCGACCGACACCGTCTTGCCGTCCTCGAAGCGCAGCATGTTTTCCAGCACGACCTTCAGCGCGGCCGGCAGTTTCGAAAAGTCACCCAGGCCGGCCTCGGTGGCGGCGGGAATTGAATAATAGGCCACGCTCTGGTCGCCGACGCTCAGCGTGCGGCGGGTCTTGGCGGTGTCCTGTCCTACGGTGATGGGCATGGTTGGCGTCCCTCTCAACAAGTGTGGGTGAGAATGTTGCTGTCGTTTCTATGCATCCGCGCAAAGGCGCGTTCAACATTATTCCATTCGGCTTCGATCATTTTGTATGCCACGGTATGCAGATCAAGGTGGGTGCTGATGTGCCGCATTGCAACGGGTCTGCGACAATCTCGAAAGGGTGATTGGCGTTTCAATCTGCGTCCCAATAGACACGCTGGTGTTGCCAATAAGGACGATCCGGGAATGAACCTGTTCAAAGCCATGATAGTGTCTGCTTCGCTTGCCTGCGCGGCACCGGCCCTTGCCGGAGAGAATACTGTGGTGGTTGAACTCTTTACCTCGCAAGGTTGTTCCTCGTGTCCGCCCGCAGATGCGCTGATGCAGAAACTGGCGACCAAGGATCACGTCATCGCCCTGTCGTTGCACGTGGACTACTGGGACTACATCGGCTGGAAGGACCGCTTTGCCGATCCGGCCTATACCGCCCGGCAAAAGGCCTATGCCAACAAGGCGGGCCGCCACATGGTCTATACCCCTCAGATGATCATCAATGGCACTGACCAGGTGGTTGGCGCCAGGGCGATGGACCTGGCCGATCTGATCTCGGCCCATGCCGCGAAACAGGCCCGGGCCCAGGTCATGGCCGAACGCGAGGGCGACCTGTTGCGCATCGGCGTCGTGCCCCTGGGCGAGGGGCTGGACGGGCGCTACGTGCTGCAACTGGTCCGCTACAGCGATGTCGAGACGGTCAAGATCACAAAGGGTGAAAATGCCGGCCGCACGGTGACTTACGTCAACGTGGTCGACGGGTGGGAGACGCTGGGCGACTGGGATGGCAGCACCGTCCTGACCCTCGAGGCCACCATTTCCGGCGACCGCCCGGCGGTCATCCTCGTGCAGGAACACGGGCCGGGGCCGATCGTCGCCGCGGCCGAACTCGACTGACGCTCAGACTTTCCAGCGCCGGTGAATCCAGAACCATTGGTCCATGTGATCGCGGACCAGCGCTTCCAGCCGTTCGGTGATTTCGCGGGTCATGGTTTCCGGGTCGGAATGCGGGATCGGGTCCTGCGTGACGATTTCGAAATGCAGCCCGTCCGGCGTGCGCATGCCATAGACCGGCAGCAGGGGCGCGTTGAACCGTAGGGCCAGTTCGGCCGTCACCAGAGAGGTTGCCGCGGGCTTGCCGAAAAAGGGCATGATCTCGCCCCCCACCGCATGGCGGTCGGCCACGATGGCCACCACGCCGCCCGATTTCAGGTGGCGCACCATGTTGGCCATGCCCTTGCGGCTTTGGGTGAACAGGGGCTCGCCGATGGCGGTGATGGCCTTGGTGTAGTGCTTGTTGACGTAAGGATTGTCGAGCGGGCGGTAAAACCCGCCGATCTCGAACCCGTGGTGGATCAGGCTGGCGCGCGCGGCGTCGTAATTGCCGAAATGGGCGGTGACGATGATCACCGGCCGGCCGTCTTCGCGGGCCTTGGCCAGCACCTCCAGCCCCGGCCCGGTGACCTTGGCCTGCTGTGCGATCTTCACGAAGGGCGCGCCGGAATAGGTCTCGATCAGGGCCCGGCCCATGTTGTCGGGCACACCCTTGACCAGGCGGTCGACCTCGGCCGGGTCCATGTCGGGCAGGGTGTGGGCCAGGTTGTTGCGGATGCGCTTGTCGAACCCGGCCAGGGGCGCGATGACGCGCGAGGTCAGCCAGCCGATGAACCGCACCCGTGCAGCGTAGGGCAGCAGCCGGGCCGCGCCGATCACGGTCATCAGCGCGAGGTTGGTCAGGTACTGACCGATGCGTTTGGAACGGGAAGGAGCGTTGGGCATGGGCAGCGTCAGTTGCGGTGGGTTTCACGGTACCAGACATACAGCCCGGCGCAGGAAATGATTGCGGCCCCGACCACGGTCCAGAGGTCGGGCACTTCGTTGTAAAGGACCAGCCCCCACATCGCGGCCAGGATCAGGCCGACATAGGCATAAGGGGCCAGCATGGCGGCCTCACCGGCGGAGAAGGCGCGGATCATGAACAATTGTCCGGTGGTGCCCGCCGCGGCGACCACCAGCATCAGGACGACCGAGGTCGCGTCCAGGGACGTCCAGACGAAGGGGATCAGGGCGCTCAGCACCAGGGTGCCGACGATGCCGGTGTAGAACAGCGAGGTCCAGATGTCCTCGTCGGCGCCGATGCGCCGGGTCAGCAGGGCATAGGCCGAATAGCAGCAGGCCGCGCCCAGGGGCAGCAGGGCGGCGGGGCTGAAGACGGAACTGCCGGGGCGGATGATGATGAACGCGCCCAAAAGCGCCACCGCGATGCCGACGATGCGCCGGGGGCCAAGCTTTTCGCCCAGGAACAGGGCTGCGCCGAGGGTGATGATCACCGGGTTCACCGACATCAGGGCGGCCGCCTCGCTCAGCGGGATCAGGCTGAGGCTGGTAAAGAAGAAGCCGGTGGCGCCCATCAACAGGGCCGAGCGCAGGATCTGGGCGCCCGGGCGCCGGGTGCGAACGACCCCGCGGGCACGGGGCAGGATCAGCAGGGTGACCACCAGCATCTGACCGGCATAGCGGGCCCAGAGCGCGGGCACCACGCCGACACGGGGGGCCAGGCCCTTGACCGTGGCATCCATCACCGACATCGCCAGGATGGCGGTCAGCATGAAGACGATGGCCTGCCGTTCCCGACTGCCGGACAGGGTAACCTGGGTCATTGGTGAAAGAGGCGGACGGCATTAACCATGGGTCGTGTCATATGGGCGCGCGCGGGCGCTGTCCATCTCTGCCGTTCCGACACAGGACTTCGTCGCGTACATGTGGGGCAGGCGGATCCGGGGGCCGCCTGGCCCTTTTCGGGCGCGAGACAGACGTCGCCGCGTGCTGACGCCCGTTACAGGTGTCCCAGTCCTGCGTTCCTCCCTGTACCCGGGGCCTTATTCGATCTGCACATCGGGGCCATCCAGGGGGATCAGCTTGATCTCGCCCTTCTCGACCTCGCCATTGATGGCCGTGATCACCTGTTGCATGGCCGCTTCGACGTCCTCGGCGCGCACTGTGCCGATCTCTCCGGTTTCTTCCTTGAGGTTGTCGGACATCCGCGTGGACAGGTTGCGGTAGATGAATTCCGCCACCTCGCCATAGCCCGCCGCCTCGGCCCCGGCGAGGGCCGTGACCAGGGTCATCTGGTCGGCCGCCCGGATGATCTTGGGCACGTCCATCGGGTCGATCCGGTCGGGGATATGTTCAAAGGTGAAGATGTGGCGCTTGACCTGGGTGCAGAAGGGCTGGTCGATGTCGTTCAACGCGCCCAGCACTTCGTCCCGGACAGAGGCCGAGGTCCGGTTCAAGATCGCGCCCAGCCGTTCGTCGGGCCCGACATCGAAGGCCAGGTCGGGCTGATCGTCGAATTGTTCGGCGAGCGACTGGCCGATTCTCAGCACCGCATCGGGCGTGACGTTGCGCGTCAGGGACACCGCATGGGTAATCTTGCGGGCCATCGGTCCGGGCAATTGGCCCAGCAGGGCCGCGGCCTTTTCGGTGTCGAGCTTCGACAGCAGCACCGCGGCCACCTCGATACTTTCGCCCTTCATCACCTCGGCCAGTTCATCCTCGGACCGCTCGCGCAGGGCCGGCCAGGGGTCGCCCGACTTCGGCATCCCCGCCGCCTTGCGCAACTTGTCGGCCGTCTTGACGCTGATCCGCCCGTCGAGCGATTCGATGGCCGCGTGCAGCCCGTGCGGGAAATGCAGCCCCACGCCGTCGACCTGCGAGGCAAATTCCTGCACCACGTCTTCCAGCGTGTCCCGGTCCACCAGGCCCATCCGGCTCATTTGCTGGGCCAGCTTCGCCTGAAGCTCTTCGGGGAGTTGTTCCAGGGGGATGTCGGCGCCTTCCTTCAGCAACAGCCGCACGACGATCGCCGCCTTGGAGACGCTGTTGAGGGAATTGGCCTTTCCGCTGCCCCCGCTGAACGAGGGCTGATCGGACGGGGAGCCGAGTGGCGACGAACCGAAATCCATCGCCATCGGTAGCTGTGAGCCAACGTCGTTCTGCATGGCCTGCTCTTGCCTGTGATGTCACCAAGGACCATAGGCGCGCAGGCGTAAAGAAAGGGTTCAGTAGCTGTAGGTCATTCCGGTCGAAATCGCCTCGCGCAGGGATGCCTCGGCCCAGGTGCCTTCACCGCCACGGCCGACGATTTCCTTCCACTGGGCAATGGCGTCGTCGACGCGCCCGACGGTGACATAGCCTTGACCCATGTAGGATCGCGCCAGGATATTGTCGGGGTTGGCGGTCAGCGCGCGCTGGTAGAAGTCCTCGGCCAGGGCGGCATGGCCCATCTTGCGGTGGGTGAAGCCCCAGTAGGTCAGCACGCGGTCGTCGTCCTGGTCCATGGCGGCCAGAACGACCTGAGCGTGTTCGTACTTGCCCGCATAGGCCAGTTCGCGGACAGCGCCGTAAAGCGTGTCGTCATCCAGGGCCGAGCTTTTGTCGGCCTTGACGCATTTCTTGGTGGCCGGGTCGTAGACCTTTCCGAAGAAACAGGACTTCGACGTTTTCGTGGACGATGGCGGCTTGGTGCTGTCCGAAGACCCGCCCGATCCTGCGGCAAATCCGGTGACGGGCAGGGCGAGAGAGGCAGCGACGACGATTGCGGTCAAGGTGCGCATGGAAAACTCCGGTTTCGGGGCGGGAAGGAACCGCCTGGGGGATGCGTGATGTGCACACATGGGTCGTATGAGGGACGGGATCGGTTCATCACGAAGAGGTGATCGGTGATATCCGGGCCAGGATCGGGCAGAAGGGAGGGTGGCTGACCCGTCAGCGGGCGCGCCGGGCACAAGCAGGACCATGACCGGGGCGATCCGGCCGGCGTGATCGCTGCACGGCTCGGCACCGAGCTGTATCGCGTGCGAAAACTGCGGGCCGTAGGCCTCCTTTTTCATTTCGGGGGGACGCGGTCTTCCGTTGGGACGGGCCCGCGCAACGCCGGGCCGATCCAGTCTTTCCAGTGGCTTAGCTGGTGATCTGCTTGACGCAGGATTCGCTTTGCGCATCCCAGACAGAGCCGGGCGCGCAGGATTGGGCCTGATGTTTGCTCCATGAGCATTCGGCCGAGGCCAGCGCGGGCAGGGCCACGAGGGCAAGCGTGATGAAAGCGGTCTTGAGGGCCATGGGATCCTCCTTGAGGCCGGTGTCGGTCGGTCGTCAGTCAGGGCAGGATACCAGAGCTGGGGCCAATCCCGAAAAGAAAAGGCCCCGGCGCGACGCCGGGGCCTGGACCGTTTTTTTAGAGTAAAAAAACGCGCTCCGATCAGTCGCCGAACACCCGGGCAAAGATCGTGTCCACGTGCTTGGTGTGATAGCCAAGGTCGAACTTCTCGTTGATCTCGTCCTCCGACAGAGCCGCGCGCACCTCGTCGTCGCCCAGCAGTTCCTCGCGGAAATCCGTGCGATGATCCCAGACCTTCATGGCGTTGCGCTGGACCAGCCGGTAAGCGTCCTCACGGCTGACGCCCGCCTGGGTCAGCGCCAGCAGCACCCGCTGAGACATCACCAGCCCGGGGAACTTGTTCATGTTGTCCAGCATGTTCTGCGGATAGACCAACAGGTTCTCGATGACCGAGGTCATGCGGGCCAGGGCGAAATCCAGGGTCACGGTGGTGTCGGGGCCGATGTTGCGCTCGACCGAGGAATGCGAGATGTCGCGCTCGTGCCAGAGCGCCACGTTTTCCATTGCCGGGATCACCGCCATGCGCACAAGGCGGGCCAGACCGGTGAGGTTCTCGGTCAGCACGGGGTTCTTCTTGTGCGGCATCGCCGAAGACCCTTTCTGCCCCATCGAGAAGAACTCGGCCGCTTCCAGCACCTCGGTCCGCTGCATGTGGCGGATTTCGATGGCGATGTTCTCCAGCGACGAGGCGATGACGCCCAGGGTCGCAAAGAACGCCGCGTGGCGGTCGCGCGGGATGACCTGGGTCGAAATCGGCTCGGGCACCAGGTCCATCGCCTCGCAGACATGTTCCTCGACCGCCGGATCGATGTTGGCGAAGGTGCCGACGGCCCCGGAAATCGCGCCGGTGGCGATCTCGGCCCGGGCGTCGCGCATCCGCGACAGGTTGCGGTCCATCTCGGCATAGAAGCGGGCGAAGGTCAGGCCCATCGTCGTCGGCTCGGCGTGGATGCCGTGGGATCGGCCGATGCGCACCGTGTCCTTGTGTTCGTAGGCCCGCTTTTTCAGCGCAGCCAGAAGGCCCTCGATATCCTTGATCAGGATGTCGGCGGCCCGCGTCAGCTGCACGTTGAAACAGGTGTCCAGCACGTCGGACGAGGTCATGCCCTGGTGCACGAACCGCGCCTCGTCGCTGCCCACGTGTTCGGCCAGGTGGGTCAAGAAGGCGATGACGTCGTGCTTTGTCTCGCGCTCGATCTCGTCGATGCGGTCGATGTCGAATTCGACGTCCTTGGCTTTCCAGACGGCCTGGGCATTGGCCTTGGGGATGACACCCAGGTCGGCCATGGCATCGCAGGCATGGGCCTCGATTTCGAACCAGATCCTGAACTTTGTCTCGGGCGACCAGATCGAGACCATGTCGGGACGGGAATAGCGCGGGATCATGCGGCTTGCCTTTTCGTCTGTCGGGGTTCGCGCGGGTCTTAGACTGCGCGCCGCGCCACGGCAAGCACCCCATCGCAGGCAAGGGGCGGGCCGCGCCGATCCGGCTGGCATCCGGCGGCTCACTGGCCTAGGACAACAGGCCGGACAGCCGGGACCAGACAGGTGCAGATCACATGACCCAGACCACGCCCCGCCGCCTCGCCGATTTCGCCGGAGACTGGCGGCTGGACCGGCGGATCGAGGACGCGCTTGGCGCGCCCGCCCGGTTCGAAGGGCGCGCCAGCTGGACCCCGTGTGCCGAGGGACTTCTGCTGCTGGAAACCGGTACGCTGACGATCGAGGGGCAGGGCAGCTTTGCGGCCGAACGGCGCTATCTCTGGGCCGATGACCTGAATGTCTGTTTCGACGATGGTCGGTTCTTTCACCAGGTGCCCGCGAGAGGCGGGGACACGGAACATTGGTGCGATCCCGATCGCTACCTGGTGCACTACGATTTCACCGGCTGGCCGCGCTTTACCACCACCTGGCAGGTGGCCGGCCCGCGCAAGTCCTACCGGATGGTGTCGGTCTACACCCGGGACTAGGCGCTCGGGCGCACCATGCTGCAGGCGCAAAATGTGGCTTGCGGTGACAATCGCCCTCGGGCATCAACGCGGCGTCATTTCGTGAAGGACTGGAGGACCAACCCATGACCCAAGCCGCTTCCGCACCCACCCTGGCCGACGCACTGGCCCCGCATTCCGTCGCTGCACGCCGGGCAAGCCAGGTCGCGCTCGTCGTTCTGGGCATCGCCCTGCTGGCGATCTCGGCCAAGATCAAGGTGCCGATGTGGCCTGTGCCGATCACCATGGGCACCTTCGCCGTCCTGTCCCTGGGCGCGGCCTATGGGCCCCGGCTGGGGCTGGTCACCATCCTCGGCTACATGGGCATCGGCGCCCTGGGCTTTGATGTCTTCGCCGGCAGCTCGGCCGAGGCCGCGGGGATCGACTACATGATGGGCGGCACCGGCGGATACCTGCTGGGCTATGTCCTGGCCACCGTGCTTCTGGGCGCGCTCGCGCAGCGCGGCTGGGACCGGTCGATGGGCAAGATGGCCGTCGCCATGCTGCTGGGCAACGTCCTGATCTACGTGCCGGGCCTCTTTTGGCTGGGCGCGCTTTACGGCTGGGACAAGCCGATCCTGCAGTGGGGCCTGACCCCGTTCCTGCTGGGCGACGCCATCAAGCTGGCCCTGGCCGCGCTGGTGCTGCCGGCCGCCTGGAAGCTGGTGGACCGCATCCGCGGCTAATCCCGGATCCAACGTGATCACGGCAAGGCGCGGGGGATCTCCCGCGCCTTTTTCGTTTGCTTGCCTTGGTTTGGGCGGGCGATGCCCCGCTCACCGGTTTACATATGCCGCCCAAGCCGCAAGGATCGTGCCCAACGCACAGCGGGGGGAAACCACATGATCGCAATCAAACGCCGCCGAACCCGGCAGGCCCTGGCCCTTGGGCTGGCCCTTCTGGCCGCGCCGCTTGCCGCCAGCGCGCAGATGCCCGTCAGCTACACCGAAGGCGGCCGGGCGCTCTTTCATTTCGAGGCCCCGGATTTCTGGACCGTGCGGGCAGGTGGGCCGCAAGAACTGGCCGGGCCCGATGCCGATGATGCGCCGCGCCCGGTGGCCCGGGTCATCGGGCTGGAACCCACGGCGGAACCTCATGTCTGGATGGGCTTCGTGTCTCCCGTCGGGATTTCGGACCTGGAGGGCGGGGTCGCCTATCTTGCCGAGATCGGACCCCATCTGGTCAAGTCACCCGAAGTCACCCGCCGCAAAGACACCGTCCTGAACGGCATGCCCGCACGTGTGATCGCCGGAACCGGCCGTCGCCGGGGCCGGGGGGTGGAGTTCACCGCGACCGTGGTCGATCTGCCCAACGGGCGGGTCGCCGTTTCGGTCGTGGTCTTCGAGGCCGGGGCGAACACCCAGCTGGTTGCCGATGTGAATGCCGTGTTGGCCTCATTGAGGGCGGCCCGATGAGCGGCGCCGTCCTGTCCGCCCGGGCCCGCAAGTGGCGCCTGGCCGCGCTGGTCGCAGGGGCAACCCTGGTGCTGAGCGCGTGTGAACCCGTCGACGGCGTCCATGTCAGCGCCGGCGTCTATTACGACGGGCTGCTGTGGAACGATTACTACCGGCCGGTGCCGCCGGTGGTCCATCCCCGGCCGCCAAGACCGCCGCGCCCGCAACCGCCCATCGCCAGGCCGCCGCGTCCGAAGCCACCGATCCACCGGCCTCCGCGTCCGCCGCGGCCGACCCGGCCGATGCCGCGCTAGGACAGGGCGCGCCAGGACGTCGCGTCCCGGGCTGCTCTGCATTGCGGCAGTGCAGCATGGCGCCTATCATCCCGGCATGACAGGAATCTTCCAGGACAGACTGCCCTACGACCCGCAGTCCCAACGGCCCTTGCCGGGCATCCAACCGCTGGGGGATGCGCCCTGGCTGACCCGGGACGAGGCCTTTGCCGGTCAGATGGCCCGGCGCGACCAGCTGCTGCGCGATCAGCGGAGCGACGTGCTGGCCATGGATGAAAGTGCCCGGCCCGCCGCCGAAGAGCTGCTGGAGATCGTGCTGGCCGATCAATACCCCGGGGCGGGCGACCGCGTGACCCGGCCCGATGGTGTGACCGTGACGATCGACCGGGACGACCCGATGGGCACCCTTGGCCGCCTGGTGCAGGAGGACCTGTGCATCTTGGACAAGCGCGGAGACGAACATGTGCTGACCGCCGCCGTCCTGTGCTTTCCGGCCAGCTGGACCCTGTCGGAAAAGTTCATGCGCCCCCTGATCACGATCCACATTCCTGTCGCGCCTTACGATGACGCGTTGGCCCGCCGGGTGCAGCGGCTGTTCGACGGGGTGCAGGTGGGGCGGCCGTTGTGGCGCTTCAACCTGCTGAACTATGCCGATCCCGAATTGTACCAACCGCTGAGCGAGAAGGCCAAGCGCGATCACCGGCGGGAGGGGCCGATGCCTTACATCCGCAGCGAGCGCCAATACCTGGTGCGCCTGCCGCAGACCCGCGCGGTGGTTTTTGCCATCCACACCTTCGTGCTGAAGAAGGACGATGCGCAGACCTGAGCGGTGTCGCGGGTCTAGATGCCTTTCAGGGCCCGTTCAGCCGTCGATCTGCGCCGCGACGATGGCAATGGTCTGCTGATAGACCGTGGCCGCGTTCCACTGTTTCAGCACCTCGAAATTCGGCTGTCCGGGTTGATAACCCTGGCCCGGCCTCCATCCCTTCTGGCGCAGGAAATTCGCGGTCGAGGCCATGGCGTCCGACAGGTCATAGAAGTCGATCCGCCCGTCGCCATTGCCGTCCACGCCATAGGTCAGGGCGTTGCCGGGCAGGAACTGGGTGTGGCCAAGCTCTCCATGACGGGCGCCGACGGTCTGGGTGGTGATGGATCCCATGTCGATCAGCTTCAGGGCGCCAAGCGCATGGGGCACGAAGAAATCCGACCGTCGGCAATCATAGGCCAGGGTCACGATGGCCGACACCACCTGGCTGTCGCCCATGAACCGGCCGAACCCGGTTTCCATGCCGTGGATGGTGATCAGCACGCCCGCGGGCACGCCGTAGACCCGTTCCAGCGACGCGTAGAATTGCGGATTGGCCGCCTTGCGCTTGCGGCCCTGGCTGGCGATCACGTTCGCGCCGCGGATCTCCATGAACTTGTCGAGCGAATACTTGAAGCTTTTCTGGTTCCGGTCGGCCGAGATCGTCTTGGACGCGTATTGCGACTGGGCCAGGGCGTTCAGGCCGGACTGGCGGATCCCGTTGGCCTGGGCAGTGCGGGCAAAATCCGCTTTCCAGGCCTCGAACCCCGACGAGGTATTCCCGCAGGTCGCCGCAAACGTGACCGAGGCGGGCAGGGAAAGACTGAGGGCGGCCACGAGGGCGGTGAAAATCCGGCGCATAACACGGTCCTTAAGCAAAATACCTTGAGGAAAGGTATCTCAGAGCCGGCTATCGTCCAATGACTTTCCGACGATCCCCGGCCGGGCCAGCCGACCGGGGGCGTCCGCGAGGTCAGCTTTGCGCGGCGATGCACTTGCCGCCTTCTTCCATGGCGGCCCCAAGCCCGTCCAGTGGCAGATCGAAGGTGAAGGATTTCAAGGGGATGACCGTCAGGGTATCGCCCGTGGCCAGCGCATCGGCCAGGGCCTGGGTGCGCACGCGCACGTAGCTGCCGGTGTAATCGCCCTTCAGCTTGCGGCTTTGGGTCCCCAGCGCCTCGGTCACGAATTCCTGGCCGTCGATGTCCAGCAGCACCTTCTGGCGGCGGAACCCCTTGATGTCGGCCAGGGTGAAAACGCCCAGGTAGGCCTTGGTCTGATCCTGCGTCGCGCCCATCTGCAGCACGTAATCGCCCCCGTCGAAGAGCTTTTCGACCAGGCAGGAATGGCGCTGGCTGTCGGCGTAGACGGTCCAGTCTCCGACCGTGCTGTAGACGGTAAAGACCGCGTCCGCGGAGGGAAGCGGATCGGCGGCAAAGGCGGGGGCGGCGCACAGGGCCACCGTGGCGGCAACGGCCGCGCTGCGGGCAAATCGGAACATGGGATCTGAACTCCTGACTGAAACTGCTCTGCCCCTTTGACGGGGTCTGCGTGACGCCAAGATGACGTCGCGGAAAGTTTAGGCGGCGGAGCGCGATCTGCCTAGCCGCAATCCCGTGAGCAGATGTTGCAACGACCGACGGAAAAGAGAGCCCAATCCGTTCAACAGGTTGCGATCCGCGTGGAGCCCCCGCGCGTCGGCATCGGCAAGACCGCGCCGGTCAGGGGCGATCGCAAGGGGCGGCAAGGCCCTAGCCAAAGGCGGAATCGGCCGCCAGCGCCAGTCCGTCGGCCACGCCGGTCAGGGCCTTGCCGCTTTCGATTCGTGCGCGTGGACAGACCCGGTGGACGCAGTCCTGGACCGCATGCATCAGGGAGGACCCTCCGACCAGCACGATGCGGTCCACCCGGTCCGGGGCAATCCCGGCCTGGTCCAGCGTCTCTCGGGCGGTCCGGGCGATGTCGTCCATGGCATCCGACAGGCCCGCGCGCAGGTCCTGGTCGTTCAGGGGCACCGACAGCCCGCGTTCGACCATGTTCAGGGCGACGCGCGCGGCCTCTCCTGCATTGACCGAGATCTTGCCCCGTTCGACGGCAAAGGCCAGGTCATGGCCAAGCTCTTCCTCCAGCACCGTGACCAGTCGCGCGAGCTTTTGCGGTTCGACTGCCTGACGGGCCAGGTCAGCGGCCAGGCGCCGGGTTTCGGGTGTATAAAGGAAGGGGATCATCGCCCAGGTCGCCAGGTCGTTGAAGACCCGCGCCGGGGCGGGCAGGGCGTCCGGCCCCATGGTGTTGCTGATCAGGCTGCCCCGGCCCAGTTCGGGCATGACGTGGTCGATGCTGAGCCGCCGGTCGAAATCGGTGCCCCCCACGCGCACGCCGTGGCTGGCCAGGATATCGGTAGAGCCGTTGGCATTCTGATCGAAGGCCGTGAAATCCGACGTGCCCCCGCCGATATCGACGATCAGCCCAAGCCCGGGCGCCGGAGGCGTGGCCCGCAGGGCGGCTTCGGGTTCGAACATGAACCGCACGTCCTCGAACCCGGCGGCCAGGTAACAGGCGCGCAGGTCGTCCTCGGCCCTGGCATTGCGCGCGTCGTCGGCGCTGTGAAAGCGCACCGGGCGGCCGGACAGGGCATTGGTATAGGTCTGGCCGGTGGCGGCCTCGGCCCGGGTCTTCAGCTCGGCCAGGAAGCGGGCGACGATGTGAACAAAGGTCATC
The DNA here is from genome assembly GCA_002709405.1 of Paracoccaceae bacterium. GTDB lineage: Bacteria > Pseudomonadota > Alphaproteobacteria > Rhodobacterales > Rhodobacteraceae > Marinibacterium. Next base: position 70,302 of record PAQV01000031.1, read on the forward strand.
CGCCGGCCCTGGATCCGCCGTTCCTCGTGCATCAGTGACGTGCCCAGCACGCTTTTCAGCGCCCGCATGAACCGGCCTTCCTCGCCATTGATCAACGCCCGGGTTGCGCGCCGCCCGATGTCCATCTTCTGGCCGTCGTCCTCGAAGAAGACCGCCGTGGGCAGGGTCTGTTCGCCGGGCTCGAGGTCGATCAGGTAGGGCCGGCCGGCGACGGCGATGCCCGCGGCCGAGTTCGAAGTGCCGAAGTCGATACCCAAGGTCGCGGGGCCAGTCATCGGTCCGCTCCTTTCATGTGCGAAGGAAAAGAGGCGACGCTCATAGGCAAAGGCCGGGGTCATGGCAAGCCACCGCGTGCGCGCGGAATGCTCGGGCCAAATCCGCTATCGCCGCCCGCGCCCAGGATCCTATTTTCAGATCAGAAGGTTATCCGGCACACTTCACGCGGTTTCCAAATGAAAAGGGCGCCCGCTGGGGGCGCCCTTCGTAGCGTGCTGATGGATAAATCAGCAGCTGTAGTACATCTTGTATTCCACCGGGTGCGGCGTGTGCTCGTAGGCTTCGATCTCTTCCATCTTGAGCTCGATGTAGCCTTCGATCTGGTCCTTGGTGAACACGTCGCCGGCCAGCAGGAAGTCCATGTCGGCTTCCAGCTCTTCGAGCGCTTCACGCAGGCTGCCGCAGACCGTGGGGATACCTGCCAGCTCTTCCGGGGGAAGGTCGTACAGGTTCTTGTCCATGGCTTCGCCCGGATCGATCTTGTTCTTGATGCCGTCGAGGCCGGCCATCAGGAGCGCTGCGAAGCACAGGTAGGGGTTCGACGACGGGTCGGGGAAGCGGGCTTCCACACGCTTTGCCTTCGGCGATTCCGCCCACGGAATACGAACGCAGCCCGACCGGTTGCGGGCCGAGTAGGCGCGCAGGACGGGGGCCTCGAAGCCCGGGACCAGACGCTTGTAGGAGTTGGTCGACGGGTTGGTGAAGGCGTTGAGCGCCTTGGCGTGCTTGAGCAGGCCACCGATGTACCACAGGGCTTCCTGCGACAGGTCGGCGTACTTGTCACCTGCGAAGAGCGGCTTGCCGTCCTTCCAGATCGACATGTTCACGTGCATGCCGGTGCCGTTGTCGCCGGCGATCGGCTTCGGCATGAAGGTTGCCGACTTGCCGTAGGCCTGGGCCACGTTGTGGATGTTGTACTTGTACTTCTGAAGCTCGTCAGCCTGCTTGGTGACAGTGCCGAAGATCAGGCCAAGCTCGTGCTGGCACGACGCCACCTCGTGGTGGTGCTTGTCGACCTTCATGCCGATGCGCTTCATGGTCGAGAGCATCTCGGAGCGCAGGTCCTGCGCGTCGTCGATCGGGTTGACCGGGAAGTAGCCGCCCTTGACGCCCGGACGGTGGCCGGAGTTGCCCATCTCGTAGTCGGTATCGGTGTTCCACGATGCGTCGAGCGCGTCGACCTCGTAGGAGACCTTGTTCATCGCGACCGAGAACTTCACATCGTCGAACAGGAAGAATTCCGCTTCCGGGCCCATGAACGCGGTGTCGCCGATGCCGGATGCCTTGAGGTAGGCTTCGGCCTTCTGGGCGGTGCCGCGCGGGTCACGATCGTAGGCTTCGCCGGTGTCGGGCTCGACCACAGAGCAGTGCACGCAGAGGGTCTTCTCGGCGTAGAACGGATCGATGTAGACGCTGTCCGGGTCGGGCATCAGCTTCATGTCGGATGCTTCGATCGACTTCCAGCCTGCGATGGAGGAACCGTCGAACATGAAGCCTTCTTCGAGGAAATCCTCGTCGACCTCATCGGCAATCACCGTCACGTGCTGCAGTTTGCCGCGCGGATCGGTGAAGCGGATGTCGACGTAAGCGACCTCCTCGTCCTTCATCAGCTTGAGAACGTCTTTGATGCTCATTCCCTTCTTCCCTTTCTGTGACTTTTGGGTCCGGTATGATTATTGTTCGGCCGCTCGTGCCGCGCTCAGAGCGCGTCCGAGCCGGATTCGCCGGTGCGGATCCGGATGGCCTGTTCGATCGGGCTCACGAAGATCTTGCCGTCGCCGATCTTGTCGGTCTTGGCGGCAGAGATGATTGCCTCGATGGCGGCGTCGACGAGCTCGTCGTCCAGGACGACCTCGATCTTCACCTTGGGCAGAAAATCGACCACATATTCCGCGCCGCGATACAGCTCGGTATGGCCCTTCTGGCGGCCAAAGCCCTTCACTTCGAGGACCGAGAGGCCCTGGATGCCAGCATCCTGAAGCGCCTCCTTGACCTCGTCGAGCTTGAACGGCTTGATGATCGCCTCGACCTTTTTCATGGTCTATCTCTCCTCGTAATCCCGTGTCGGACCCTGCCAGATCATTTCTGCCCGGCGGCCACAATCGGATAGCCTACGGGGGCAGGGGGTGCATAGAGCGATTTGTATCGACCGCGCGAATTTTGCGCAACATGCCTTCATACTGGGCGAAATGAAAACTTGAGGTGGAACACATGGCAGAACTCCTGACGGCGGCGCAGATGCGTGCGGTGGAGGCCGCGGCGATCAATTCGGGCGAGGTGACCGGTCTGGAGCTGATGGAGCGGGCCGGCGCGGGTGTTGTCGAGGCGGTGTTCCGGCACTGGCCCGAGCTTGCGCAGCGGGCGCACCGCGCCGTGGTGCTGTGCGGGCCCGGAAACAACGGCGGCGACGGCTTTGTCATCGCGCGGCTGCTGGTGGCGCGCGGCTGGGAGGTCGAGCTCTATCTCTACGGTGCGCTCGAACGACTGCCGGGGGATGCAAGGCGCAATGCCGAGCGGTGGCTCGAGATCGGAGAGATCCTGCCGCTCGAGCCGGGTTTCGAGGCCTCGAGCCGGCGCGCCGCACTGGTGGTCGATGCGCTTTTCGGCACCGGCCTGAGCCGTCCCATCGCCGATCTCGGCGCGACGCTGCTGGATCTGGCCGAGCTGCGCGGCGAGGGCGCGGCGATGAGCGCCAGCGAGCGCCCCGACTGGACGCCGCTGATCGTCGCCGTGGATCTGCCGAGCGGGCTTTGCAGCGACAGCGGCCGGGTGCTGCGCGACGAGCATTTCGTGGGCCTGCCCGAGGTGCTCGAGCCGGCCTCGGCGGCGGCGGACCTGACCGTGACCTTCCATGCCCGCAAGCTGGGCCACGTGCTGGACGAAGGGCCCGAGCTCTGCGGCACCGTGGTCGTGGTGCC
>PAQV01000032.1 GCA_002709405.1 Paracoccaceae bacterium
CCGCGCGACGCCTGGGCCTTCACCGAGCGGATCTGCGGCGTGTGCACCGGCACCCACGCGCTGACCTCTGTCCGCGCGGTCGAGGACGCCCTTGGGATCACCATTCCCGACAACGCGAACTCGATCCGCAACATCATGCAGCTGAACCTGGAGATCCACGACCACGTCGTGCATTTCTACCACCTGCATGCGCTGGACTGGGTCAACCCGGTGAACGCGCTGCGCGCCGATCCCAAGGCCACGTCCGAACTGCAGCAGACCGTGTCGCCCAGCCACCCGCTGTCCTCGCCCGGCTATTTCCGCGACGTGCAGAACCGGCTGAAGAAATTCGTGGAATCCGGTCAGCTGGGTCTTTTCAAGAACGGTTACTGGGACAACCCGGCCTACCTGCTGCCCCCCGAGGCGGATCTGATGGCCACGACCCATTACCTGGAGGCGCTGGATCTCCAGAAGGAGATCGTCAAGGTTCACACGATCTTCGGCGGCAAGAACCCGCATCCGAACTGGCTGGTGGGCGGCGTTCCGTGCCCGATCAACGTGCATTCCACCGGGGCCGTGGGCGCGATCAACATCGAACGGCTGAACCTTGTCGGCTCGATCATCGACAAGTGCATCGAGTTCAACCGCAACGTCTACCTGCCCGACGTCAAGGCGATCGGCGGGTTCTACAAGAACTGGCTTTATGGCGGCGGCCTGTCCTCCAAGGCGTGCCTCGCCTATGGCGACATCCCCGAGAACGCCAACGATTTCTCGCCCGAACAGCTCCACTTGCCGCGCGGCGCGATCGTCAACGGCAACCTCAACGAGGTGCTGGACGTCGACCAGCGCGATCCCGAGCAGATCCAGGAATTCGTCGACCATTCCTGGTACACCTATGGCGAGCCGGGCAAGGGCCTGCACCCCTGGGATGGTGTCACCGAGCCCCAGTACGAACTGGGCCCCAACGCCAAGGGCACGCGCACCAACATCGAGGAACTGGACGAGGCGGCCAAGTATTCCTGGATCAAGGCGCCGCGTTGGCGGGGCAACGCGATGGAGGTCGGCCCGCTGGCCCGCTACGTCGTGGGCTATGCCAAGGGCCACGAGGACATCAAGAACCAGGTCGACGGGCTGCTGCGCGACATGAACCTGCCGTTCGACGCGATGTTCTCGACCCTGGGGCGCACCGCGGCGCGGGCGCTGGAAAGCGAATATTGCGGGCGGCTGCAAAAGCACTTCTTCGACAAGCTGGTCCAGAACATCAAGAACGGCGACGAGAACACCGCCAACATCGAGAAATGGGATCCCAGCACCTGGCCCAAGGAGGCCATCGGGGTCGGTGCGACCGAGGCGCCTCGGGGCGCGCTTGGCCACTGGATCAAGATCAAGGACGGGCGGATCGAGAACTATCAATGCGTCGTGCCCACCACCTGGAACGGCTCGCCGCGCGACACCCAGGGCAATATCGGGGCCTTCGAGGCCAGCCTGATGAACACGCCCATGGAACGGCCCGAGGAACCGGTCGAGATCCTGCGCACCCTGCACAGCTTTGATCCGTGCCTGGCCTGTTCCACCCATGTCATGTCGCCCGAGGGCGACGAGCTGAGCCGCGTCAAGGTGCGTTGAGGGAGGATACCACCATGAAGAGACTTGCATTTGCCATGGCCGGCACCGGGGCCGTCCTTGCCGCCACGCCGGGTCTGGCCCACCCCGGCCATGCCGCCCTGTTGCCCGATGCCGCACATTGGCCGGCGGGGCCGGTCGTGGCGGGCTGCGTGATCGTGCTGGCCGTCCTGGCCGGGGTCTTCCGCCGCTACGGGGGGATCAGCCATGGCTGACGCCGAACAGACGATCCACGCCCCCAAGCCGGGCGTGGATGTCCTGCCCACGGCGCGGCTGACCGGCGATGCCACGGCCCAGGATCTTGAAAGCATCCGCAAGCGCACCTCGGTCTATGTCTACGAGGCGCCGGTGCGCCTGTGGCACTGGATCAACGCCGCCTGCATCCTGACGCTGTGCGTCACCGGCTGGTTCATCGGCAGCCCGTTCCCGTCGATGCAGGTGGGCGAGGCGACCTACCAGTTCGTCTTCGGCTACACCCGCTTTGCCCATTTCGCGGCCGGGCTGATCCTGACCGTGGGCTTTTTCGGGCGGATCTACTGGGCCTTCGTGGGCAACCACCATGCCCGGCAATTGTTCTACCTGCCGATCTTCAACAAGCATTGGTGGGCCGAGCTGTTCTTCGAAATCCGCTGGTACCTGTTCCTGGAAAGCGAGCCCAAGAAATACGTGGGCCACAACCCCCTGGCCCAGGCGGCGATGTTCCTGTTCATGACGCTGGGCTTAAGCTTCATGATCATCACCGGGCTGGCGCTTTATTCCGAGGGCCTGGGCCATGACAGCCTGCTGTACAAGCTGCTGGGCTGGGTCTTCGTCCTCTTCGGGGGCAACAGCCAGGTGATCCATTCCATCCATCACCTGGGCATGTGGTTCATAGTCATCTTCATGATCATCCACATCTACGTGGCGATCCGCGAAGACATCATGAGCCGGCAGTCGATGGTGTCGACCATGATCTCGGGCCATCGCACGTTCAAGGACGACCGGCCGGAATAGACCTGGGGGTAGAAAGTCACTTGCCACTCACGGCAGCGAAGAAGGCGGGCGAAAGCTCGCCTTTTTCATTGGATGATCTTCGTCCATTCGTGACGGGAGGTGGCAAGTAACCTTTCATCTTCCATGCGCCATGGTGACGCGCCTGGCTGGAAAGTTCATTTCTTTCAGTGATTTGCACACTTACCGCGCAAGGTTAAAAAAGGTGTTCCAAGGTATGCCGGGCTTGCGCATAGTTTCATTCACTCAAGAATTCGGAAACCTCGTGACCAGAGGGGACCCACCGGGAGGGCAGGTCTATGGCGTCGAATATACTGGTTCTGGGCATCGGAAACGTGCTCTGGGCCGATGAGGGATTTGGTGTGCGCTGCGTTGAACAGCTGGCCCACCAGTTCGTCTTTCCCGACAATGTGCGGCTGCTGGACGGGGGAACGCAGGGGTTGTACCTGCTGCCGTTCCTCGAAGAGGCCGACATCCTGGTCGTCTTCGATGCGGTCGATTACGGGCTGGCCCCGGGCACGATGAAGATCGTCGAGGGCGACGAGGTGCCGGCCTTTCTTGGCGCCAAGAAGATGTCGCTGCACCAGACCGGCTTCCAGGAGGTTATCGCCACGGCCCAGCTGATGGGCTACTGCCCCGAGCAGCTGCTGCTGATCGGCTGCCAGCCGGAAGAGCTGGAAGACTACGGCGGAGGCCTGCGCCCGATCGTGGCCGGCCAGATCGGTGCGGCCATCGAAATCGCGCTGGGGCACCTGGCGGCCTGGGGCGTGCGGCCGACGCCGGGGCAGGGGGACCTGTCGCTGCTGGCCGATGTCTCGATCCGCCGCGATGCCTACGAGGGCGGCCGCCCCGACGAGGACAAGGCCTGCCGCACCGGCGACGACCGCTTCTTCCCCGAAAGCGCCTGACATGTGCGTTGGCCTTCCCATGCGGATCCTGTCCGTCGACGGCATCGCCGCGCGGGCCAGCGATGGCGAGACCGAGGCGCTGATCGACCTGTCGCTGACCGGCCCGCTGGATCCCGGCACCTGGGTGCTGACCTTCCTGGGCACCGCCCGCGAGGTGATCTCGGCCGAGGAGGCGGCGCGCATCGCGGCGGCGCTGCAGGCCCTGCGGTCGATCATGACGGGGGGCGACGCGGGCGATGCCTTTGCCGATATCGAGGCCCGCGCGCCCAGCCTTCCGCCCCATCTTGAAGCGGCCCGTGCCGCCGGAAAACACACGGCCTGACCCGGAACCGGAGACGACCTTAGCCATGACGACACTGACCCTGCACCCGCTTATCGCCCGCCTGACCGACGAGTTCGGCTGGCCCATGCTGACCAACGCCCATGACGTCGCCGAATTCACCGGCCGTCCCGGCGTTCATGCGATCTTCGTGCCCGGAGACGCGGCCCGGAACCTGGAAACGCCCGACGTGGCGGTGATCCTGCCGGAACTGAAGATGGCCTTCCAGGGCGCCTTCGACTGCGCAATCTGCGACGGCCCCACGGAATCGACCCTGAAAGAGGCCACCAAGGTGCACAAGACGCCCTCGATCCTGTTCTACCGGGGCGGCCAGTTCCTGGCGGGCATCCCCCGCGTGCGCGACTGGGACGATTACGTCGTGCGCATCACCCAGATCCTCGCTCAACCCGCCGCCTGAAGGAGCCCGACATGGTCAGCAATTTTCACCTGCCCCCCACGGGCTATGGCCCCGGATCGCAACCCGCCGAGGAAGACGGCCAGGAGCTGCAATACGTGGCCTTGCCCCAGGACATGCGCGCCTATTCCGCCCATGTGCCTTATGTCGACATCGACGACAGCCTTGCCCCGGCGCTCAGCCTGCTGGAAAAGGTCTCGGCTGCGGCCATCCGTTGTGGCGAGACCGGCGAAGGGGCCGAGTTCGACCTGGCCGGGCTGGATGCGCCCAACCGCCAGCTGATCGCCGAAACCATGGGCCATGGCGAGGTGTCGGTCCGCATGGAAGGCATCCCGGCCATTGCCGCCCAGGAAAGCGTCTTTGCCGGGGTCTGGGTGCTCAGCGGGCATGAACTCGACCGGATCGAGATCGGCCCGGTGCCCGCGCTGGCCTACACACGCGCCTTCACCGCCCGCAAGCCCGCGCTTGGCCTGGCGGCGCCGAAACCGGCCGGCGTGGTCAATGCCCCGGCGCTGCTGGTGGAGCTTTTCGATAAGTCCGCCGGCTACCGGAACGGGGACGAGGTCCACGTCATCAACCTCACCCTGCTGCCCCACACGGAACCCGACCTGCTGTGGATGGACAGCGCGCTGGGGCAGGGCGCGGTCACCATCCTGTCGCGCGGCTATGGCAATTGCCGGATCACCGCCACCGGGCTGGCCCATGTCTGGCGCGTGCAGTTCTTCAACTCGATGGACACGCTGATCCTGGACACGTTCGAGGTCACCGACATGCCCGAGGTCGCGCTGGCCGCGCCCGAGGACCTGGTCGACAGCGGCGAGCGCATCACCGAAGTGCTGGAGGCCCTGCGATGACCACCTTCGAAGGCTCTTACCTGGGCACCTCGGCCAAGATCTCGGCCGCGGCGGTCATGGAATGCAAGGTCTGCTGGACGCCCTACGATCCGGCCGAAGGCGACGACACCCGCCAGATCGACCCCGGCACGCCCTTCCTGGCGCTGCCCGACGACTGGTCCTGCCCGAATTGCTCGGCCCCCAAGGAACAGTTCCTGGTCCACGACGATCCCGGCTCGGACGCCGCTGCGGAAGCCGCGTTGTTGTCGGGGCTGACGGCCAAGCTGGTCACCGAGTTCACCGAGGTCTGGCACGCCAAGATGCGCGACGTGCCGATCGTGAACAACCTGCTGCAGGTCCAGGCCGCCGGCTGGGGCGTGCATGGCGGGCGCCCGCTGGGCGTGCTGATTTCGCCCTGGTTCATGAACCTCGTGCAATTGCCCAGCCCGGGCGAGGACTGGTCCGATCTGCGGGCCGGCCAGAAAGAGATCATGGCCTTCCCGTCGGGGGACTACGAATTCATCCACAACACCCGCCCGGTGATCGGTGGCTACAAGGCGTGCTCGCTGTTCTCGCCGATGAACGACTTCAAGACCCAGGCCCAGGCCATCGAGGTCGCCGAGGCCGTCATGGTGGCCCTGTTCGACGAGGCCAACCGGGCCGAGACAGACCGCTCTGACGAGATCCGCGCCGCCCGCGAGGCAGAGCTGGCCGCCCAGGCCGAAGCCGAAGCTGCTGAAGCCGCCGAAGCGGAAGCCGACGCCGGGGCCGCGCCGGCCGATACAGTCCCCTCGCGCCGTCAGCTGATCACCGGCGGCTTGTCCGACGCGCAGCCCGATCCGGCCGACGCCCCCAGGGACGAGGCCTGATCTGATGGGTATGCAGATCCCTCTGAACGGTCCCCGGCTGACGGCCACCGACGCGGCGCAGCCACCGGTGGACCGTCTGGTGGTCGGACAGCCGATCGAGGTCGCCCTGGATCTGCTGCCCCGTGTCTTCAACCTGTGCCAGGCCGCGCAGACCATGGCCCTGCGGCTTGCGCTGGGGCAGGACACCCGCCCGGGCGACCCGGCGACCCTCACCGACGAGATCCTGCGCGAACACCTGCTGCGCCTGGCTCTGATCCTGCCCCGTCACCTGGGGCTGGATCCGGTTCCCTTCACCCGGCATGACCCGGACCGCCTGCGCGCCGAGTTGTTCGGACCCGCCGAGTGCTTCCCGGCCACGCCCAAAGCGCTGACCGCGTTCCTGATGTCTCCGCATGGCATCGCGCCCATGCTGCGCACGCTGCGCGACACCTTTGGGCCGGGCGAGGCCACCTGTCCGGTCCTGCCTCCGCCCAATGGGGATTTTGGCCGGCTGGCCGCCGTCGAGAACTCGGTGGCCTTGCGGCACCTGTCCCATCCCGTGATGCGCCACGTGGAAAAGACCTTGGGCCGCGGGCCGCTGTGGCGCGTGATCGCCCGGGCCCTGGACCTGGAGCTGTGCCTGGAGGACCGCCTGCCGGCCCCGATCGCCACACCGGGCTTTGCCGTGGTGCCGGCGGCGCGCGGGCTTTATACTGTCTCGGCCGGGGTGCGTGACGGCTGCCTGTCAGAGTTCCGCAGGGTCACGCCCACCGATCATCTCATGGCGCCCGGAGGTATCATGGAACATGTCCTGGCCAGCCTGCCGCCCTCGGGCATCGCCCACGCCGACCTGGTCTGCGATATCCTGGACCCGTGCCGGCCCGTCACCATCTGCGAGGCCCCCGATGCATGAAATGTCACTATGCGAAGGCATTCGCGACGTGCTGCAAGACCAGGCTCGCGTGCATTCCATATCGCGGGTCAAACGGGTGCGCCTTGAAATCGGCCGGTTCTCCGGTGTCGAAAAGCACGCACTGGCCTTTGCCTTCGACGTGGTGATGCGCGGCAGCGTGGCCGAAGGGGCCGAACTGGAAATGCTGGACCTGCCCGGGCGGGCGACCTGTTTCGACTGCATGAACGAGGTCGAAATCGCCGACCGGCTGGATCCGTGCCCGTCCTGCGGCGGCGGCCGGCTGGTGCCGGTGGCAGGAGACGAAATGAGAATCAAGGACCTGGAGGTGATCTGATGTGTAACGTGTGCGGCTGCGGAACGGGCCAGGTCGACGGCCATGCCCATCACCATGACCACGATCATGGTCATCATCATCACCACCACCATCACGGCGATCTGCACTTCGGTCAGGGCCCGGCGGGCGTCGAGGTCGCCGGCATGAGCCAGACGCGCCTGATCGAGATCGAAACGGACATCCTCGCCAAGAACGACCGCTATGCCATGGCCAACCGGGCTGCGCTGGCGGATCTGGGCGCGCTGGCCATCAACCTGGTGTCCTCGCCGGGATCGGGCAAGACGACGCTCTTGTGCCGTACGATCGAGATGCTGGGCGACGAACCGCTGGCCGTGATCGAGGGCGACCAGCAGACCGACAACGACGCCGCCCGGATCCGGGCGACCGGCGCTCAGGCCTGCCAGGTCAACACCGGCAAGGGCTGCCACCTGGACGGCCACATGGTGGGCCACGCCATGGATCACCTGCGCCTTTTGCCCGCCAGCTTCCTGTTCATCGAAAACGTTGGCAACCTGGTCTGCCCGGCTGGGTTCGACCTGGGCGAAGACGCCAAGGTCGCGATCCTATCGGTGACAGAGGGCGAGGATAAGCCCTTGAAATACCCCGACATGTTCACGGCCTCGCGGCTTGCGATCCTGAACAAGACCGACCTTGCGCCACATTGCGACGTGGACCTGGACCTGTATGAAGCCAATCTGCGCCGGGTCAATCCGACGATCGACATCCTGCGCCTGTCCGCGCGCACCGGCGAAGGGATGGAGGCCTGGATCGGCTGGCTGAACGCCGCCCGCGCCGGGAAACGCCAGGGACAGGCGGCAGAGTGAGAGGCGATCTCATGGCAGAAGACACGCTGCCCACCGTTTTGCTGGTCGATGACGAGGACCATTCGCTCGCCGCCATGCGCATGGCGCTGGAGGATGATTTCGACTGCCTGACCGCCGCGAATGCCGATGAGGCCGAGGCGCTGATGGAAGAGCATTTCGTCCAGGTCGTGTTTTGTGATCACAGGATGCCCGGCCGATCCGGGGTCGAGTTCCTGACCCTCGTGCGCGACCGCTGGCCCGAGGCGATCCGCATCATCATCACCGGCTACACCGAAACCAACCACATGATCGCGGCCATCAACGAGGCCGGGATTTACCAGTTCGTCACCAAGCCCTGGCATCCCGACCACCTGGTGATGACGGCCAAGAACGCCTGCGACCTGTTCCGGCTGAACCGGGACCATGACCGGCTGTCGCTGGAAATGCGCTACCTGGCCCGCAATGTCGAAGCGCGGCTAGAGGAACAGCGCCGGTCGCTGCGTGAAGGCCTTGGCTTTGAAAAGGTGCTGCGCGCGCCCAACTCGCCCCTGAACAGCGTGATCGCCCAGGCCCGCCAGATCGCCAGCTTCGACGTGCCGGTCCTGATCACCGGGGCCCAGGGCACCGGCAAGGGCGACATGGCCCGGGCCATGCATTATGCGTCGCTGCGGGCCGACCGTCCGTTTCACCAGATCGACTGCCTGGGCGTGGATGACGACATCCTCGAAATCGAGCTGTTCGGCGCCCGCCGCGGTGCAGTGCCCGGGGCTCAGAACAACAAGGTCGGGCTGATCCAGAAAGCTGACCGCGGAACGCTTTTCATAAATGGAATCTGCGGCTTATCTCAGCGTCTTCAACTGGCATTGCTACGTGTCGCGACCGAGGGCGTGTTTCGTCCCTTGGGCGGTCATGAAGAACAGCGGGTCGATCTTCGGCTTGTGGCCGGCGCGCATTGCGACCTGCGGCAGGAGGTGGCCGAAGACCGGTTCCGGTCAGATCTGTACCACGCGGTCTCGACCGTGCAACTGGCCGTCCCGCCGTTGAAAGACCGTGCCGGCGACATCCCCTTGCTGGCCGACGAACTGCTGCTGGACGCCGCGGCGCGCCACGGCAAGCCAGTGCATGGCCTGTCGGACGACGCCAACGCCTTTCTGCAGGGCTACGAATGGCCGGGCAACCTGCGCGAGTTGGCAAACGAGGTCACGCGCATGCTGATCTTCTCGCAGGACCCGGTGCTGGGACCCGAGTTGATCTCGCGCCACATCCTGCAGGCGGGTCCGGGACGGCGGGGACCCGATGTGGCTCTTGACTCGATCCTGACAGCCGGCGGGACGTTGAAAGATCGGGTGGAGGAAATCGAGATGCGCATCCTGCGGGAAACCCTGACGCGCCTGAAATGGAACAAGAGCCGCGCGGCCTCTGAACTTGGGCTCAGCCGCGTCGGACTTCGCGCGAAGATCGAGCGATATAATATTGAAATACCATCGAAAAGCCGCATCGATGCAAGCGAGGAGACATAAGCCATGTGCCTGGGAATTCCTGGTCAGATCGTGGCCATAACCGACGAGACGCGGCAGATGGCCATGGCCGAGGTGTCCGGTATCCGGCGCGAGGTGAACGTTGCCTGTATCGCGACGAAGGATCTGGCCGACCTGATCGGCTTCTGGACCCTGATCCATGTAGGCTTTGCCATGAGCCTGATCGATGAAGACGAAGCAGCCAGGACGCTCGAGGCGCTTCACGACCTGGGCGAGGCGCAGGAAACCCTGGAGGCAATGGCTGCCGGGACGTCGGCTCTGGAGGGGGCGCAATGAAATATGCCGAGGAATTCCGCGACCCGACAGCGGCACGGATCCAGCTGGACCGCATCGCGCGGCTGGTCGCCGAGATCGGGGCGACAGCAGAAAAGCCCTTGCATATCATGGAGATCTGTGGAGGCCACACCCATGCGATCTTCCGCTACGGCTTGGACAGGCTGACCCCGCCTGGCATCGAATTCATTCATGGCCCGGGGTGTCCGGTCTGCGTCCTGCCCCGGTCCCGGGTGGATGAATGCATCGAGATTGCCGAGCGCCCCGAGGTCATCTTTACCACCTTCGGTGACGCCATGCGCGTGCCCGGCACCCGCAAATCGCTGCTGCAGGCCAAGGCCGAGGGCGCCGATATCCGCATGGTCTATTCGCCCCTCGACGCTCTGGACCTGGCCCGGCGCAATCCCGACCGCGAGGTCGTCTTTTTCGGCCTGGGGTTTGAAACGACAACCCCCTCGACCGCTTTGTCGATCCAACAGGCAGCCCGGGAAAACCTTCCCAATTTCAGTGTGTTTTGCAACCACATCACGGTGCCCGAACCGCTGCGCGTGCTCCTGGACGACCCCCACATGATGCTGGACGGGTTTGTCGGGCCGGGACATGTCTCGATGGTGATCGGCACGCATCCCTATGATTTCATCGCCCGCGACTACGGCAAACCGATCGTTGTCGCGGGGTTCGAACCGCTTGATCTGCTGCAATCGGTGGCCATGGTGCTGGAACAGATCAGGGACGGACGCGCCGAGGTGGAAAACCAATATGCCCGCGTGGTTCCGGAAGATGGCAACCCGGTCAGCCTGGCCGCCATTGCCGATGTCTACGAACGGCGTCCAACCTTCGAATGGCGAGGCTTGGGTGAAATCGACGCCAGCGGGCTTAAGATCAGGAACGCCTACCAATCATTTGATGCAGAACAGAAATTCTCTGTTGGCTATGGCGCCGATCAGCTCCGCCGCGTGCCCGATCCCGAAGGCTGCGCCTGCGGCCAGGTGATGTCCGGCCGGATCAAGCCCGTCGACTGTCCGCAATTCGGCCGGGGATGCACGCCCGAAATGCCCCTCGGGGCGCTCATGGTCAGTTCTGAAGGCGCCTGCGCCGCCTATTACCAATACGGTGGACACCGCGCCGTGGAGGCCGCCGAATGAATGTGATCACAAAACCCGTGGCCGACCGTGTCACCCTGGCTCACGGCGGTGGAGGCACCGCCATGCGGGACCTGATCGACAGCGTGTTCACCTCCGTTTTCCAACCGGATGCGATGGAAGATCAGGCCCGCCTGACCCATGCCGCGCTGTCCGAACCGGGGGCCCGGCTGGCCATGACCACCGACAGTTTCGTTGTCGACCCGGTGGAGTTCCCGGGCGGAGACATCGGCAAGATCGCCGTCTGCGGCACCGTCAATGACCTCGCCGTGGGCGGGGCCAGACCGCTATGGCTGTCCGCGGCCTTCATCATCGAGGAAGGCACCGACATCGCGCTGTTGCGCCGCGTCGTGGCCTCGATGCAGGCCGAGGCCGAAAAGGCCGGTGTCAGGATCGTGACAGGAGACACCAAGGTCGTCGGCCGAGGCATGGCCGACACGCTCTTCGTGACGACCTCCGGCGTCGGTGTCATCCCTCCGGGCCGAGACCTGGCGGCAGCCCGGATCCGGCCCAATGACGTGGTCATTGTCAACGGCGTGTTGGGCGATCACGGTGCCGCAATCCTGGCCGCGCGCGGCGAAATGGCCCTGTCCGGCGACATCGTATCCGACTGCAAGGGGCTGGGCCACCTGATGGAAACGGTCCTCGCCGCCGCCCCCAATACGCGCGCCGCCCGCGACGCCACCCGGGGCGGTCTCGCCTCCAGCCTCAACGAAATGGCCGAGGCCGCGAACCTGTCCATCGAGATTGACGAAACCGCCTTGCCGCTGCGCAAAGAGGTCAAGGGCATGTGCGAAATCCTCGGCCTGGATCCGCTTTACCTGGCCAACGAAGGCACCCTGGTCCTGTTCGTCCCCGAAGCAGAAGCCGACGCCGCCTTGCAAGCCATGCGCGCGACCGAGGCCGGGCAAGGCGCCACCATCATCGGTCGGGCGTTCGACGGTCCGCCGCGGGTCACCATGCGGACGCTCTTCGGCGGAGCCCGGATCGTTGACATGCTGGTCGGAGAACAACTGCCCCGTATCTGCTAGGCCGCCGCCAAGCCTGGGCCCTAGACGCTGCACGGGTAAAACCGCGCAGCGCTACGAGCTTGGACCGCCCTGTTGCTTCTTTCTCTTCCCAAATACCCCGGCCCGACCTCACGGCCCGCGCACGGCAAACGCAAAGGGCCGCCCAGTTTCACCCGGACGGCCCTCGCAAACAGGTCGTTCAGCTTCAGCCGAGGATCGCGTTCAGCGCAGCGCTTGGGCGCATCACGGCCGCGGTTTTGGCCGCATCGCCATGGTAATAACCGCCCAGGTCAGCAGGCTTGCCTTGCGCGGCGGCCAGCTCGCCCGTGATCTCGGCTTCCTTGGCCGCCAGGGCTTCGGCGATCGGCGCGAAATGGGCGGCGAGCTCTGCATCGTCCCCTTGTGCCGCCAGCGCTTCGGCCCAGTAGCGCGCGAACCAGTAATGGCTGTCGCGGTTGTCCGGCTCGCCGACCTTCCGGCTCGGAGACCGGTTGTCGTCCAGGATGCCCTGCGTGGCCACGTCGACGGCCTCGCCCAGCACCTTGGCCTTGGCATTGTTCTTGGCCGAGGCCAGGAACTTCAGGCTTTCACCCAGGGCACAGAATTCGCCCAGCGAATCCCAGCGCAGGTGGTTCTCTTCCACCAGCTGTTGCACGTGCTTGGGCGCCGAGCCGCCGGCGCCGGTTTCGAACAGACCGCCGCCCTGCATCAGTTTCACGATCGACAGCATCTTGGCCGAGGTCGCCAGTTCCAGGATCGGGAACAGGTCGGTCAGGTAGTCGCGCAGCACGTTGCCGGTGATCGCGATGGTGCTCTCGCCCTTGGTGATCGTCTCCAGCGAGGCGATGGTTGCTTCGCGCGGGGCCATGATCTCGAACTTATCGGCCACGCCCGCGGACTCCAGGATCGGGGTCACGTACTTGATCAGCTCGGCATCATGCGCCCGGTTCGCGTCCAGCCAGAAGATCGCACGGAAGCCCGTGTCCTTCTGACGCTCGATCGCCAGGTTCACCCAGTCCTCGATCGGTGCCTTGCGGGCCGAGGCCGAGCGCCAGATGTCGCCCGCTTCGACGGTATGGCTGTGCAGCACGGTGCCGTCGTCCAGCACCATGGTCACGGTGCCGTCTTCCGGGATCTCGAAGGTCGTCGGATGCGAGCCGTATT
Source organism: Paracoccaceae bacterium (assembly GCA_002709405.1). Taxonomy (GTDB): domain Bacteria; phylum Pseudomonadota; class Alphaproteobacteria; order Rhodobacterales; family Rhodobacteraceae; genus Marinibacterium. The sequence goes on from PAQV01000032.1 coordinate 13,093, forward strand.
CCTCGGCCTTCTGCGCCATCAGGCCGATGTTCTGAACGGTGCCGGCGGTGGCCGGGTTCAGCTTGCCGTTGGCCTTGAAGAACTCGATCGTCGCGTCATAGACCGGCGCGTAGGAATTGTCCGGGATCACGCAGTTGGTGTCGGCTTCCTCGCCCGACGGGCCCCAGCCCTTGCCGCCGCCGCGGATCAGCGCGGGCATCGAGGCGTCGATGATCACGTCCGACGGCACGTGCAGGTTGGTGATGCCCTTGTCGGAATTCACCATGTACATCGGCGGACGCTCGGCGGTCACGGCCTCGATGGCGGCCATGATCTCGGCATCGTCCTTGACGCGGGCCAGCAGGTCGCCCAGGCCCGAGTTCGGGTTCACGCCCAGGGCCTTCATCTTGTCGCCGTATTGTTCAAACACCGGCTTCAGCCAGGCCTTGACCGCATGGCCGAAGATGATCGGGTCGGACACCTTCATCATCGTGGCCTTCATGTGCAGCGAGAACAGCACGCCTTCGGCCTTGGTCTTTTCGATTTCCGCCTCCAGGAACGAATCCAGTGCCTTGGCCGACATGAACGTGGCGTCGACAACGGTGCCGGCGGGGTAGGACACGCCCTCTTTCAGCACGATTTCCTCGCCAGACTTGGTGGTCAGTACGATCTTGGCGGTCGCAGCACTGCCCAGGGTGGCCGACACCTCGTTCGAGAAGAAGTCGTCGCCCGACATGGCCGCCACGCGGGTCTTGCTGTCTGCCGTCCACTCACCCATGCGGTGCGGGTTGGACTGGGCGAATTTCTTCACCGCGATCGCGGCCCGGCGGTCCGAGTTGCCTTCGCGCAGGACCGGGTTCACGGCCGAGCCCTTGATGGTGTCATAGCGGGCGCGGACGTCTTTTTCTTCGTCGGTCGCGGGCTCTTCGGGGTAATCGGGCAGGGCGTAGCCTTGCGATTGCAGCTCTTTGACCGCGGCCACCAGCTGCGGCACCGAGGCCGAGATGTTGGGCAGCTTGATTACGTTGGCCTCGGGCGTCTTCACCCATTCGCCAAGGGCTGCCAGGTCGTCCGAGATCTTCTGATCGTCGGTCAGGTAGTCGGGGAAGGTGGCGATGATCCGCCCGGCAAGCGAGATGTCGCGGGTGCCGAATGTCACACCGGCGGGCTTGGCGAAGGCCTGGATAATGGGCAGGAGCGAGGCGCTGGCGAGCTCCGGGGCTTCGTCTACCGTGGTATACACAATATCCGGGAAGGTATCGTCGGCCATGTTCAGTTCCCTTTTTTCAACTTCGGGTGGCTGGTCCCCCTGGCGTGCCAGTGTCCGCGTCCGGCGGAGTGCCTGCCATGGGGTGTATTCCGGTCTGTCTTCGCCCCGCTCTTATCGCCGGTGATCTGCATTATCAATGTGAAGCGGGCGATGTTGGCGATCTCAGGGGGACGAAGCGGCCGATTGCGCGGGAATGCCGCGCCTTTTTCGGCCTTGGTCCATCGCTTGTGATCACAAAAGCCGGGCGGCGAAGCGCGCCAGCGATCGGGTGATGCGGTGGGCGTCCATATTGCGGCCGATCAGCACGATGGTGCCGTCGCGGGCAAGGTCGCTGGCGGGCAGGATTTCGGGCGGCTGAACATGGGTGCGGATCCCCTGCAGCAGCAGACGCCCGGCGGGGGTCCGCACGGTGCCCTTCACGCGGACGATGTCGTCGCCATGGGCCGTCAGCAGGGCCGACAGCCAGACCGCGAAGGCCGACCAGTCCAGCCCCTCGGGCAGGGTGATCTGAATGGGCGCGATCGGGGCGGCGGCATTGTCGGCCAGCGGCAGCGGGTCAGCATCGGGATGGTCGGGCAGGGTGGCGGCCACGCCGCGAATATCGGCAGAGATCACCGCACCGGGGTTCAGCCGGCTGAGCGTGGCAATCAGGCGAGCGGTGTCCCCGGCTGGGGCCAGGTCGGTCTTGGTCAGCACAAGCCGGTCCGCGGCCTCGATCTGGGCGCGGCTGAGCGGTTCCGCGGCCAGTTGCGCGGCGGCGTTCTGGGCATCCACCAGCACGATGGTTTCGGCCAGCGTCACGTGGAAGGGCAGCATCGGATCGGACTGGATGGCCTGGGCAATGGCCGCGGGATCGGCCAGCCCGCTGGTTTCCAGAACCGCCAGGTCCGTCCGGCCGCGGGCGCCCACGGGACCGCTGCGCCGGTCGCACAACTGACGCAGGGCTGTCAGGAACTCGGACCGGCCGGCGCAACAGGCGCAGCCTCCTGCCAGCAAGGTGGCAGGAGTGTCCGTGCCGAAGATGGCATCGTCCACCGCCAGTTCGGCCGCTTCGTTGATGACAAGATGCGGGTTGGAAAACGCGCCGACATGCAACTGGTGGCGCAGCCAGGTCGACTTGCCGGCGCCCAGGTAGCCGCCGACAATCACCAGTTTCAGCCGGTCTGCGCCGGTTTCAGGCGTCACCGAGGAACCGGTCGCCAAGCGGGTCTATGGGCGTGCCCACCATGCGCGCGGCCTCGGCCCAGACCTTGTCGAAATCCGGCACGATTTGCGTGGCCCCGGTGGCCGAGGACAATTGCACCCCGGGCACCGCGCCATCGTCGCGGGCTGTCAGACCATAGGCCGTCAACAGGACCGACGCCGCCTGCGCCCGCCGGAAGCGGGCGCGCATGCGGTCGCCGGGTGTGGGAGCCCCGGCCTCGGTCCAGTGACCGGGTGCCGAGGGGAACCCGCAGGACGAGCACATCAGATGACCTCGGGTCGCTTGTCTCCGTCGAAGGGGAAGCGGGTGCGGAAGTCGGCGGCGATGTCCTCGAAGGTCATCCATTCGACGCCCTCATGGCCGTTCATGTACTCGATCAGCCGTTCCAGCATCATCAGTACCTGCGGCCGGCCCGAGACATCGGGGTGGATGGTGAAGGCGAAGACCGCGTAGTCCATTTCGCGATAGACCCAGTCGAACTGGTCCTTCCACATCTGTTCGATGTCGCGCGGGCTGACAAATCCGTGGCTGTTGGGCGACTTCTTGATGAACATCATCGGCGGCAGGTCGTCGGTGTACCAGTTGGCCGCGATGTCGACCAGGTCGACCTCTTTGCCGTGGGTCAGAGGCTTCATCCAGTGGGCGGCTTCCTTGGTGTAGTCGATCACCGTCCATTCATCGCCCACGCGGGCGTAAAATGGTTGAAAGTCGCGGTACATCTGGCTGTGATCATAGGAAAAACCGTGCTTGGCCAGCAGCGCCGCGGTGACGTTCGACATCTCCCACCAGGGGGCGACATAGCCGCGGGGCGCCTTGCCGGTCAGGCCCTCGATCAGCTCGATCGACTTGACCAGAACGTCCTCTTCCTGGGTGGGCGTCATGGCCACCGGGTTTTCGTGGCTATAGCCGTGCGCGCCGACCTCGTGGCCGGCATCGACGATCATCTTCATCTGGTCGGGGAAGGTTTCCAGCGAATGGCCGGGGATGAAGAAGGTCGTTTGCAGGTCGTATTTCTTGAACAGGCGCAACAGGCGCGGGATGCCGACCTCGGTCGCGAAGATGCCGCGCTGGATGTCCGAGGGGCTGTCGCCGCCGCCATAGGAGCCGATCCACCCGGCAACCGAGTCGATGTCGGTGCCGAAGGCGCACATGATTTTCTTGGGCATGGGAGTGTCTCCGGTCGTGTCGGCGGTTTATTCGGCGGCCGGAAGGGCGGCGCCCGTGCGGTCGACGATCATGCCATAATGTTCGGTGCGGCGGTGGATTTCAAAGTTGAACACCGTCTCGCGGTAGATGTTGCCCGCGTCGAGGTCACATTTCGCGGTGATCACCTCGTCCTCCATGGTGAAGGATTGCGCGACGATCTCGCCCGAGGGCGCGATGATCGCCGACTGGCCGCCCATGACCGAGCCTTCCTCGTTGCCGCACTTGGCTGTGCCCACGACCCAGGTGCCGTTCTGGTAGGCCCCGGCCTGCATCGACAGGTGGTTGTGGAAGTTGGTCAGCGCGTCCATCTCATGGCAACCGCTGTGCAGGATGGGCGTGTTGTAGCCCAGCATGACCATATCGACGCCCTGCAGGCCCATGACGCGGTAGGTTTCGGGCCAGCGCCGGTCGTTGCAGATGGCCATGCCCATGACCCCACCAAACCCGCGATAGACCGGGAAGCCCAGGTCGCCCGGTTCGAAATAGGCCTTTTCCAGGTGCTGGAAGTCGCGCTCGGCCTGCGGTTCGGAATGGCCGGGCAGGTGGACCTTGCGGTACTTGCCGATGATCGTGCCGGTCTGGTCGACCAGGATCGCCGTGTTGTAGCGCCGCTTGACGCCGTTCTCGATGACCAGCTCGGCGTAGCCCAGGTAGAACCCGATCCCCAGCTTCTTCGATTCCTCGAAAAGCGGCATGGTCTCGGCGCTTGGCATCTCGGTTTCGTAATAGGCGTCCAGTTCAGCCTCGTCCTCGATCACCCAGCGGGGGAAGAAGGTGGTGAGCGCGAGCTCGGTGAAGACGACGAGTTCACAGCCGCGGCCCTTGGCCTCGCGCATCATCTCGAGCAGGCGCTTGACCGTGTCCTTGCGGGTCTCGGATTTCGAGATCGGGCCCATCTGGGCCGAGGCGGTCATCACGTAACGTGGCATTGGTCTTTCCTTTCAGGCGGTGAGGCCGATCAATGTGCGGGCAAGGCCCGTCGCGGCCGCAACCCCGTCGATGACGGGTATTCCGTGGGTCCGGGTGAGGTCGGCGGCGAGGTCCGCCATGCCGGCGCAGCCCAGCACGATGGCTTCGGCCGCATCCTCTTCGATTGCGCGGGCGATTTCGCCTGAGATTTTCTCACGCGCGTCCGAACCGGGTTTTTCAAGATCGAGCACGGGCACTTCGGAGGCCCGCACCTTCAGGCAATGGCTGGCAAGGCCGTAATCGACAAGGTTCTGTTCCAGCACCGGAACCGACACCGACAGCGTCGTGACGACCGAGAACCGGGTGCCCATCAGGATCGCGGCGTGGTAGCCGGCCTCGCCGATGCCCACGACCGGAACATCGGTGATCTTGCGGGCCTCGGCCAGGGCGGTGTCGTCGAAACAGGCGATGATCACCGCCTGCGCGCCATCAGCCACGGCGCGCTGCAGCTCGGCCAGCAGGTGCGGAGCGGCCAGTTCACCGTCGGCGGCGCCTTGGATCGAGGCCGGGCTGCCCGCGCAGGTGCGGCCCTCGATCGTGACGTCGGGAGGGGCGGCGGCCCGGGCGGCCTCGGCGATCTTGTCGGTCATCGACACCGTTGAATTCGGATTGATGACAGTGATCTTCATGGCCTAGACCATCCCCTTGCCGGCGTCCGAGGCTCTCTTGGCCTTCCGCTTTTGCGAGATCAGGGCGATGACGATGAAGGTGCCGATGACCAGGAACGAGAAGATCGTGGTCAGCGTGCCCAGGGCATACAGCACCGGCGTGGTGACGTTCGTGGTCATCCCGTAGATTTCCAGCGGCAGCGTGTTGCGGCTGCCCGAGGTCAGCAGGGTCCGGGCGAATTCATCGTAGGACAGGGTGAAGCCGAACAGCGCCACACCGATCAGCGACGGCGCGATCAGGGGCAGCACCACGTAGCGGAAGACCTGCCAGGGATTGGCCCCCTGGTCGCGGGCGGCTTCCTCGTAGGACGGATCGAACCGGTTGAAGACGGCGAACATGATCAGCAGGCCGAAGGGCAGGGTCCATGTCAGCTGGGCTCCGAAACCGGAGGTGGTCCAGCGGACCTCCCACCCCAGAATCTGGCTGAACAGCAGGCCGACGCCAAGCGACACCAGGATCGAGGGGATCACCAGCGAGGCGATGATGACGTAGAACAGCACCGTCGAGCCGGGGAACCGGCGGCGGAACGCCAGGCCGCCCATGACGGCCAGCACGACGGTGGTGGTCATCACCATCATGCCCAGCACGAAGCTGCGCCGGAACGATCCCCAGATGTCGCCCACCGCCTGCTGGGCAAAGAGTTCATGGAACCAATGGGTCGACACGCCGCGCATGGGGAAGGTCAGCCCGCCCTCGGGGCCCTGGAAGGACAGGATGCCGATGGTCAGGGTCGGGCCGTAAAGGAAGATCACGAACAGCGCAAAGACCAGCGTGAGCACGTAGAACGAGGCGGGGCGTTTGCCTTCATTCATCTTACAGCTCCTTCCGGATGTCGACGAAGCGCAGCATCACGGCGACCATGATCAACACGGTGATCAGCAGGACCACGGCGGTTGCGGCGGCACTGGGATAGGCCAGCAGGGCGATGTCGTTGGAAATCAGGCGGCCGACGTTGGCGATCTGGCTGCCGGACATGAAGCGCACGGTGATGAAGTCGCCCATCACCAGCGTGACCACGAAGATCGACCCGATCATCATCCCCGGCTTGCACAGCGGAATGATCACGTTGGTCAGGATCTGGACGCCGGACGCACCGGCGTCATAGGCGGCCTCGATCAGGGATTTGTCGATACGCATCATCGTGTTGAAGATCGGCACGACCATGAAAAGCGTGTACAGGTGCACGAAGGCCAGGGTCACCGAGAATTCCGAATAAAGCAGCCATTCCAGCGGCTCGGAGGTGATGCCCATATCCATCAGCGTCTTGTTGGCGATGCCGTTGCGGCCCAGAAACGGGATCCACGAGATCATCCGGATGATGTTCGAGGTCCAGAACGGGATCGTGCACAGCAGGAACAGGGCGATCTGCCAGGTCAGGCTGCGGATGTGGAATGTCAGGTAATAGGCGACCGTAAAGCCGATCACCAGCGTGATGGCCCAGGTCATGAAGGCGAATTTCAGGGTCTTCAGGAACACCTTGTAGGTGACCGACGAGCCCAGCAGGTAGTCGTAATTGTCCCAGATGAAATCGGGGTAGATCGAAAACGAGGTCGAGCCCCAGAAGCTGACCGACACGATCATGGCGATCGGGGCAAGCAGGAAGAACGCCAGCACAAGCGTCACCGGCGTGGCAAGTGCCCAGCTGGTAAAGCCGTCGGACAGAAGGCGGCGGGCGAGGCTCGGCCGGGCGGACTCCGCCCCCCCGGTGGGGGGGACAGAGCCATTCGCGACCGTATGGTCTGATGCGGTCATGTATGGATCACGATGCGATGAATTCGTTCCACTTGCGGACCATGTACTGGTTTTCGTCCATGACGGCGTTCCAGCACGCGACCGAGCCCATGCGGTCGTAGAACGACCCGCCGTCGCGGACAGCGCCGGCGCTTTCCATGGTGACGCCCTGCGGGTTGACGATGTCGCCTTCCGCCGGCTTGCCTTCGAACCAGTAGCCCCATTCGTCGTCCGACATGAACTCTTTCGAGGTCTCCGGAACGGCCGAGTAATAGCCCTGGCGCATCAGGAAGCCACCGACCCAGCCCGACAGGTACCAGTTGAGGTATTCGTAGGCGGCTTCCAGCTCCAGGCCGGACAGCGCGGCCGACAGGCCGATGCCGCCACCCCAGGACCGGTAGCCCTCTTCCAGCGGCTGGTAGACGCAGGGAATGCCCTGGCTGCGCACGGCGGTGATGGCCGGCGACCACATCGACTGGATGACGACTTCGCCCGAGGCCATCAGGTTGACGGATTCGTCGAAGGTCTTCCAGAAGGCGCGGAACTGGCCGTTCTGCTTGGCCTCGGTGAAGATCGCGATGGTCTTGTCGATCTCCTCCTTGGTCATGTTGCGCTTGTCGCCATAAGAGATCTCGCCCATCGATTCACAGACCATGGCCATGTCCATGATGCCGATCGACGACACGTCGAGGATCGAGGCCTTGCCGGCGAATTCGGGGTTCAGCAGTTCCGACCAGTTGTTGATCGGACGGCCGATCAGGTCGGGGCGGATGCCCAGCGTGTCGGCGTTGTAGATTGTCGGGATGAGGGTCATCCAGTTGGTCTCTTCGTCCGCGAAGGTCTTGGCGCCCGGTTCGGGAATGAAGCCAACGGTATGCGGCGCGGTGCCCTGGGCGATCTCGGAGTCGGGCGTCAGCTTGCCCGAACGGAA